>NZ_JBSWWW010000002.1:0-742013 GCF_056160285.1 Alteromonas sp. AWJ4_197 | reverse complement strand
CCCGTGAGGCTTAACCATACAACGCCTAAGTAGCTTTTACTTAGAAGTTGTGAGTTAAAGACTGACTAATTAAAAAAGTTAGAGTAGCGTTACTCTGATTGATGAAGATATCCAGCTTTCCAGAATTGTTATCTTAGTGATGTGTAAACATCATTAAGACAAAAGTTTATGCCTGACGGCAATAGCGACGTGGTACCACCTGAATCCATTCCGAACTCAGAAGTGAAACGCGTTAGCGGCGATGGTAGTGTGGGGTCTCCCCATGTGAGAGTAGCACACCGTCAGGCTCCCAATTACGAAGAAGCCCGCTCATCTGAGCGGGCTTTTTTCGTTTCTTTTCTCTGGTCAGAGTCTCTGCTAGTCAAAAGCCATAACATTAAGGCTGAATCACTTTTTGCCGGAGCCAGCCACTCAGTTATTTAAAATATAATTGTCTGTCTACCGAAGGATTTCAGAAGAGGGATGATCATTGAAAAGTTGATAGAAAAGGGGAGCAGAGAGAGAAACGGACAGCCAAACCGGACACCGATTGTGAGTATCCGGAGGGATCATAAAAAAGAAGACTTACTGAGAAGTGAACTTAGTGCGCTGGAAAAACATCCATTCCAGAGACACAAATGCGATGAGCATGGTTACCGGCACCTGATGTGACGGAATGAATCCCAGAGATTTGAATAAGATACTGGCAATAAATGCATAAGCGAGCAGGCCGGTATGCTTAAGAATTGACGCCCAGTCCGCGGGCTTCAGTATGGCTTTCCAGTTAAACACTGTTCCTCCTATCCGGTGACTAAGTCGAAGCTCCCTGTCAGCACCTGAAGGTCGTCCTGCAAGGGATGTAAACGTTATATCGGATAAAGTGTGCCAGTGAAATGGCTCTGCGTTGAATTACCGGAAGGGGCGGCTAACGGGTTAAAATAAACCCAGTTGCTGGTTGTCTATATCATCATAGTTGATCCCTGTTGCCGGCAGGATGCTTTCAGCAATGGGTCTGATTTGTTTTTCAATATAGTGTTCATAGTCAGGTGGTTGAGTGACATACCCGACAGCCTGCGGTCCTGCTATAGTGACAACATAACGCACTGTAGTTTTGTGCTGGTATTGCAGAGGTTTGCCTGTTGCCAGATTCATCTCATCAGCCTGACGTGCAGCTTTAACATGAGGCGGTTGCGTGCGTGTATAAGCATTCAGAGGCTTTCTGAGGCGCCTTGCGTACACCAGAAAGTCATCCAGTTTACCGGCGCGGATATCACTGAGTAATGTTCTGATGTAATCCACAGGAGACTGTTCTGCGAAGACAAGGGCGTAAAGCTTTTCCTGAAATTGACGTGCCAGCGCAGTCCAGTCTGATCTGACATTTTCCAGCCCTTTGAAAATCAGTTGTTCCTTACCCTCTTTTACCACCACGCCGGCATAACGCTTCTTGCTACCTTCTTCTGAACCACGGATTGTGGGCATAAAAAAGCGGCGGAAGTGGGTTTCAAATTCAATTTCAAGATGACAGTGTAAATCAAAATCCTGTTTTAACGTCTCACGCCAGCGGCGGTTGATCATGTCCTGTAACTGCGTACCAATTAATTCAGCTTGCCGGGGTGTGCAGTCATCACCTGTGAATACAAATGTAGAGTCCGTATCGCCGTAAATCACTTCGTAGCCGGCTTCTTGTATCCAGCCGGCAGTGGTTTGCATGATGTCGTGTCCCCGCATAGTGATCGAGCTGGCAAGACGGGGATCGTAGAAAGGGCAACCGCCACTACCGAGCACACCGTAAAATGAATTCATCAAAATTTTTATCGCCTGAGAGCGCGGCGCATCCTGCTGCTGTTTAGCTTCATCACGTTGTTGCCAAAGTCCTGCAATGATATCGGGCAGAAAATGCTCCGTGCGGGAGAACATGGCTCCTCTGTAACCTTCTATGGCGTTTTCAGGGTGCAGTAACCCTTCAGCCAGACCAAGGGGGTCAATAAGAAAAGTTCTTATGATAGAGGGATACAGGCTCTTAAAATCCAGTACCAGTACATTCTTATACAGCCCGGGTCTGGACGTCATCACGTAGCCTCCCGGGCTTGCAAGACCGCCATTCTCCGGGCGGATTCCACATATATATCCCTGTCTGTGCAGCTTAGGCAGATATACGTTTATAAACGCTGCAACTGAGCCGCCGGGCCGGGTCATATCCAGTCCGGTAAGGGTGCTGCGTAAAATGAGAAAATCAATGAAACGTGTATGTTCCGCGATGTCGTTTACCAGAACACAATCCTGATGATTGTATGCGAGTAGCTGAGAAGGATTCTCGCGGTATAAGGTTTTAATTTCTTCAAGTTTATCCCCGCCGGTAATCAGCTTTCTTTTATTCAGCAAGGCATTTGCAACAAAGTCCAGTGCGAAGCTTTCGAACTGCCAGGTCATGGTTTTCAGCGCATCAATGCCATCAATGATACAGCGGCCGGGAATCTCTGCTATCACCTGTGAGCCGTCTTCCCACTCCCGTACGGTAAGGGTTTCTCCCTGGCGGCCCAATGTCAGCGGAATGCCTTGTCGCCGTGCCATTCTGTTAAGCACAGCGAGGTCAAACTGCTTGATGTTCCAGCCCAGTATGACATCAGGATCCAGCTTTGCGACAGCCTTGCAGAAAGCGGTAAGGACTTCTTTTTCACCGGGCAGATTAATGACATCAAAGGTCGCAAATTCGTCAGTGACCGGTGTGGTTCCTGCAGTATTCAGCCATACACGGTTCATGGTCTCAGAAGCAACAGCGATGGAATACAGGTTTTCCTTTTCATCACACTCAATATCAACAGATACGCTGGTCAGTTGCGGACGAAACTGTGCCCCTTTCACTTTGGCGTTCACAACCTCATTATGAACCTGCGTCCCGTAAAAACTTACAGCTCCGTACGCAAAACGCTCCATCAGAAAACGGTCTTCAGACTTAATATCTCCCTCGTACAGTGGCAGCCCTGCGCTCTGCATCCCGCGACGTAATTTGTGCCTTGTGAAGTCGTCAGCACACCGCAGTAGTATGACTTCTTCCTGTTCCAGGGTTTTGAAATTGACCGCTTCCGGGGTGATATCCAGGCCTTTCGCCCGGATCAGATTTTGAACCTGTTCCAGATGAGATGTTCTGATGAAGGAAACGCTGGTTTGTGGCTCAGAGATAAGCCGCACCGGACCATTCTCAGTGGAAATCCACAATTCAACGCATTCGCGGCTATCCCTGCGAATGGTCCGGCGGGATAAAATGAAGCCTTTGCCTGTCACTATTGAGATTGTCCGTCCGTAGCAGAGGGCTGACCGGTCACTATTTTATCTCTGCCAGTTTCCTTTGCCTCGTACAACGCTTCGTCTGCGACAGCAACTACTCTGGTCATATTGGAAAACGAAGTGGCATCGACAAGGCCGACGGATAACGTGACCTGCATCGTTTTGATTTTCAGTTCATCAGGAATTTTCCGGACGCTGCCGGCAAAACGCTCAAGCATGTCCAGCGCGTCGTTCGTCCCGGTATGGGGAAACAGGAAAAGAAATTCCTCTCCACCAATACGGCCCAGAATATCCGTTTTCCTGAAATGCTTTTGCGCCTTTCTGCCAAAGGCCCTGAGCACATCATCCCCGGTTTGATGGCCGTACTTGTCGTTAATTTGTTTAAAATGATCGAGGTCAATAACCGCTGCTGTCAAAGGCGTTTTGTGTCTTTGGGCCATCTGATACTGTAACTCAGCATCTTCCATGGTTTTCCGGCGTGTCATTAAACCAGTCAGGCCGTCATAGTTTGCCAGTTGTTCAAGGCGTTTCTGATGACGTTTCCCATTAAAATACAGCCAGCTCAGCAGGCCACATACCACAATAAGCAATCCGATAAGTGCAATTGTATAGCGCTGAAGGCGCTGTTCATTCTTTAACTGGTTTTGCTGACGTAAATTTTGCTCTTCCAGCAGGGCATTTTGCGCCCGCTGCTTTTCCACATCGAAACGGGTCTGTAATTCCAGAATTCGCCTGGAGTTAATTTCTTTCTGTAACAAAGCGCGGTTCTGCCTGTTTTGCAGTAATACCAGATAGGCAGACTGGTGCTCACCTTTGGCGGCAAAAGCGCGGGCTTTTGTATCTGCAATGGCAATTCGTTGTGACAAAAAGGATTCACCCGTGGCCATTTCCTCAGCTCTGGCCAGTCTGCGTAAAGCCTCTTCCGGCTGACCCTGATCAACGGCAATTTGTGCCTTTTCAATTAAGACTTTAATTTGCATAAACGGATTGCCAGCCTGCATAAACAGACTGAGGGCATCATCTAAAAACGGCGATGCATCGGCGGTCATCCCCCGGTCAATCAGCTCAGATGCAATAGCTTCATAACTGAATGCAGCACCCTGTAAATCGCGGATGTTAAGGGCAATATCTGCAGATTCAAGAAGCAGGGTCATGCCTTCATCACCATCGCCGGTTTGGATAGTGGCTTTGCCTAATCCAAACAGGGTATTCGCCAGTTCAAGGCGCACATTATTTTGCCGGTACCAGGTTTCAGCTTCGCGATAGAAACGCAATGCCATTTCAGGTTCCTGCCGGTATTCGTATACAAGGGCAATCATGCTGGCAAAATCAGCCCGGCTGAAAAAAGCACCCGGAGATTCAAGCCGGCGGTAACCTTCCTGAAATAACGCAAGGGCTTCGCTGTACTGGTTTAAAGTTACATTGATATAACCGTTCACACTGATTGCATAAAACAACAGGGCTTCGTCATCACCGTCACGGGCCCGGGCCAGCGATTCTGCCGCAGCAGAGATCATGGATTGAGCAAGACCCAGTCCGTCTCTGGCTTCTGCCAGCGCCAGCGTCAGATAGTCATTTAAAGGGGGAGGCGGTGCCAGTGCCAGACCTGCTAAAGCGGCTTCTTCCGCTTTTTCATGCAAAGCAAGCGCGCCATTTGCACGGCTGATGAGGTAAAAATGCAGGGCTCGCTGTTCTGAAGACAGTTCATCATTGCTGGCCGGTAATGCGTCGAGTACGTCCTGCGGAGAGTTTCTTACACCGGCAAGATGCACGGCGGCATCACCTGTCCACAAGTCTGCGAATACGTTGAAACTGAGAATACTGAAAGCAAGCAGGCCTGCCAGGTATCTTTTAAACCGGTAAGCCGGATACATCACTGTTCCTGTCAGCATAAGAAAAAGACGGTGTATCATAGCCTGATGCGGGCGGGAGGCCAAACATAACCTGCAACAGTTCAGCCCGGGAATATTAATGTGCTTCGTCGTCCGGGGTCAGTACCGGTAAAGTGACTTCAAATACGGTACCTTTACCCACCTTACTACTGACTGAAATTTTGCCTTCATGTTGTTCTATGGCTGTATAAGCCACTGATAACCCGAGCCCCTGACCCAGCCCTTCCGGTTTGGTTGTGAAGAACGGATCAAATATCTTCTTAACGTGCTTTTCTTCAATGCCTTCACCACTGTCGATGATCTTGATGCGGACCGTTGTGTCATCACCATGCACATCTACTTTTACAAACCCTTTATGATTGATGGACTGGGCCGCATTGATCACCATATTCATCAAAGCCTGTTTAAGGCTGCCCGGCTCGCAATAGATTTTCAGGCCGGCGGGTTCACAGGTGACTTTAAACGTGGGCTTTTTGTATTGGACTGATACCAGCTCTGCCATCTGCTTTACCGCTTCATCCAAATCCATCAGTTGCCATCCGGCCGAATCTTCCAGTGCAAACCGCTTAAGGTTCTCGACAATGTCCCGCACACGGATAAGGCCGTCTCTGGACTCATCAATCAGCGGAGTCATATCGTCTTTTAATAAGTCGTAATGATGCTCTTCCAGAAGGCCCGTGATTAGCGTGCGTGTTTTTTCATCGGTATTTTCAATATTGTCTGCCAGCGTGTCGCACAAGGTTATCAGGTGTTCACCGTATTGCTTTAAAGTGTCCAGATTGGCTGAGACAAAGCCAATGGGATTATTGATTTCGTGGGCAATGCCGGCTGCCAGTTGTCCCGTAGAAGCCATTTTTTCTGCCTGGATAAGCTGGCTTTGCGCTGAGTCGAGTTTCTTGATGAGTTTAAGTTGTTCTTCATGCTCACGTTTCAGCGCTTTGGATAATTCCTGCTGGGCAATGAAGTAACTGGCCTGGGCGGTAACGTCCTGAAGGAAAATACACGCCAGCTTGCCATGCTCCGGAGAAGATAAGGGCACGATTTCCATATTCTGGTACATCTGTGTCTCTTCACCGGTAATGGGGCGGCTACTTTTAAACGGAAAAATATGCGGGCGTTGTTCCCAGTAGCTGAAACTGGGATGTTGAAGAACGAAGACAGATTTAATTCTGCGGCGCAGAAACTTTTCCTGCTCTGGAAAGAGCTCTGCTACCGGCTTTTCCATGTAGTCAGCACGGAGTCCGGTTTCCATGCGGTCGATAAAAAAGTCGTTGAGGAAAATGACCTGGTAATCTTCATTTACAATGCAGATCCCAACCGGTAATTTGCCAAAAAGTTGCTCGAACATTAACCCAGCAATTCATCAATAGTTTCGGTTAGCCGTACCAGTGACGCACGGTCGAGACAAAAGACTACCCGCATGGAGAATGAAGAGAGCTCAATATCGAACTGCACTTCCATTACCAGGCTATGCTGCCAGTTAAGTTCGGTGAATGATGCCTTATTCGGAGAAAACAATGTTGGCATATTCAGATTAGTTGCCAGTTCAAGCTGGTTCGATAAACCGGCCAGACAAGCGCCGGCCAGAATATTTGACAGCTCCAGTATGGTTTCTTCAATATCACTCTGGCTGAGCGGAGCCTCGTATTCGAGCAGGCTGGCCACTTCGGTTAAACCCTGCTCTGATACTACCGCCATCACTTCACCCTGGATATCTCCAAGGAAAGATTGTCTGGTGTAAAACGCATTTTCACTGCGATTAATAAGTGTAAATAATTCGGCTGGCGTAACGGCTGATATTTTAGGTATGGAGATACCTATTTTAGTTTCTATCAGGTGCGCCAGCGAATTAGCAGCTTGCCCCATAGAGATATTCATTAGCTCCTGAAGGGCGTCACGTTGATCTTCTGTGAGGGAAATAACACTGCTCATAGATACCCCAGCTCAAACAATGTCATGGCTAATTCTTCTTTATCGAGAGGCTTTCTGATGAATTTGTGCGCCCCCAGATCCATAACAATGCGTTGTTTTTCAGGCTGGAAGTCAGCACTGATCACAATCACATCTGGTCTTTCTTCTTTGTCCGCGAGGTATTCAAGCACACCAACACCGTCCACCTCGGGCATAGTCAGGTCGAGTAATAGTAATCTGAACCCGTTCTTTTCGAGCAGATCAATTGCTTCCCTGCCATTCGCAGCTTCTGTGACAGTAAACTCGATTTCAGGCGGAAGCGCTTTTAGTACACTTCTTCGTGACAGACGCGAGTCATCGGCCACAAGTAGCGGAACTGTCATTCTTACCTCCAGACAATTTCGAACCTATCATGAGTATTTGCGATATTTTCATTCCTGCAAGTCCACCTGAAAAAAAATCTTTCAATTTCGACTATTTGCTAATATCACGTCATTTTGAGTATAGGTCTTTTGTGACATTTGTGTGTTATTCTTTAGGTGAAATTTTCTGCACAAATGTCACTAAAAGCTTCCCGAATCCAGTGTAGCTAACTTCTCACCTGTGCTACCGGATGCAACGCCATAATCTGATATAAGCCGTCATACTTAAGAACTTTACAAACGGCTGCCTGCTTTCATTTTCTCCAGTTGAGAAACCATTGCCTGAGCGATATTTTCGAGTGGCAAAATCTTTTCCGCCGCCCCCAGCGAGACGGCAACTTTAGGCATGCCGTATACCACACAGGTGTCTTCATTCTGACAAATGGTGAATGCACCTTTCTCTTTCAGCGCCAGCAACCCGTCTGCGCCGTCTTTACCCATACCTGTCAGCAAACTGGCCACTACGTTACTGCCGGCAGATTCAACCAGCGAGGTAAACATCATATCCACTGAGGGCTTGTGGCCACTGACACGGGGCCCGTCATTTAATCTGATCCGGTAATCGGCACCACTGCGGATGATCTCCATATGTTTATCGCCGGGAGCCAGGTAGCCGTGGCCGGGAAGTAAACGCTCATCACCCCGGGCTTCCACAATTTTTAACTGGCTGCAGGCATCCAGCCGCTTTGCAAAGGTGCTGGTGTAACCCGGTGGCATATGCTGGGTGATAACCGTCGCCGGTGCATTGGCCGGTAACGCACTGACTATGGTTTTTATCGCTTCCGTGCCGCCGGTAGAAGCGCCGATGGCGATGATTTTCTCAGTACTTGAATAGGTGAGTGCTGTCGTTGTTTTAACTGTGGCCGGCTTTTGCTGACGTACCCGCGAGCGGGCTGCCATACGTATCTTTGATAAAATCAATTCGCGGTATTCTTCTATTCCCTGCACAACTCCCAGTTTGGGTTTAGGGATAAAATCAACAGCGCCAAGCTCCAGTGAACGGATGGTGGCATCAGCGCCTGCTTCCGTGAGGGTGGATATCATTACCACCGGCGTGGGACGTGCTTTCATCAGTACATCGAGGAAACGCAGGCCGTCGACCTTGGGCATTTCTATATCCAGAGTGATGACATCCGGATTGTGTTCCTGCACCATCTTTTTAGCGACATAGGCATCGGGTGCGGCACCAACCAGCTGCATATCGCTTTCGCTTTTTACGATTTCGCCAAGCAGATTTCTGATTAACGCGGAGTCGTCTACAACAAGTACTTTTATCGTCATGGCTCACCTAATCAAACTGTTCAAATTCACTCTGTTCAGGCCCTTGTTTCAACTTAATGCGGTAAGCACTTTCCCGGTCCATGATCGTTGAATTATTGAATTTCCGTATCCGTTTCACGAGTACCTGTCCTGAGTCAGGGAAGAAATATATTTTGCGGGCGTAGTCTTCCATTAAATCGCTGGCAACGATTGGAATGCACTCTCTTCGTAAGTAAGCAGTTACAAACTCTGAGTTCATCTGGCCAACATTGGTGACGGATATACCCGCAACCACATTTCCGCCGCCAAATACTTTGGCTTGCAGATGCCGCTTATCGGCACCTAAATTCATCATCTGATTAATCAACAACTCCATGGCATACATGCCATATCGGGAGGCTTCACAAAATTCACCTTCAGAGCCTCTGTCTGAGGGCAACAAAAAGTGATTCATGCCGCACACGCCGTTGTGCAAATCCATCAGACAAGCAGACACACAGGAGCCGAGAACTGTGACCATCAGTGTGTCATTGCCGGTAGAAAAATACTCTCCCGGCAGAATTTTTACAGCCTGCCGGACAAAGCGGGGATCATAATATGTGTTGGCTTCGTGCCCCACGCCGTCCATGAAGGTTTCAGCCATAGCGTCTGTCTTCACGGGCCGGTTTGTAAATGGTTTTCCCCACTGGCGTAACGATCTGTGAATCCTTATTGAAGTTCTCTGAATGTCCGGCGATGTATAAACCGTCATCCGGTAACAGTGCCACCATGCGTTTCAAAATATTCAACTGGGTGGGCTTATCAAAATAAATCATCACGTTACGGCAGAATATGACATCAATGGGTCCCCGTATTGGCCAGGTCACATCCATCAGATTGATGCGTCTGAAATTGACATTTTTTCGCAGTTCCGGTACTACCCGCACTTTACCTTTCTGGCTGCCTTTACCTTTGTGCAAAAACTTCTTGCACTGGTGCGGTGTCAGTTTGGTTGTCGCCTCGCTGTTGTATATGCCTGCGCTGGCTTTCGCCAGTACCTGGCTGTCAATGTCTGACGCAATGATCGATACCGGATTATCAAAACTGTCGAACACCTCTGCCACTGTCATTGCGATGGAGTAGGGCTCTTCGCCGGTACTGCTGGCTGAACACCATATTGTCCGCTGGCCCGGATGCGTCCGCAGGTAATTTGCCAGCGCATCAAAGTGGTGGGCCTCACGGAAAAATGAAGTCAGGTTTGTCGTCAGGGCATTGATGAAGTTCTCGTCTTCTTCAGGCGTACGTTTCAGGTATGTGAGATAGTCATCGAAGCTGTTCAGCGACAACGCCCGCAGTCTGCGGGCGAGTCTGCTGTAAACCAGTGAATCTTTCGTATCTGTAAGATTGATTCCTGCCTTTTGATATAAGGTTTGTCTGACTCTCTCAAAATCCTCTTTATTAAACGCAAATTCTTGCCGGGCGCTCTGGCTCATACCGGCCCATCTCCTTTAAAAACTTTCCCATTCTTCCGTATCTTCAGGAGCCGCTGCCTTTACTGCAGGTTTGCTGCTTTTCCCGTTTGATCCGATTGCTGCTGCCGGCTTGCGGGACTGAGATTTCGGTCTTGCACTAATGGCAGGCAGGTCTTCCATCGGGTCTGCTGAGCGGTCTTTATCACTTAATTTAAATGTGGCAACACGCTCTGACAGTTGTGCTGCCTGCTGACGCATACTTTCCGCTGCTGCTGCTGCTTCTTCAACCAGCGCCGCGTTCTGCTGCGTCATCTCATCCATTTGCGTGACGGCTTTACTGATTTCGTTTATGCCGTTGGACTGTTCAGAAGACGCCGCAGCAATTTCTGACATAATGTCGTTAACCCGCTTAATTGAGGTAACCACTTCGCCCATGGTGTCACCGCTCTGTTTCACCAGCGTGTTGCCGCTGCCAATCTTATCTACCGAGTCTGAAATCAGCTCTTTGATGTCCTTTGCAGCTTCTGCAGAGCGCTGTGCCAGCGTTCTTACTTCGGAGGCGACTACCGCAAATCCGCGTCCCTGTTCACCGGCACGGGCGGCTTCTACGGCAGCATTCAGCGCCAGAATATTGGTCTGGAAGGCGATGCCGTCTATTACACCGATAATGTCTGAAATTTTCTGGGCTGACTCGTTGATGCTGCCCATGGTTTCTACCACACGCTGAATCATATTGCCGCCGTTTACGGCGATAGATGAAGCCTGTGATGCCAGACTGTTGGCCTGCTCCGCATTCTCTGCATTCAGGCGCACAGTACCGGTCAGTTCTTCCATTGAGGATGCCGTTTCTTCCAGACTGGACGCCTGCTGCTCTGTCCGGCTGGATAAGTCTGCATTTCCGCTGGCGATCTCACTGGACGCACTGCTGATTGTTTCAACAGCATGGTTGATGCGTGAAATGGTGACCCGCATATCACGGATGAACTGGTTGATAGACTCACCCAGCACTTTGAACTCGCCTTCAAACTCGTGTTCAATCTCGCAAGTCAGGTCGCCTTTCGCCAGTTGGGTCATAACTTGTTTAATATCGTAAACTGCAGTGGTACGGGCGGTGACATCGGTTGCGTATTTCACCACGCGGAAAGGTTTGCCATTCTGGTTCAGAATGGGGTTATAAGAAGCCTGAATCCAGATTTCCTTGTTGCCTTTACCAAAACGTTTGTACTCGCCGGACTGGTAGACACCGTGATTCAATTGATCCCAGAACGAACGGTAATCATTGCTGTTGCGGGTTTCCTGATCCACAAACATACTGTGATGTTTACCTTTAATTTCATCGAGGGTATAGCCAAGCGTGTTGAGGAAATTCTCGTTGGCGTGGATAACCATGCCGTCCATATCAAACTCAATCACAGCCTGGGATTTGCCAATAGCTGAAATCTGACCTTCGAAATAAGCGGTACGTAACTTTTCTTCGGTAATGTTGGTCGCGTATTTCACTACTTTGAAAACATTGCCGTCCATATCCAGAATAGGGTTGTAGGAGGCCTGAATCCAGATTTCCTCACCGGCTTTATTAATTCGCTTAAACTCACCGGAGAAGAATTTACCTTTCTTCAGGTCAGCCCAGAATTGAGAGTATTCCTCTGAGCCCCGGGTTTCTTTATCTACAAACATTCTGTGATGCTTGTCTTTTATTTCATCAAGGGTGTAACCCACTGTGTTCAGGAAGTTATCATTAGCCCACTGGATAATACCGTCCACATTGAACTCAATGACCGCCTGAGATTTACCGATGGCGTTAATTTGCCCTTCAAAGTAAGCATTTTTCAGTTTTTGTTCAGTAATCAACGTGGCGTATTTAACGACTTTGAAAACCTTGCCGTTCATATCAATAATCGGGTTGTAAGATGCCTGAATCCAGATCTCGTTGCCGCCTTTGGCAACCCGTTTATATTCCCCTGACTTAAAGTTGCCGCCCCGTAATTCATTCCAGAAATTGCTGTAAGCAGCACTGATTTTTTCAGACGGCTCAACAAACATGCTGTGGTGCTGGCCCTTTATTTCATCCAGGTTGTAGCCGGTGGCACTTAAGAAATTGTCATTGGCCCACTGAATGTTGCCGGAAGTATCAAATTCAATAACGGCCTGAGCTTTACCAATTGCTTCAATCTGGCCTGAATAATCGGCATTTTTCAGTTTTTCTCTGGTTATATCGATAGCAAACTCAACCACTTTGGTGACCTTGCCGGCAGTGTCGAAAATCGGGTTATACGAAGCCTGCACCCAGAACTCTTTGTCATCTTTGCCAAAGCGTTGATACTCCCCGGAGTCAATTTCGCCGCGCCGTAATTTATCCCAGAAGTCTTTATATACCTGATTGTGAACCAGCTCCTGTTTCACGAAAGCGCTTTGATGTTTTCCCAGAGCTTCTGCCCGGCTATAGCCAGTGAGCTTAAGAAAATTCTCATTCACGTCGATGAGTTCACCCTCTGCTGTGTATTCGGCCAGAGCCTGAACCCGGTGAAGGGCCTCCAGCATGCCTCTTTTCAGCAGAAGTTCTGTTTGATCCACCCATTCCACCATGGTGCCCACTGAGTGGCCTTCTTCGTCCTTCAGCGGGGTGAGGGTGAGTTTAAAATTAACTTTGCCCACAATGATATTCGAAGACATCGGACGCTTTAGCTCTGCCAGCATGCCTTTTTGATGAGCGGGGTTCTTATGGAACTGATCGATGTTCTCGCCAATCAGATTGTCTGCTGAAAAGTGCGGCAATACTTTCTGCAATTCTGCTTCGTTATCCTTTAACAACTTAACGACAGCTTTGTTGGCGTAGACAATATTTCTGTCTGCGTCAGCCATCATGATGCAGCAGGTAGAAGCATCGACAGCCTGCGATTTACGCAGCATCTGAATTTTCTGATCACGCGAAGCTTCGCTGTTGATCCAGTCAAACATACCCATAATTACTCTCCCTCACCGGTCAGTTGCTCTGCAACAAGACCGATTTCTTCGCTGGAAATTAGTTGTTCAATGTTAACCAGAATGACCATATGGTCATCCACAGTTGCCAGCCCCTTCAGGAACCGGCTGTCGAATATCACCCCGAAATCAGGTGGTGGCCTGACTTCATCTTCCGTAAGGCGTACAACATCCGAGACGCCATCAACGACTATGCCCACAACACGGTTATGAACATGTAGCATGATGACAATGGTGAATTCATTGTAGGTCGGATCCGGAATATTGAATTTAATCCGTAAGTCGACGATGGGTACGATGTCACCGCGAAGATTCAGCACGCCTTTGATAAATTTGGGCGCATTGGCGATAGGTGTGACTTTCTCGTAGCCGCGAATTTCTTTTACTGAGGTAATATCGAGGGCATATTGCTCAGAGCTTAAAATGAAGCTTAAGTATTCCTGAACATCTTTAGATGCGAGATGGTCTCTGGCATGGGCACTCATGATACTTTTTCCTCTTCATGAACAGGTTTGCACAAGTCTGCGATGGCATCTGCATCCAGGATCATGGCAACACGGCCATCTCCCATGATGGTGGCACCGGATATGCCGGGTACTTTACGGTAGTGCTGTTCGAGACTCTTGATCACCACCTGTTGCTGGCCGAGCAGAGAATCGACCTGAATAGCAAAGCGACGTTTGCTGCTTTCCAGCAGTACAACAATCCCTTTCGTGGGGTTCGTAACAGCATGGTCCACATGCATCATCTGGTGAATCGGTACCAGAGGCCAGTACTGCTCTCTTATCCACAGCAGATGTTCGTTCTTAATCAGTTTGAGCTGTTCTTTTACCGGTTGCAGTGATTCGATAATATTTACCAGCGGGATGACGAAAATCTGGTCGCCCACGGCAGCACAAATCCCGTCTACAATAGCCAGCGTAAGTGGCAGATGGATATGAAATGATGACCCCAGTCCTTTATGTGAATCAATTTCAATCCGGCCGCCAATAGCTTCAATGTTCCGGCGGACAACGTCCATACCAACACCCCGACCGGACACGTCGGTCACTTCAGCTGCCGTAGAAAATCCGGGCTGGAAGATCAGTAACCAGACCTCGCTGTCAGGCATATCCGGTGTCACCGGCAGGCCATTTTCTGTTGCTTTGGACAGAATGCGTTCACGACTGAGTCCTGCCCCGTCATCAATAATGCTGATGACAATCGAACTGCCACGCTGTGCAGCCCGTAAAATCACGGTACCATTTTCAGTTTTGCCTGATGCGACCCGGTCTGCCGGCTTCTCTACACCATGATCGATACTGTTTCGAACCAGGTGAGTCAGAGGGTCGACCAGCTTTTCAATCATGCTTTTATCGATTTCAGTTGCGCCGCCTTCAATAACGAGGTCAACTTTTTTACCGAGTTTAGAAGACAGATCCCGCACAACACGGGGGAAGCGGTTAAACGTCATATTCACCGGCAGCATACGCATGGACATTGCCGATTCCTGAATCTCGCGGGTATTACGCTGCAGTTCTGCAATGGCCGTCTGCAACTTCTGACCTATGGCTCCGGTAACTTCATCACCAATCATCGACAACATGGACTGGGTAATAACCAGTTCACCCACCAGGTTTACCATCTGATCAATTTTCAGGGTGTCTACACGAATAGAAGACGCTTCTTTGTTAGCCGCAGATTTCGCTGCAGCTTTCTTAGCCGCAGGTTTAGCGGCAGCTTTTGCCGCCTCTGCCGATGCGGCTTTGGCATCTTCTGCAACGGCTTCAACCGGTTTGAAGAAACCGTAACCTTGCTTTTCTTCCGGTGATGCAGCAGGTTGAGGCTCATCATCAAAGAAGCCAAACCCGTCTATATCGTCATCTTTTGCTTCTGCTTTTGCCGCTTCATTTTCTGTGTTTTCTGCGACTTCCGCTGTTTCTGCTGCGGGCTCGTCATCATCATCATCGAAAAAGCCGAAACCATCGATATCATCGTCGTCTGCCGCAGCGCTTTCTGCAGCGGGTTGCGGAGCATCTGTTGCCTGTCCGTCGGCTGCAGCCAGCGCTTTTTCAAGGGCTGCTACACCGGAGTCTATGTCAGATTGAGGAAGCTCACTGCCGGTTCGGTATGCATCCAGAATGACCTTAAGTAAGTCTACCGTTTCAAGAAACAAATCAACGGTAGGCACGTCCAGCGAAATGGTTTGCTTACGGGCTTTGTCGAGCAAATTCTCCATGACATGGGTGAGCCCGGTAAGCGCATCAAAACCGAAGATTCCACTGCCACCTTTGATTGAGTGGGCGGCCCGGAAAATACTGTTGAGCTGCTCAAGATCGGGATCTTCGACATCCAGTTCCATGAGGAGCTGTTCCATGTCATCCAGGTGTTCCTGACTTTCGTCGAAGAAGACCGCGTGGAATTGTTCGATATCGATAGACATAGTGACGCTTCCTGTTACAACTAACCGAGAACCTTACCTACAACCGCAAGTAATTTGGCAGGGTCGAAAGGCTTAACCATCCAGCCTGTGGCACCGGCAGCTTTCCCTTTTGCCTTCATGTCGTCACCCGCTTCCGTGGTGAGCACGATAATGGGCGTACGGGCATAGGCTGACATACCGCGAAGGTTTTTGATCAGCGTCAAACCGTCCATTCTTGGCATATTCTGGTCAGTTAAAACGAAGTCGAAGCGTTTCACTTTGCATTGATCTAACGCATCCTGTCCGTCTACGGCGGTAGTTACAGGGTAACTGGCTGACTTTAAGGTCACTTCTACCATCTGGCGGATTGATGGTGAGTCATCAACAATGAGGATATTCTTACTCATAATACTCCCGACAATTTTTTCACGTGTTGCGCCGAATCCGGCGATTCCATGTCATCCCGGCTAACAAGCGAGCCGCGCTGGTGGTTGCTAAAATAATTCAATTTCTCCGGCATCGATGCTGCTGGCAGATACCGGATTATGATCGAGGTTAGCCCGGTTTTTCATGCTGCTCTGCAGCTCTTCCAGGTTCTTTTTAACCGTGGCAATATCATTGGTTCCCAGCAGAGGCAGTTGCTCATTAACGATTGTGAGCATTTCCTGGGTATAGGTGAGGTTCTGACCGTTAATGTCGCCAAACTGCATGCCGCGGATAGCAGAGCCGATAGCACTGTCCAGCTGACCGGAGATCCCTTCAAGTTCATTCGTTGTGTTCGCGTCGCTCTCAGCTTTTACGATAATCGCGTCCAGCTCTCCCTGAATGTCCCGCTTTGCTGTAATGATATAGCTTGTATCCTGGGCGGCGAGTGTGCGGACATCCTGCGTGAGTTCATCAATTTGCACGCCGATGTTTTCCATCTGTTTCTTGATAACGCCGCTGAACTGAGTGGAGCGGTTCGACAGAGCACGAACTTCGTCTGCAACAACAGCAAAGCCGCGGCCTGCTTCACCGGCACGTGCCGCTTCAATTGCAGCATTCAGTGCCAGCAGGTTAGTCTGGGCAGAAATATCATCAATATCGCCAAGGGCTTTAAGCACTGTAGGCATGGTGTCGTAGATACGGTTTACTTTTTCCAGAATGGTGGTGGTGCCTTCTGAAATCTGTTCGGTAGACTCAAGGAATTTATCCAGTGACTTCTCTGTTTCATCAGCAAAGGTACGCATGCGGTTTGAGTACATTTCGCCGCTGTCAGAATCTGCCTGAATCAGTCGGGTAATACAGGTGTTTTGCTCGCCTACAAGGCGTTGCAAATTGAGGAAAGCTTCACTTAGAGTGGTTACCGCATCGGTTTGTGTATTGAAAATGTCAGACAGGTTTTTCTCACAGTCACTGATAATTTTAGCCATATCCTGAGTTACCGACATCATATCGCCGGTGACTTCCTGTTGTTCAAATACAGGCTCAGCGTGTACAGCCTGAGTTTCGGCCTGTGGTTCTGTATCTCCTGATTGCATTTTTGCTGCCAGAAAAACGCCGATGGAAGAAACGACTATTGCCGGATAAGCAAGACCCACTGACACTAAACCAAAGCCCACAACAAGGCTCACGCCTGCACCAATCATTGCAATTGGTGGTGTATTTTTTATTCCGACCATAATTTGATTGTCACTCATCATAATACATTCCGGGATTGTTACTGCCTGCACGTTGTCGGCTTTTTCTGTCTCTTTGGGTCCAGACTGTGTGAAATTTTAGAAATTTACTGACCAAAAGGATTTGCCTGATGCGTTATCAGGCGCACGTTAATTTAAGTTATAGACAAGAATTTCAGTAATGAAAGGAATGTAGAAAAAAAATTCTCAATCGTCAGGAATGTCGTGATTGTCGCAATTGCGAACCGGATTAAGAGGGGGGATTATCAGGCATGCAGCAGAATGAGAGGCGCCTTACAGCACCTCTCATCGACCAGATTACATTGTGTTTAACGTACAGTTACGCCTTGTACATGGCTTCCAGCGCTTTTGGCATTGCGTCGACGTACATCTTCACATCTTCGATTTTACCGGTACTCACCCGCGACCAGGGCTTGTAAGTCCGGTACTGTCCGCGGATCAGCACATTTTCTGTTTCCATAGCAGCACGGAAGGCATTGGCATCGCCATTATCACCCAGATTCACAAAAACAAAGTTAGTCGCTGATGGCAGTGCCGTCAAACCATTCGCTTTAACTGCCGACATAATCATGTCTTTGGCTTCCATCACTTTATCCCGTGAGAAGTCTTTGAAGGCTTCATCTTTAAAGCTCGCAATCGCTGCTGCCAAGCCGGCCTGGTTGATGGAATAGCCGCCGAGACCATATTGATTGATAAAGCTGATATTTTCTTCTGAGCCAAGCATGTAACCCACACGCATGCCGGCCAGGCCATAAATTTTTGAGAAAGTACGCGCCACGATAATATTGTGGCCCTGATTGATCAGCGGGATCATTGAGTGTGCAGGGCCATCACTGATCAGTTCGTTATACGCTTCATCAACCAGCACCAGCGTTTTCTTCGAGGCTTTTATACAGAAATCCTGCAGCTTTTTCGTGTCGAGCACTTTGCCGGTCGGGTTATTCGGGTTGCAAATATGGACCATGGCAATGTTGTCATCGATAGCGTTGTACAGTGCATCGAGGTCAATATCCAGATCAGCTGTGTTGGGTACCCGCACAATATCCGGTCCGCCCTGGCTGATTGGGGCCTTAGATGTGGTGTCCCAGAAAAGATCCGGACCTAGTATTTTTCCCTTTGATGTGGCGGCATAAGCGGCGAAGGCCAGAATCAAACTGGAACCGGCGGTAATTGCCACATTTTCTTTTTTCAGGCCATACTCTTCTGCAATCATGTCAGTTAAGTACATGCCCGCCTGATAAGCATAATAGGCACCGCCGGTGGACGAGGCTTCTGCAATGGCTTTAAGAGCAGCAGGGCTCGGACCATAGGGGTTTTCATTTGCATTCAGCTTGGCGATGCCGGCCTGAGGGCCGTACATTACGTGAGGCGCCGCCACTGAAGAACCTGCTGCCAGCGCAGCAGGAGTAATAATACCGGTTGCGCCGGCTGCTGTAGCAGCCAGGCTGCCGCCTAAGAATAAACGTCGTGCAGGGTTGTAAGTCATAAATAAGTTCCTTTGAAAGTGAAAAGACTAAAGGGCTTTATAAAACATGCCGAGTGACACGATGATTAAGTAAATGCCAAACAGTCTTTTGAGCATTTTTTCACTGAAGTTATGCGCCATGTTGGCACCAATAGGGGCCGTCATAATCGAACCGATACTGATGGCAATAAGGGCGGGAATATTGACATATCCCACGGTACCCACCGGCAGGGCGGCAGTTTCAGAGTGGCGCATGAACAAAAAGCCCAACGCGCCTGGCAGGCCGATGAGAAAGCCGACACCTGCAGCAGTGGCAACTGCCTGCTGAATTGTGCGGCGGCACATGACCATGGTGATAACGGTGGGCGTTCCACCGCCAATACCCAGTAAGGCAGAAAAACCACCCAGCACAAATGCGAGGGTGGCTTTACCGATACCTTTGGGCATAGAGAAATACATTCCCGGACGCACGACAAAATCGGGGAACAGGAAGTAAATTGAGTAAAGCAGTACACCGGCTGCAAAGACAATTTTAAGTCCGCCTGCACTGGTGTTATCTGCAATGAGTAATCCGCCGATGACGCCAAGGACTATCCATACCGACCAGGATTTCAGTACGGCAAAGTCCACAGCACCTTTCGCTTTGTGGGCAATTACAGAACGCAGGCTGGAAACAACAATAGAGGCTAAAGACGTGCCGATAGCCACTTTCACGATTTCATCAGAATCGGGAACAAAGAAGGGAAAGACAATAGACAGGGCAGGCACGACAACAAAGCCGCCACCGTTGCCAAACAGGCCTGACGTTATGCCGGCAATGGCACCTGCAGCACATAACGTAACAACAAACCAGACCAACTCGATTTCCATAACTACAAAACTCCGCTAAACATTAATTTAAAGAGGGTATGTCCTCAGGGGGTATCTCAGCTGTAAGCAGCGAAAGTGAACTCCCCCGGCTCTTTCACAGCAAAGCCGACACGAGGTCGACTTGCCGTAAAACAGCTACCCGCCAGTACAGGTCAGAATGTGTATTCCAACTTGGTGTAGTAATAACCACCCTGCCAGTCGACGATAGAATCTGAACGGTACAGACGGCCATTCGACGCTTCGATTTCGTCATACTGTGGATAGGTATCAAACAGGTTACGAACACCCACCGTGATGCGCAGACTTTCTGTTGCAAGGTAAGAGCCTTCCAGGTCAAACAGCATTTCACTGTCGAAGTCCTGAATAGTCAGTACTTCAGTATTGGTGTTGTAATCAGAGTTTGAGTTTTCGCCATAGTAATTAAGGCGGGCGACAACCTGCCACGCGTCATAGTTATGTCTTGCTGACAAAATCGCGCGGGAATTCGGCGTGTTGTTCAGGAAGTCATAAATATTTTCAGGGTTAAACACCTCACTCGGGTCAGAATCAAACTCTACATCGTTGTAGTTGTATGAGGCTGAGAATGTGGTATCACCGTATTGCGAAGACAGGCGGTAAGTTGCTACCAGGTCAACACCCTGAGTGGTGGTGTCAAACGCATTCTGGAAGTAACGTACGCCACCGATGGATTCAGCGCCTGAAACACCGGCTGCCACCAGGGCCAGATAGTTGTCATACTCGTCTCCGGCAGTAGGATCTGTAGAAACTTCCAGCGTTGAAATCGCGTTGAAACGGTCCTCAATTTCGATGTGATAGAAGTCAGCAGTGAAAGTGAAGTCACCGTAATCCGCAGTTAAACCAAACGTAATGTTAGTGGAGGTTTCCGGATCCAGTGTGCTGGCACCCAGGGCCTGGGCAACGTCACTGCTGGCAGGGAATAAACCTACCGCAACAGGCTCAGAGTTGATAAACGTCGTCGCAACGTTTGTTGTACCCTGCTGGCCCGGCGTCGGAGCCCGGAAGCCTGTACCGTAGGAGGCACGCAGAGCAATTTCATCCGTTGCCTGATAAATACCGGCTACTTTGTAAACTAACTCAGAACCAAAGTCTGAATAGTCTTCGTAACGCAGCGCTGCCTGAGCAAAAATACTGTCGGTGATATCACCGGAAATATCTACATAAGCTGCATAGGAATCACGGTTGTATTCGCCGGAGAACTCAGGAGAGTATCCCGGGAAACCGTTTGATCCTACAGCCATTACGGTATACACAGGGTCAGAGCTGTCTGCACAATCCAGGTCTGCAATAGCAGAACCGGCTTCAGTGGCTGTGCCGTCATCGTTACAGAATCCCCATGGATCTGCCTGAGAATAAGCGCCGGCAGTGTATGATGCTTCCTCTCCTTCCTGAATCTCATAAGATTCATCCAGGTAGCTCAGACCGAATGCAAAGGCGTAACCGTCAAAGTCATAAACAAAATCAGCTTGTAACTGCATTTCTTCGTTCACCAGATCGCCCGGTTCAAATGAAGTTTGTGATTCGTTACCTAATGACGGGTTGAATGTATTCCAGATGGAGTAAGAAATTTCGTTTGAACCGTAACGGGCAGAGAAATCATAGCTCAGATCGCCTGAGGCACCTTTCACGCCGCCTGCCAGTGAATAATCAGTAATATCACCGGCGAAGCGGGGAGTAAAGCCGCCCGGGAAGAACTCAAGTGCATTCCATGTTTCACCTGAAGGCAGGCGAATATCGGCATTCACACTGTTGGTTGGGTTACGGTAGTTGAACGCACCGTCACCGGAGCTTTCTGAGTAGTTACCGAACGCATAGAGTTCAGCTGCTTCAGAAAAAACATAGCCGGCATTGAAGAAGACCTTTGCTGATTCATAATTTGGCTGGCCCCAGGGCTGTACGACGTTCGCGCCCTGCGATTCCTGCCCCATGGCTTCTGCGGCTGCAAGGAAGTCATCTGTCAGATAAGCGTTATAAGATGCGTCGGGATCGTAGTTCGGGTTGGATTTATCCAGACAGAATGACGATACACAATATTGCTCGCCACGGCTGGTGGCTTCGTTATCGGTGTACTCTGCAGAAATACTCAGGAAACCATCATCTCCAAGGGCAAAGCCTTTGTTTCCTGTCAGCGTGAGCTGGTCGCCGTCACCTTCATAGTACTGGCCCCATTCTGCAGAAAAACTGCCACCTTCAGAATTGTTTTTCAGGTTGAAGTTCATTACCCCTGCAATCGCATCTGAACCGTACTGTGCAGCAGCACCGTCGCGAAGCACTTCAACCGAACCGATTGCGGCTGTAGGAATTGTTGCAAGGTCTGGTCCCTGGGTACCTGAGCCGCTGGTTTGCACCAGAGCTGCACGATGGCGGCGCTTAGAGTTAACCAGTACCAGCGTCTTATCCGTTGGCAGTCCGCGAAGAGAAGCCGGACGGATAAACGTACCACCATCTGAAATAGGTTCACGTGAAACGGTATAAGAAGGGACAAGGGTGCGGACAACATCGTTCATATCGGTAAAAGAAACCGCTTCCAGATCTTCCTCATTGAATACATCAACGGGAACCGGAGAGCTGGTTACTGAACGGGGGGCACCACGGGCACCGACAACCGCTATACGTTCCAGAGACGGATCGGATTCAGCATCGGGGGTATCAGTTTCTTGTGCGTAAACAGAAGGAGAAAGAGCGAAAGCCAGAGTCACGCCGGTTAATCCGGCATAGATTGACGCACTGAGCCTTTTTATTTTCATTAATGTGTGTTCCCAAAATTTGCCTGATGGCTTTTTTTCTTTGGATACAGGCCAGGGAGAAATCTCGACACTGCACCCAACAATAACTCACAGCCGCCCCTGGCGGTCAGAATATTTGATACAACGTTGTATCGGTGGCGTGCTGTGTGTAATCGAGACTAAAAAAACAGACCTGTATCGCGGAAGAAAAAAGAATATGTAGGGCTATAGGAAAAATATGGAGGGGGTGACAAAAAGTATAAAAATCATGGAGTAATGACTAAATCAGGCAGAAATTTTTTTTAATTTCAGCGTCCTGTAAACGAATTTTTAACAACTAATCGCCGGCGGGTATTTATACGCCTTATCTTAATTTATTGAAAATAAAGTGTTTTTTAAGTTTTATGTGGCCGTCACAATAAATTAATAATTGCCATAAAGAAGTTTTAAGTCATTGTTTATTTGTAGTTTGTTGTGTAGAGGCTTATTTTGATTGTTTAGTTTTTCTTATCGCATTGTTAAGGCTGGTTGCAGGTGGATAACTAAAGCTAAAATTTACACCCTGCGTTCGCACAAATACGGCTATGCGGTTACCTGTCAGGAACACGCTCTGTTCATATGAAGTTAGTTGCCGGTTGAAATACCGTCAAATTATTCTTCTATCTGAGAGTAAATACACATCAGTGGCTTCTTATTCGGGAGTAACAGAAGCGGAGACTGCCTTCGCCTGCGGAGAATTTAACTGCACGGACGCGGATATAAGCGCAGGCACAAATCGTGTGCTTGGAGGGAAAAAGAAAGGCCGGCAAGAAAGCCGGCCCTGATTGCTGTTTAAAGAGGTTGTGTGTTCTTAGAAGGTATAGTTTAACTTGGTGTAGTAATAGCCACCCTGCCAGTCAACAATAGAGTCTGAGCGGTAAATACGACCACAGCAGGTTTCACCCATTTCGTCAGTACCAGCGTCCGGATACTCGTCAAAGAGGTTACGGGCACCGGCACTGAGAGACAGACTTTCACTGATGTGATAAGTCAGCTCAAGGTCGAACAGGATTTCTGTACCAAAGGTTTGAATCACATCCAGAGAACTGCTCGCGGCATTTTCATATTCGCCGTAGTAGTTCATACGGGCAACAATCATCCAGTCTTCAATGCTGTGTTTAACTGAGGCAGTACCACGGAAATCCGGCGTACCGTTTTCCAGGTCAAACTCATCTTCTTCGTTGTAGAAGTTTTCAGGATCGTTATCCAGTGTGGTTTTGTTGTAGTTAAATGATGCAGTGAAGGTGGTGTCACCCATATCTGACTGCATATTATATGTTGCTACTACATCTACACCTTCGGTTGTGGTGTCGAAAGCGTTCTGGAAGTAGAACACACCACCGATTGATTCCGCACCGGAAACACCGGCATTCGCCAGGCTCAGGTAACGCTGATAATCTTCCGGGTCTTCTGCATCAGGATCAGAACTGACATCCAGCGTTGAGATGGCATTCAGACGATCTTCAAGCTCGATATTGTAGTAATCCACAGTAAGGGTGAAGTCGCCGTAATCCGCCGTCATACCAAAGGTAATGTTGGTGGATTTTTCCGGTGCAAGTGCACTGGCTCCAAGCGCCTGAGCAACTGCGCTGCTGGCAGGGAACAGACCGGTAGCAACCGGGAAGCCGTTAGGCAGCCGGGTGGATACGTTTGTTGTACCTTGCTGTCCCGGAGTCGGAGCACGGAAACCCGTACCGTATGAAGAACGCAGTGCGATTTCATCGGTAAGCTGGTAAATACCGGCCACTTTATAAACGAGTTCAGAACCGAAGTCAGAGTAGTCTTCGTAACGTAATGCTGCCTGAGCAAACAGTTTGTCTGTTACGTCACCGGAAATGTCGGTGTAAACAGCGTAAGAGTCACGGTTATATTCACCGGAGAATTCGGGAGAGTATCCCGGGAAGCCGTTGGAACCTACGCCAACTACAGTGTAAACCGGGTCGGATTCGTCTGCACAGTCCAGGTCTGCAATGGCTGAGCCTGCCGCCGTCGCTGTGCCGTCATCGTTACAGAAACCCCATGGATCCGCTGAGGCATATGGACCTGCAGTATAGGAATCTTCTTCACCGCCGGAGATATCATAAGACTCGTCCATGTAGCTCAGACCGAAAGCGAAAATATATTCGTCCAGATCATAGGTGAAATCAGCCTGAAGTTGCTTCTCTTCGTTGGTCAGTGAGCCCGGCTTGAATGAAGTCGGGGACTCGTTACCCATCGACGGATTGATGGTGTTGCTCAGGGTGTAATCAATTTCACTGGAACCAAAGCGGCCACTGATGTCATACGTCCACTTACCACTCATCCCTTTCACTCCGGCTGCCAGTGAGTAGTCGGTAACTTCACCTGCGAAGCGCGGCGTAAAACCACCGGGGAAGAATTCCAGCGGGCTCCAGACTGAACCATCCTGCAGACGGATGTCCTCAATGGTGCCGTTGCCCGGATAACGATAGAAGAAGGAACCATCGCCCTCGGTCTCTGAATAGTTACCGAATGCGTATAATTCTACTTCGTCAGAAATCGTATAACCTGAGTTAAAAAATACACGGGTGCCTTTAGAGTTTGGCTGGCCCCAGGGTTGTACTTCATCTGAACCGTGAACGGCATTAGCACTTGCAATCGCAGCAGCGATATATTCTTCAGACTGGTCGGTCACACAGAACCAGCTTTCACAGTACTGTTCGCCACGATAGGTCGCTTCTGAGTCAGTAATTTCAGCAGAAATACTTAAGAATCCGTCTTCACCTAACGCAAAACCTTTGTTACCGCTGATCACCATCTGATCGCCGTCACCTTCGTAATACTGGCCCAGCTCGGCTGACAGTGAGCCACCTTCACTGTTATTTTTTAACTGGAAGTTAATGACCCCTGCGATGGCGTCTGAGCCATACTGTGCGGCCGCACCGTCGCGCAGTACTTCAACAGAACCGATAGCCGCAGTCGGGATGGTTGCGAGATCAGGCCCTTGCGTACCTGAGCCACCGATTTGCACCAGCGGAGAGCGGTGACGGCGTTTGGAGTTAACTAAAACCAGTGTTTTGTCAGTGGGCAGACCACGCATCTGTGCAGGGCGCACAAACGTACCGCCATCAGAAATTGGCTGGCGTGACAGGGTGTAAGACGGCACCAGGGTCATCATTACATCGTTCATATCTGAGAATGCTACACCTTCCATGTCTTCAGCTGTCAATACATCAACAGGCACGGGAGAGCTGGTCACTGAACGCGGCGCACCCCGCGCACCAACAACAGCAATCCGTTCCAGGGATGGATCCGATTCGGCATCAGGAGTGTCAGTTTCCTGTGCATATACAGAAGGAGTCAGCGCTAATGCCATGGTCATGCCGGTTAATCCGGCATAAATAGACGCACTTAATTTTTTTATTTTCATGAGTGTGTGTTCCCGGTTTGTTGCCTGATTGCTCTTTTTGCGGGCGCAGCTCATGGAGGATCCGGAGGCCGCGCCCAACTATGGCTCACAGCGGCACCAGTAAGATGCACAAGCTTTGAACAGCGATGCTGCGTAGCTGTAAACTGTGTTCGTAAAGACTAAAAAATGAGAGCGGCGTCGCGGAAGAAAAAAGAATATGGAAGGGTATAAAAAATATGTTGAGGGCAATCGGGGAGCACCGGAAATCGCGGGCCGGGCAGGGATATCAGGCCAGAAATGTTTTTTTTCATCCAGGGGATGCTTACTTTTTGTTAACAATTGATATCTGTAAATGTTCGCTGCAATGGCATATAAGTTGCTGTACTGGAATACAAAAAAGAATACCGTTCAGGTATTAACAAGAAATTAAAACGACAAGGCGCGTGCGGGCACCGGCAGAAAAACTTTGATGGAGGCGTCAGGAGACATGTCATGAATTCAAAACAGTTACAGTACTTCCTCACCACGTTGAGAAAAGGAAGTATTGCCGCAGCCGCAAGAGAGTTAGATATTGCACAACCGGCAATCAGCCAGCAGCTGGCCAATCTTGAAAGAGAAATGGGCACACCGCTGTTTCAAAGGAGTTTCAAAGGGGTTTCTTTAACCGAAGCCGGAGAGGTTTTTGCGAAGCATGCAAGACGGCTGATTGACGATATCAATGCGGCTAAAGCCGATTTACAGCACCTCGTTGCGGAACGGTCAGGTACTGTGAAAGTTGGCATGTTGCCGTCTATCGGTAACGTGCTGTCCATGTCGTTATTGTCGGAAGTAAAAAAATCGGCCAGCAAGCTGAAACTGGATATCAGCACCGGCCCGTCGTATTCAGTCCGGGGCTGGCTGGAGACCAATCAGATTGATATCGCCATTACCTATGAGCAGGATGTTGATGCTGTTTCAATGGTTTGCGAGCCGCTGATCGAGGAGTACATGTATCTGGTGCTCGGCGTGAACGACCAGTCAGAGCTGTATCAGAAATATCAGGATCGTAACACGATCAAATTCTGGGAACTCAGCCAGTTTGAGTTACTTACACCCGGAAGCCGGGATGCGCTGGGGATGCTCATCGCCCATTACGAAAAAGTGACTGGTGTTGCGTTGAGGCACAACACGGCGTATTCGGGCCAGCTGATGACAGGGCTCAGGCAATTGCTGCAGGGCGAGGGGGCGATGATTTTACCATCGTCTGCCATTTTCCATCTTGAAGAAAGTGGCCTGGTGAAAGCCCTGAAAATTGAGCAGCCGGAAATGCGCCGTCAGGTATTAATGGCCACTAACCGAAGCGGATCACTCACAGATGCAAGCATAAAAATGCGGGATGTTATCCGCAGGGTGACTGCCTGTGAGCAGGAGTTAAATCACTGGCGTGGCGATCTCAAATATCGTCAGCCAAGCATCGCCTGTGCCTGAAACGGTTCCTGTAAATCACTGACATCCTGTTCGGGGAGGCGAATGTCTACCTGAACGGGCAGGTGGTCAGAGAGAATTCTCGTGCGGGCATTTTTCAGACGGCGGATCCGGCGTAGTTTAATGTCCGGTGAAGTCCAGATCCGGTCCAGGGAAAATAGCGGAAACTGACTGGGGAACGTGGCCCCCGCTTTGTGCTGGTTCAGCACGCTGTCCAGAGCACGGAATGCGCGGGTAAAAAACTGCCATTCATTGAAATCTCCGCCGAGCACAATAGGCGTCTTATTCTCTTTCATTCTGCCGGCAATGTATTCATGAAGCTTTGCGAATTGTGAACGACGTTCACTTTTCTTCAATCCCTTGTGAGTATTGATTACTGTCAGTGGTCCTGACGGCGTGAGTAAATCTACAGCCTGAATATTTCTCGGCTGAAAACCATCCTGACTCACATCAAGGATTTCATTTTTCAGCACGGGAAAGCGGGTCAGTACTGCATTCCCGTACCAGCCCCCGCCGGCTTCTGTAATAGCCGGTGAAGGTACCAGTTGAAACACCTGACTGGCGCAAATATCTCTGATGTCCGTTTCAATATCTCTGTGTTCAGGCCGCGTATCCATTTCCTGCAACAACACAATATCTGCACCCAGTTCGGCAAGATAACTGCCAATGCGGCGATAATCATGCTTATTGTCGCGACCAATACCGCTATGGATATTATAACTGACTATGCGACACATTCTTCACCCTTTGTTTTTTCTACCTGTTTGCTTTCCTGGTATCGCTTGGCAATTTTCTGTGAGCCCCAAATCATCAGGCCCCACAATACGATGCCGCCTACCAGATAGGAAATCGTCTCCGGTGACGGATTGCGGAAAATCTGAGTAATAGAATCGCCTACCAGACCTTTCGCTATCATCGGCGGGAACATGCCCAGGAATGTTCCAATCAAAAATTGCATCAGACCAATTGATGAAATGCCGGCAACCAGATTAACCAGACTGAATGGTGCGATGGGCAACATCCGGATAGCGGCGACACCAACAATACCACTGGTTTTCAGCTTCTCATCAACAGCAGCAACTTTCGGCCCGCCAACTTTACGCAATCCCGCGTTACCTGCCAGCTTACCTACACCGAACATGCTCGCGGAACTCAGCAGGGCGCCCATAATGCCGTACAATGGTCCCCAAACCGGTCCAAAGATGGCAGAGACCGCCAGTGACATTACGGTGACCGGAAAGAAGAAGAAGCCGCCAACCACATAGACAAGTAAAACCGTCGGAAGTGCGAAATAGGTGCCCCGGCTTTCCTCCAGGAAGGCATTGATATTGTCTGTCGATAACCACGGAATAAAGTGACTGGCGAGCAGCAGCGTGGCCGCCAGGGCTGCAATCACCAGAACGCCGATACCAACCATGATCGTGCGGCGGCGGGGATTGCGTACCGGTGTTGCTTCACCGTTTAATCCCGGAATTGGCGGGATCAGCGGCTCTTCCGGATCAGATAAGGATGAAAAGAAATTTTTACCTGATTCCTGACTGGTAAATATTTCGTCACGCACCTGGGTAAGCACATAGCCATGAGCCAGCTGGCCTTCCATTAGTGCCCGTGCCGGATTAGGTTCCTGCATGATTGCGGTAACTTGTTCAACGGTTCGGCCGGTGTGCTCTGCCAGTAAATCGTCACGGATACGGGCTATCTGGCGGCGGTTTGCATCATTATTACCAAACAGAACAAGGTCGATTTCAGTATCCAGACTCATTGAACGGTTACTGATATTCGACGAACCGATAACGGCGTAGCGGTCATCGATGGTCATCACTTTAGAATGGATACGCTTAGTCGCATGTTGTCCGTGCTCGTCGGTAATGGACGAATACGACATAATGATGCGTTCAGGCTCGATGTCTTTTTCAAGAATTTTCTTAAATTCAATACGACCTGCCCAAAATGCCTCACACTCGAATTTACCTTTTGGTTCATAGGAGCTGACAATAATGACATGCAGTTCAGGCTTTTCTTTCAGACGGCGGTTCAGCGCTTCTGCGATTTCCTGACGGGAAGTGAATTGGTTTTCAATATAGATTACCCGTTCTGCTTCATTGATGAGGTCAAGCAACATGTGACGGACTTCCTGTACAGGCTCAACTTCGTCCATGAACGGAATAGTGCGGGCAAGGGCGCAATCGACCTTCTCAAACCAGGGCTCAAAGCCGTCCGGCCATGAAGCGGGAACAGGACTGTCCAGGTCTGTTTCAGCTTCTTCACGGATGGCGATAGGCTTTTCTTCGGCTACGCGCAACCAGCGCCAGCGCACCAGTTCGGCGAACCTTTCTACCACAGGGCCGGCAGAGACAATCTGGACGTCATGTAGTGGCGTGTAAGGTCCGTCAGGACCGTTGCGTTCTTCACTTTCAATGGGGTGGTCACGGGTATCCCAGCGGTTGGTCGAAATATCCATACCGCCCGAAAATACCAGTTCATCGTCGATAACAATAATCTTCTGATGCTGACTGCCTCCCATGGGAATCGTGTCATCGAGTTCCGTGAGTACGTTGTCAGGTGTTTTCTCATCCCATACTTCTTTCGCCCACATTTCCCGTTGAGCAAAAAAGGCCAGAGAAGAATCCCAGCGCAGGAGGTAAATTTTCATGTCAGGGTTTTGCTCAGCTTTCCACGCCAGCAAATCACTGACCACTGAGGGGGCTTCGGAGTTCGCCTCGTCTTCACCGCGCAACAGCCTGATCCGGCTGTCGATATCCCATCCGACGATAAATATACTGTGCTTCGCTTTCAGGATCGCCGAATGCAAAGCTTTGTAGTAATTACCACAATCAATAAGTGGAGTGGCGAAGCTGGCGTGACTGGTCGCCCAGCAATTTTCTCCCTGTTTGAAAATAGATTGTTCTGCTGACATCGTTCCTCCTCATGCCAACCCGGAATGAGCATATTAAGTGACAAATGCATTATGAAATGCAGAAACTATTCCATACGACCTGATACCCGTCTTATATGGTTATCTTGCTGTTTTAAATTGGAAAATTTGTCAGATGTTAAAGTGAGGGGGTGAGCCTGCTTCCTGCCTTCAGGTAAGTTTGTCCGCCGGTTTGTAGAATTTTCCTGAAGTTAGTACACAGGAGTGACCGGCCGGTTGTCAGAATCAAAAAAGCCTCCGGAATGCCGGAGGCTTTGAGTGACATTTACAAATCAGAAGCGGTATTCAACACCTACACTGGCTTGTTTTAAATCGGTATTAAAGTCCACATCGCCGGGATCATCGGCCAGGTCATTGGCATCCAGATCCGCATCGTAAACTGTGTATTCTGCATTCACGAGGAAGTTCTCAGTGATATTGTACGCAACGCCGGCACCGATGAATAAACTCTCGTCGTCGTAGCTACCGGATACACCATTCACTGAATAATCAGTATCCCACCATAGTTGTCCGGCTTTGGCATAAACAGAGAACTGATTAGTAATTGGTAAGATACCTTTTACACCCGCTGTCCAGCCATCAGTATCGGCCCGTGACAGGTTATGGCCGTAATCACCGAAGTCGATAACCGATCCCTCTACGGCCAGATAGCGGTTAAAACGATAACCGACCAGACCCTGAATGACGTCATTATCATCATCAAAATCGTCCTGCCCGTCTACTTTCAGATATCCGTAGTTACCACCTACGTAGAAACCCGGTTGATCCTGCCAGGGCGTGTCCAGAGATTGTGCGGAAGCACTGAAAGCTGATAAAGAAGTGAGCGCTGCAATACCCGCGAATGCTGTGATTGATTTTTTCATCAGAAAATTCCTCTTACTTTGTTTAGCGTATGGGCTGCACCTGTAAACCGGTAAAAGAGACCGGTAAGGTGAGTACACCTGAAGAGAGTGCCGCCCGCTGATTAAACAGTTTCAAAGAGCATGCCATACACGTTTGTATGTAAACTGACCAATAAACGGGGTGAAGAGGAGAAATCCGGTGAAATATTGGCCGTTTCAACGGGTGCTCATGAAACCTGTTCAAAACTCTTTGTAAGGAATACAGTCCCGTTCTGCGGTTACTTCATCATGCAACACAAGCATGTGCTCTTTCTCCGGGGTATAAATAACGGACAACAATGACAATCAGTAAAAAATGATCAGAAAGAGGGAGCGTCGATGTCAGGCAGATTAGTAAAAACAGTTCTGGGGGCAGGATTATTGTCACTGTGTTTTCCGTTGGCGGCAGCGCAGTACGATATTCTGATCCGCGGGGGAGAGGTCATAGACGGTACCGGCAAACCGGCAGTGTCTGCTGATGTTGGTATTAAAGACGGCATCATAATCGCTATGGGGCAGCTGTCAGCCAGTGATGCTGCACAAGTGATACAAGCGGACGGACTGGTGGTCAGCCCGGGGTTTATCGATCTGCATTCTCATGCCGAGCGCTCTGCGGCTACTCAACCAGGTTTGGAAAATCTGGTTCAGCAAGGGATCACTACGATTCTTGGCGGTAATTGCGGATTTTCACCGGTTCACACCGGCGAGTTTCTCGGAGAGGCTGCCACGACACCTCTTGGTCCAAATCTGGCGTTGCTGGTGGGTCACAATGATGTGCGCCGTGAAGTAATGGGAGAAGCTGGCAGACTAGCCACAGCAGATGAAGTTAAGGCCATGCAGGCGCTTGTGGCCAAAGCGATGGAAGAGGGAGCATTCGGTTTGTCGACCGGCTTAAAGTATGTGCCGGGTGTCTACTCTGATTACGCTGAAGTAAAGGCTCTGGCCGGAACCGCACACCAGTACGGTGGTATTTTTACTTCGCACATGCGGGATGAAGGGGCGCTCATCACTGAAGCGCTGGAAGAAGTTATTGCGATTTCTGAAGATACCGGCATCCCCGTGCATGTGAGTCATCATAAGCTGGTGGGACTGCCAAACTGGGGCCACAGCGAAACAACGCTGGGTATGATTACCGCGGCCCGTGAAAAGGGGATGGACGTGACACTGGACCAGTATCCCTATACCGCTTCATCAACCCGCTTCAGTATTTTGTTTCCGCCCTGGTCGCTGGCCGGTGGTCACAGAGAAGTGTTAAAACGTCTCAGTGACCCGGCAACACGGGCAAAAGTGAAAGCCGGCATTGAAAAGAACATTCGTGAAGACCGCGGTGGTGGCGATCCGGAAAGGCTGCAGATAGCCCATTTTGCTGCAAATCCGCAATGGGACGGGTTGACGTTTGGTCAGGTACTGGCTCAGCAGGGCAGAGCGCAGACGTTGGCAAATGCAGCGGAACTGGCTATGGAAATTGAAGAGCAGGGAGGCGCGCAAGGCATTTTCCATGCTATTGACGAGAAGGATGTGGCACAAATCATGGCATATCCGTTTACCTCAGTAGCCACAGACACAGCCGGTGCAATACCCGGTGAAGGGAATCCTCATCCCCGCAGTTACGGCTCCTATCCCCGGGTATTGGGTCGTTACGTCAGAGAGAAGGGAACTCTGACGTTGCCTGAGGCAATTCATAAAATGACTGCACTACCGGCACAACGCATGGATCTGACCGACCGCGGTACGCTGGCAGTACAGTACCGTGCTGATATTGTGATTTTTGATCCGCAGACAGTGATTGATAATGCAACATTTACCGCACCGCATCAGTACCCCACCGGCATAGAATATATCCTGGTGAACGGGGTTGTTGTGAAAACGCCGCAAGGCATGACCGGGCAGCATGCCGGTGAGATCCTGACTCACCGGGCGGGAAAAGTATGAGGGCCTTTCTCTTCCAATGTTTGTCGCAAAGATTATCGCTGCAGCGCCGCAAGGCCGGTTTATCCGGTATGATACTGATTGTTTTGATTAACAGCGGAGTTGCGGTGTCAGCAGAGCAGGTTCAGATAACCGGATTAACACTTTATCCTGAAGGGATCCCCGGGGAAATAGCCCACACACCCACAGAGTTTCAGGGACGGGAGGTGATAAACGACCGCTCAGTTGTCGCAGTGGATTCTCCTGAGCTGACCATGGTTGCGCCTCCTGAGGATGAGCGCAACGGTACCGCTGTTATCATTTTGCCCGGTGGCGGTTATGAAAGGCTGGCCATCGATAAAGAAGGCTTTAATGTCGCCCGCCGTTTCGCCGGGGCAGGTGTTACCGCATTTGTGCTGAAATACCGTATGCCACTGAAAGACATTATGGATTACCCTTCCTATGGTCCTCTTCAGGATGCGCAGCAGGCCATCAGTCTGGTGCGTCAGCATGCAAAAGAGTGGGGAATCGACTCAGACAGGGTGGGCGTAATGGGATTCTCCGCCGGAGGACATCTGGCTGCCACACTGGCAACTCAGTTCAAACAGCCGGTGAATAAAGCGCATACGAAAAAAATGCTTCGTCCGGATTTCCAGGTGCTTATCTATCCGGTGATCTCAATGAAAGAAGACGTAACGCATCAGGGATCACGGCTGAATTTACTGGGCGAATCGCCGGACAACAGATTAATTTCAACTTTCTCCGCACAAGACAATGTCACCACCAATACACCGCAAGCTTTCATTGTTCATGCTAATGATGATAAAGCCGTGCCTGTAGGGAATGCGTTGCAATTTCATGCCGGGCTTGTGGAAAAGCGGGTGCCTGTACAGATGTTACTGCTGCCTGATGGCGGGCACGGATTCGGGATGAATCATCCCACTGACTGGTTCAGTAATATGCTGGAATGGATGGAAAACTACGGGGTTATACCTGCCCGGGTGATAAATCAGTGAGCATGATATGGCGCAGGTACTTACCTGCGCCATAGTTGCCCTGCGGGCAACGTTTCAGATTACTATCTGTTCAGACTGTTATTTATAATCTGCCGGTGCGTAACGGGCTAACCAGTGTGCATACTGTGCAGGCAGTACCCATGAAGGTGACTCTTTACCCAGCTTTTTAGCCACATCATAGCTCCAGTGCGGGTTTGCCAGGTGCGCACGCCCTACCATCACCAAATCCAGCTGTCCGTCTTCAATGGTTTTATTGGCCAGCATCGGATCATCAACACCCCATGCTGTAGCGACCGGAATGTCAGCTTCTTCGCGAATTTGTTGTGATACCGGCGCCAGGAATGCAGGGCCCCATGGTATATTGGCTTCAGGTGTATTGAAGCCAACCGATACACTGACAAAATCGACGCCGTGGTCTTTCATCTTTTTGATCAGCTCAATGGATTCAGGTACCAGCTTGTCATCGTTACCATCATATTCTATAACGCCTAAACGCACGGTTAATGGTAAATCTTCCGGCCACACGGCTTTAACTGCATCGATGGTTTCCAGCAGAAAACGGGCGCGGTTTTCAGGGCTGCCGCCATATTCGTCATCCCGTTGATTGGCAACCGGCGACCAGAAGCTTTGCGCCAGGTATCCGTGGGCAAAGTGCAGCTCTAACCACTTGTAGCCGGCCTCAACAGAGCGTTTCGTGGCAGCAACAAAGTCTGCTTTTACCCGCTCGATATCATCTTTTGTCATTTCCGTGGGTGTACGGGGTAAGTTTGCGCCAAACGGTACCGCAGACGGCCCGATGGGTTGCCATCCGCGGGGATCATCTTCTGCAATGTGGTCGTCACCTTCCCAGGGTTTGTTCGCAGACGCTTTTCTGCCGGCATGAGCAAGCTGAATACCCGGCACCGCGCCTCCCTCATTGATGCGCTTAACAATAGCGGCATGCCCCTGGGTATGCTCATCGCTCCAGAAACCCAGACATCCCGGGCTTATGCGTCCTTCAGGGGCAACACCGGTTGCCTCTACGATCACAAGACCAGCGCCACCCCGTGACAGTGACGCATAGTGAACCTGGTGCCAGTCGTTAGGAAGACCATCGTCTGCGCTGTACTGGCACATAGGCGGTACAGCAATGCGGTTTCTGAGTTCCACTGACTTTAGCGTGTAAGGGCTGAATAAATCGGGCATAACGTTTCCTTAATGGTAATGAGTTGGCCGGGAACAAAATGCTCCCCTGACTTGCTATCAGTAATAGGGGCGGTTTATGATTTTAAAAAGTGAATGTTTTCGAAAATATAATTCCAATTTATGAATATCGCATCAAAAGACTTTAACCTGTTGTATTTGTTTACTGTACTTTACGAAGAGCGCAGCCTGAACAAGGCTGCGCTTCGCATGAACCTGAGCCAGCCCGCAATGAGCCACAAACTCAACAAGCTGCGTGGTGAGTTTGATGATCCGTTGTTTATCCGCACCGGACGCGGCTTTACACCCACGCCCAAAGCGCATCAGATGGCTAAACAGGTATGCTGTGTGGTGAAGTGTCTGGAAGAGTTCTACGTTAATGCAGAGGGTGATGCCATCGGACAGCGGGAAGAGGCAATCCATATTTATGGTACCGATCTGGTGGATTTCTTACTCCTTCCCCGTTTACTGGATAAAGTACAGACGGAAGCGCCGGGCGTAACCATCGTCATGCACAATACGTCCGGACGCTTGCCGGTGCAGGCGCTGGAGCAAGGTGATTGTGACATAGCTATTGCCGGCTTTTTCAGGGATCTTCCCGAACATTTTTATCGTCAGTCACTCATGGTTACACCGTATCGGGTGGTGCATGACAAAGCCCTTATCCCCGCGGGTACGCCACTGGATGTGCGAACTTATGCCAGCAAGCCCCATGTAGTGTCAACGCTGACCGGCAACCTTAGCAGTGATGTGGACACTGCCTTAGCGGAAGCGGGGTTAACCCGGCGGGTGGTAGCCGGCGCATCAGGTTTCATGGTGCTACCGCGACTTGTGACCGGGCGGGAGGTCTTTCTTACCTGCCTGAAGCCCATCGCTGATTATGCAACCGCTACCTGTCAGCACCTTACCAGCTGCGAGCCGCCGGTATCGCTGCCCGATGTGAACATAGAGCAGATCTGGCATCCCCGTACCCATGAAGACGGCCTGCGAAAATGGATAAGGGAGCAAATTAAAATTATTCTGAGCGAGGTGTGATACCCCGGGAAGAGAAGTGAACAAAGGAAATCTGTGTTGAAATAAAAGCAGTGCACAAACAAAAGGGCCGCTCAGTTGAGCGGCCCTTTTTCGTATTCACAAGTCTATAGCGCTAAGGCGAACAGTTTAGGTGCTACATCGTGGTAGTCTACCGCCATGGCTATACTGAGGATCGTGATGTTCAGTATGGAGAAGCCGAACACCTGACGCGCCCAGCGTGTCATGTCGGTATCAGGGCGATAACCACGCAGTGCCATCAGTAGCCACCAGAAGCTGGTGGTACAGGCGACGGCCAGGAAACCGATACCTGTGTAACCTGCAATCGACAGCATCATGGTTACAATCGCGTATACCGCAATGTAAAGCACGATATGCAGTTTGGCTTTTTCGATACCTTCTGCAACCGGCAGTACCGGAATATTCGCCGCTTCATAATCTTTGAAACGGAAAATCGCGATGGCATAAGAGTGGGGCATTTGCCACAAACTAAACATCACCAGCAGAATGGCAGCGGCAGCATCGAACTGGCCACTTACCGCGCAGTAACCCACAACCGGGGGAACCGCACCGGACAAGCTGCCAACCAGTGTGCCGTACACAGAGTTACGTTTCATATACAGGCTATAAACGCCCACATACACCACATAACCCAGTGCAGCGAAAAACACCGCAGTGGCGTTGGTGTACGCCACCAGCAGGGCAAAACCCGTCACACCCAGCACAATGCCATGCCAGAATGCGGCTTTCAGCGACATTTCCCCGGTCACGGTAACCCGGGAGCGGGTACGTTGCATCTTGGCATCAATATCCCTGTCAATGCAGTTATTAATTGCACATCCGGATGCAACAACCAGTGATAAGCCAATCAGCGTTGCCGCCATCAACATAAAGTCAACGTCACCCCGTGATGCCAGCAGAAAACCACCGGCGACAGAGATCAGGTTGCCCATAATTATGCCGGGCTTAGTCACGGTTAAATATCGACGAAATACAGGTTTCATATTTCCAGTTTACCTCGCGTACGCTCAGAAAATGTACCAGCCGGGAGGCTAGTACATCATCATCGCGTTAGACTCGTAAATGATCCAGACAGACAGACCGACTACCATGAAGATAATCAGGGCACTGAACAGGAACGAGAACGTGCTTGCACGGCCATCTTCGGTAACGAAGTTCAGGTGCAGGAAGTATTTGAGGTGAACCCAAATCTGTACCAGACCTAAAGTAACGATACTCCAGATAGTGGTGCCTTTAGAGAAGTCGCCTTCCATAACCATCCAGAAAGGGATGACTGTCAGGATGACCGACAGAACAAACCCAATCACATAGGATTTCACATCACCATGGTCGTTTGCATGGCTAACAGCGTGAGAATCGTGCTGACTCATTACAGTGCTCCCATCAGATAAACAACGGTGAATACGCAAATCCAGACGATGTCCAGGAAGTGCCAGAACAGGCTTAAGCAGCTCAGGCGCGTAACAGTTTGATCTTTCAGACCACGACGCATCACTTCGATGATCATGATGGTCATCCAAATCAGACCTGAAGTTACGTGCAGACCGTGCAGACCTACCAGCGAGAAGAACGCGGTAAGGAAAGCACTGGTATCAGGGCCGTTACCGTGAACGATCAGGTGATGGAATTCATAGATTTCCATACCGATAAACACGGCACCGAAAACCCAGGTCACAGCCAGCCATAACAGCGTGCCGCCTTTGTTTTGCTTGTGTGCTGCAATCATTGCAAAGCCGAAGGTGATACTACTTAACAGTAGTGCCGCGGTTTCAACTGCAACGAAGTCCAGTTCAAAGATGTCTTTACCAGACACGCCACCGGCAGTGTTCATGAACAACACTGCGTAGGTTGCGAAGAACGAGGCGAACAACAGACAGTCGGTCATCAGGTAAACCCAGAAGCCGAAAACGCTATTACTCTCGTGATGCTCGTGGTCGTGATCGTGATGCATATCAGTAGCTACTGAGCTCATGCGTTCACTCCTTTAGCATTAGCAGATAAATGCTCTGCTTCGATTTTCTCTACTTCATCAACCTGTACGTAGTAATCTACGTCGCTGGTGTAACAGCGCTTGATGAATACTGCGATACCGGCGATGAAACCAACAGCGGCCAGCCACCAGATGTGCCAGATAAGTGCAAAACACATTACCGTGAAGCTCATGCTCATGAAGAAACCAGCAGAGGTGTTCTTAGGCATGTGAATCGGGGCATATTTCTCAGGCTTCTGATACGCTTCGCCACGTTCTTTCATGTCAGTCCATGCATCAATGTCTTTGATGTGAGGAATAACAGCGAAGTTGTAGTACTGAGGCGGAGACGCAGTTGACCACTCCAGCGTGTGACCATTCCACGGATCACCCGTAGTGTCTTTAAGTGCTTCTTTGTTCTTAAAGCTGATGAACAGTTGCAGCAACTGGAAGAAGATACCTGCAGCGATGATGAATGCACCACCCGCAGCAATGTACAGCCAGATGTTCCAGTCCGGGTTGTCAGTGTGGTTCAGACGACGGGTCATTCCCAGGAAGCCCAGAACGTACAATGGCATGAACGCAACCATGAAACCAATCTGCCAGCACCAGAATGCTGCTTTACCGGTTTTCTCATCCAGTTTGAAGCCCATTGCCTTCGGGAACCAGTAAGCAAAACCTGCCAGGTAACCGAATACCGCACCACCGATGATGGTGTTGTGGAAGTGAGCAATCAGGAACAAGCTGTTGTGCAGTACGTAGTCAGCACCAGGGATAGCAAGCAGTACGCCTGTCATACCACCAATGGTGAAGGTAACCATGAAGCCTAACGTCCACAGCACAGGTGTTGTGATAGTCAGACGGCCACGGTACATAGTGAACAGCCAGTTAAACAGTTTAACCCCGGTCGGTACGGCGATAACCATGGTCATGATACCGAAAAAGGCGTTAACGTTTGCGCTGGAACCCATTGTGAAGAAGTGGTGTAACCAAACAATGAAGCCCAGGATTGCAATGGCACCCGACGCGTAAACCATTGACTTATAGCCAAACAGACGCTTCGCAGTGAAGGTAGAAATGATTTCCGAGAAGATACCGAACGCTGGCAGTACCAGAATGTATACTTCAGGGTGACCCCACGCCCAGAACAGGTTGATGTACATCATCGAGTTCCCACCTAAATCATTGGTGAAGAAGTGGAAATCAAGATAACGGTCAAGCGTAAGCATCGCCAGCACTGCAGTCAAAATAGGGAATGACGCAGCAATCAGGATGTTACCCCAAGTACAAGTCCAGGTGAAGATAGGCATTTGCATCAGTTTCATGCCCGGCGCACGCATCTTGAATACTGTTACCAGGAAATTAACCCCGGTCAAGAGCGTCCCGAGCCCGGATATCTGCAAGGCCCATATATAGTAATCAACCCCGACACCCGGAGAGTACTCCAGACCCGCCAGTGGCGGATAAGCAACCCAACCGGTTTTCGCAAACTCACCCACACCTAAAGACAGGTTGATAAGAATTGCACCACCAGCAGTCAGCCAGAAGCTCAGGTTGTTCAGGAACGGGAAGGCAACGTCACGAGCACCAATCTGCAGCGGAACGATGATGTTCATCAGGCCCACCATAAATGGCATTGCCATAAAGATGATCATGATAACACCGTGCGCGGTGAAGATTTGGTCGTAGTGTTCCGGCGGCAGATAACCTTCTGCTCCGTTTGTTGCCGCAGCAAGCTGCGTACGCATCATGATGGCGTCGGCAAAGCCACGCATAAGCATGATAAGTGCAAGCAGGATATACATGATACCCAGGCGTTTGTGGTCGATGGACGTGATCCAGTCGCGCCACAGCGGGCCCCATGCTTTGTATTTGGTGATCAGACCTGCGATCACCAGACCGAGTACTGCAACTACCCCAAGCGTAACCATTACGATTGGCTCGTGGTACGGTACAGCCTCAATAGATAATTTACCTAAAAAAGACATACTTACTCTTCAACCCCCATGTGATGGCCTTTGTGCTGCATCGCTTCGGCTTTTACACCGGTAGCGGCATTAGCTGGCTTACCATAGAAATCCATAGAGCCATGATCTTTCATGTACTTCATGATGATTTCGTGGAACAGACCGTCGCTGACCGTGCTGTAATAAGTGACAGGGTGGTTTTCACTATCTTCAGCTAATTGCGTAAAGTTCTCAGAAGTCAGTGAACCGCCTTCTGATTTCACTTTCTGAACCCAGGCATCAAAGTCAGCTTCAGTTGGCGTTGCAATGGTGTCGAACTTCATACCAGTGAAACCTGCACCGCTGTAGTTTGCAGAAATACCTTTATAGGTACCCGGCTCATCAGCAATCAGGTGTAACTGAGTTTCCATGCCCGCCATTGAGTAGATTTGGCTACCCAACTGAGGAATGAAGAACGAGTTCATTGTGCCTTCAGAAGTGATTTTGAATGAAACTGGCTTGTTAGCCGGAATCACCAACTCGTTTACCGTTGCAATGCCTTGCTCAGGATAAATGAACAGCCATTTCCAGTTGAGTGAAACCACTTCAACAGTCATGTGCTCGCCTTTATCTTCAAGCGGTGCATAAGGGTCTAATGCGTGGGTTGATTGCCACGTAATGATGCCCAGTGCAATGATGATCAGAATTGGAATAGACCAAACCGTGGCTTCAATCTTGGTAGAGTGAGCCCATTTCGGTGTGTAGACTTCAAAGTCGCGGCTCGCGCGGTATTTCCAGGCGAAATACAGCGTCAGTACAATCACCGGAATAACAACGATAAGCATCAGAATCGTACACAGAATGATCAGGTTCTTTTCTTCAATACCTACCTGTCCTTTCGGATCAAGTACGCCACCGCTACAACCGGCCAGTAACAGCACGATTGACGCAAAAGCTAATTTAGAAAGGTTACGAATAGACAAAAGCATTTTCCTATAACCCGGGTTCAACGTTATTGCCGTCAGAGACGACACGCGTAATATTCCGATAGTGACTATCGAAGGTTTTCGAACAAGTGAACACGGCGTGAACCAGCAGAGGAGTGACCCGCGACGCGCTCTTGATTACAGACGTACCTGAGGCACGTCTGTAATCAACAGAAAATCACTTGTCAGAAGGTGGTGCGCGACTGCCAGATTGTTGTACAAACGGCTGTCGGTAATCGTCGTTAACGATTAAAACTGGTTTCGGGGAGGCAGCTACACCGGCGCGCGCTAACGGGGCGGGCTGTAGCTGAATACCCAATAAACAGATAAGCAGGACTGCTGAAAAGAAGAACACAGATAATGCTTCGTGCATCACTGCCAGGGAATGAGGTTCGACAACAAGGTTGTCATGCAGGGCACCAACAAACTCCGATGAGTCCGCCATGATACCGCTGATAATTAAAGACACATTGAATACCAGTACGAGGGTCGCCAGCCAAAGCACCACCCCAACACGCGTGGTGCTGTCAATTGCCATACGGTTTAAAGAAACCGCATAAGCATTGTTGGTGAGCAATGAGGTAATCATGCTGACTATCTGTCCTCGTGTGTACCGGTCATACTGAATTGTCTCGAAACGACTTTTCAACAGGAAATTAGTCTTCGGGCGTCAGAGAGTAGAGAAAAATCACCGGGGACTCAAGTGAAGTGAAAGAGACTGAGAACAGATTTCCGGCAGGCGTGAAAACGCATTGTGATCGCAGTTAACATTTTGTTTTCATTTGGGGCGGGGTTGATCCATATCAATTTCAGACAATATGAGTCAATATCCGACCTGAACGCTCCTAAGGTCTTATGGACGCATGACCAAAGTCGTAGTTTTTTCCTTTTACCCTTACCGATAGTCCCTGATTTTGTTGTGGATTTAACAATCGCGCAACAATAGTTAAATAGTGGAAATATTCAGATAAGGAGCGTGAACCTGCGATTTTTGCAACTACGATTCGGTTGTTTTTTGTTCGTTAGTAAAGGTTTTTGCGGGCCGGATGGCGTTGTTGAAATGAAACCAGCCGGTAAAACTGTAGAGAATAGCAATGCCAAGTACCAGCAGGTGATACCATAAATAAGGCAGGTAAGCTGCTGTGGTCACACCCAGGGTAGTGGCCATGAATACCCCGCCGTCTGACCACGGAATCATCGGTGTCACCACCGTTCCGCCGGATTCTGCATTACGGGACAGTACCCGCCGGTCCGTACCCGTCGCATCATAGTTTTTACCGGTAATCGTGCTGGCGGTAATCAGTGATACATAGGCCGCGCCACCCAATATATTGCCAATGATCCCTGCCAGTAGTGTGGATAAACCCAATTTTGTTACGTTATCAGCCCAGCGTTGCAGTGAGGTGGTAATGGTAGCCAGTACACCGGTGGCTTCCATCAGGCCGCCGATGCCCAGAGCCAGAATGATAAGCAGAATATTTGGCAGCATAGACACCATACCGCCGCGGTTCAGCAGCACGGCGATAACATTGTCATCAGATTCGATGTAGCTTCCGCCATACAGCGTTTCCAATGCCGGTATGACATCCTGCTGCTGAAATAAGACGGCCCAGACAACCCCAAGTAAAGCACCAAAGAAGATAACCGGAACCGCCGGCTGACGAAGAATTAGCAGGGTGATGACCGCCAGTGCTGGCAAGATCATAAACGGACTGACCGTGAACCAGGCATCTATAACAGCCATAACTTCTGTCGCCCGTCCGGTACTTCCCTGATGGCCTGTGAGAATGCCGGTGAACAAAAACAGGGTACTGGCAATCACGATTGCAGGTACGCTGATATAAAGCATGGATTTAATATGTTCGATGAGGTCAACTCTGCATAATGAGGCCGTCATCACGGTTGTGTCAGACAGCGGGGACAATTTATCTCCCACATAAGCCCCTGATATGGCAGCACCGGCGACAAGAGGAGCGGGCAGACCAAAGCCTTCACCAATCCCCATCATGGCGATGCCTGCGGTACCGATAGTACCGAAGGATGTACCGGTCGCCAGGGAAGTTACCGCACAGATAAAAAAGGCGGCGAACAGGAATATCTGAGGTGTCATTACAGACAAACCGTAATAAATGATAGAAGGCACAATGCCGCCGGCCATCCAGCTGCCAATCAGTGCGCCCACTGCGATGAGTACAAGAATGGCTTCCATACCCTGAGAGATGCCGGTAAGCAGTCCGTTTTGCATGGATTCATAACTGCGACCGAGCCATTTCCCCAGCCCGAGGGTGGCAAACCAGGCGCCCAGAAGTGCCAGCTGAATAGGAAGCGGAGTATATTGGGTCATAACAATTATCATCAGAATAATTACGCCGGCGAGTAATCCGACCTGGAGCAGAGAAGGTTGTCTGACTGTTTGCATGATTCTGCATCCTTGTATATGTTCCATTCCTGCTGATAAAAGCGGGCTCTTTTATTATCTCAGTGGCCGGAGAAGGCAGGTAAGTTAATCTAAATCAATAGGTTATTATTCTTCTGGCTAATTTCTACCCTATCGGAATCAACGACACAGCGCAATCGCAACATCGCGCAATACTGACTATTCAACGGAAATTACCCGTCTTGTATGAAAAACAGCTATTGCTGATAACAAATGCTGCTGGCAAAGCCGTGACTTTCTTTATAGACTGCGGCCTTTACAACAGGTTTCCGGTGAACAACGGCAAAAGATAAAGAGCCCGCAAGAGGTTTTGCCGTCAGACAGGCGCCGGGAAGGACACAAGAAGGGTTCAGAGAATGTCTCAAAATAAAGTTGGTTTAGTTGGCTGGCGCGGTATGGTCGGCTCTGTATTAATGCAAAGAATGCAGGAAGAAAACGATTTCTCATTCATTGAGCCAACCTTTTTCACGACCTCTCAAAAAGGGTTACCTGCGCCGGATTTCGCCGGTAAAGATTGCGGTGTACTGGAAGATGCCAATGACATCGAAGCACTGGCAAAGCAGGATATTATTATTACCTGTCAGGGTGGTGATTACACTAAAGAAGTCTATCCGGCCCTGCGGGAAAGCGGCTGGAATGGCTACTGGATCGATGCTGCCTCAGCACTGCGGATGAAAGATGATGCGGTGATCATTTTAGATCCGGTAAACCGTGGTGAAATTGATAAAGGTCTGCAGGGCGGCGTAAAAACCTATGTAGGTGGTAACTGTACAGTATCGCTCATGCTGATGGCGCTGGGTGGTTTGTTTGAAGCCGATCTGGTTGAGTGGGCATCGCCTATGACTTATCAGGCGGCCTCCGGTTCCGGTGCAAAGCACATGCGTGAATTGCTCAGTCAGATGGGCGCTGTGTACGGTAATGTGAAAGCGTTGGTAGACGACCCGTCAACAGCTATTCTCGACATCGACCGTCAGGTCGCTGAATTTATCCGCTCTGATGAAAACCCGACAGATCAGTTCGGTGTGCCACTGGCCGGCAGCCTTATCCCGTATATCGACACACAACTGCCGTCAGGTCAAAGCCGTGAAGAATGGAAAGCGCAGGCTGAAGCCAACAAGATCCTGGGTACTCAGGACTCACCGGTACCGGTAGACGGATTATGTGTTCGTGTTGGTGCAATGCGCTGTCACAGCCAGGCCATTACTCTGAAGCTGAAAAAAGACCTGAGTGTCGAGGAAATCGAAGGTTTACTGGCGAAGCACAATGACTGGGTGAAAGTGATCCCGAATGACCGTGAGATCACCATGCAGGAACTGACGCCGGCAAAAGTAACCGGTACTTTATCGATTCCTGTAGGTCGTATCCGTAAACTGACAATGGGGCCGGAATACATTTCCGCCTTCACTGTCGGTGATCAGTTATTGTGGGGCGCGGCTGAACCGCTGCGTCGCATGCTGCGGATTGTCCTGGACGCATGAAACGTTAAAAAAGCATAATACGGAAGGGCGATGTGAAAACATCGCCCTTTTTGTTTGGTCCGGAATTCCTTTTACCAGTGGCTACTGGTCTTTGTCTGACTTCGCCTCTTCTTCGCTGAGATCGGTGACAGATACCGAGCCCCGGGCCACAGCGAACCGGGTACGCAGATCATCAAGTACTGCCAGTTGAGACGGCGATAAACGGGTGCTCGCCGGCGTTTTAGAAACCCATTCCTCCATCATATGAGTGGGAACTAATGCGCTGCCGCTCACTACAACTGAATCTAACATAGCCGCACTGTTGGTCGCACCAGACCCGCCGTAACTACGCTGATCACCCATTACGCTTGCCAGTTGCCAGTCTTTCATGGCGAAATCCAGCGATTCTGCCTTATCGATCTCCTCAGTCATTTCACCGCCGAGATACATCAGGATATGCGCTTTCAATGCCGCCTCATCGTTATGAAACCAGTTCAGGTTGCGCTCATAGAACACTGAAACCTTGCCGTCGTAGTAGGTGCCACGATTTGAATTAATAAATTCAGTGGCAGACTTCTTCAGTGTCCGCCATATTCCGCGACTACGGAATGCCCGTTTCTGGATGCCGGGGCCGCCAATATTGCCCTGAAACAGGCCATACAGGATAAGCGGATTGCTGTCATATTTTTCCTTCAGGATTTTGTCTTTAATGTCATTCAGGCTGAGAGGGATCCCTGCCACTATCGTGACTTTGTCATCAAGGAAATACTTGTCTTCTTCAGGATCGAGGTAGCGACTCATGCTGTAGACCGGATAGCGTTTAGCAATCTCATTTAGCATGGTGAAGTTATAGAGATTCAGCCAGTATGCCAGTTGCTCATCTGCACTGAGAAGAGGCAAAGGAATTTCATCCGGCAGAGACATCAGACTGGCCTGCATATCTGCCAACGTGGAAACCACCTGTTCATTGTCAAAGGCGGTAAAGTAGAATTTATTACCCTCCAGTACCGTCAGCGGATTAATGCGTACTTTCAGGCGCGTACCCACTCTGGAATCTATGTTCTCCGCTTTTTGCCTTTCAGACCAGCCGGTCACGGAAACAAATGTTTTTAAAAATGTGTCCAGATCGTCATATTGCAGATAAAGCTTGTTGTCTTTTGCATGGCCTCTGAACACCTCGGGTACACCGGCTTCTCCGGCGTAACTCAGCAGGCTGAAAAACAGGAATGCAAAGCACAGGCAACAGGCATTCTTCATCACAATAATCCTTTTGTTTGAACGCTTTATGTACTGTCTTTTATACGCCCCGGGACAAAGGAAAGCAAATAGGGAGAGCCGGTTATGCCAGGCATGTGCGGAAGTCTGCCGCACTGAGTATGACACCGGAAGAAAAAGGCCGGGAGCCGATGGAAGTAACAAAGATGTTACTGTAATGTGTCATTCAGCAGATTAGGGACACACTTATCTGTAAACCCCGGGAATATTGTTAAGGATGGTCTGTGAAAATCAACCAACATAAGAAATTGCTGCTGGCAGTGTGTGCATTGTCAGCCTTTAGTGCCGGTTCAATGGCTGCTACATCTTCATCTCAGCAAAATGTGCTGACCACAACTGAAGTCAAAGAGGGTTGGAAGTTGCTGTTTGACGGCAAGACACTGGATGGATGGCACTTATTTCAACATCCTGATGCTAAGCCTTCATGGATAGTGCAGGACGGCACTATCACTGTCGATCTGCGTACCAGCGGTGTTCAGCATGGCGACCTGACATCAGATGCTGAATTTGAAAACTATGAACTGGCCTTCGAATGGAAAACAACCGTAGATGGTAACAGCGGTGTGTTCATTAATGTTCAGGAAAACCCGGAAAATCAGCTTGCCTGGCAAACCGGACCTGAATATCAGCTTCTGGGTCCTGAACATATCGATAATAAAAAGCCGGCGAAAAATCCGGGGTGCCTGTATGGTTATTCCGCACAGCTTACACAAACTTCAGTGCATGAGCAGGGGCAGTGGAATCAGTCGGTTATCAAGCAAAATAACGGTGAAGTGGCCTTTTACCTGAATGGCAATTTAACCGCGAAAGTTGACCTTGGCAGTCAAGAATGGAAAGACTGGGTATCTCAGTCCAACTTTAAAAGCTTTGCTGATTTCGGCAAGGCTACCAAAGGGCACATCGTGCTGCAGGAATGGACATCACCCGTTGCTTTCCGGAATATCAAAATAAAAGAATTGTAAGCTGGCTACAACGAAGCGGAGAAAAGGGCTTCCTGCGCTCAGGCGGCAGCCTGTTTAGAGCCCGTAACGCTTTGAGAGCCGTCAGCGTTTGTACTGTGTCGGGCAGTAAGCGCGCTCAATGCCGGGATGACGTAACTTCAGATGTTTAGTTTGTCTTCCCTGCATACGTTTCCGCCACATGCGAAAGGATGATGGTTTCATCTCCTTTCGCATGAGCTTTATTACTGCGGACTCATTGAGTCCGTAGAGTTTCTCTATTGCTTCAAACGGGGTTCTGTCTTCCCACGCCATTTCTACTACGCGGGACAATTCTGCCGGTGTCATACAAGCTCCTCTTTTACGGGCAGGTAGCATAGCGGAGATCAGGCAGTACAGAACAAGTCTGCGGTATGGTTTAATGATATTTAATGTCTGGCTCAGCAAAGAGAGTATCTCTTTGCATTTTTATTCTCTTTTAAGTTCATAGTCTGCAATTATTTTTCTCTTTCGCCGGACTTGCAGCCAAAAAATGCGGGAAGATTCCCTGCTGATGCTTTTATACTGACTTCATACAAACAAAAAACGGACCTCACTATGAAAAACTGGGTTGCAGAGGCGATCAGGAAAATTAATGCGGATTTTCAGCGCTCCGCTGATACGCACCTTATTAAGCTCGAAGGGCTTAATCTGAAGGGTATTGATATCTATCTGAAAGATGAGAGTACCCATCCCACCGGTAGCTTAAAGCATCGTCTGGCCCGTTCCTTATTTCTCTATGCCCTGTGCAACGGCAAGATTGGTGAAAACACGACTATCGTTGAAGCATCCTCCGGCAGCACAGCTGTATCTGAAGCATATTTTGCCCGTATGCTGGGTATTCCGTTTATCGCGGTAATGCCCCGCAGCACGGCACAAAGCAAAATTAACCTGATCACCCGTTTCGGCGGGCGTTGTCATTTTGTGGAATGTCCCACCCATATGCACGATGAAGCCGTCCGGCTGGCGCAGGAGTGTGACGGCTATTTTATGGATCAGTTCATGTTTGCTGAGCGGGCCACAGACTGGCGGGGCAATAACAACATTGCTGAAAGTATTTTCGGCCAGATGTCGGCTGAACCTCACAGCGTGCCCCACACCGTGGTCATGAGCGCCGGTACCGGCGGTACCTCAGCGACGATTGGCCGTTATATCCGTTATAAGGGGCTGGCGACAGAGCTGGTTGTTGTGGATCCTGAGCATTCCGTGTTTTACGACAGCTATCAGTCCGGAGACCGCACGTTAACCAGTCAGCGGGGGAGTGCCATTGAAGGTATAGGAAGGCCCAAAGTAGAAGCGTCCTTTCAGCCGGATGTCATCGACAAAATGCTGAAGGTGGAAGACAAAGCCAGTATTGCCACCATTCACTGGCTGGCAGATATTGCCGGGATCCGCGCCGGCGCCTCAACCGGTACTAATTTGTGGGGCGCATTGCAGGTGGCTGAAGGAATGCAATCCCGGGGAGAGCAGGGGTCTATCGTTACATTGATGTGTGACAGTGGTGAGCGTTATCTTGATACTTACCACAATCTGCAGTGGGTAGAGAAAATGTTCGGGGACATCAGCGTTTACACTGAGCAGTTGCAAAAATTTGCATAAACCGGCTGGTAAAAATGACACTTTGAATAATACTCAAAACAGGTATGAGTTTGGATAAAGTGATCTCACAGGTTGAAACAGTCAGGTTTAACAGTTGTCTTCACTGCCGCATTGTTGTTCTCACCCTGCAATAATGCCAGTGACGACTTCCCCGTGGAATTTTCAGGGTTCGCCCGCGTGGTGGCCGGCTATCTGGATACTGATCAGGCTTACTTTGAAGGCTATGAGAATAAAGTCAGTTTCTCAGAGAAGTCATTGCTGGGCTTACAGGCTGATTATGCACTGACCGGCACGGTATCGGTCTCCGGGCAGGTGCTTCTGCACAGTGATGAAAGTCGCGGCTCCGGGCTGGAATGGCTCTACTTAAGCTATGAACCCAACGCAAACTGGCAATTTAAAGCAGGCCGGTTGCGTACACCGTATCTCCAGTATTCTGACGTATTTGACGTGGGATACGCCTATCCCTGGATATCTCCTCCCCGACAGTTGTACGGCAGCTATCTGTTCTTTCCCCGCTACGAAGGAGGGAACGCTCGCTATCAGTTCAACATTGACGATGTCTATATAGGGCTGGAAGGATACTACGGCTCTTTTTCTGATGACATTGAAGCCAGCGGGGAGAGCTTTCACATTGAGGTGAAAGAGATTTACGGCGGTATCGCCGAAATCAGTTACCGGGGCTGGCAACTGCGCGGTGCCACGTTTATTTCTGCCGATGTGGAAGCGGATATTGCCGGTCTGGGAGAATTGACCGGCGGACTGAAAGCCACCGGATTTGATGATTTAGCTGATTATTTTTCATTAACGGGACAGGTGGATGCCTACCTTGTGGGAATAAGCTACGACAGCCTGGACTGGTTTATGTCTGCAGAATATGTAGACGTGGAATCCACCATTAATATTCTGGCCGGTATCGAAAACTACTATGTCACGCTGGGACGTTATTTCGGTGATTACCAGTTACTAGTGACCTACGCCAAATCCAATCAGATCCTCGGGGAACTGAACAACACTATCCCCGTTGGTCTGGATCCTCAGCTTGATATGCTCTACTACGGCGTGGAGCAACTGCAGGCCAGATTTCCCACCGATGTGCTGGATTCTGTTACCCTGACCGGGCGGTGGGACTTCCGCCCGGGCATGGCACTGAAAGCGGAAGTAACGTTTTTAGACGGTGAGCCCGGTAAAACCTCTTTGTTCGAGTTAAAAGCGGGCTCCGAAAACTTTGACCGTCAGGCCGTGTTGTACCAGTTCGGACTGGAGTGGGTATTCTGATGAAGTTGATGAATCTTACTCTCACCCTTGCGCTGTTAATGTCGTCACAGCCTGCAAAAGCCAGTGATGAGATTATTGTGGTAGCAAATCTTGCAGAGCCGGCAGGCACCATGGAAAAGCATGAAGTGCGCAATCTGTTTATGGGCGGAGCTTCGTCCGGGCTTGAACCGGTAACACTTGTCCCCGGCGCGCAAACCAGGCTTATCTTTAACGCACGTATTGTGGGCCTCACAGAGTCACGCATTCAGTCATACTGGGCGCAAATGCGGTTCAGCGGCAGAAATAAGGCGCCGGTTCAGGTGCAATCTGTGGACGCCATGATGGAATACTTACTGGAAAATCAGGGCAGTGTGGGCTATCTCCCTGCAGATGTGACGCTGCCGGAAACACTGACAGTGCTGTACACCTCGGGCTGAAAGGTGGTTTTGCTACATACTATGCTGGCTTTCGAGGGCGGGAATTAACCCGTCCTCTTCATTATTTTCACAAATCGGCTCTGGCCGGCCGTAATAATAGCCTTGTAAAAGGTGACACCCGTGATCTATCAAAAACGTTGCCTGGTCCAGGGTTTCAACGCCTTCGGCGCAGACTTTCAGTTTCAGGTGACGTGCCATCTCAATAATGGTGACGGTGATAAGTTCTGAACGTTGTGAGACTCCAATCTGACTGACAAACTGACGGTCGATTTTCAGCGTATCAATGCTGAATTCGGTGAGGTAGCTTAAAGAAGAATACCCTGTACCGAAGTCATCAAGTGCTATTTTGCATCCCAGTGCGCGAAGATCATCAAAAAACGCGTTCCCCGCCTGAAAACTTTTGAGGTAGGCAGATTCCGTAATTTCGAACTCAATGGCGCCAGCCAGTCCGCCAAGCTCTCGTATTTTTTCCAGAACAAAAGCAGTGACCGTTTCGTCCTTTAAATCATTGGCTGACAGGTTCAGGGAAATCGTTGTGGCTTCTCCGTATTGTCTGAGAATGTGTTTTACGTCCTTGCATACCTGCGCCATGACCCAGAGTGTGATGACTGATATTTTATTGCTCTGCTCAGCTATGGGGATAAATTCTGCCGGTGACACCATGCCAAGGTGAGGGTTATACCAGCGGATCAATGCTTCAAAACCCATCACCTTACTGCTCTGGTCCACTTTAGGTTGATAGACAAGGAATAATTCATTGTTTTCAATCGCCGTGTGAATACTGGTAGAGATGCGGATCATACGGTGGTTGTCGTCCTGCATCATGCGGGTGAACAGGGTGAACTGACCCCGACCGTTTCGCTTGGAATGATACATGGCAATATCCGCATTGCTCATTAAGGTGGTCAGGCTGAAGTCGCAGTCCTTTGCCAGCGCAATACCGATGCTTACGCCTGTTTCCAGTTTCCATTGATCGACCAGTTGATCACTGCCGATAGCCTCAACCAGCCGTGCAGCTACTTCTTCAACCTGTTCCACCGAACTGCATTCCCCAAGAATGATGACAAATTCGTCTCCGCCAAGCCGGCCGACAACATCATCCAGCCTCAGGCTGTCACTGATCACATCAGCAATTTTACAAAGCAATTTGTCACCCACGTCATGACCGAAGGAATCGTTCACCATTTTGAACCCGTCGAGATCAAGAAACAGCAGAGCGACATCTTTTTCTTCCCGCTTGGCTCTGGCCAGCTCGATGTTCAGGCACTTCATTAAAAACTGCCGGTTCGGCAATCCGGTAAGGGGGTCGAAGTTCGCCAGCTTTTCCATTTGCTCCTGCTGACGGGTGAGTAATTTATTTTTCTGCCGGTTAAGTTCGGTTTGTTTGTTGATGTCTGACATCATGCTGTTAAAGCCGTGGGTGAGAGCTTTGATTTCCGACTTCCCTTCAATGCTTACTTCTATGGCGTAATCTTTGGTTTCTTCTACGCGGCGCATTTTCTCAATGAGTTTAAACAATGGTTGCAGGGAGCGGCGTTGTAATTCCAGTACGAGAAACACGGCGATAAGCAGAATGAAAATAACAAAGGGCACAATGGCTACGATGAACTTTCTCTGGCTGTCTGCAAGTGACTGCTCAATAAGATAGGAAATGACAAGTTTGCCCTGAGGCAGGGCCGGGTCACCAATTATTTTAACTACGCGGATATGGCTGTCTTCAATATGAAGTCCGTAGTCCAGTTCGTGTAGCCTCACATCTTCGGTAGAGCTTTCAGTTCCTGAATGCTGCCTGTGTTTAACAAGTGCAGAGCCGATGTAAGCACTAACTATCTCGCTTTGCGTATTATAGACACGGGCAAATTCCACATTGTCATATTCATCTAAACGAAGCAGTACACTGATGAGCGGGAACTCGTCATCTGCGGTCATATGTGGCAGCAAGTCATTCGCCAGGTTCTCAGACAGAGCCTGCAGCTCCTGAGAGACAAATTCTTCGTAAAGACCTTCGTAAACACGCAACGACACCCACATCACCAGCGCGCTGATGACGGTAATAGAAATAAGCGTTATTGCCGCAATTTCTGTGCGAAGGCTTTTCAAACATTAACCCCGGATGGCGTGACTTTTATATACTTGGTCTATTCAGAGTATAGTCACGGATTTATAAAGCGCATTGGTGTTGCTTGTGCAATTTCCTGCATGGCGATTTTATAATCATAAATATAGAAAATAACGGGCCGGCGAAGATTAAAATTCTGTCATTGAAAACCGGTTAAAAAATAAGCTGGATATTCTGATAAACAACTGGTAACATCGCCGCGCCTTTTGAAGGTCCTATTCAAACTTGTTAATGCTATTTCTTTATATTCTTTGTAAGTCTTCACAGAATTACTTCCGGAAAACTACTGATCTACGCCTGTTCCAAACCTGAAAGACCTCATACGTAAATAGGCGTATTTAATTTAACTTATTATTTTTTTGGAGTAATTTATGTCTCAGGTAACTGGTACAGTAAAATGGTTTGACGAAGCTAAAGGTTTCGGTTTTATTTCTCAGGAAGGCGGCAAAGACGTTTTCGTACACTTCCGTGCGATCAAATCTGACGGTTTCCGTTCTTTAAGCGAAGGTCAAAACGTTCAGTTCACTATCGAACAAGGCAACAAAGGCCCACAGGCTGCTGACGTAGTAGTACTGTAAGCAAACGCTTATCCTATTTATAACGGGCGCTCACTGGTAGCGCCCGTTTTTCTGTAAGTCATTTTTTCCATTCTTTGAGGTTTTCATGCAGTTTTCTGAACTGGGCTTAAGTGCACCGTTATTAAAAGCGGTTTCCGCACTTGGGTTTGCGTCTCCGTCTCCTATTCAAAGCCAGGCTATTCCGGTCATTCTGTCCGGTAAAGATGTACTGGCTGCCGCGCAAACCGGTACAGGTAAAACAGCAGGCTTTGCACTGCCGATAATGGAAAAACTGTCTTCAGGGCAAAAGGCACGTGGTAACAATGTCAGAGCGTTGGTTCTGACACCGACGCGGGAATTAGCCGCGCAGGTAGAAGACAATATCCGTGGCTTCAATGAATTTTTGAATTTAAAAACCACCGTGGTATTTGGCGGAGTAGGTATCAACCCGCAAATGAAACGCTTGCGTGGCGGTACTGATATTCTGGTGGCTACGCCGGGACGTCTGTTAGATTTGTACCAGCAAAACGCGGTGAAGTTTGATCAGCTTGAAGTACTTGTGCTTGATGAAGCCGACCGCATGCTGGATATGGGGTTTATTCACGACATCAAACGTGTGCTGAAGCTGTTGCCGGCCAAACGTCAGAACCTGCTTTTCTCTGCCACGTTTTCGCCTACCGTAACAGCCCTGGCAGAATCGATTACCCAGTCAGCGGTTAAGATTTCCGTTGCGCCTCCGAACACCACCGTGGAAGAGGTTCAGCAGATCCTGGTCAATGTGGATAAATCGAAGAAGGTTGGTGCGCTGACAGCGTTGATTAAGCAGCAGAAATGGCGTCAGACACTGGTGTTTTCCCGTACCAAGCATGGTGCTAACCGGATTGCTACCCGTCTGACCAATTCCGGTATTCCAAGCGCTGCCATTCACGGTAACAAAAGCCAGGGCGCCCGAACCCGTGCACTGAGCGAGTTTAAAGACGGCACAGTCAATGTGCTGGTGGCAACAGATATCGCCGCACGTGGTATTGATATTGCCCAGTTACCGGTGGTGGTGAACCTGGATTTACCCAATACCGCAGCGGATTATGTGCACCGTATTGGCCGGACAGGCCGTGCCGGTGCCAGCGGTCAGGCATGGTCACTGGTCAGTGCTGATGAATTACAACAACTTAAGGATATTGAAACCCTTATCCAGAAGTTGCTGCCACGGGAAACCCTGAGTGGATTTGAGCCGGATCTTAAGTTAGCAGAGACTACCTTGTCAGCGCCCAAAAAACCTAAGAAGCCGAAGAAGCCCAAACAGCCAAAAGAGGCAAATGCCGGGGATAAAAAGCCCCAAGCAAAGGCTTCTCCATCCCGCCGCAGGCCAGCCCGCAGAAAGCCTGCGAGGGCGTCAACGGGTTCGCACGCTTCTTAATTTAGTGTATAGTGCGTGGCCTGAAATTTCGTCAGTACAACCTGCCAGAGAGACCTATGAGCGGACAAACCGATACACAGTCTTTGATTTCCTCGTTAGGCGACGTCGTTGGACAAGCCCACTTACTTACCGATAAAGAAAAGAAACAGCCTTATTGTAAAGGGTTTCGTTTCGGTTCCGGTGAAGCTCTGGCCGTGGTCCGCCCGGCAACATTAGTGGAAATCTGGCGGGTACTGACGTTATGTGTGGAAGCGGATGTGGCCGTTATCATGCAGGCAGCCAACACCGGTTTAACCGGCGGGTCAACGCCGGATGGTAAAGATTACGACCGTCCGCTGGTAATCATCAGCACCATGCGTATTGATGATATACAGCTGATTGACGAAGGTAAGCAAATTGTCGGTCTGGCGGGCAGCACACTGTTTGGTCTGGAAGAAAAGCTCGCGCCTTACGGCCGTGAGCCTCATTCGGTGATTGGCTCGTCCTGTATCGGCGCTTCTATTGTCGGCGGGATTTGCAATAACTCCGGCGGTGCGCTGGTTAAACGTGGCCCGGCGTACACCGAAATGTCTCTGTTTGCCCAAATTGATGAGAGTGGCAAGCTGTCGCTGGTCAATAACTTGGGTATTCATCTTGGTGACTCTCCGGAAGAAATCCTGACCAATCTGCAACAGCAGAACTACGCAGCAGACGATGTGGCTTTCCCTGAACTGAGAGCATCAGATAACGAATACGATGAGCGTGTGCGGGATGTCGATTCTGACACGCCTTCACGTTTTAATAATGACGGCCGCCGCTTACATGAAGCCAGTGGCTGTGCGGGTAAACTGGCGGTATTCGCTGTACGCCTTGATACCTTTCCGATTCCGGACAAAAAGCAGGTGTTCTATGTGGGCTCTAATGATGCCGCCATGTTCACCCAAATTCGCCGGGACATTCTTTCTACCTTTAAAAACTTACCGGACTCCGGTGAATATCTGCACCGCGACTGCTACGACGTATCGAAGAAGTACGGTAAAGATATGTTTATCGTCATCAGCAAGCTGGGGGCGAAATTCATCCCTAAGCTGTTTGCCTTTAAACGTAAGTTTGATGCCTTCACTGACAAACTGGGCTTTTTGCCAAACAAAATGTCAGACCGCACCATGCAGTACTTAAGTTATCTGTTCCCCGGCCATTTACCGGCCCGCATGGAAGTGTATCGTGACAAGTACCAGCATCACTGGATTTTAGAAATGAGTAACGACGGTGTAGATGAAGCCCGAGCGTATCTGGATAATTTCTTTAAAACCCATGAAGGCAGCTACTTCGAATGTACGGAAGATGAAGCAGATAAAGCGATACTGCACCGGTTTGTTGCCGGTGGTGCTATCGGCCGCTACCACATTATGAACAGTAAAAATGTGGGTGCGATGATGACTATCGATGTGGCATTACGCCGTAACGATCCCGACTGGTTTGAAGAGCTGCCGGCAGAAATCGATGAGCAGGTTGATACTAAACTCTACTACGGCCACCTGTTTTGCCACGTTATGCACCAGAACTACGTGTTGAAGAAAGGCGCGGATGCAAAAGTGCTGAAAAACAAAATCCTGCAGACCTTTGATGCGCGGAATGCTGAGTACCCCGCAGAGCATAACGTGGGGCATGAGTATTTTGCCAAAGACGCACTGAAGTCGTTCTATCGCAAGCTCGACCCGACCAACAGCTTCAACCCGGGGATCGGTAAAACTACCAAACTGAAAAACTGGGCTGAGCACAGCGACAGCTGTTGTGGTGGTCACGATTGATGTGGCCAACCCCGGCGGGCCTGTGTGCTATTTAGCAGGATACTGATTTCTCATCAGGCTTTTAATGTAAGCGACAAGTTCACTTTGCGGGCGTGAAAAAATGGGCTGGATCGGCGTGGGCAGCTCCGGGTTTACTATCATCAGCATCATGCAAGGTGCTAATAATGTGAATAAGGCGTAGACAGGAGTAACGTCATCGTCGGTAGCGTTAAAATCGCTGGCCTCCATCACCATTTTCTTGATGATGCTCGCCCTTGTGTGAGCTTCGTTTACTAACACCGTATTAATCATCGGCGATGGCGTGACAATTTCCCGCGCCCACACTTTTCCGTGCCAGCTTCGCTCTTCCAGTATGTTGGCCACCACATGCTCAATGAGTTCGTCCAGCTTGTCTTGCGCTGTTGCGTGACTCTCATCGAGTGCCTGTAAAAAGTCTAAATGCAGAAAATGTTCTATCGCCGCAGAAAATACCTGCTCATACAGACCATCTTTACCATTAAAATGATAATTGATTGCAGCGGCATTCACGCCTGCTGCACTGCAAATATCCTTGGCTGACGTGTTGTGATAACCCCGTTGAGCGAATAATTCGGCGGCGGCAGCGAAGATGCGCTTTTTCGTTTCTTCACCATCGGCACGGCCCTTTCGGTTTTGCATTTATTTCATCACCAGGTCGCTTATGTAAATTATCAGGCACTTTACCGCTGAACTAGTTGAAATTCAAATTTGAATTTCATATTGTGTTATGTGTTGATGTTTACACAAGTGAATTCTTCTATGAACAAAAAGCTCGCTGTACTCATTGTCGTCGCGGTAGCGGCGGCAGTTTCCGTCTATACGTTTTGGCCTGAACGCGGGGCTGAGCAAACAAAACTGTTCGGGAATGTCGATATCCGCCAGGTGTCTTTATCGTTCACTCAGTCCGAGCGGGTAACAGCTGTGAATGTGGAAGAAGGGGATGTGGTTAAAGCGGGTCAGGTTATTGCCAGACTGGATGATACCGTGCCAAACCTTGAGCTGGCGCAGGCCAATGCGCAAATTGCCGCCCAGGAAGCGTTAGTGGCAAAGTTGCAGGCGGGCTCAAGACCCCAGGAGATTGCACAGGCAAAAGCGGTGGTGGTGCAGCAACAAGCGAATGTGGATATTGCATCAGCCCGGCTTAAAAGACTGCATTCAGTTGACAGCAAAACACTGGGTAAAGGCGTAAGCCAACAGGATATTGATGAGGCGAGGGATCAGGTAGTTGCGCTGCAGGCAGCACTTGCACAAGCGAAGGCCAGTTTAGCACTGGTTGAAGAGGGGCCGAGAAAAGAAGACATCGATCAGGCCAGAGCACAGTTACAAGTGCTGGCTTCACAAAAAGCCTTACTGGCTGAACAGGTTAGCCGCACTGTGTTACTCGCCCCCAGTGAGGGTGAAGTGCGGGCAAGGCTGATGGAACCCGGCGACCTTGCCACCACTCAGCGTCCTGTTATCACGTTGGCGTTAACGTCACCCAAGTGGATACGGGTTTATATTAATGAAACCCAACTGGCGACCACCAGGGTAGGTGAAGCCGTTGATGTTCATGTTGACGGGCTGAATAAAACCATCAAAGGCACTATCAGCTTTATTTCTTCTGTCGCTGAATTTACGCCGAAAAATGTGCAAACAGAGGATTTGCGCACGTCACTGGTTTATGAGGTTAGGGTCAGGGTTGATGATGCTGACAATACCCTTAAGTTGGGGATGCCTGCCACTGTGATGCTTGTTAACAACGGACACTAATCATGAGTGAACCGGTGGTGAGTGCCAGCGCGCTGGTTAAACAATTCAACGGAGACGGTCAGCAAACCGTAGCCCTCAAACAGATAGATTTCGAAGCAAAGAAAGGGGAACTCACCGCTCTGGTGGGGCCCGATGGTGCAGGAAAAACCACGCTGCTGCGCCTGGTCGCAGGGTTGATGGTTCCTTCTGATGGCAGCTTACGTGTACTTGGCTATAAAACGGCGACAGACGCACAGCAGGTACAAAATTTAATTAGCTACATGCCCCAGCGATTTGGTTTGTATGAAGATTTAAGCGTACAGGAAAATCTGGATTTGTATGCAGACTTACATGGCGTGGATAAAGCAACCCGTGAGGCGCGGTACGAGCGCCTGCTAAGCATGACGAATCTCTCTGCATTCACTTCAAGACCGGCTGGAAACTTGTCGGGCGGCATGAAACAAAAGCTCGGTTTAGCCTGCACGCTGGTGCGCTCTCCGGCGCTTTTACTGCTTGACGAGCCCACTGTTGGCGTTGACCCTCTGTCACGACAAGAGTTATGGAAGATTATCAGTCAACTTGTGGAAGATGAGTCGCTCACGGTTATGGTCAGCACCTCTTACTTAGATGAAGCCGAACGGTGCCATCAGGTGTACCTGCTTAATGAAGGAAACATTCTGGCAAAAGGTACCCCTGAGAAATTAAAGCAGGACGCAGCGGGGCGGTGTTTCGTGGTAACTCCTTCATCAAGCCAAAAGCCGCGGGATTTACAAAGTGCACTGCTTAATAACGAAGAGGACGTAATCGATGCCGTCCCTCAGGGGGGGCGGGTACGCTGCGTGTTACATCAAGACAAAGATATAAAAGCCATCGCGCACCAGGTAAAAGCCGCGCAGTCTGAATCTGTGCCTCCCCGCCTGGAAGATGCGTTTATGATGCATTTGAAGACTCATATTAAACCCGCCGCAGTGGATGTATCCTCATTAGCGCAGCAAAACCAACATACCGGGCAATCTCAAACGCACGGTAAGCCTGTCGTGTCTGTTAACGAGCTGGTTAAACAGTTTGGTGACTTTACGGCAGTTGCCAAAACGTCTTTTGAAGTTTATCCCGGTGATATCTTTGGCTTACTCGGGCCAAATGGTGCGGGAAAAACAACGACTTTCCGGATGCTCTGCGGATTGTTACCCGCCACATCAGGCACGCTGGACGTAGCAGGAAAAAACTTACGAACGGCCGCTGCTGGCGCACGGTCCCGCATTGGTTACGTGTCACAGAAATTCGCGTTGTATGGCAATTTAACCGTTTTTGAAAACCTGCGCTTCTTCGCGGGTGCATACGGGCTGTGGGGAAAGCAGCGAAAACAAGCCATTGACCGGGTGATTTCCCAATTTGATTTAGCCTCTCATGTGCAGCAAAAAAGTGCATCATTACCCGGAGGCTACAAACAGCGGTTAGCCATGGCGGCCAGCCTTATGCACCAGCCCGATATATTGTTTCTCGATGAGCCAACCAGCGGAGCGGATCCGTTAGCCCGCCGGGCTTTTTGGCGACGTATCACGGCACTGTCAAAAACCGGCACGGCCATCATCATTACCACCCACTTTATGGAAGAAGCTGAATACTGCGACAAGATTTTGATTCAGGATGCAGGTAAAAAGCTCGCCATGGGCTCGCCTGAGGAGATACGGGCTGGCATAGACGGCGATTCGGCAATGAGCATGGAAGAGACATTCATCAGTATCATTGCGCAAAGTCGACAAAAACGAGACGGGGAGGTCGCTGATGTCAAGTGAGTCCCGTCCTGTTCGCGCCTTTGCTATTCGCTTGTGGGCATTGGTAAAAAAGGAAACCCGGCAATTACTACGTGATAAAAGTAATCTACTGATTGGTATTGGCTTACCCATCGCGCTCATTTTTATTTTTGGCTTTGGCGTTACGCTGGATGTGAAAGATATTCGTTTAGCCGTGGTGACTACCCGGCCTGCGCCAGAGACAAATGATTTCGTTTCAACGATAAGGCTGTCGCCTTATTTCATACCCAGTGAGATGACCTCCTTGAAACAGGCTGAAAAGGCGTTGCGCGCGCGGGATGTTGAAGCCATTGCCATTCTCGATGACACTTTCGCCAGCAAATTAAAAACCGGAAATGCAGACATTCAACTTATCGTGCTGGGCAGCGATGCAACGCGGGCCTCTTCGATAAGTAGCTATTTCTCAACACTCACCGGTGTGTGGGCGTCAAAGCAGCAAGACCGCCTCGGAGCAAACGCGCATCAATCCGGAGGCGTGACTGTTGTTCCAAGGCTTTGGTTTAACGATGCCAACACCAGCACATGGTTTATTGTGCCCGGGCTTATCGTACTTATCATGACATTGGTGGGCACGTTTCTCACCGCGCTCGTCATGGCCCGCGAGTGGGAGCGGGGCACACTGGAAGCACTTTTTGTTACCCCGGTCCGGCCTGCTGAAATCATTCTGGCTAAAATAATTCCCTATTTTGGTGTCGGTATCATAGGCCTGGTATTTTGCGTGCTGGCGTCGACTTTTCTTTTCCATGTGCCCATTCAGGGCGCGTTTTGGGTATTGGTATTAGGGTCAGTGATATACATGCTGGTGGCATTAGCAATCGGGCTACTTATTTCGGCACTGACGCGCAACCAGTTTCTGGCAAGCCAGATTGCCATTCTCGCCAGCTTCCTGCCCGCGATGATGCTTTCCGGCTTTATTTTCGATTTAGGTAATTTACCCGCCGGCGTTCATGTTATTGGTAGTTTGCTTCCTGCCACGTACTTTATTGAACTGCTGCGAACGGTGTTTCTGGCCGGTAATTTCTGGCCCGTAATTATTAAAGATTTGGTGTTGCTCACAGTGTACGCCGTGGTGTTACTCAGTCTGGCCCGTTTTCTTACTAAAAAGACACTGGATTAAACTATGGGAAGTGTCCGTCACTATTTTTTTCTTATCTTTAATTTGTGCCAGAAAGAATTTCTTTCTGTTTTAAAAGATCCCTCAAGCCGTGTCATTTTGATCATGCCAATCATTATGCAAACATTGCTGTTTGGCTATGCCGCCACATTTGATTTGAAAGAGGTGCCTTATGCCGTGCTCGATCAAAGTGACAGCCAGGCCAGCCACGAGGTACTTCAGAAACTGCAGGGTGCCGGTCTGTTTAATCAGGTGGCTACGCTGTCGGGAAGTACGGAAATTGCTGACGTTATCGGTAATCAAAAGGCGCTGATGGTAGTGTATTTTCCCGCTGACTTTGAAGACAAATTATCCCGCGGGGAAAGTAGCCAGATACAGCTTATTGTCGACGGCCGGAATTCGGCAACAGCTAACGCGGCCCTTGGCAGCTTTAACGCCATTACCATGTCTTACAATGCGGAAAATGATCTTGGGAGGCAGCTTCCTGTGCAGGTGAAAAACCGCGCCTGGTTTAACCCGAATATGGAAACACGCTGGCTTATTTTACCGGGAATGATTGCCGCGCTGAGCATGATTCAAACAATGATGCTTACAGCACTTTCCGTTGCCAGAGAGCGTGAGCAGGGCACATTTGATCAGTTACTTGTGACACCCAGCCTGCCTTCGCAAATCTTAATCAGCAAAGCGCTGCCGTCGGTGTGTATAGGGCTTATTCAATCTTCGCTGGTGCTGCTTATCAGCCGGTACTGGTTTGAGATCCCCTTTCAGGGGGCGTTAACGACGCTCTATACAGGGTTATTTTTATTTACACTGGCAAGTGTGGGGATCGGTCTGTCTATCTCTGCCGTTTCTCTGAATATGCAGCAAGCCATGCTGTATACCTTCGTTTTACTCATGCCGCTCATGCTGTTGTCGGGTTTTGCCACGCCGCTGACCAACATGCCTGAATTAATGCAGGATATTACCTACATTAATCCACTGCGTTTTTCGGTCAATATTGTCAGGCGTGTTTATCTTGAAGGGGCAACGTTTGCTGACGTTTATCAGGAGATGATCCCGCTGGTTATTATCGCCACCATTACTCTGCCGGTAGCCAGTTGGCTTTTCAGACACAGGACTTCATAAGGACATTCATCATATGAAAGTTTCGCTTATTTCTTTAACGCTCATCACTGCATTGACCATGTCGGGATGCACAAAATTGGGTCCTGAATATGAAAAACCTGAGGTGGCAGTACCGTTGACCTGGCCGTCTTTGCAAGGCATTGATGGTCAAACACAAAACCACACGGTGTCGCGTTGGTTAAACGACGATAAGACGCTGATGGCGCTTCACAGCATGTTAGAGAAACATAACCAGAGCTTACAGGTGGCTGCACTGAATTTTGCCAGCAGCCGTGTTTACCGGCAGGTAGCCGGAAGCGGTGGCGAGCCGGAGGCAGGCTTTTCAGGCAGTGTAAAAAGGCAGCGGTTGAGTGAAGACGGCAGTATGACGAGATTTATAAAGTTGTCGTCCTCTGGTGAGCAACAGGATGCCCTGACGGATGCTTTGGCATCACCTTTTACCGTTTACTCAACGGGCTTTGATGCCAGTTGGGAACCTGACCTGTGGGGAAAAGTAGCTAATCAGATTGATGCAGCAGATGCTCAGCAGACAATGGCAGAGAGTGAACTGGCTGATTTACGTTTGTCGTTAACGACAGAATTAATGCGCCGGTATGTACAATACCGCGCACAGCAAGCTGTACTGGTATTGCAACAGCAAAAACTGACAAACCTGCATACTCAATTATCTATACAGGAGGCCCTGATTGCTGCAGGGCTGGGCGATGAATCAGAACGTTTAGCGTTAGAAGCACAAACTCATCAATTAAACGCTACGCTGGACGGTCAGCGCAGTGAAGTATATGTGTTAGCCAATCAGCTTTCGCTGCTGGTGGGCGTACAACCGGGTTCCTTGACACCTTTGTTGGAAGCGCCACACGATGCGTTTCATGAGTATGTGCTCTCTACGCTCAACGTACCTTCCAGTGTATTAAGTCAGCGCCCGGACATTCGCGCGGCAGAAGCCAAAGTAAGAGCGGCGACCGCAGACATAGGCATTGCCGAAGCGGCGCTGTTCCCACAATTCCAGTTAACAGGTAATGTGGGCATTGAAGCGCTAAGCAGCAGTGCGGTATCCGACTGGTCGTCGCGAACCTGGCAAATTGGCCCGGGCTTTTACTTACCGCTGTTCAACCGGAACCAGCTTCATCGTCAGGTTGAGATCACATCAATTACGCAACAGCAAACCATTGTGCAATATCAACAGCAAGTGTTATCGGCATGGACAGAAGTTGACAGTGCCATTGAGCAGGCCAACAGCGCCGGAAGACAACTGGAGCAAAGTCAGCAAGCGCTGTCCCGCATAACCCAAAGACTTGCACTGACTAAAACAGACGCAGAAGCTGGCCTGACAAGTGAATTGCCTGTTCTGATGGCGCAACGACAATGGTTAGATGCTAAGGTTGGTCACATTCAATCTCAGTTGAATGTGACCTTAAGCCAGCTTAGCGTGTACAAAGCGACGGGAGGCCCTGGCATGGATTAGTGCAACGCCTTTAATCCGCTTCCAGCGTAAGCGTTGCGCCACTCACATCGTCCTGCAGATGGTGGCGGCTGTTTAACTGGAACAGGCGGTTGGCATCTACAGCTGCATCGTTGATCAGATAACGTTTTACTGCTTTTGCGCGCATGTCTGCCAGTGCTGCCAACTGGCCCGGGGAAATGTCGATATTACTGCGCAAAGAGTTGTACATGGCAATGTGCAATGCCCGTTGAACCCGGGGGTCGTCTACCTCTGGAGGTGTCTGTTCCGTTTGCTCGGAAGCACCTTTTTCGTTCGTTGACGGCGTAAGCTGAGCGATGATTTTAGCCCGTTCTTCTTCCACAGTGATCCCCAACGTCTGCGTAAACGCCTGTTTAAGTGCATCAGATAACGGGCCTTCGACGGGATAACTGCTGGCAGTCAGGTTCGCTGGCAGTGCGACGGCACCGGACAAGCTCAGCAGTCTGTCCTGTAAGGTTTTTTCTGCCAGAACACCAGCGTCGGCTACTGCATTCACTGTTCCTTCAATATTCAATCGCAGGCCGGGACGCTTTTTCAGCGCTTTTGCCAGAGTAGTTAATGTGGCTGTGGCTTCATCATCAAGCTCGCTGCTACCGGCAGCAAAAGACACCTCGTTGAGGGTATCGTCACTGCCCACTAAGCTGGCAAGGAAAGAGAAGGGCGCGGTAACGGCTTTGGTGATGAGGTTGCCAATGGCATTGAGGATAATCGAGCCAAAGCTGAAGTCCGGGCTGTCCACATCACCGGAGACTTCCAGGCCTAAATCAATCACACCGTTGCGGTCCTGTAACAACGCGACGGCAAGTCCGAGAGGAAGACTTAAGGCTTGCTCAGAGTCACTTTTCTGACCAAGCGTTAGCTGGTCGATGACTACGTGGTTTTCGCCTTCCAGCGCATCACCCTGAAGCTTATATTGTACATCCAGCGACAGCAGCCCTTTGTCAATGTAATACCCCATGTAGGTGCCGGAATACGGGTTCACTGAAGTCAGCTCAGCACCGCTTACCGAGAACATCAAATCAAGATTCAGGGCGTCTCTGAACGGGTCAATATTGCCTTTGAGAGATACCGGCGCATAGTTATCGATTTTGCCCGCTATATCTACGGCAGCCGCTTTTCCTGATACAGAGTCCAGCTGGCTGACAGTACCGTTTAACGATTCTATTCCTGAAGCAAAGCGGGGGGTCAGGGAGTTATCGGCAAAGTAGGCGTTACCGTTCTCAATGCTGATATGATTAACCGTTATAGCCAGTTGTGATTTTTCATCTGCTGCATTCTCCGGCGTGTCACCTTCCTTGTGTTCTGCACCCTCTACCTGCGCAGACTCTTCCTGCACGGCCTGTTCGCTTGCAGCGCCAGAGTCTTCTGTTGCCGGAGGGCGGCTCACAATAATATCGCTGATATTGGCGTGTTTGTTTTCGTCAATAACCAGCTTCGCAAACGGCTCACTCAACACCACATTATCAATGCTCAAGGTATTTGCCTTTTTACTGAATGCAAGGTTGGCGATATCAAGGGCCTTCCATTTAAGTAATGGCGCTTTCTTTTGTGTATCCAGAATGGCAAGGTCTGCAAGAGTGACAGAAGCGTTTATGTCTGCTGTGCCTGATGCGTCAGCAGTGAAACTGGACTGCGTGCTGAGGCGTCCGCTTTCCATTACCACATTCGCATAAGGCGAGATATATTGTTGCAGCGGCGAGAGAAGGAAATCATCCAGTGTCAGTGCACCTTTTACCTGCTGTGCCGTTACATCGATGTCGCCTTCAGACCGGAACGTACCGGTGGCTTCTGTAGCAAAAGCTCCGGCATTACCGCTGGTGGACAGGGCTAAGTTGTAATGAACCGGTGAGGTAAACTGACTGTCAACCGGACCTGTTGTCAGGTTTATATTGAAAACCCGCCAGAACATATTGTCTGCAATGGCTTTCTCGTTCAGTGCGACTTCACCGCCGGTAAATTCAAAGGTATTTAATACAACATGCCAGCCTGATTCTTCCTCGCTGGCCGGCGTTTGAGCAGAGGTACTGCCGGCTGACCTGGATGCCTGCGTTGACGTTGCCGGCGGTGTGCTGCCCGATGAAGGCGCTGTATTTGGTAAAAGGTATCGCTGTAAATCCAGGCCATCATCATCGAACAGGGCATTTACCTGCATGTCTGCTACAGCAATCTTATCAACGCTGACAGATTTATCCGCAAGACTTGCCTCTATGCCGTCAACGGCAAGTTCCGGTACGGTAATCTTTGGCTCGTCCTGACGGGCAAGGGTAAGAGAGTGTAATCCGAAACTGCCGTCTTTCACGGTCACATTCAGTGACGCATTGTCCTCGAATAAGGAAAACGCCAGCGCCAATTCAACACGGCCGTCTGTCAGTTCAACATCTATTATGTCGTTTGAAAGTGGCCACAGGGGGGCCAGTGCAATGTCCGACAAACGGATGTCGCTGTTAAACATCAGCGGTGAAAGCTGAAAATCACCCTTAAGATTGACTTTGCCGCCCTCTGCCGTGTTTAGCTGAAAGGCGTAAGCGTTGTCAGTTTCACGGCTTGCGGTTTCGCTGCTTTTTGATTCGGGGCCATTTGCTGATTTGCTGGGCTGTTCAGTGATAGTGGCCAGTGTATCCAGTCCGGTAAGCGTGATATCCAGCTCAGGGTAATCCAGCCGGGCACCGGTGACTGCGTCGCTAAGTAAAATGTGGCCATTTTGCAGTGTAAAATGATTCAGCCTGATGTGTGGAATACCAGCCTGTTCCTCCGGGGCTGTTTCAGGCTCTTCCGGTTGCGCATTCTTTGCCAGCGTATCCATGATGTCAGAGACGTTCAGCCGTGTATTTTCTCCGCCAGTTAAGCGATGTAATTGCACGTAGGGTGCATGCAAGGCAATATTTTCAACAGTGGGAGTAAAGCTGGTCAGCGTTTGCCAGAAACCCAGATCGACGGTCAGTGCCTGTAAGGCAAAGAAGTTTTCGTCGCGCTCAGCTTCTTTTATGCTGAAGTCACTGACTTCAGCCCGCAATAAAAACGGGTTCACTGAGATGTCTTTAACGGTGACTTCCCGCCCCAGCATGTCAGTGAGTTTATCCGGCACGGTGGCCTTCAGCACTGCAGGTAATACTACCCCCGCCAGCAGCGCGTAAGTGAGATAAATTAACAGAAAGTAAACGGAGAAACGAAGCCACAGGGGGTTACGGCTGAAAGATGAGATCCGGTTCTTTAAATGCATGATTAACTATTAAATGAGAAGCCGGCAGACAGACCAGCAACAATGATGTTGCCGGTCTGCTCTGCATGAATGAGAGGTTTTACCCTAAAGGGCGGAGAGCAAATTATCCAGTCCTGATTGGAAAATAGACTGGGTTTCGGTGTTATTTTCACTCTTGAAATAGCTGCTGGCCTGAGAGACAAAGCTGCTGATCATTTCCGGCGTCAGGCCCAGTGCTTCAAATTGCTGTTTCAGATCGTTGATAGATTTCGCCGTACTGCTGTACTCAGACGCTTTATTCAGCAAGCCGGACAAGGCATCAGACTTTGAAGATGAAGAACCGGATGTTTCCGGTACGCTGGATAATAATCCTTCCAGGCCAGGAATGTTGCCGGCAAGTTCACTGTAATCCGTACCAGAAAGGTTCCCTTTTACATAATTAAAAAGAGAAGCCAGTCCGCCTTCCGATTGCGCTTCAGTTACACCTAAATTGCTGCTGACTGAGCTGATTAAACCTGATAAATCTACTGATTCAGACGCGCTGGCCGTTGCGGGTTCTGTGGTTTCCGTCTTAGTAAGCGCCTTCTTTAAATCCTGCAATGATGATGCAGCATTTACAGGGGCCGATAATATAAATCCCAGTGCAGCCAGAGCGGCAACAGATTGTACTTTCATAAAAACTCCGGAGTCACCCTGTGAGGGTGTAATAGTGAAAAGTATGACAGGAGCAGGGGGACAGACACAAGGTCCGGCTTCAGAGACGCTAACTAATGAGGGATCACGTTAACACTGAAGCATTGCCCGTTGATTGTTGAGGCAACCTTAACGGGCAATGCGGGCTAATGCAAATGCTTTTACAAAGCAGGGCTGGCAGGCGTGCCGGTACGCAGCGCTTTGGCAAAAACCTGCGTTACACCATTGGTCCAGCCGAAGCCATGTTGTACTTCGTATTCGCCGCCGCTGGCAGAGGTGGCAATGTCTTCCACATTGTATTTCTCCATCAGCGTATGGTTGGCTTTGTAGTAGGTATCCACCGTATTTAACCAGCGGGACATCACTTCAACTGCCAGCTTGTTGTGTTCATATGACTGTAATCCCTGTACCGCAAACCACTGAAGCGGCTCCCTGCGAAGGAATATTCCCGTCAACGTCGTACTGTCATAGGCCACCGCTGCATTCCCGAAGGCTGCCGGCATTAACCCTGACAGAAGATTAAACTGTTCATATTGGTGTGTGCAGTGAAAACCTGCGTCGTTTTTGTTTACGGGATCAGTGAATAGGTAACGGCCTTTTGACCGCCAGGGCAGCTCAAACGATAAAGTCACCCTTACACCGGCACAGCAGTACTTTTCCTGGGGGATTTCAGCACAAAAGAGGAATGCACGCCGCTGACGCCTTCTACACGGGTGAGTTTATTAAGCAGGAATTGCTGAAAGTCATCCATGTCTTTTACGATGACTTTTAACAGATAATCTGCAGACTGACCGGTGATCAAATGGCTTTCGAGTACTTCAGGAAAGGTGGCAATAGCATTATCGAACTTCTCGAATCGTTCGGGGGTGTGCTTGTCCATGACGATCTGAATAAACGACACCAGGGTCAGTCCCAATTTTCGTGCATTAACCAGCGCAACATAGCCGTCAATAAAGCCGCTGTCTTCCAGTTGCTTTACCCGCCTCAGGCAGGGGGAAGGAGAAAGGTTGACGGCTTCAGCCAGTTCCTGATTTGAAATACGACCGTGTTTTTGCAACGTTTCCAGTATTTGTCTGTCAGTCTTGTCTAATTCCACTTTCGCTCTCCTGTCTGGCATTAAAAGTCATTGAAGTGACAATTTGAGCTATATTATTGCTTCAAGGGTGTGAAGTAAGCAAGTGATAGCAATCCTCTGCCAACAGATATCGCGTACACTACGTGAACCGTTATACATCCCGGAGTCTTCGTTTCATGCTTACTCATCCTCATACCAAATATCAGCGATTCATTGGCGTATCCTTACCTGAACGTCAGTGGCCAAATAAAGCCATTACACAGGCACCTGTCTGGATGAGTACAGACCTCCGCGATGGCAATCAGGCGCTTATCGACCCGATGTCGATTGAAACCAAATTGCGTTTCTTCAAAAAGCTGGTGTCCATCGGTTTTAAACAAATCGAAGTGGGTTTTCCATCGGCATCAGATATCGATTTTCAATTTGTCAGGCTACTGATTGAAGGCAACCATATTCCTGATGACGTCACCATAGAAGTGCTGACTCAGGCCCGCTATGAATTGATTGAGCGCACTGTTGAAAGCTTACGGGGCGCCCGCAATGCTATTTTACACATGTACAATCCCCTTGCGCCGGACTTCCGTGAGATTGTGTACAACACTGATAAAGCTGGGGTGAAAGACATCGCCCTGACCGGTACCCGCTGGGTGAAGGAACTGACCGCCGGCGCACCGGAAGTGAACTGGACTTATCAGTATTCCCCAGAGGTGTTTTCCAGTACCGAAATCGACTTTGTTAAAGAGGTCGTGGATGAGGTGGTGGACATCTGGCAGCCAACCACAGAGAACAAAATCATTATCAACTTACCGGCGACGGTGGAAATGAATACGCCGAATACCTATGCCGACCAGATTGAGTGGATGCACCGCAACCTGAATCGGCGGGATTGTATTGTGTTAAGTGTGCACCCGCACAACGACCGGGGTACCGCTGTGGCGGCTGCTGAACTGGCATTAATGGCGGGAGCTGACCGTATCGAAGGCTGCCTGTTCGGCAATGGCGAACGTACCGGTAATGTGGATATTGTGACTCTGGCAATGAACATGTATTCCCAGGGCGTGTCACCGGAACTGGATTTCTCTGATATCGATCAGGTCCGTAAGCTGGTGGAAGAGTGCAATCAGTTGCCTGTGCATCCCCGTCATCCTTATGCCGGTGAACTGGTTTACACCGCTTTTTCCGGTTCACATCAGGACGCTATCAAAAAAGGGATGGCGGTGCAGAGTAAAGACGGCCGCTGGCGTGTACCTTATTTGCCCATCGATCCGGCAGATGTGGGGCGCGGATTTGAAGCGGTTGTCCGCGTAAACAGCCAATCCGGTAAAGGCGGTGTGGCCTTCCTGCTCGAACAGGAAGCGAATCTGCAACTGCCGCGAAAACTGCAAATTGAATTCAGCCGTACTGTGCAGCGTGAAAACGACAGCACCGGCAAAGAAATGTCGGCAAAACGTATGAAAGAAGTCTTTGAGCTGGAATATTTCGATGCCGCAACGCCTTTCGCCTATACCGGCAGCACGATTACGTCGGTGGCAAGCGGTGAGCAATCGGTGAGTATTCAGTTTGCCCTGAATAACGAAGTTTACACTATAGGGGGCACCGGTAACGGTCCGGTTGAAGCGGCGGCCAATGCCCTGAGCACTTTCCTGAATAAAAAAGTGGAAGTGGCAGATTATCACGAGCACGCGGTGGGTGAAGGTGCAGGCGTAAAAGCCGTGTGCTACATCGAAGTGAAATTGGAAGGGGCTGATTCCACCTTCGGCTGTGCCAGCGACAGCAATATCATCACTGCCGCGATTAAAGCGCTGTTGTCAGGGGTTAACCGGTTGATGTGATGCTGGCATATAAAGCCATAATTAGTAGGGATGCGGACAAGAAGAACATCAGTCCGCTTTCTTGCTTATGAATCTTTTTCGGTTTCTTTGTTATGCCAGATCCACAAAATGTAGATGAGTCCGGACGATTTTATTTGGTAGCGAATCGTGTAATTGCCAATATAGATATCTCTGAAACATTCTGGTGAAGGGCTTGCCAGAACCGGTAAACCTATTTCCGGAAAGTGCTTTAGCCGTTACGCTGCGTCCTGAATTTCAATTGCAATTTTTCTTGCCGCTAACGGGCTTTTTAATACGACGAAGTCGTGTAAACGTTTCAAATCATCCACCGCTTGCGGCGTATACTGAAGTTTCATATTGAAGGCGTTTTTTTCAGTTTGTCTGAACCCCAGCTATTGAGCCATGCATTCACTTCTGAATCATCAATCAGCTCCCCCCTGTTGACTGACTCTATTGCTTCCAGAGTTTCTTCCCATCGGGCGTCATCAACAGCTTGCCTGGCAATGAACTCTCTCACCGCCTGATTGATAAGGTAGCTTTTACTTCGATCCAGCTTTTTCGCAAGAGAATCCAGTGGCTTCTCTATATCGTCATTGAGACGGACACTCGTAATACTCATAAGTTATCTCCAAAGATTTTGTATTACAGCGTAGTACATCATGTTAAAAAGAGTCCACACATGCTTTATTTGTCGAAAAAACGCCCGCAAAAAAGGCGACAACCGTCGCCTTTCTATACATTTTTATTAATCGTCCGCGCCCGTTACTTCGCCATTAACTGCTCTTCTGATGTAACCTTTTCAGAACCGTCAGAATGGGCAACCCGTGTAGGGTGAGATTTGATGTCGAACAACCCGTAGCCGGCGACCAGCAGGAAGCAGATGGCCGGTACGATATATGACACAACGATGCCGGATGAATCGATAAGTGCGGCCTGGAACAGTGGCAGAATTGCACCGCCGAGGATGGCCATGACCAGACCAGCCGCGCCCAGTTTGGTGTCTTCGCCCAGTCCGTCCAGTGCGATACCGTAAATCGTCGGGAACATTAAAGACAAACAGGCAGAGATTGATACCAGTGAAATGACGCCGATGAAATCCGGTGACTGAGTCATGATGATACACAGGCCTGCGGCAACTAATGACATGATCATCAGCAGGCGGGCAGGGTAAAGGAACTGCATCAGCCAGGTCATGACAAACCGGGAGATCAGAAACACAATCATGCTGTACTGCAGAATTTGTCCGCCATCTACTTCATTACCGCCCACGGCCTTCATGGCGTACTGAATTGTGAAAGTCCAGACGCAGGTTTGCGCGCCTACATTAAAGAACTGAGCCAGCACACCTAAACGATAGTGGCGGTTACCCAGCAAACGTTTCAGTGACGCGCCCAGCTGCACATTTTCACTGCGGGATTCTGTGGATTCATTTACCGGCGTTTTAATACATGCAATGGCAATCCATACCAGCACCAGCACGCAGGCCATGCCTACGTAAGGCAACATAACGGCGTCGAGCTCAGCACCAATGACTGATTTCAATTCTGCAACCGACATGGCCGCCCGCTCTTCCGCTGAGGCCTGATTAAGGTTGGGTAAGATTAGGGTTGCCGCCAGGAAAACCCCTAAGTTTGTGCCCACAGGGTTAAACGCCTGGGCCAGGTTTAAGCGTCGGGTTGCGCTTTTTTCGCATCCCATGGCCATAACATAAGGGTTAGCAGAGGTTTCCAGAATCGACAGACCGCCGGCGAGAACAAACAGCGCCGCCAGAAAGAAACCGTAAGTCATGGTCTGGCTGGCGGGGTAGAACAGAAATGCGCCGGTGGCAGCACAGCCCAGGCCTGTTAACACACCTGTTTTGTAGGAAAACCGTTTGTTAATAAATGCTGCGGGAATTGCCAGGCAAAAGTAAGCGCCGTAATATGCGAACTGCACCAGTGCAGACTGTAATGACGACATGGTAAATATTTTACTGAATACCTTTACCAGCGGGTCCGTCATGTTGGCGGCAACGCCCCAGGCTGCAAAGCAGATGGTGAGCAAAATGAATGGGACAAGCGTTTCTTTAGAAACCAGTGGCGCGCGTTTTTGCACGGTCATTCCTCAGCATGTAAACAATTAGTTAAGCGATTTAAACAACAAAAATTTTATGTGTCAATAAATCAACATAATTTATTTAATTGTTTTTCTTTCTCCCGGATGACTTTAAGGGGGCATTTTGCCAGGGGACTAGGCAGCAGGGAATGGAAGGACTACTATACGTTGTTGATTTAATGAAAATAAGATGTCTCATATGCCTGCAAATTCTTCCGGCCAGCAAGTTGAACCCCATGGATTCTGGCAAAAAAGCACCCCGCTGAAAGGCCAGTCAGGTCTGCGGGCACTGAACGAACGCCGCATTCTGACGCTGATCCGTCAGCATCAGGAATTGCCCAAAGCCCGTATAGCCAATGAAACAGGCCTGTCAGCCCAGGCCGCCACTGTAATAATCAATAAACTGGAAGAAGACGGGCTGTTGTTGCGCGGGGAGCCCCAAAGAGGTAAGCGGGGACAACCCACCGTACCCTTCTCTCTTAAGGCAGACGGGGCTTATGGGGTCGGTATCAAAATTGGTCGCCGGAGTATTCAGATCACCCTTATCGATTTTTGCGGCAAAGTACGCTCGTCACTTCGGGAGCAGTGGGACTATCCGGCAGTGGATGCCATGATCCGCTTCGCAGAAAAGGGGATACGGGCGATGTTATCAACCTTAAGTGACGGGGAAAAACTGCGTGTGAGTGGTGTGGGTGTCGCCATGCCATTTGAAATCTGGCGCTGGAGCGAGCAGGCCGGCGCGCCGGAAGAGGCATTGTCAGAATGGCAGGACTTTGATGTTCCTGCTGCCATTCAGAAGATCACCGATTTGCCAGTTTATCTGTGCAACGATGACACCGCAGCCTGTGCTGCCGAACTCTGGTTTGGTGAACACCGGGATCTCAACGATTACCTGTATTGCTTTGTCGGCACCTTCATCGGTGGCGGTATGGTACTGAACCGGCAGTTACATACCGGTCGTCACGGTAATGCCGGTGCGGTGGGGTCTCTGCCTTATCCGGGCAGTCTTGCCGGCGGCCAGCTTCTTGATGTGGCATCAATATACCTGCTGGAGAAAACCCTGAAAGAGGCGGGGCAGGACACGGCATTCCTGCATGGAAGGCAACAAGTATGGCCTGAAGATGTGCCCGGGATCAGCGAATGGCTGGACTCTGTGGCTACCGGCATTGTGCACAGTGCCATGAGTGCCCATGCCTTTCTGGACCTTGATGCGGTGGTTATTGAAGGCGCTCTGCCAGACAACATCAAAGCAGAATTGCTCAGTCGCTGCGGGCACCTTTTACAGTCGGCTGACTTCCGGGGATTATCTTCGTTAATCTTACGCGGAGGCTCGGTCGGGGCGGATGCCCAGTCCTTTGGCAGCGCCAATTTGCCCTTACTCGCGCAGTACAGTCTTTAACAATTCGTCAATAATTATTAAATAAATATAGTTGATTTAATGATTCAGCTGCATTAAATTGCGTCTCCTTGAAGTCACTGTTAACACGGTGTGATCGTGTTGTGGATTGAAATCACACTTTGCCAGGGGATGCTGCATGCGTTTTTTTCCTTCATTGATATCTGAAATTTCCTCCCGTAAACCGCTGATGACAAAGGTGTCTCAGGCCGGTTCAACCTGTGGTGCAACCATCGCTCTGCTTCTTGCCTCCGGGCAGGTAAGTGCACAGGACATGCCTGATTACGTTAATTTCCAGGCCAGCTATACCGGCGAAGCGGCAGCGAATGTGAATGGCGGCCACCAGCGGGGCAGTGCCTATGCCGGGCAGCTTTTTGTGGGTGCAGATTTCGACATGGAGAAGGCATCTGACTGGAAAGACACCACAATCCATGTGGCAGTGACTAACCGTCACGGACAAAACCTTGCACCAAAATACATTGGCAACAGTACATCGGTGCAGGAAATTTATGGCGGACAGAACAGCCGTCTGGCCCGTTTTACCGTAGAAAAACACTTTCTTGACGGGCAACTTCAGGTTGAAGCCGGCCGCACTGTCGCCAATATCAGTTTTCTGGGTTCCGAGCTGTGTCAGTATTTTCAGACTAACTCTGCGTGCGGCAATCCCACATTCGTGTTCCGTACCAGTAACTTTACCTGGTGGCCGGTGTCCAGCTGGGGTGGTCATGCTAAATTCTGGCTGAACGACAAAACCTATTTCCATGCCGGTGTTTACGAAGAAAATACTCCTCACCAGGCGTCAGACGATCATGGCCTGGATTGGGGAGTTGAAGATTCTACCGGGGTGGTGGTGCCTGTCACGCTGGGGTATCAGACGACATGGGACAATGATGACTATCCGCGCCGCTACGAAGTGGGCGGCTGGTATGACGGTGCTGATTATAACGACCCGTCAAAAGACGAGAACGGTGATTATGCCGCATTGAGCGGAAATGACTACGCCACCCGCAACGGCCGTTCCGGTGTATTTGCAAGATTCGAACAGACCGTGTTGAGACCCGACCTGAACTCTCAGCGCAGCGTCACCTTGTTTGGTGCTGTGCTTACCGGCACCTCCGGTGAATTGATTGAAGATTTTTATTTTAAGGCCGGCTTTGTGAAGCGGGGGACATTCCCGGGCCGCGATAAAGATACGGTCGCCTTTGTGTATACAGAGCAACATTACAGCCATGACGCCATTGAAGACCAGTTTATTTTGCGCAACCTTAACGAAGGTTCAGGCCGTCCCGCCAGTATGCAGGCGATGATGGAACTGAGTTACGGCATTCATGTGAACGACAACATCCGCATTCAGCCCAACATCCATTACATCGTTAATCCCGATCAGTTTGGCGACAAAGCCAGACAGGAAGACTTAAGTGATGCCGTGGTTCTGGGGCTGCGCTTTGATATCAATCTCGCAGGTTTGCTTTTTCAGTAAGCCGGTTTATCTGTTGCACAATCAGTAAGGAGAATGCAAATGCAAGTGTTATGCATGGGAGAAGCCTTAATCGACATGCTGTCTGACAAGGGGCAGCCCGGAATTACAGACGCAACGGAAAGCTTCAGAAAATTTGCCGGTGGCGCACCTGCGAATGTGGCTGTTGCAGTTGCCAAACTGGGTGGCGAAAGCTATCTGTTCGGTAAGCTGGGGAAAGATCAGTTTGGTCATTACCTGCACCGTACACTGGAAGCTCTGGAGGTGAATACCGCTTTCACCACGTATTCTGAAAAAGGAAAAACCGCTCTGGCTTTTGTCGGCCTTGATGCCGACGGTGAAAGATCTTTCGATTTTTATATCGACAATGCAGCCCATACTGATATCTCAGAAGCGGATCTGGTACCTGCATTATTTGAGAAACCCCGCATTGTCAGTTTCTGCTCGGGCTCAGTGAGCACGCCGGATTTACGCCAAGTCACCTTGTCTGCCATTGACGGGTTCAAAGGGGCAGGCAGCATTCTGTGTCTGGATATTAATTTACGTCCTGCATTCTGGGCAGAGCCTTCCATGGCACCGTATTTTATTGATGAAACGGCTAAACAAGTGGATGTGATAAAGGCCAGTAAGGAGGAACTCATTGAGCTGTATGGCGAGTCGAATATCGACGGGCAAATTCAGAGCTGGATGGACTGCGGTGTGTCGCTGGTGTTGGTTACGGATGGCGCAAATCCGGTGGCTTTTTACAGTCACGACACCAACGGTATTTATCCTACACCACCGGTCAGTGCAGTAGATACCACTGCAGCCGGTGATGCCTTTGTGGGCGGGTTCTTATTTACGTTGGCAGAAGAAGTACAGGATAAAGCGTCATTTGTGGCCTGGGCAGGCAACTTTGAAAGCATAATGTCTTCTTTGCGTTTTGCTACCCGCTGCGGCGCCCATGCGGTATCAAAGTACGGTGCGTTTGATGCGTTGCCCTCGCGCAGTGATATCGAACTTAAATAATCCGGCTTTACTGAAAAGAGCCGCAGCAACCTGCGGCTCAAAATCCGTCTGCTTATTTCGCCTCTAATAATGCGATGTAATGAACAACGAGGTCACGGACAAACTGCTGACAGTCCTTAGCCGTTGAAGGATCGTAGTGTCCGCCGTTAGTCAGGTTGTTTGATAACACCCGCACTCCCAGAAACGGTACATCATACGCGTGAGCAATCTGCGCCGCTGCGGCGGTTTCCATTTCCTCTGTACTGGTACCGAAATGTTCATGGAGCCAGGCAATCCGGTCTAATTCGTTATTCCAGAAATTTGCGCTGGCAATAGTGCCTTCCGTCACTTTTCCCCGTTTGTAATTGTCGCTTATGGCATGGGCGGATGCCAGCAGTTTACTGTCACCCATATAATAGCGGACCCTCTCTGATTTCTTTGCTGACTCCCCCTCACCGGCACTGCCTGACGAGGCCAGTAAGTCCATGGGTTTCCAGCTTAAGGGCGCAGAGCCTTCACCCTTTTCCCTGAAAGGGGTTTTAAAATTCCCTGCGTTCAGTGCGCGTTTGCCAAGCACAATATCCCCGACCTTCAAAGCCGGATCGTGACCGCCTGAAGTGCCCTGATTAATAATGGCTACAGGATGATACCGGGTGATGCCTACCGCAGTGGCTGCAGCGGTATTCTCAAGGCCTTTGCCGGTTTGCGCGACCACAACAGGGTAGTTATTCAGCAAACCTTTATAGAAGGTGGTGGTGCCTGATTTCTCAATGGTGACGCCGGTGAGAAGACTGGCAAAATATTCAGCTTCAATGGGCATAGGCCCCTGAATCATTACCGGTGCACGATAAGGTGTGGTGGTTTCTATATTCACGGCGCTGAATTCGCCGGCGCAAATCATCCGGCTGAACAAACAAAAGATTAAAAAGAGAAAAGCAGTTTTCATGGGTAACTGGTTTCCGGTTTGAAAGTCATAAACGCTATGTCTCAGTATGTTATTGTTCTCACAAATTTCTGGTGGCATTTTAAGCTGCGTGACCTGTTAAAGAAAAAAATGGATCTTTCTACTCTGGCCGGCAGCGGTCAGGCTCAAGTCAGGCTGACAATGAGTCATGAACCACAACACGTTCCCACAGGTGCGAGCATTCTTCTACGAACTTCAGGTGAACCGGGTGGGTTTGATACGCATCCTGATCTTCTACAGAGTTGAATATCATTAATTCAGACACGTGAAAACTATTGTCAATCACATCCCGCTTCAGGGTAGAGGCCGGTACACCTACGTGCAGCGCCTGAACCTGAGGAATAGCCTGAAGAGATTTCAAACCTTTAATCAGTATCGCTTTATCTTCCGCTGAGTCCGGATTTGCCAGCCAGAAATACACTATGTGGAGTACGGGCGCATCCAGCGAGCAGTTTGATGAGGCAGCTTGCGCAGAAGCGGGCAGGGCCGCGGCGGCTGCCAATGCTCCGGCGGTGGTCATAAATTGTCTGCGGGAAGAGTCCGTCATTGATAATCCTTGTAAATTTTCAGGCAAAGTGTCACTGAGTGTAAAGGCGACAATCATGCTATGCAATCATACTGTGCTCACGAAGCAGACAGAAGTCAGGTTTACAGCGACAAGTGTAAGATGACACTTTAGGATGGAAATGATCGGTCTGTAATAAGATGGCACTGGCTGCCGCTGATACGCCCGTATCGTATCATGGCTTCACCGGTTCCGCTTGAGCCTTCCGGGTCTCCACTGGGCAGTCCGCAAAGGACCTTAACAACAGCTTCTGGCTGACAGCAAATTTTAAAATTCTTTGCATAAAATATATAGCGTCACTTTTTGCAAAGTAATTAGTCACTTTATGCCATTCTCAGAATGTGTTTAATTGTTAATATCGTGTTTAACGATTACACAAGTCATTTACGCCTGACACCTTGTTTTCTTTTTGCGTATGTGACTTAGAGGATGGTCACTATGTCTTTAACTGCAATTCTTGATGATTCCAAACTGAGCCCTGTGCAATGGGTGGCAATTATCATTTGTATCTCTCTTAATGCGCTGGATGGCTTTGATGTTCTGGCTATCAGCTTTGCTTCGCCGGGAATTGCGGCAGAGTGGGGGATTAACCGCGCCGAGCTGGGTGTGGTGCTGGCCATGGAGCTGGTGGGTATGGCCTTCGGTTCTATTTTTCTGGGCGGCATTGCCGATAAGTTTGGCCGCAAACCTACGATTCAGTTTTGTCTGGTACTGATGACCGCTGGTATGTTTGGTGCAGCGTTCGTCGATAGCGTGATGACACTGTTGATCATCCGCTTCATTACCGGTTTGGGAATTGGCGGAATGCTGGCTTCTACAAACGCCATGGTATCGGAATTTGCGAATAAGAAAAGCCGTAACCTTTGCGTCATTATCATGGCCACCGGCTATCCCATCGGCGCAGTGCTTGGCGGAAGTATTGCGTCAATGTTGCTGGAAACCCACACCTGGCGTGCCGTATTTATTTTCGGCGGCAGCATTACCGGTCTGTTCATGCTGGTGGTGGCGTTCTGGCTGCCTGAATCTCTGCTGTACATGGTTAACCATCCGAAAGAAAACACCCTGAACAAGGTCAATCATATGCTTGAGCGTATGAAAAAGCCTCTGCTGGATGCATTGCCTGCGCCGGCAGTATCAGCCAAAAAATCCAGTTACAGCACACTGTTTTCGCCTGAAATGCGCAAGCTCACGCTGCTGTTAATGGTGGCATACTTTGCACAAATCATGACGTTCTACTTCATTCTAAAATGGATCCCGAAAATTGTGGTGGACATGGGCTTTGGTGCTGCACAGGCCGGTCAGGTGCTGGTGTGGGCAAACCTGGGCGGTGCGGTTGGTGCCATCTTACTGGGACTGCTAACCAGCAAGCTGAATTTACGCCTCACCATGATACCGGTACTTATTCTGGCTTTCGTGATGGTGTCGGTATTTGGCATTGGTTACAGCGACTTAAGCACGCTGGCGCTGGTTTCCGCAGCCACAGGGTTTTTCACTAATGCCGGTGTTGTGGGGCTTTACGGACTGATGGCACAGGCGTTCCCGGCGAACGTGCGGGCAAGCGGCACGGGCGTGGTAATTGGCATCGGTCGCGGTGGTGCGGCGTTGAGCCCAGTGGTTGCCGGACTACTTTTCACAAATGGTGTCAGCCTGCAGGGTGTCGCCATTGCCATGGGCACAGGCGCGCTGGTAGCCACACTGGCGATTTATTTCTTAAACAACAAACAGGGCGGACGGGGAACAGCAACGCATTCTTCTTTGTCTGCCGTCACAAAATAACTAATCCACCGGAAAACGGAGTGATGATGAACTTTACCCGCTTAAACCCGCTCACCGGCGAAGTTGCCAGTGAGGCACCGGCAATGAAAGGTGCACACATGCAGGCTGTTGCCGAAAAAGCAAAGCAAGGCTTTGAAATCTGGTCCGGTTTTGGCCCTAACCAGCGCCGTGCCATCCTGTCTCAGGCTGCCATTGCCCTTGAAGGTAAGAAAGACGATTTCGTCAAAGCCATGATGGAAGAAACGGGCGCCACTGCAGGCTGGGCTATGTTCAACCTGATGCTAGCAACTTCCATGCTGCGTGAAGCCGCCTCACTGACTACACAAATCAGCGGTGAAGTTATCCCGTCTGACAAACCTGGCTGTGTTGCCATGGCTCAGCGTGTTCCGGTTGGTGTCATTCTGGGGATTGCCCCCTGGAATGCGCCAATTATTCTGGGTGTTCGCGCCATTTCCACGGCACTTGCCTGCGGCAATGCAGTGATCTTAAAAGCATCGGAAGTGTGCCCGCGCACTCATTCGCTGATCATCGAAGCGCTGGCAGAAGCCGGATTCCCTGAAAATACAGTAAATATCGTCACCAATGCGCCGGAAGATGCCGCAGATGTTGTGGGCGCGCTGATTGATGCCAAACCGGTAAAACGCATTAACTTCACCGGCTCAACCGCCGTGGGCCGCATTATCGCAAAACGGGCAGCAGAACATCTGAAGCCCTGCTTGCTGGAGCTGGGTGGTAAAGCCCCTATGCTGGTACTGGACGATGCTGATCTTGACGAAGCGGTGAAAGCGGCCTCCTTCGGCGCGTTTATGAATCAGGGCCAGATCTGTATGTCTACCGAGCGTCTGGTTGTGGTAGATGCGGTGGCTGATGCTTTTGCCGACAAGCTGGCAGCGAAGGTATCCACCATGAAAACCGGCGATCCCCGTGAAGGGAACACCCCGTTGGGTGCGGTGATTGACCAGAAAACTGTTGAAAAGGTCAACGGGCTGATTGACGACGCGGTCAGCAAAGGTGCTGTGATCCTTACCGGCGGTAAAGCTACATCGGTGCTAATGCCGGCTACGGTGCTGGATAAAGTCACCGCGGACATGGCGATTTACAGTGAAGAAAGCTTCGGCCCGGTGGTGGCGATGATCCGTGCAAAAGACGAAGCGGATGCGGTGCGAATTGCCAACGATTCTGAGTACGGACTGAGTGCGGCGGTATTTACCCGCGATGCGGCACGGGGCATGAAGGTCGCCGGAAAAATTCGGTCAGGTATCTGCCACGTGAATGGCCCTACTGTGCACGATGAGGCGCAAATGCCCTTCGGCGGTGTGGGAGCCTCTGGTTATGGACGCTTTGGCGGCAAAGCCGGTATCGACCAGTTTACAGAACTGCGCTGGATCACTGTGGAAACTGAACCCGGCCACTATCCCATTTAATTTTTTAAAGTATTGAATTTTATCGTTTTGAGTAAGGAATGATTGTGAGTACAGAAAATCAGGAAGCAAACACCGTAGCGGTGACAATCGAAAACGGGGTGGCGTGGGTTGCCCTGAACCGTCCGGAAAAACGCAATTGCATGAATCCGGCGCTGAACCGCCAGATGATGCGGGTACTGGATGAGCTGGAGTACAGCGACGATGTAGCCGTACTGGTGCTGACAGGGGAAGGCACTTCCTGGAGTGCGGGCATGGATTTAAAAGAATATTTCCGAGAAAACGAAGCGAAAGGCCTGGGCGCAACACGCAGGGCGCAGTCAGAAGCTTACGGCTGGTGGCGCCGTCTGCGCTGGTACCACAAGCCAACGGTTGCCATGATCAATGGCTGGTGTTTTGGCGGTGCGTATGGCCCGTTATTCGGCTGTGATCTCGCATTTGCGGCCGAAGAAGCCACATTCGGTTTGAGTGAAATTAACTGGGGTATTTTGCCGGGCGGCGGTGCCAGTAAGGTCGTGGCTGATTTGCTGCCACTACGTAAAGCTATGTACCACGCCATGATGGGTGAGAACATTGACGGTAAAACTGCGGCTGAGTGGGGACTGGTTAACGAAGCGGTACCGCTGAGCGAGCTGAAAGCCCGCGTACAGACGGTATGTGATGTGCTGAAAGGCAAAAATCCGGTCGCCCTGAAAGCCACAAAAGATGCCATCCGCCGCGTGAAAGAAATGACTTACGACAATGCGGAAGACTATCTGGTACGTGCGCAGGAAGCAGCAAACAGCTTCGATAACGATGGCCGCAAAGAAGGCATCAAGCAGTTTATTGATGACAAGACCTATAAGCCGGGTCTGGGTGCATACGATAAGAGTCAGCAGAAGTAAGCGGAGTGAGCAGCATGGATTTTCTCTCTTTTCAGGCCCGTCTGCGTCCCGGAGACGAAGCGGTATACGACATTACCTCGCAGCGTCGCTGGACATATGAGGCGTGGGACGGTTTCGTTTCCCGCCTGGTGACCTGGTTGTCACAACAAGGTGTGCATAAGGGTGACAGGCTGGTTTGTCTGGCGAGAAATTCTGCTGAAACCGTGGCGCTGCATCTGGCTTGCGGACGGGCAGGGGTATTATTTGTGCCTCTGAACTGGCGTTTGTCTCAGGAAGAACTGATGCAATTACTGGATGATTGCGAGCCTTCGCTGGTATGTGGCGATAAAGAGGCTGACCGTGCCGGTTTGCCCTATGTAGCGCTTTCCACATTGCCTGATCTGGTCAGCGAACTGACACCCTCTGTTATCAGTAACGAGAACGCAGCCGCACCTTCGCTTATCCTGTACACATCAGGCACAACAGGGTTACCGAAAGGTATTGTACATACCGAACAAACCATTATGGAAACCACGCAGAATATGGCGCTGCTGGGGCATGTGGATGAACACAGTACCTTTTTGTGCGAAACACCTATGTTCCATGTCATCGGCCTGATTTCCTGTGTGCGTCCTGCGCTTTACTTCGGTGGGCGGTTAATCATTTCTGACGGATTCGAGCCGGCACGTACCTTTGACCGGTTGTGTGATCCTGAGCTGGCGGTCAGTCATTATTTCTGTGTACCCCAAATGGCCAATGCCCTTCGTCAACTGGCACATTTTGATGCGTCAAAAATGACAGGACTGAAAGCGCTGCTGACCGGTGGTGCGCCTCATCCGGAAGTACAGATCAAAGCATGGTTAAATGACGGCATCCCCATCGTGGACGGGTATGGCATGAGTGAAGCCGGCACCGTGCTCGGGATGAGTTTTGATATGCGTATTATCGATCAGAAAGCCGGTTACGTCGGTTTACCTACACACCGTATCGATGTGCGGCTGACCGGGCCGGGTAATCAGCCGGTGGCATTTGGTGAAGCCGGTGAAATACAGATCAAGGGTGCGAACCTGTTTGTGGATGTATGGAAGAACCACCGCGCTTATGAACGCAGTTTCACACCTGACGGCTGGTTTCAGACCGGTGATATTGGCGTGAGCGACGAGGACGGCTATATCCGGATTGTGGATCGCATCAAAGATATGTTCATCTCCGGCGGCGAGAACGTGTATCCCGCTGAAGTTGAGGCTGTAGCACTGCGTTTCCCGCAAATACTGGAATGTGCGCTGATAGGTGTACCGGACGAAAAGTGGGGAGAATCCGGTTGTCTGTTTGTGGTGCCGTCGGTGAGTCATGAATCCTTCGATAAGGAAGGCTTATTAAGGGAAATGGAAAAAGGGCTGGCCCGTTATAAACTACCCAAACATGTCCGGTTGCTGGACGCATTACCCCGTACAGGTGCCGGAAAGGTCAGGAAGAACATTCTTAAATCAGAACTCAGAGCACTGGTCGCAGAACATTGAAATAATATAAGGAAAAGCTTTACCACACCGGTAAATGACGATACAACAAGCCCGTTAAAAATCCTCAAACAGGTTTATTGATGGAAAATTTTGTTGCAGAGTTACAAAGTCAGTTTCAGCACGTACAGGAAGCGGTGGTAAGCCCCGGTTTCCTGTATCAGGTTGCTGCGTTGCTGGCGATTTATTTGGTGGGATGGCTGGTATCAAGGAAGATCCGCAGTTTGTTTGTGCTGACACGGCAGGAGCCGAAAGAAGGCGCACACTCACTGCAAATGTTTGTGTATCGTCTCGGCGGCACATTATTTCCTATTATTACTATCACCTTACTGAAACTGACTTCGGTACTGGGCAAACAATATCAGCTGGATGCATGGCTGCTGGAAATCGCAGTGGTTATCGCTGTGCTGATCTTCATTCATTCCTGCATCCGTGAGTTCGTCTCCAATAAAGGGATTGCGGCGTTTCTGCGCTGGGTGGGGATCCCCATAGTTTTCCTTCATCTGATTGATGTGCTGCCTAAAGTTATCGGCGCACTGCAAACCGTTTCTTTCAGCGTGGGTAACGTTGATGTATCAGCTTACGGTATCGCCCGTGTGCTGATTTTCGGTATTTTACTGTTCTGGCTTGGCCGTGCTTCAAACTCCATGGGTAAGGATATTATCCGCAACCATAAGAAGCTGGATGTCACCACCAAAGAAGTGTTCGCCAAGCTGTTCGAAGTGGCGCTGTTCTGCGTTATCTTCCTGTTGCTGCTTAATATCATGGGAATTAACCTGACTGCGCTGGCCGTATTTGGTGGTGCTGTGGGTGTGGGTCTTGGTCTTGGTTTGCAGTCCATCGCGTCGAACTTTATCTCCGGTATTATTATCCTGCTCGACCGTTCTTTAACTGTCGGTGACTACGTTGAACTGGACGACGGCAGCAAAGGGTTTGTCCGTGAATTTAAAATGCGTTATGCGGTGCTGGAGACTTACGACGGTAAAGATATCCTGGTGCCTAACGAGAAGTTCATCAACTCGTTGCTGGTAAACTGGACACACAAAGATTCAAAACAACGTTACCGGATTGATTTCTCTGTTGCTTACAGAACGGATATCCGCTCAATGGTTGAAATCATTAAAGATGCCGTGAGTGAACATCCTCAGGTGATCAGCGGCGATGATGTGGAGATTGAATACCGGCCGGATTGTGAAATCGACAGCTTTGGTGACTCCGGCGTAAACATGTTCGTTGAGTTCTGGATGGAAGGTGTGGATGACGGTCAGAACCGCGTGGGCGGCGACTTGCTGCTGATGGTATTTGAAACCCTCCGCGAACACGATATTGAGATCCCGTTCCCGCAGCGTGAAGTGCGGGTTATCAACGAAGACGCTATTAAGCTCAGTAACACTACCCCGTAGCACTGAGTCTGAACAAGGATGTTTACCAGCAGAAACCCCGAACCGGCCGTGCCTTACTGGCGGCTGTCCGGGGTTTATTTTTTTGTCTGTGCGGTACTCGGCACAATGCTGCCTTACTGGATGCTGTTTATGGAGTCGCTGGGCTACAGCGCCTGGCAGACCGGACAGCTCACCGCACTGCAGATGGTGACAACCCTCATTGCTCCCTACGTGTGGGGCGAGGTGTGTGACCGCGCATCTTCCCGCCTGCGTGTTATCCGTGCCGGAAATTTAGTGGCAGCGCTGATTTTTCTGTGTGTGTTTGCCTTTTTTGAACATTACTGGGCGCTGGTTCTGGCAGTATGTGCCAGTGCGTTCTGCTGGCAGGGACTGAATGGCCAGTTCGAAATTATCACGCTGAATCACCTGGGAAAAGCTCCTCACCGTTACGGCAGAATAAGACTGTGGGGTTCCTTCGGTTTCTTAAGCGCTGTGTGGCTGACCGGGCAGATCATCAATCTTTATTCTGTGGCATTGTTGCCTTACATTGTCGCCGGCTTGCTGTTCACATTATGGTTGATGACGTTGGTCAATCGCGACCAGCCGGTAAAGGAACAACCGGACGGCAATCTGGAACAGCCCGGCGGGATCTGGCAAAACCCGGTGCTGTGGTTGTTGCTGGTGGTGTTCTTTCTGGTGAACTTCAGTCATGGCAGCTATTACGGCTATTACAGTCTGTTTCTCAAGCAGGAAGGTATCAGTGCGGCCGTTACCGGCAATCTGTGGACTGTCGCTGTTGCGTCTGAATTACTGATGTTTGCCGCTATGCCCTGGGTTATGCGCCGCTTCAGTTTACGGTTCATTTTGCTGGTGAGCCTGTGTCTGACAGCCTTTCGCTGGTTGGGAACAGGGATGCAGGCAGGCAATGTTGCAGAGCTGACTTTGTTGCAGTTACTCCACGGCGTGTCTTTCAGTGCAGTTCATACGGTGGCGGTGCTGCTGTTCAAGCAATGCGTGCACACTGCCCATGAAGGCAAAGCGCAGGCATTATACTGTGCTGTATGTATCGGTGGCGGACAGGCTGCGGGCGTTGCTGCCGGCGGACAAATCTGGGCCATATCTCCGGTAGCAAGTTTCTATTTCAGTGCCGCTGTCGCGGCCGGTGCAGCGGTAATTGCACTGCTGTTTCTCACTGCAAACCGCCTTGCGCCGGCAGGTAAAGTTCAGCAGGTATAAGTTGCTTTGCACAACCGGCCAGGCGCTGACAGCAATAATTTCAGGGTTGCGGTACAGGACCGGTACTTTTCCTCACTATCAGCTTATGGGGCAGAATATTCATCAGTTCTGCCGGCCTGTTACCGTCAATTAAATCCAGCAGAATATGAGCAATCTTTTCGCCAATTTCTTCCATTGGCTGGGCAATGGTCGTAAGCGGCGGCGCGCAATATTCGCCTAAAGCAATACCGTCTACACTGATAATGGATACATCGTCGGGTATGCAATATTCCAGTTCCCTTAAAGCATGCATTGCGCCGATGGCGGCGAGATCTCCGAAGCAGAAAATGGCGGTAGGCCGGTTGCGCTGCTGCATCAGACGGTGTACGCCTTCGACCCCCGACTGACTGGAAAAATCACCGTGGTACAGCAGGCGCCCGTCAACCGGAATGCCGGCCTGCTTCATCGCATCACGAAAGCCGGTTTCTCTCAAACGGGAACTGTTAATAGAATCAGGGCCGGCAATGATCCCGATCTGACGGTGACCCAGCCGGAGTAAGTGTTCCGTGGCTTCTACGCCGATACGGTAATTGTCTACGCCTACCTTAGGGATCCCGCCAATTTCAGTAAATTCAGATGCGTTTACCAGCGGAGGAAGTTGTTCTTCCACGGGCAATGACGGGTCTATGTCGAAGGGGATACGGCTGGAATTCGTGATGATGCCGTCCACCTGACGGGTCTTCACCATACCTGCGAAGGTTTTTTCCAGTACCGGGTTGTCCTGCGTATCGTTCAGGATCACTGAATAACCCCGCCGGTGAGCAACGTTCTCGATACTGCGGATAACCGGAGAAAAATAGGGATTGGTAATATCCGGCAGCATAATGGCGATATTGCGCGACTTTCCCTGACGCAATCCGGCAGCCAGTTTGTTCGGTGTGTAACCCATTTCCGAGACGACGGCGAGCACCTTATTACGGGTGGCTTCACTTACACGCTCCGGTGTATTTAATGCCCGTGACACCGTCGCTTTGCAGACGCCGGCTTTGCTGGCGATATCACTCATTGCCAGTTCTTTATGGCCACTTTTCGACAGGGCCGGCAAACGTTTATTCATGAGCCTGATCCTCTTTGTTCTGCGGGTTGTCGGGATAAGGAAAAACCGGCTGATACTGAGCTTTTGTGTATTTCAGCACGTAATATTTTTCAGTGAGTTTGGCAGTTCGGGACAGTAAAGGCAATAAAAGTAATGGAAATCGGTTTCATTATTTGTTTTTTAATTCTTTAAATTAATGTAAATCAATAGCTTGCTTTGAATTCTCTGCTTTATCACACTATGTCATGATATCCGCACTCTCCGGCAATGCTTAGTGCCCGCCTGTCTTTTCCTTCCAACCTGTCTGTTTTATGAACCTCTCTATTACCTCATCCGTATTAACATTTTTGTAAAGGTCATATTTATGTAAGTTTATGTATTTTAATATTTAAATCGGGTTTTTAGGTTATTTTAGTGAACCGGATTTGTTAATTTTTTGTATTTGACTTTAGACTAAAGGCTAATGTAGATTTGGATCCCAGACGCCGGATCGTATCCTTTTCACCTGGTTTTCATTGGATCTATCCGGCGTTTTATTGGTTTGTTGATGAAATCGGTTTCCATAGAGTGGTAGTTGTGCAATCAGGGAAAGCGTATCGACAGTGACATGACCAGGCTGAGCAAAAATGGACAGAGATCCTCCGCTCAGTGAGCGTTACCGGCAACAGGTCATAACAGATGGATCGTGGATATGAAGCCGGCCACTATTTTATGGAGAGACACAATGAAGAAGACACCACACTGGCTGAAGCGCAGCGCCCTGACTATTGCCATCGCTTCAGCGGGGATCAGCAGTTTTCCGGCACTGGCACAGATTGAAGGAGCCACTCTGCGGGGTAAAGTAGAGAGCACCACCGAATCGTTGGCCGGCAAGAAGGTCATGGCCCGTGATACCAAACGGGGATATGTCAGTGAAACCACTACCCGTGAAGACGGCTCCTATGTGTTTGTTGGTCTGAAACCCGGTACTTATCAGGTTATCGTGGACGGTGATGTTGAAGAAATCACTCTTCGCGTAGGGCAGACAGCGCGACTGAATTTTGATGTGGCAGCCAGCGGAGATGACAATATGGAAGTCATCACGGTGTCCGGTACCCGCATTGAGGCATTCTCCGGAGGAGAAATCGGCACCAATATCACCCCTGAAATGATGATGCGCCTGCCACAGAATAACCGTAACTTTCTGGCCTTTGCCGATCTTGCCCCTGGCGTGCAGGTAAATACCTCGTCAGACGGCAGCGTGAGTCTGCGCGGCGGGGCTCAGCATCAGCGCAGTGTTAACGTGTTTCTTGATGGGGTGAGCCAGAAAGATTATGTCCTTAAAGGCGGTGTCACCGGTCAGGACTCCAGCCGGGGAAATCCGTTCCCGCAAAGTGCCATTGGCGAATACAAGGTGATTACGCAAAACTACAAAGCCGAGTATGACCAGGTCGGCAGTACAGCCATTACCGCCGTCACCCGTTCGGGCACCAACGAATTTGAAGGTGATTTCTTTGTCGACTACACCGATGAAGGACTCCGTGAGGCTGAACCAAACGAAACGCAGGGGAAAACCCGCTCACTCATCCGTCACGCCGGTGCAACCTTTGCCGGCCCCATTATCAGAGATCAGTTGCACTTTTTAGCATCTTACGAGAAGAAAACCATTGCCCAGCCTCAGGATGTGATCGGTGGAGAAGGGGTTAACTTTGTCACTTTGCCTGATGAATACGCATCTCAGATCGGCCGTTTTGCTTCTGATTTTGAGGAAGATCTGTTTTTCGGCAAAATTGACTGGATGATCAATGCTGACCAGGCGCTGGAATTGTCCGTGAAATTACGGGATGAAAGTGATGTATCCGGATTTGGCGGCGCCAATGCCTATGAATACGGTGTTGACCGCGAGGTAAAGGACCACCGTTATCACATGAAATATACCTACACAGCAGATGCCTGGCAGAACGAATTCCGACTGACTTATGAAGATGCTGCCTGGAACCCCCGTGCTTTCACTGATGAACCCGGCATGCGTTTAGTGACCGCAGCGCAGCAGTCGATCATCAACGTCGGCGGCGGGCAGGACTATCAGGAAAAAGGTCAGAAAGGGTGGGGGATCCAAAACGATTTCACCTGGCTTGATCTGGACTGGCACGGTTATCACGTGATTAAAGCCGGCTTTAAATACAAAGACATCGAATTACGCACCATACAGCAACAGCCAATTAATCCGCAGTATTACTACAACGTTGAATTCAATAGTCAGGGCAGCTTCGACATCGTGCAGCCCTATCGCGTGCAGTGGGGGATCCCGGCAGACGATTCAGTGGGCGGTGCTGTAGAAGCGAAAAACCGTCAGTTCGGTATTTATATTCAGGATGACTGGGAAGTTACTGACAGGTTAACGCTGAACATCGGGATCCGCTGGGATTACGAAGAAACCCCAAGCTACAAAGACTATCAGACGCCGGATGAATTAGTCGATGCCTTAAGGGGTTGGGAGAACATTCAGAACGCCAATTTTGATATTGAAAATTACATCAGTACCGGCAGCGAGAGAGAATACTTCACCGGTGCATGGCAGCCCCGTCTCGGTTTCAGTTATGTGATGGACGAAGACCGTAACCATATGCTGTTCGGTGGCTATGGCCGTTCCTATGATCGTAATCAGTTCGATTTTATGCAGCTGGAACAAAGCTCCGGTTCGTTTGCTACGGCGGAATACTTCTTTCAGGGTGACAGTGCTAATCAGTGTGATGCTTCATCGTCAAATTGTGTGGCATGGGACCCGGTTTATCTCACGCAGGCTGGGCTGGATTCTTTAATCAGCAGCACAGAGGTGAGGGGCAGCCGTCATCTGTTGCCTAACGATTTAAAGATGCCGTACTCCGATCAAATGAGTTTAGGTGTACGCAGTGTGCTCGGTGACTGGAACTCAGAAATCAGTATTGCCAGAACGGTGAGTAAAAATGGCTTTAACTGGCTGCTGGGCAACCGCTTGCCAGACGGCGAATTTTTTCAACCCGGCACCAACTGGGGCTCACCCTGGGGATACGGTATTCCGGGCTGGGGCAGTCTGATCATCGGAACTAACGACGGTGAAACCCGCGCGAATAACCTCTACTTTAAACTGAACCGTTCTCATAAAGACGGCTGGGGCGTGAACATCGCTTACACCTTCACTGATGCGGAAGAAAACCGTGTTTACAGTGAAGTCTATGCTTTTGACTATGAGTCAGTCAGCGATTACGGCTGGAACAAGTCTGTAGGCGTGCCTGATCACCGGGTTGTGCTTACCGGTTCTTACGACTTACCCTGGAATGTGGCGCTCACTGCCAAATACACCTGGTCTTCTGAAACTATTTATCAATACACCCTGTGTGATGAAAATGACCAGTGTGCTTTCCGCCGGGCAGAGCCACCGGCCAGTGACTATTCACGCTTTGATCTGGCACTGAGTAAAGACTTCCCGACAGATTATATCAGTGAGAACTCCGTCGCCTGGATTCGTTTTGATGTTCAGAACCTGTTTAACGAAAATAACTACAACACGTTCTATCTGAATCCTGATGAAAGTAACTTCCAGCAGCCGAATATGACTGCGGCAACTAACGGCGGAAAACGTCAGTTGAAGCTGTCAGCAGGCTGGCGCTTCTGATGTAACAACGCAAACATCAGATATTTTAATTCAAAACGGGGCAGCATGACTGCCCCGACTTTATCAATAAAAAACATGACCTTAATCAGAGGCCAGACAGCATGAACAGTAAACGCTTTTCCGGCGCAATTTTCGCCATTATCACTTTATTTAATCTGCCCGTATTCGCTGCCGGATGGCAGATAACCGGTTACGACAGTCACGTAGAACTGAACTGGGAATCATTGCATGAAGAAGGTACCCGCTATCGTGTTCAGGTAACGCAGGACGGCAAGAACTGGCACACGCGACTGGAAACGAACAGTGCATTTGCCATGGATTTTGTCCGTGATCTGGGCACTAATCTGACCTTGCAATACCGGCTTATGGAAGTAAACGGCGATACAGAAACAGAACTGGCGTCAGGAGAAGCCAAAACCCGCGATTTTACCGATGATGAGCTGCTGGATATGGTGCAGCGTTATACTTTCCGCTATTTCTGGGACCATGCTGAACCTTCCAGTGGCATGGCGCGGGAACGCATCCCCTTCATGGACCAGGATGGTGACATCGTGACAACCGGTGGTACAGGGTTTGGTATTGCTGCCATCATCACTGCTGCGGAACGGGGTTGGGTAACCCGCAAGGCGGCTGTGGCGAGACTGAACAAAATGACAGACCACCTGGAACAGTTCGAGCGTTTCAAGGGCATGTGGGCACACTGGTATACCGCAGATGATTTGAATGCTTTTAACTTCAGTAAATACGATGATGGCGGCGATATTGTTGAATCCGCATTTATGATGCAGGGTCTGCTGACTGCCCGTCAGTATTTCAACGGCGATGATAAAGAAGAGCAGCGTTTACGTAATCGCATTACTGCATTGTGGGAAGACATGGACTGGGAATGGTATACACAGGGCAAAGATATTCTGTACTGGCACTGGTCGGAAAATTACGGCTGGAAAATGAATCACCCTATCAAAGGCTACAATGAGGCGCTGATTGTCTACATTCTTGCTGCGTCATCCCCGACTAATGCTATTTCCGCTGAACCTTACCACGAAGGCTGGGGGGGCTGGGAAGTCAAAGAATTCAGAAACTACTCAACCTATTATGGTATGACATTACCGCTGGGTAATAAAGTGAACATGGGGGGCCCTCTGTTCTTTGCTCATTATAGCTTCATGGGGCTGGATCCGAGAGGCTTGCGTGATCGCTACACGAATTACTGGGAGCAAAACAAACGCCATACACTGATAAACCGTGCGTACTGTATTGATAATCCCTTTGGCTGGCAGGGCTATGGTGAAGATCTCTGGGGGCTGACAGCCGGTGATATGGTGCCGGTGGGTTATACGGCACATGCACCGGGCGCTGAACGGGATCACGGCACTATTTCGCCAACGGCCGCCTTATCCTCTATGCCGTATACACCGGCTGAGTCGATGAAAGTACTGAAAAACCTTTACCGTAACCATGGCCGCCACATGTTTGGCCGGATGGGCTTTTTCGACGGCATTAATTTAAGTGTGTCAGACAATCCGGAAACCCAGGTAAGAAATACCTATCTGGCCATCGATCAGGGGCCTATTGTAGGTATGATAGAAAACTACCGGACAGCTCTGTTGTGGAACACTTTTATGAAGGATAAAGATGTTCAGCGGGGACTGAAAAAGCTGGGCTTTACTATCGACCATAAAGTACAGTCGAACATTCAGTCCATTGGACACTAACAGGGAAAAAGATGATGGGAAGATTGGCTAAGTTTTCAATCAGTGCTGTGGCATTGAGTGTTCTGCTGGTAGGGTGTACCACTCACAATACGCCTGTTGTTCAGGCGCCAAAAAAAACTGCGGCAGAGAATGTGAGTGCACAGGAGTCCGCCGCCGGGGAAGTCTGGCGACAGTATTATGAAGCCAATGTTTTTGACAGCGGAAGCACAAAAACACCTTATCAGATGATGTTGCCGGAACAATTTGATCCGCAAAAAAACTATCCGGTGGTGCTTTTTCTGCATGGTGCCGGAGAGCGTGGCAACGACAATCAGGCGCAGTTGAACAACGGCGGTAAATTGTTTGCAGAGCACCGCAGCGACTTTCCCGCCATCGTTATTTTCCCTCAGGCGCCTGCAGAAGATTACTGGGCCGCTGCCATCGCTGACCGCAGTCAGTTACCCTTTAGTTTTGACTATCCGTATACCGGCGAAAATGACGTGCCGGCCACCGACGCGCTTAAAGGCGTCATGGCGATAACTGACTGGTTGTCAGAGCAGCCTTTCGTGGATACATCCCGCATGTATTTGATGGGATTGTCTATGGGGGGCATGGGCAGCTATGAGCTGTTAGCCAGAAAGCCTGACACCTTCGCTGCCGCAGTGATAATTTGTGGCGGTGCAAATGCTGAACTTGCCGGTAATATCCGTTCTGATCTTCCCGTCTGGGCATTCCATGGCGATGTGGATCAGGTGGTGATCCCCGAATATAACATTCGCATGGTGGAAGGGCTAAAGGCACAGGGCAATCCGGTCAAATTCACCACCTACCCGGGCGTGAATCATAACAGCTGGGATCCGGCTCTGGCAGAACCCGGACTACTGCCATGGTTGTTTTCACAGAAGAAATAAAATGCCGGTGTGTCCGGCTCAACATCCGCCGGTGATCAGGTCAATCACCGGCTTTCTCAGGTATACTTACATTTTACCAAACTGTTCGTAGTTCTCATGCCAGCTCAGGGCTTCGCCGAGAATGTGAGGGGTATGCATACCGCGGGCGCTGGCACAGGCTCTTTCGAAATAGTCGTGCAGTCTGTCGCGGTAGTCCGGATGGGCACATTTATCGATGATGACTTTTGCCCGCTGACGGGGTGACAGGCCCCGTAAATCAGCCAGACCCTGCTCGGTAACAATGACTTTTACATCGTGTTCGGTGTGATCCACATGAGACACTATAGGTACGATAGAGGATATTGCGCCGTTTTTAGCGGTGGACGGGGTGACAAAAATAGACAGGTATCCGTTACGGGCGAAGTCGCCTGAGCCACCAATACCATTCATCATTCTGGTGCCCATCACATGAGTGGAATTCACATTCCCGTAGATATCTGCTTCCAGTAAGCCGTTCATGGCAATGACGCCCAGACGGCGGGCGATCTCAGGGTGATTACTGATATCCTGCTGGCGGAGAATGATTTTCTCGCGGTAAAAATCCATGTTTTTATTCAGCTCGTCCAGCGCTGTGGGGCTGAGTGAAAATGCTGTGGCCGAGGCTACTGATAACGTACCTGACTTGAGCATTTTTAGCATGCCGTCCTGAATCACTTCCGTGTACGCTGTCAGGTTTTTATAGCCGCCGGTATCCAGGCCTTCCAGTACGGCATTGGGAATGTTGCCCACGCCTGATTGCAATGGCAGCAGTTCTTTGGGTAAGCGGCCTTTCTGAATTTCAAAGCGGAAAAAATCGAGAATATGGTCAGCAATCTGTCTTGAGCAGGCGTCCGGCGGCGTAAATGGACTGTTCCTGTCAGGGGCAGAGGTTTCTACGATGGCAAGGATCTTCTCCGGGGGAATAGTAAAATACGCATCGCCGATACGGTCATCGGCTTTGGTTAACATGATGGGCTTGCGGTTTGGCGGTAAGGCGGTGCCGTAATAAATATCATGCATGCCTTCCAGTTTCAGACTTTGTCCGCTGTTCACTTCCAGAATGATCTTGTCAGCCTGTTCAATCCAGGTTTTGTTGTTACCAATTGAAGATGAAGGCACTAACCGGCCATCCTCATGAATAGCCGTCACTTCAATAACAGCAATGTCCAGTTTGCCCAGAAAGCCTGACCAGGCGTATTGGGAAACTTCAGACAGGTGAATATCGATGTAATGCATCTGACCATTATTGATTTGCTTGCGGCAAACAGGGTCGGACTGGAAGGGCAAGCGCATGTTAATACCATCCACGGCTGCCAGCGCACCATCAAGCTCAGGCGCTGTTGAGGCACCGGTCCACAAATTGATTTGGAAATGATTGCCTGCCTGACGTTGTGTTTCTGCACGTTTAGCCAGGGCACCCGGCAGGGCTTTTGGGTAACCGGCGCCGGTAAAACCGCTCATACCTACTGTGTCACCGTCATTGATGAATGCAGCAGCCTGTTCAGCACTCATCACTTTATTTTTTAATTGCGGACACAAAATTCTGGATTCAGAAAACATGATCACTCCGGTAAATCGCTTTTCATAAAAGATTCCAATGCGATAGTAAAAAGAAGAGGGGAAGCAGCAATTGAACAAGAAAGCCCGCTGCTAAAAAATACAGCAATGACTTTACATCGAATTAACGGGAACGGAATAAGACGTCAGTTGTATACGGGCAATTTTACCAACAAAAACCGGTTTCAGGCCTTTGTTGGTAAGGGTTTGTGAAGCATAGCTGGAAGACAATTTCAGCTCATGTTTAATAAAGGGCTACGTTTCATCGCACCGGTTGATCTTGCCTCACTCCGCTGAGTACCAATCTTGTACTTATGATTTTTTTGCCCTTCTTCCAAACGGGCAAGCCTGAGCGACATACGCCGGGCGATAATCTGAAAGAGGAGTAAATCATGGCAAACGTATTTATTGTTGGTGCAGCAGGTAAAGTGGGTTCACGTTTAGTGAAGCGGTTAAGTGACACCGACCATCAGGTCACGGCCATGCACCGGAAGCCGGAACAAAGCGACAGCCTGACCGGGCTGGGAGGGAAACCCTGTCTTCTTAGCATTACAGATGCCAGCGTCGACAGCTTAGCTACAGCAATGAAAGGCGCTGATACCGTGGTGTTCTCCGCCGGTGCCGGTGGTGCCAGTGTGGAGTTAACGAATGCCGTAGACGGTGAGGGACTGGAAAAGTCGGTAGATGCCGCGCAGGCTGCCGGTGTGAAGCGTTTCATTCTTGTGTCGGTATTCCCGGATGCCGGCCGGGGCAAACATATATCAGAAACCTTTGAAAACTACATGCGGGTGAAGCGTCTGGCGGATGTTTACTTAGCGCAAAGTAAGCTGGACTGGGTCATCCTCCGGCCGGGCACGCTTACGCTGGAAGAGGGAACCGGAAAGGTAAATGCCGGACTCGCCATTAAATATGGTGATATTTCAAGAGATGATGTGGCTGAAACGTTGCTGGCTATTATCGAAAACGAGGGGATCAGCCGTAAAATTATCGAGCTGACTGAAGGTGAAACTCCGGTCAGGGAAGCCATCGCGTTGGTTCCGGACTGATTACGGATACTAAGTAGTAAATTATGCTGGCACTCTGCACCTGTGCAGCAATGCACAGGTGCAGAGAATACAGCATCAGCGTTTAATTACTCTGCAATGATGGCGTCGAAGCCGGCTTTAGAGGCGGCTACAGCGTCCATAGGAGAAAGTCCGTCAGGATAGACTTCCTGTTCAATGACAATCCATTCAGCACCACCATCTAACACTGTTGCACGGTAAATCGCAGACCAGCTTATGTCGTCTTTGCCGATAATGGGCAGCAAGTCACTGTCTTCCAGTACATCGGATTTAAAGTGAGTGGTTAATGTTCTGCCGGGATAGCGACGAACGAAAGCAATGGGATCTTTGTCAGCGTGTACTGTCCAGCCCACATCCTGCTGCAAAATGACTGACTCAGGCGTATGACTGGCTATATAGTCGAAATAGCTGGTATCGCCGTAATCAGCCCATTCCTGAGCATGGTTATGAAAACCAACCTTCATGCCATAAGGTGCCAGCGCTTCAGATAAATCAGTAAGTTCCGCAGCGAATGCTTTAACATCATCACCGTTAAATGCGCGGTCATCCCAGGGAATGATCAGAGCATCAATACCCAGCGCCTGATAAAACTCAACGGTGTCTTCCAGGTTATCCGTTAACTGCGGAGTTTGTACGTGTGCACCACTGGCCGTTAAACCAATGGAAGACAGATACGCTTTTAAGCCGGCAGGATCTTCTGCGTAGGGGCCGAAGTCGCCTGCGAATTCAACACCGTCAAAACCAAGAGCTGCAAGCTTTTCCAGCGTGCCTTTAAAGTCGTCTTTTAATGCGTCTTTTACCGACCACAGTTGCACGCTGATTTGCGGAGCAACAAAAGCTTGTTCTGTCTCCGGGGCTGCTACCTGTGCAGCCGGTTCAGATGCAGTTTGCGTGTTCTGAGCGGGTTGTTCACTGCAACCACCCAGCAATGCTGTTGCGCCAAGGCCAATAGCCAGAGCGACAGGAGAGAGTCGCTTCATTGTTTTAGTCATCATAGTCGTCCTGATTTGAATTCTTTTACTGCGTAATCAACTGCTCTGGCAGTAATTGCCATAAAGGTTAACGAGGGATTTCCCACGCCAGTAGAACAGAAACTGGCACCGTCTGTCACAAATAAATTCGGTACGTCATGAGCCTGGTTATAGCCGTTTAAAATAGAATCTTTCGGGTCCCGGCCCATTCTGGCTGTTCCCACTTCGTGAATAGCCAGGCCCGGCGCCTGACCCAGAATACGCTGTTCAATATTATTGAAGCCGGCTTTTTCCATCATCGAAGAGGCCACTTCCAGCGCACTTTGCATCATGGCATTTTCGTTATCTGACCACTTGCAGTTAATATTTAACTGGGGAATACCCCATTTGTCTTTTTTGGAACTGTGCAGCGCCACCTGATTATCGTGACGGGGAAGCATTTCTCCCTGAGCCTGCAGGCCAATTCCCCAGCCGCCAGGATTGTGTAACAGTGATTTAAAGGACTTCCCAAAGCCATCCATACTGCCCATCGATTGCCAGTCAGCCCGTGATGCACTGCCAGCTAACGCATAACCCCGTTTGAAGTCTTTGTGGTAGCGCCGGGGTTCATAATGGAAGTTAGGAATATACAGCGATGCCGGTCTTCGGCCGGAATAATATTCTTCCTCATAGCCGTCAATGCTGGCGGTCACCAGTGCATTGTAATTGTGGTCCATCAGATAATGGCCAAGTACGCCGGAGCTGTTAGCAATACCGTTGGGGAATTGTTTAGATGTGCTGTTCAGCATGATCTGAGTGGTCCCCAGAGTGGAAGCACATAAGAACACCACTTTGGCGTAATATTCCCGCTGTTTCAGGGTATCGTTGTCGATAACACGTACACCCTTCACGCGATTAGTTTTCTCATCATAGATGAGGCTTTCCACCACGCTGTTTGGCGCAATGTACAGATTACCTGTTCTGGCTGCAGCGGGCAGGGTAGCGCTTTGTGTTGAGAAGTAAGCACCCAGCGAGCAGCCTTTCTGACATTCGTTTCTGGCCATGCACTGTGCACGGCCCATCTCCAGATGGATTTTCTTCGGCTTGGTTAAATGGGCGCAACGGCTGATGATGACAGGTTTATCCGGCTCCGCTTCCGCCATTTTTGCGGTGAAATCCAGCTCGGGTTTTGTCATTTCAAACGGCGGTAAAAATACGCTGTCCGGCAATTGTGGCAGGTTGGCCGCAGCCCCGCTGATCCCCACGAACCTTTCTACATACTCATACCAGGGCGCTAAATCCTTGTAGCGGATGGGCCAGTCATTGCCGTGGCCATCTTTCTTATTTGCTTCAAAGTCGAAGGCACTCATACGGTATGACTGACGGTGCCAGAGTAACGATTTACCCCCCAGCTGATTCGCTCTGATCCAGCTGAAATCCGTCCCTTCCTCTGTACTGTAAGGATAATCTTTATCGTTACCAAAGAAGTGTTTTGTCCCGTCATGGAAGGCGTAACACTGCTTTTGAATTTTGTATTGCTCATCAGTAAGTTCTTTTGCCACCTTGGTACGGTTGGCATATTCCCAGGGCGGTACGGCTTCTGAGATATAGTCTTTGCGGTGTTCAACAACACGGCCACGCTCTATCATAAGCGTTTTCATGCCTTTTTCGGTCAGCTCTTTCGCCGCCCAGCCTCCGGTCACGCCTGAACCAATTACGATGGCATCATAAACTTCTGAAGATTCATCTATATACATTTCTTTGTTCATTTCGGTACTTCCGGCTAGTAATAAGCTTTAGAGCTGTAAGCGCTGCCCACAGAGGCGAGAGGCACTGAGCCTTTAAAACCCCCGGGTACAGGCAGGTAAGTCAGTTCTTTTGTCGCGCCCGGCTGAGATGTGTAATAACCAAACACGATCAGGCTTTTAAGAAACTTGAACGTGCCCTTTTGAGCGGCAGAAAAGGGGGCTTCTGCTTTCTCCAGGGCAGTTAACAAGCGCAATTGGGACGCTTCGTTCAAGAGGGAAAACTGTTTAGCGCCAAAGGATGTGGCGTTCTTATCAATGCTGGCAAGCAGTGCGAGAGCTGACTGCTGTTCCTCTTCGCCGTACACCACACTTAACTGATGATCGATAAAGTGGTGACACATGACCTCAGCAGCACCGGGTGTGCTGGTTTGAGGAATAGTCAGCGCGCAAATACGGCGCAGGGTTTCTAATGCATTGACGCTCAATATTGCCGGTAAAGCCGCAGTGGCATCGCCTCTGAAGTGTTGAGCGGCAGCGATGGCATTGCCGCTTAGCAGGGATGCTGCGCCAATGCCCCCTACAGCGGTAAGTGTTTTAAGAAGTTGTCTTCGATTCATCATGGGTCTTGAAAATCCAACTGGTATCCGGAACGTTTTATTTTTGTGATGCTGTGTAAATTGATTTAACAATTTGCGGTGTACCTTAGCGTATTTGTGTAACCGGTTTCAATGATTTCTGTGTTTTGTTGTTAGGTTTAATTTTAAATTATTGAATAATAGCTGTTTATTAGTTTTTGGTGCGGTTTTTGTTGCTGATAACGGTTTCTTAAACTGAATAGCGTTCCGTGGTTTCATCTGAAAAATAAAACCATTCATCGTGAAGTTTATCAGGCTTAATCCGCCATTTGGAGGCATGAAAAACCACCTTTTTAATAAGACTGATTTTGGTTAAGTTTAAGAATTATATGGTTTTTTGAATTATGTTAATTACGTGAGTATACTGCCTGCAATTTAGGTTGTGCTGTAAAATTGCTGTTATTGAAAAGTAAGTTTTAATGTAATAGATTGCCTCTGCCTGAAAACGGTTACATTACGGGTGTGGTATCGGGAGGACACGAAATTGCACCCTTTTTAAGAAAATTTTTTCGCAATTAGGGACCAGAGATGAAAGAGACATTTGCCGGAAAACATGGCGTGAAACGTTCGGTGTTGGCATTGTGCGTACTAGCGGCCATCCAACCTGTAACAGCCTTCGCACAAGAGACAGAAGTACCTGATGACAGTGATATCGAAGTGATTAACGTCAGCGGTATCCGGGGCTCTCAGGAAGCTTCCATTTTCAACAAACGAACGGCAGCCACTGTTGTAGACTCTATTGCTGCAACAGATATCGGTAAACTGCCGGATGTAACAATTTCAGACTCTTTGCAGCGTATTTCCGGTGTGCAAATTCGCCGTACTGCGGGTGAGGGTGGTTCACTCAATATCCGGGGATTACCTCAGGTAGTCACTCAGCTGAACGGTGAACAGTATCTTGGTGCAAACTCTGTTGTATCCACTCAACCTAACTTCAGCGATATCCCGTCACCTCTGTTCCGTGGTGCTGATGTATTTAAAAATGCCACAGCCAATCTGGGCAATGCCGGTATCACCGGTACTGTTAACTTAAAAACTTATCGTCCGTTTGATTTTGAAGAAGGCTCTACCTTCAGCGGTGCAGCAGAAATGCAACGTGGCGATGAAACTAAAAAGAACGATCCTAATTTATCTGCATTGTATAACTGGCAGAACGGCGATGTGGGTTTCATGATCTCCGGTACCTACGCCAATGTGAATCTGGCTAACTCGTATAATGGTATCAATACCGGCAGCCCGGGCGATGCCGGCTGGACCGACCGCACCAGTGCTGCGGAAGTTGGCGTGGACGGCCGTGATGGCCGCGTTATCTTAGGTTCACAAGGTTTTTCTGCCTGGAATCAGGGCACTGAACGTGAGCGTCTGGGTCTGAATACATCCATGCAGGTAGATTTGGGTGAAGGTTTTGTTTTCACCGCAGATGTGTTCTATACCGAGCAGGAAGAATACAACCGTAAAGTCGGTTTAAGTGCGACCAACAAGTGGGGCCCCCGCGGCTGGTTTACGCCAACACAGGAGCGTGCCACCGGTGCAATGATTGATGGCGGCGAAATGTATTCCTGGCAAACGGCTGAGCTGTATCCGTCACGTCTGAAGTCATTCACTCAGAATGATGTGTACAACAACAGTTCTACCAACATTAACCTGCAATTAGATTACGATAACGGCGGCGCATTCAGTGGTCAGTTCCGTGCAATTATCGGACGTGCCTCCCAGGAACACCGTCACGGTTATAACGAAGGCGATATGACCAACGGGTCAACCACGCTGGGTCGTACAACTAACCTGGTTCCGTCTGACAAGTGCGGACCCGATGATGTGGTTGTGGGCGATGACGGCGGCTGTCTGCAAGCTATTAATGCTATGGGCTACAGCGAAAATCCGCATCTGACTTATGACACTACCGGTGAGCACCCTGTGTGGAGCGGCTTTGACCGTTCACTGACCGGCGGCCTGGGCGACGGTGCGACTATTGCCGATTACATGGGCAATTTGTCCAGCTACAACATTGGCGCTTTCAGCTCTGAGAACAATGAAAACTCAGAAGGCGACATCAACGCCTTTAGCATGAAAGGCAAATATTTGTTCGACAGCGGTTACGTGACCAGCATCGAAGGCGGTATCCGCTATGGTAAACGCAGCGCAGACTACGAGCGTTATCACCTGTTTTCACCGGTACAAACCGCCGGCTGTATGGCACAGTGGAAAGCGACAGACGTATTGCTGAATGCTGATGCGCCAGCGTGTTCAGACGGCGAGATGGTAAACGGCGAATTCATGCCTTATGCCGCTCTGGAAAGCATTCCTCTTGATCAGTACAACAACGTGGTACAGGTCACAGACTTCGGCCCTGTTTCCGGTATTCCTGCAATCTGGGCGGTTGATCCTGCAGATTACGATGATCCTGAAGCCTTCCATAACCGCGTTTTCGGTGAATCGGTAAAACAAATCGTTCCCGGTTCCAGCTTCAGCGCTGATGTGGCTGAGCTAAGCTACTTCCTGCAGGCAAACTTCGAAGGCATGGACGGCTTGCTGACCGGTAACGTGGGTATTCGTGTTATCGAAACTGACCTTACTGTGAAGCAGAACATTGCCGGTGATAACCTGCCTTACAGTGGTACCGCTATTGATACCGGCGATGTGGTTTCAAGCCGTGACTATACTGATGTGTTACCAACTCTGAACCTGTCTTACAGCATCACGGACAATGTAATTGCACGTTTTGCTTATTCAGAAAACATGACACCGCTTAACCTGAATCAGTACGGTGAAGGTTTAACGTTAAGCAATGCGTTAGATTCAGTAGAAGGCAGCCCGACACAAGGTCAGTTCATTGTGACCGGTGGTAGCCTGGCGGGTAATCCGCAGCTTGATCCATGGCGCTCGACTAACTACGACGTGTCGTTAGAATGGTATCCCGGTCAGGCCAGTATGGTATCTGCTGCACTATTCCGTGTTGAAATTGACAGTTTCACTGTGAACCAGACGGTAGACATGGAAATGCCGGATGCCGACGGAATAGTACGTCGCAGCGTACCAATCACTACGCTGGTTCAGGGTGACGGTGGTACGCTGGAAGGTTTTGAAATCGGTGCGAAAATCGCGTTCAGTGACTTCATCGAAGGTGAGTCTCTGTTAGCCAGCTTCGGTATGGATACTAACTTCACTTATTCACCCAGTGAAGGTTCCGGTACTGACATTTACGGCGAAGAGAATATGTTTAACGACAACTCTGAGCGTCAGTTTAACGTTATCGGCTGGTATCAGGGCGACCGTTTTGAAGCACGTATTGCTTACAACTACCGCAGCGAACGCTTAGCCGGTCAGGGTGGTTGGGGAGCTTTGAACCTTTATCAGGCCCCGACATCTTATGTGGACATTTCTGCCAGCTACGACATTGATGAGAACTTCTCTGTCTATGCGCAGGGCTCGAACATCACTGGCGAGTACGAAGATTATTACCTGCAATGGGAAGATCAGTACGCCTTCCAGAACTACTATGAAACCCGCTACATCGTGGGCGTAAGAGCGAAGTTCTGAGCTTAAGCAGAAAGTCGTGAAGCGGGGGTACGAATAGTACCCCCGATGTTTTACACTGCATGAATTATTAAAAAAGCGTGAAGGGAGTTTGTTGAATTCCCTTACCATTCCAGCGTAGAAAGTATCGACTATGGCCACTATCCGTGATGTTTCCAGAGAGTCAGGCTTATCAATAGCCACCGTTTCAAGAGCTATCAGTAACCCTGAAATGGTCTCAAAGCAAAGTCTCCGCCGTGTGAATCAGGCGATAGAGAAATTGCAGTACCGGCCAAATCTCACCTCTCAAAAATTTCGCTTACAGCGCACTAACACCATTGTAGTGCTGGTACCTAATATCGCTAATCTGTTCTTCGCGCAGTTAATCAGTGGCGTTGAAGATACGGCTGCAAAGCATGGTTTTAATGTGTTGCTCGGTGATACCCGTGACAGTGCCAGCCGGGAGCAGGAATTTATTCAACTGGTGGAAACCCGTCAGGCGGACGGATTAATTCAGCTGACTCCCCACAATGACAAAGCTGTTTTGCCTATTAAAGATGTAAAAGCCGTGAATGCGGCTGGCTGTGCCGGTACCCCTTACTATTCTGTTCGCATCGACAATGAAGAAGCCGCTGCCAAAATGGTGACGTATCTGATCAGTCAGGGCCACCGCCGCATCGGTATGATTTCCGGCCTGAAAGACAACCTTCACTCCATGGCCAGGCAGGATGGCTATAAACAGGCGCTGGAAAATGCGGGCATTGCCTTTGATGAAGAGCTGGTGGTTGAAGGCGACTTTTCGTTCTGGTCCGGATTTAATGCAGTGAAGCATTTCGTCAACATGGACGAGCGGCCTACGGCGCTTTTCTGTGCCAACGATGAAATGGCAATCGGAGCACTCAAAGGCTTAAAAGAGAAAGGTCTGAAAGTACCCGATGACATTTCTGTCACCGGATTTGACGATCTGGATATGGCCAATTACTGCGATCCTCCATTGACCACCATCAGGCAGCCTGCTGTGAGAATGGGGGAAGAAGCTGCCGAATTGCTGTTCCGCATAATTGAAGGTGAACAGCCGAAACTTACCGAATACATTTTACCGTTTGAAATCATTATCCGGGAAAGCACGCGGGCTGTTAAATAGCACTCTTCTTGCTGCGTGCACGCCGGTTTACCTCAGGAAATTAAAATGAAAAAAAGCCTTTTGTGCATGACACTGTCCATTGTCATGTCAGTGCACGCATCCGCAGCAGAAATAGCGACGTTATTTACTGATCACATGGTGTTACAGCGTGACAAACCGGTCAATCTGTGGGGCACAGGTGCGCCCGGCGAAACTGTCCGTGTTGTGATAAATAACGTGGAACAAACCACAACGGTAACTGCTTCCGGGAACTGGACCGTTTCGTTACCGGCACAAGCAAAAGGCGGCCCCTATACCCTTTCTGTGCAGGGCGATAATACCTCGTCATTTGATGATGTGTGGTACGGCGATGTGTGGATTGCCGCCGGGCAATCCAACATGGAATGGGATTTAAAAGACCACGTTACAGGTAATGAAAAAGCACTGGCTGAAGCCGGTAATGCACGCATTCGCCTTTATGATGTGCCAAATACCCTGTCGCCGGAAGTGCAGACCACATTGCCTGAGAGCAAGTGGCAGGTCGCCAATGCCAGCACCGCCGGTGCATCCTCTGCCGTGGCCTGGTTTTTTGCTGAAAAAGTCTCATCAGAAGAAGATGTAATGGTGGGCATTATTGAAAGTAACTGGGGCGGCACACCGGCAGAAGCCTGGATTGATTTGGCGACGGTTGAAACTGTGCCCGGCTACCGGGAACAGGCTGAAGCAGTAAAGCGCAACCCTGACTGGGCAAAAACGCTGCGTGACAACGACACGCGAAATACCGAAAAGTGGCGCCGCATCGACAGTGAAGCCGTAGCATTGGCTACCGGTGCGGCTGAGGTTGATTATGATGACAGTCAATGGCCTGAAGTCACCCTGCCGAACAGTACACCGTTTACTGAATTTACCTGGTTGCGGCATACCTTCACGCTTACAGATGATGATATGTCGAAATCTGTCACGATTAATGTGGGTGACATTGTTCAGAACGCTTTTGTGTTTATTAACGGTCACGTGATTGCGAAAGAAGACTGGCGCAATGGTGATTCACTGCATCACCTGCCAGAAAAGTGGCTGCGGCGGGGAAAAAACGTATTCGCTATCCGGGTGACGAACGACTGGGACAACAAAGCCTATGTGGGCCGGCCGGCACAAATCTGGCGCGAAGTCGGCTCTGAGAAAGTTGATATATCCGGACAATGGCGGGGCACTAATACCATTGAGCCCCCTGTTCCTGAGGTTGAAAACTACACCTTCACTCCCGGTTTTTTGTATAACGCGATGATAAATCCCTTGCTACCTTACCGGGTAAAAGGCGTTATCTGGTATCAGGGCGAAAGCAATGTCGATCGTCAGGAATACTACGCAGACTTATTTAAAACACTGATCAGGACATGGCGCAAAAAGGCGGATGACGGCACATTGCCATTCCTGTTTGTGCAGCTTTCAGCATTTTTGAAACCACAGGCCTTACAGCCCGACAGTGCATGGGCTTACCTGCGGGATGCACAAAAAGAGACGTTATCTCTGCCGGATACTGGCATGGCTGTGTCCATTGATGTGGGTAATCCGGACGACATTCATCCTAAAAACAAGCGGCCTGTGGGCGAGAGGTTATGGCGTCAGGCGGCCCGGCAGGCGTACGGCCATCAGGATATCGTAACGTCAGGGCCGGACTTTTCAGGTATGGATATTAAAGGCGATAAAGTGACGTTACGTTTCAGTAATGCTGAGGGCCTGACAACAACAGAAGGTAACGCACCTGCAGGCTTTATTATCGCCGGTGAAGATAAGCGGTTCTTTCTTGCTGACGCGGAACTGGACGGTGAGAAGATTATATTAACTAATGCGAATGTGAAGAAACCTGTTGCCGTGCGCTATGCCTGGGCTGATTATCCGGTCGTGAATCTGGTGAACGGGGAAGGCTTACCCGCAGTACCCTTCAGAACGGACAACTGGACCGCTTCATCGGTAACCGCAGGGCAGTAGCGTCACACCGTTTGACGGGTTACATTCGTTAATACATTGTTTATTGACGACAACCGGTTTCAAAAAGGTAAAATGGTGACTGAGCCTCACCGGCCTTAATGGAACATGCTATGAAGTTGTCGTCTTTTGACGTTCTCGTCATTGCTGGCTATCTCTGTGTTGTCATTCTGCTTGGAATGGGAATAGCCAGATTTAACAAAAAAAACACAACAGATTATTTTCTCGGCCAGAATAAAATCCCCTGGCCGTTGCTCGGGCTGTCCAATGCCTCAGGCATGTTCGATATCAGTGGCACCATGTGGATGGTGTACCTGCTTTTTATCTATGGTTTGAAAAGCGTATTCATTCCCTGGCTCTGGCCCAGCTTTAACCAAATTTTTCTTATGATTTTCCTTTCCGTCTGGCTGCGCAGGTCGGGTGTGATGACGGGGGCAGAATGGATACGGTTCCGGTTTGGCGAAGGGCGGGGGGCCACGCTGAGCCATATCATTGTGGTTGTATTTGCGTTGATCAGTGTGCTGGGGCTTCTCGCTTACGGATTCACCGGCATCGGCAAGTTCGCTGCGGCCTTCCTGCCCTGGCAGTTAAGTACAGATGTCAGGCTTAACGAAGTGCTTTACGGCGCTCTGATCACCGGGTTTACTGCGCTTTATGTTGTACGTGGTGGCATGGTAAGTGTGGTCTACACAGAGGTGTTACAGTTTTTAGTTATGACAGCGGCCTGCATTGCCATCGGTGTGATTGCAATGATGCAGGTTTCTCCTGGCATGCTGGCTGCAGTGGTGCCTGAGGGATGGACATCACTGTCGTTCGGCTGGCAACTGGATTTGGACTGGCAAGCGTTGTTGCCTGAGGCTAATGAACGGATTGCCGGTGACGGCTATTCGCTGTTTTCGCTTTTCATCATGCTGGGACTTTTCAAAGGCATTTTGCAAAGCCTGGCCGGGCCTGCGCCTAACTTTGATATGCAGCGTATTCTTGCTGCGCGCACACCGTCAGAGGCGGCTAAAATGAGCGGTTTTGTCAGTATTGTACTGTTATTTCCCCGCTACATGATGGTCACCGGCCTCACCGTACTGGCGCTGGTTTATCTCACGCCGGCTTTAAATCAAATGAACAGCGCTGCAGATTTCGAGCAAATATTACCGCTGACCCTGGCCAATTTTATTCCGTCAGGTCTGCTGGGGCTTATCATTGCAGGGCTGCTGGCGACTTTCATGTCTACCTTTGCCGCTACCTCAAACGCCGCACCGGCCTATGTGGTCAACGATATTTATAAACGCTACATCAATCCTGAGATACCGGAAAGAAAGGCGCTGAAACTCAGCTATCTGGTGTCTGTTCTTTTCATCGTCTGTGGTTCGTTACTCGGGTTGTTTGTACCGTCACTGAACAGTATGGTGATGTGGCTGGTGTCTGCGTTATACGGTGGTTACACGGCAGCGAACGTGCTGAAGTGGTACTGGTGGCGTTTCAACGGCATGGCATTCTTTTGCGGCATGACGGCGGGAATCATTCTGTCGGTCTTTCTTATGTTCACGGACATTCAGCCGTTGTATGCGTTCCCGTTTTTATTCGGTTTCTGCTTGCTGGTGTGCATTGGCGTCAGCCTGCTCACCCGACCGGATGATATGGGGGTGCTGAAGGCGTTCTATCAGAAAACCCGTCCCTGGGGCTGGTGGCAACCAGTCGTGCGGGCGCTGCAGGAAGATGGCGTCGCAATAACTGCGAACAACCAGTTTAAAAAAGATGCCGCTAATGTGGTGGTGGGTGTTATCTGGCATACATCATTAACCGCAGCACCAATCTTTATGGTCATTAAAGCGTGGGAGCCTTTTGCTATCAGCCTGTCTGTGATAGCTCTGTGCACTGCGTGGCTAAAAATATTCTGGTGGGAACCGCTGAAGCGCACGGCGGAGTGACAAGAGGTTGTATATGGTAAAGTCACGGTTTACTCTGCGTTCAGAATAGTAACAATGTTCAGGAATAACTAATGAACAAAGGATTGTCTGTATACCTTGAGATGGTCAGGGTAGTTGCCACCTTTCTGGTACTGCTATCTCACGCCGGTCACTTCGGGCCATTATGGCTTCAGGATATTCTTGGAGAAGCCCGCCTGGGCAGAGATGGCGTGGTATTGTTTTTCGTGCTCAGCGGGTTTGTCATTACCTGGTGCGGAAAAGAGAAAGATAAAAACCTGTATTCCTTCGCCACCAACCGGATGGCGCGGATTTACTCTGTGGCTGTGCCCGGATTGATGCTGGGAATCATTGCCAGCCTTATTCATACATCTGTTCAGGGCGAACCGGTAGACTACACCATCAACAAAGCCTGGTTGTACTACCCTATTTTCCTGTCTTTTTATTCCCAGTCGTGGCTGGGATTCCTGTTCCCCGCCGGAAACTTCCCGTACTGGTCGCTAAGTTATGAAGTCTGGTATTACGTATTTATCGCCGTGGTGCTTTATGCAAACCGCTACCGCTGGTTACTCATTTTCGCAGTAATTCTGATCATGGGACCGTATATTGCGCTGTTTCTACCATTGTGGGGAATGGGCGCATTGCTTTATGTGTGCAAAGATAAATACACGCCGGGCCGGGGTACGGCGTTATGCCTGTTTGCTGCAACCTTACTCGGATTTATTGCAACAAAGGTAACTGCTTTTGATTCTGTGCTGGATGAATTTAATCATTATGTACTCGGCACGCCGCCTAAATTTATTCCTGCCAAGCAGTTTCTTGGGGATTATTTTCTTGCTCTGCTGGCAGTCGTGAATTTTTACAGTGCATACCATCTGCGTATCAGGATTGGTGAGCTGGCAACCAAAGCTGTGAAAGCGCTGGCTTGTTTCTCGTTTAGTATTTATCTGTACCACACTCCGCTATTTCTACTGTTATCTCTGGTGCCGTTTTTCCATGATGCAGCCAGCTGGACCAGCTACATTTTTGCTGTCGTCTTCGCGCTGGTCGCCTGCCGGGTGCTGGCATCGTTCACGGAGCTGAAGAAAAAGCCGTTGAAGGCGGCCATTGACCGGACCGCAGACCACCTGCTTAAAATCAGCAAACGGAAAGTCACAGCAAAATAATGTGGATCAGCAGGCGCAGAGACTTTCTCTGCGCGCAGCATGAGTAAGGCGGTTACTTAACGCGGTAGAAATGCAGGACGACGCTGTTGGCCTTTCGCATACCGGTGGACACGATAACTGACTTATTCAGCCAGGCGTGGGGACTGTCTGAAGCGACTTCCAGTTTTGCGGCAGTACGCATGTAGTAAGACGCTGCAGGCATGTCTTCTCCTTTAGCCAGCCTGGCCAGCACTTCCGGTGAAGCGGTGCGGATCCCTTCATTATGCACATAGATGATTTCGCCGGAGTCGGTTTGCAGGCTGTAATCCGCCACCAGATCAGCGGTTCCGTCCTTTCTCACTGTCTGCCAGTCGGCGCCGCCTCTCAACACCTTTCCATTGAGTTCGGGGCCGCGAAATTCACCGCCATTAATGCCTATAATCCGGCGTTTACCGTATCGTGTCTCACCGACTTCAAGGGGCGGATCAAGTGTTACAACGGCTTCAAAAAGAAACTCAAACTCCGGAGCAGGAATGTCGGCATACTGAGGTGAATCTTTTGCATTGGCTGCCAGAGGAAACAACGAGAATGTTATGATGGCGGCAGACAAGTATTTCTTGAGTAGCGAAGTCATGGATATGTCCTTATTATTTGATGGTTTTTCAGGCAGTTTCATAGTGCCAGAGTTTGAAGTTTATGCAATCAGTGTGGGTCTATGACTGAAACGGATCCGGCCAAATTATTCAGTGACATACACCGTTGCACGCTGTGTGCAGGGGGATTACCTCATGCTCCCCGACCGGTAGTGCAACTGCATGCTGAAGCGAAAATTGTGATTGTCGGACAGGCACCCGGCATCAAAGCTCACGAAAGCCACCAGCCCTGGAATGACACCAGTGGCGATAAACTTCGCCTCTGGCTCGGGGTGAACCGGTCAGCATTTTACTCGTCTTTATTTGCTCACCTTCCTATGGCATTTTGCTTTCCGGGCTACAAGAATGGTGCAGATGCACCACCGCCTAAAATTTGTTCTGCCACCTGGCACAAACCGGTTCTCGATCAGTTGTCCCCTGAAATCATGATCCATATCGGGCGCTACTCACAGCAATATTATTTTCCGGAGTACAAAACCTTAACTGATGCTGTAGAACAAACAGCATCATCAGGTTCGGATGCTATGGTGCTGCCCCATCCGTCAGGCCGCAATAACCGCTGGCTGGCGAGGAATCCCTGGTTTGAAAAGAGGGTGCTGCCTTTACTCAGAGAGAAGGTTGCAGCGATCCTTGCCTGACGCTCGTCACAGCCCGGCCAGGCTGGCTTGTATGATGAAAACGTATGAAACCACATATCCATGTTGATCACCGGGCATTTTTCCTTCCCGCATAGCCAATTAGACTTAAGTCTAATTTCCGGTGTTGTGTTCACCGGACAACTGACCTGCCGGTTTATAAAAAAGGAACGAACATGGATGCACAATATCACCCCGGACTTGTTGCGCTCTCACTTGGTGTCGCATTCATTGCTTCCCTGACTGCACTGGATATGGCGGGACGCCTGCGTGCGACCAAAGGCATCGCCTCACATTTATGGCTGACCGGTGGTGCGTTTTCTATGGGCGTCGGGATCTGGTCCATGCATTTTATCGGCATGCTGGCAATGGATATGTCCACCCGGGTGATGTACGATATTCCTCTGACCCTGGTATCTTTTCTGGCAGCCATTCTCACTTCCGGCCTGGCGCTGGCGGTGGTTCGTAACGGTAGCCCGACAGCCGGAAGGCTGGCGGTTGGAGCTCTGCTGATGGGAGCCGGCGTGTGCATCATGCATTATGTGGGAATGGAAGCCATGCAAATGCACGGTGAACTGAGTTATGACCCGCTTATTTTTGCCTGCTCGGTGCTGATAGCTGTAGGCGCGTCCGCTGCTGCACTCTGGTTAGTGTTCAGCCTGAACCCGGTCGCTAATCAACGTCCTTCCTTCTGGTTTCGGGTAGCTGCCGGTATGGTAATGGCAGTGGGGATTGCCGGTATGCACTACACCGGTATGGCGGCAACCATTTATCCTGAAGGCATGCATATGATGCCGGTGGATGGCTTGTCTCCCGGCAGACTGGCTGTGTCAGTGGCCTCGGTATCGGTGAGCATTATGCTGAGTGCTCTGCTGCTGTCTATCTACGATACTCACCTGACATCGAAAAACGCTCAACTGGCGGCGTCGCTGAGTGATGCAAACCGTGAACTGAAAAGCATGGTCTACCGTGATTCGCTGACTACGCTCCCTAACCGGTTGCACTTCGAAGAAAAAATCGAGGAATTACTGCAACAGGGCAGTGATTCCTTCAGTGTGTTTTTCGTCGACCTGGACCATTTCAAGAATGTGAATGACTCGCTGGGCCATCATGTGGGTGACTTATTGATCAGGCAATCGGCAGACAGATTACGGGCAGCGGTCAGGGAAACGGATCTGGTTGCCAGGGTTGGCGGCGACGAATTTATGGTGCTCATCCAGGGCAATCCTTCCCGTAAAGTGGCGGAAAGTCTGGCGTTTCGCATTGTTGAGTCTCTGCAGCAACCATTTCAGATTGAAGACATGCTGGTTCACGTATCCAGCAGTGTGGGCGTGAGCATGTATCCTGATCACGCTGCGCAGAAACATGAACTGATGGTTTACGCCGATGCTGCCATGTATGCGGCGAAAAAGTCCGGCAGAAACAATTATGTGTTTTATCAAGAAAATATGACCAGCGGCACAGAGCGCCGGAGCAAAATGGATGAACGTCTCAGACTGGCTCTATTAAACGACGGCCTGAGTCTGGCGTACCAGCCTAAAGTGGAGGTGAGCTCAGGCAAAGTCACCGGTGTGGAAGCTCTGGTCCGCTGGCAGGATGACGTACTGGGAACGGTTACGCCGGATGAACTGATTCCGTTTGCTGAAGATTCGAATCTCATTTTGCCATTGGGTGAGTGGGTGCTCAGAAAAGCGTGTCAGTTTTCAGCAAACTGGGAAAAGGAGTTTGGTGTGGCGCTGCCTATTGCAGTGAATATTTCAGCGCTGCAACTGAGTCACAGAGGATTTGTGGAATCAGTAAAATTAATTTTAGAGGAAACCGGTCTGGCTGCGAACCGTCTTGAACTTGAGCTCACGGAGAGCACGCTGGTGAAGGATCCCAAATATGCGCAGGGCGTTATGTCGGCCTTACGGGAGGCCGGGGTGTCGTTATCCATTGATGACTTCGGAACAGGTTATTCCAATCTGGCCCAGCTTCGCCGGTTCCCTATCGACCGCCTGAAGATTGATAAGAGCTTTATGTCGGAAGCGGTATTTAATGATCAGGACGCGGCTATTGTAAAATCGGTCATTGCGCTGGCAAAAATACTGAACCTGAAAGTAACCACCGAAGGTATTGAAACCGAGGAACAGCTGGAGTTTATCCGTTCACTGAACGGGCAGGAATATCAGGGCTATTATTACAGCAAAGCTCTGCCGGCAGACGAACTCAAAACCTTACTACTTAAAAAACTGGCGCAGGCCAGTTAGTTTCACGGGTTAGCCGGTATATGTTGTAAAGGTGCGCCGATGCGTCCGCACAGCACTACCTGCTTCCTGCGGACTGCCTGCTTGTCACGCAGTTCGAAAGACACTTCAGACACTTTACTGCCTTCGATACTTTCTTCCCCGTTGCTGCTAAGCCGCATTTCAGACGGCAACGGCACGGGATACCTGAACGCATTGGTAACAGAAAAAGCATGCTGCCCTGTGACTGTCGCATCGCTCAGCGTCGAGATGCATCGTGCAAGTACATGAGTGCCATGGGCAATGGCGTGTTTGAAGCCAAACAGCCTGGCACACCAGCGGTAAAGATGAATAGGGTTATAGTCGCCGCTGATACGGGCGTACCGGCGTCCTGCAGCGGCGTCAAAGTTCATTACAGAAGTGACTGCAAAGGTTTTTTCAGACCCGGAGACATCTGCGCCGTCACTTTCCCCGGTCTGTTTCAGCATGCCGGAAGCGCCCCGGTATAAATACGTACTGGTAATTTGCTGACGCACAATATCCTGTTGGCTCACTGTCAGCATAACGTCAACGGCAATGCCCCGCGGATGAAGTCGTACATCACTGAAGTGACAAGTTATCGCCATGTCTTCTGCTTTCAGCGGCAACAGTTGATTGATGGTATTTTCTGTATGCACCAGCCCCATCAGCGGAAAAGGCGACGCGTTAGCGGTAAGAACGTCGATGTGCAGTGACAACCCCAAAAAGAGAGGAAAGCAGGGATGCAGGGTGTCGTATTGCCAGTGATGAAGGCGGTTAAAAACCCTGGATGCACGGATGACCCGCCGGGCAGGAAAATGCTGAGTGCGACGGATGTCTGGCAATCCGGGTGAACGCTGCTCCGTAATACACCGGTCCAACATAGGCTTGTCGGCTTTTTTGAAGGCCGCTTTCAGAGCCTGTTTAATATGCTGCACTGCGAACTCCTTTATCAACAGTGTTTTTCTTTACGCGGCGCTACGTTAACGCAATTTTACCGCTGTAGCACGGGATAATCACAGGCAGGCGGATTAATCAAAGACCAGGCGTTGCCGTTTAACCGTGATATCCCTTTCATTTATTTTTTCAACGGCAAGGGCCATGCTGTAATCCTGCCTGTAAACCTCACAACTGAATAGCCAGTGCCGGCCGCTGGTTTGAGAATCAGCGGTTGTCACTAACTCAGGCTGTAAAGAATCAATGCCGGAAAAGTAAAAGCTGTCTCCGGCAATGGCCATACCTTTCCCCTCAGCTTTGATGAAAGCTTCCTTCAAGGACCAGAGTGTATAGAAGCGATGCATTATGTCTGCATTGCCCTTTGCCGTAGAGATTACATCACGTTCAGACGGATGAAAGTAAAAATCCGCCAGCTCATTAAAATTGCGGGCGCTGTTCATCCGTTCAATGTCGACGCCGCACTCACGTCCACGGGTCATAGCAATTAAAATCATGTCACCGGAATGGGAGAGGTTAAAGTGCAGATTTTCCGGGTTTGTTGTGAGAAACGGTTTGCCATGGTCGTTGACACTGAATTGCATGCCGGCCGGATCGCCGGCTTTCTGTAATCCGGCCAGAATGAGCCTGAGCGCACCGCGTGCTGTCAGAAAGCGGTGCTGGCTTTCCTGCTTGCGAAAACCTGCCATACGCAGCTTTTCATCTTCAGACAAATACGACTGCAACTGAGACATGACATTTTTTTCATGTGTATCAGCAACATCAACGAGCCAGAGGTGTACCTCCTGATCACTGATGAATCTTGCCGGTTTTGAAGGAGTAAAATCGGAAAACATGCCGGTTTGCAGAAATAGTTTTTATTGTAACATTAGTTTAAACTAGCGCCCTTTCAGAGAGAAGCGTACATAGTAAGGACAGTATCAACTATGGCTACACAAACAGAATCCGAATTAAAAATGGCTCAGCTTTTGGTTGAAGCACTCAACCTTGAAGACATGGAAGCGGAAGAAATTGATCCGGAAGATCAATTATTCGGTGACGGTCTGGGACTCGATTCAATTGATGCGCTGGAAATTTCATTAGCGATATCAAAAGAATACGGCGTGCAAATTAAAGCTGAAGACGAAGGTACACGCGAAGCGTTCGAGACCTTACGAAGCTTAACCGCATTTGTTGAAAAGAATAAATAAAATCGGGCGGTTATCCTCGGATCGGCGGTAAATAAAGCTATTTGAGGGTTATCTTTGACGACATGAAAATAGATATTATCGATTACGAATCCTGTTCGGCAGCCGGGGTTAATCTCAGCGCCTTACGGACTTCACTCAAACAGCATAAAAGCGGCCTGATTAAGAACAACCTGCCTGGTTCTGATTTAGACACCTGGATTGGCGTCGTTGAGCAAATCAACGGGGTGGATGACCTGGGTCAATGGCAAAGCCGGAACAATGCCCTTGCTGCATTGGGATATGAACAGGGCACGATTCGCCATACGGTTTCAGCGTTAATCAACAAATACGGCGCTGCCCGAATTGGTTTAGTCATGGGCTCAAGTACGTCCAGTATCGACCGTACTGAAGAAGCCTACACCAAACTCAACAGCGACAATGGGTTAACCGAAGCTTTCAAACAGCCGTTTGTGCATAATCCTCATGCACCTGCCTTGTTTGCTGCTTACCTTTCCGGCATTAAAGGCCCGTCACTCACGATTAACACCGCCTGCTCTTCTTCCGCCAAAGTGTTTGCCACCGGCGCCCGCTGGCTGGAAACCGGTATTGTTGATGCGGTGCTGGTAGGCGGCGTGGATACGCTGTGTCTGAGTGTGCTGCACGGTTTTAATTCGCTGCAGTTACTGTCGCCAAACCCGTGTAAGCCGTTCGATCAGCACCGGGACGGGATTAACCTGGGTGAAGCATCCGGTTTTGCCGTACTCCAGCGCGCGGGTGAAAATGACAACGGCAAAGGCATTACACTGGCCGGTTACGGTGAAAGCTCAGATGCACACCATATGTCGCACCCGCATCCGGAAGGACTGGGTGCCAGATTGTCGATGACACAGGCGCTGAAACGGGCTGCATTGTCTCCTGAGTCGGTGGATTATATTAACCTTCACGGCACGTCCAGCCGGGCTAACGATTTGATTGAAGGAAAGCTGATTTCCGAATTGTTCCCTGCGTCTGTACGTTGTTCATCGACCAAAGCCTGGATGGGACATACCCTGGGCGCAGCCGGTATTACAGAAGCCATTATTGCCATGGACACCTTGCACACCAACGTGATCCCGGGCTCAAAGAACCTGGAAACGCTGGATGAAGCACTGGATTTCTCCATTAAAGCGTCAGACGAAGAGAAAGTGTGTCAGCACGTGATGACCAATTCATTCGGCTTCGGTGGTAATAACTGTACACTTTTGTTTAGCAGGGCAGAGTAATATGCAGACAAAAGCACTGAAATGTAAAATTGCAGGCACCGGAGCCTGGGGCAGCTACTTTGAAAACTGGTCTGCACTTCAAGCGCTGCTTGGTGGCGCAGACTTACCAGAAGCAAAGCTGAAAAGCCCGAAACCCGGTATTATTCCAGCCAATGAAAGACGCCGTGCCCCGTTGCCGGTTAAGTTGGCGGTTGAGAGTTCATGGCAGGCGACGCAAGATGCCGGTGTTGAGCCCGATACCCTTACTTGCGTGTTTGTTTCTGGTCTGGGCGATACCGACCTTACCGACTACATGTGCAAAACGCTGGCGTCTGAACATAAAGAGCTGTCGCCGACCAAGTTCCATAACTCGGTACACAACGCGCCGGCCGGGTACTGGACCATCAGTACGGGTACCATGAGCGCGGCCAATTCTGTTGCCGGATATGAAGAATCGGTGTCGTTAACCATTCTTGAGGCCATGATTCAGTGCGAAACTGAAAACGTGCCCATGCTGCTCACGTTTTATGATGCGCCGGTGGCAGATATTCTGAAGCCCGTGTTGCCAAATCAGGAAACCTTTGCGTTTTCACTGGTGATTTATCCGCACGATGCCGGTGTGGAAGGCCAGGTGCTTACGGCAACGGTAAATCAGCAGGAAGATGCAAGCTGGCCGGAGCTCAACGCCGGCAGTACGTATCTCACAGAGATGTACGCCCAAAATCCGGCGGCAAAGGTATTGTGTGTTGCTGAGCTGTTGAATAAACCTGACGGGAAGATCACGATTCCGCTAAGCAGCGGAACCAGTCTCACTTTAGCTTGTGAAGGGTAAATGATGGATCAGATGAATACGGATATTATCATCGCCGGTGGCGGGCTGGCAGGCATGAGCCTGGCGCTGCAACTGCTTAACCGCGACGACACTTACGCCATAACCATAATTGAGAAAAACACCTTTCCGGTACACGACACCACGGCAAAAGTGGGGGAGTCTACAGTTGAAATTGGTGCGCACTACTTTACAGATGTACTTGGCCTGAAAGACCATTTCAAGGAAAAGCATCTGCGTAAGTACGGCCTCAGGCTGTTCTTCGGGAAAGTGCAAAACGACTACAGCGATTATGATGAACTGGGCGTCAGCGAGCTTTTCGGCATTCCGGCTTACCAAATTGAACGTGGCACGCTGGAAAACTACCTCTACACCATGCTGAAAGAAAAAGGCGTGGTATTTCTTGATGGCGCAGTACCCGAAGACATTGAACTGGGCGATAAAAATCACACTGTGGTTTGCCGTCGCGGTGACGGAACGATCACCGTTCAGGGGCGTTGGTTAGTCGACGCAGCGGGCCGTCAGGCGTTGCTACGAAATAAGCTGAACTTGCAGACTGAAACCGGTCATCAGGGCAATGCGGTTTTCTTCCGGATCAATAAGCGGGTCATTATCGATGAATGGTCTGATAATGAAGCCTGGCAAAATCGTGTCCTCGAACCGGGTAAACGCTGGTTAAGCACCAATCATCTGATGGGCCCGGGTTACTGGGTGTGGATTATTCCCCTAGCGTCCGGCGCCACCAGCTTTGGTATCGTCATGGACGATAAAGCGCTGGCCGACAGCAAAATCAGCACCTTTGAAGACACCATGGCGTGGCTACAACAAGAACATCCACTTTGCGCAGAGGCCATTGAAGGGGCGGAACTGCTCGACTTTAAAGTCATGCAAGGCTATTCCTACGGCTGCAAGCAAATGTTCTCAGACTCTGGCTGGGCCATGACGGGTGAAGCCGGCGCCTTTGCAGACCCTTTCTATTCACCGGGCAGCGATTTCATCGCGCTGAATAATACCTTTGTTACCCATCTTATCGAGCGTGACAGGAAAGGGCAGGACATTCGTTTTGAAGCGGCCTTGTTCCACAAATTTTACGACTCGTTCTTTGAGAACACCCTGTCAATTTACAAAGATCAGTATGGCGGTTTTGGCGATCGTAAGATGATGTCGATTAAGCTGGTATGGGATTACACCTACTACTGGGGTGTGTTTGCCTTGCTGTTTTTCACCGACGCCATCGGCGATTTAGACACCATGCGTAAAATTACCCCGAACCTGCTGAAAACCCAGAAGCTGAATAAGAAAATGCAGATGTTGCTGGCCGAAAGAGCACAGAAGCGCTTGGTTTTACCCGCCAGAGGCAGCTTTATGGATCAGTTCCTGGTGCCTTGTCTGGGCGAACTTAACGATGTACTGAAAAACCCGGATATTGATGTGGAAATGGCACTGGAGAAGAACATTGCCATTATGCAGAAAATTGTCCCGTACTTTGAAAATATGCTGAGCGACGAAGCCACCACGCAGATTGATGATGAAGAACGGGCGGTGCTGGGAAATTACAGGCAAAGCGTGCTGGCGTGAGTGCATTACCGCGGCAGCGGGGCCCGAAGGATTTAATTCCGCTGCTCTTTGTGCTTGTGTCTGTGGCTTACCCGTTTGTAGTGTGGCTTAACATCGACACGATCGACCCCCGCTGGTTCGGTGCGGTATTACTGTTAGTGGCCATATTCAGGTTGGTGATTGCAGGTAAAAGTCGTAAAACCAGTGACTGGTTGATGACTGCCGTGATTGCGTTATATTGCGCCGGGGTTATATTTCTGAACAGTGAAATACTGCTGAAATGTTACCCTGTGATCATGAGCGCCGGAATGGGCCTGCTGTTCCTGATTTCGTTGCTTGATGAACACACCCTGATTGAGCGCTTCGCCCGGGCGGGTGGACATAATCCGCCGGCACAGGCGAAAGGATATCTCAGGGCGCTGAGCCTGGCGTGGGGGCTGTTGCTGTTACTCAATGCAGCGGTGGCAGCCTGGACAGCCTGGTTCAGCAGTTTAGCAGTATGGACACTCTACAACGGTTTACTGTCCTACCTGATTTTTGCCGTATTTGTGGTTGCTGAATTACTTTTCCGGCGCCACTACAAAAAGAAGCATAATATTGTTGATGACTGATATACATGCGTTGAAAGCACTGTTTAACGCGCAGGAAGGGCCGGATATTACGGCCGTAAAAATGGATGAAGCGTCTGCTGAGATCACGCTTAAGGTAAGCGAAGATCTTGCCTGGTTCGACGGTCACTTTCCTGATCATAAAGTGCTGCCCGGTGTGGTGCAGATAGACTGGGCGGGAAAGCTGGCAAAAGCGTTGTTTATCAGCGATAGCCGTTTTCATCAACTCACCAACATCAAATTCAAAACCATGGTCATGCCGGGTGCACAGATGCAGCTCACGCTCAGTCACAATGCAGCCAAAGGCAGTGTTTCGTTTCACTTTTCCAACGAAACGGACTCATTCTCCACGGGCAGTTTTAAGTTTTCCGCATCATGAAATATTGCATTATTGTTCCTCATTACAAACACGAAGTGCTGTTTGAAAAGTTTCTGCCGGCGCTGGCATCACTGAATTTACCCTGCATTGTGGTCGATGATGGCAGTGGTGAAGAAAGTGTGGCAAAGGTAGATGCATTACTTAAACCTTACCCGGATTTTCATCTTGTCAGACACCAGACTAACCGTGGTAAAGGTGCTTCGGTGATCACCGGCTGTTATCACGCCAGTGCCATGGGCTTTAGCCACGTGTTGCAACTGGATGCAGACGGCCAGCACAACATCGATGATGCGCAAAAACTGCTGGATTACAGTCGCTCACACCCGGATTCTTTTATTTCCGGTCAGCCTTATTTTGATGAAACCGCGCCGTTCGCCAGAAAATACGGCCGCAAAATTACCGATTTCTGGGTAGCGCTTGAAACATTGTCTTTGCAAATTAAAGACGGCCTGTGCGGCTTCAGGGTGTATCCCATCAAACAAATTGAGCGGGTTTTCGATAATTACTACCTTGGCCCGCGCATGGATTTCGACCCGGAACTGCTGGTGAAAGCAGTATGGGCAGGTATCGATTTGCACTTCATTCCTACCAAGGTAATTTATCACGAAAACACCGTATCCCATTTTCATTATCTGAAAGATAACCTCATGCTGATCCGCCTGCATGTACGGTTGATGTTTGGCATGCTTATTCGCTTGCCAAAACTGATAGTCACCCGCGTTCGTGCCTTGTTGGGTAAGTAAAGAGGAAGCGATGACTACGTCAGATAAAACTTCAGAACCGCAGGCGCACTGGTCACAAACCCGTGAAGCCGGCACCATGGCAGCCATGCGACTGGTGTTTTTTATTTACCGGCTGTGCGGCCGCAAAGTGTTTTCAATCATCATGTATCCGGTGGCGCTGTATTTTGTGCTGTGCCGCAAAGAGCAGCGTGAGGCATCGCTGCAATACCTGACCGCTCATTACCGGTTTAAGCCTGAGATCTGGCAAAGTAAGCCGGGTTACCGTCATGTGCTGCTGCATTTCAAAACCTTTGCTGAAGTGATTCTGGATAAGATGCTGGGCTGGCTGGATGAAATCTCGGAAAAAGACTTTGTACTCAGCTCGCCGGAGAATATCGAAGCCCTGCACAACGATGACAGAGGGCAGCTTATTATTGGCTCTCATTTCGGTAATCTGGAATTTTGCCGGGGCTTTATGCACCGTTACCGCAGCAAGGTCATCAACATATTGGTTTACGACAAGCACGCCGGCAACTTCGTTAGAATGATGCAGGACGAAAATAACGAATCCCGTCTTAATGTCTTTCAGGTTGATGAGTTTGATGTCACCACCATCATGATGCTGAAGGAAAAAATTGATGCCGGCGAGTGGGTGTTCATTGCCGGTGATCGTGTGCCTCTGAGTGGTCTGGAACGCACCGTTAATGTTCAGTTTCTGGGTGAACATGCGCCACTGCCCATCGGCCCCTACATGCTGGCAAAAGCGCTGGCGTGTCCGGTAAAGCTGATGTTTGCTTATCGCTGCGAAGCGTCAGACAACAAGGTGTTGTTTGATGTGGCACCGTTATGTGACAAATTGCAAATCAACCGCAAGACCCGCCAGCAGGACTTACAGCATTATGCGCAACAGTTTGCCTCGAAACTGGAAGAGCATTGCCTGAACGCACCGTATCAATGGTTTAATTTTTATGATTTCTGGCAGCCCGGCGACACCACGTCATTAACAGCGGTTACCACAGAGGAAGGGAAGTAATGTCGCAGGAAACCCGTTTCGACAGCCGGTTGTTTGAGTTAATTCCTCACCGTCCGCCCATGTTACTGATTAACGAAGTACTGGATGTCACCGAAACCTCATCGGCATCGCGCACGTACGTAGATGACGAAAGTCCGTTTTTTGAAGCCGGTAAGGGCGTACCTGCCTGGATTGGTCTGGAATACATGGGCCAGACTGCCGCACTCATTGCCGGTCATCAGCTCGCGCTGGGAAAAGTGTCGCCGCATCTGGGGTTTCTGCTCGGGACGCGCTCATTTAAAGCTCATTGTGATTACTTTGCACCGGGTAAGTACACGGTGCGCTGTGAAGAAAAAGCATTGGTGGGCGACGGGCTTGCAACGTTCGATTGCTTCATTGAAAATGAGCCGCAAGACGGCAGCGAAGTGCAGTGCCTGGCTACGGCGAGTTTGTCGGTATTCCGCCGGCCTGTTTAAAGAAAAGGATGTAGTTTGAATAACAATAATGACAGACGGGTTGTGATTACCGGAGCCGGTGTAGTGTCTGCGCTGGGTGATGACTGGTCGCAGGTAAAATCTGCGCTTCAGTCGATGAAGTCAGCAGTATGCTATATGGAAGACTGGAAAAAGTATGACGGTCTTGGCACCTATCTGGCTGCCCCCGTTCACGACTTTGCTTTGCCTGATCACTATACCAAAAAGAAAAAACGCAGCATGGGCCGTGTTGCCCAAATGGGTGTGCTGGCGACTGAGCGGGCGCTGGCTGATGCCGGCCTGACAGATGAGCCGGTGATCCGCTCTTCTGCGACCGGGGTGGCTTATGGTTCCGCCACAGGCAGCAGTGAAGCGGCACTGGAGTTTGCGCCTATGCTGGAGAACTTTTCGACTTCCCGCATTAACAGCAGCACCTATCTGCGCATGATGAACCACACCGCGGCTGTGAATATCAGTGTGTATTTTGGTACTCAGGGCCGCATGTACACCACTTCGAGTGCCTGTACCGCGGGTAGCCAGGCCATTGGCTATGCGTATGAAGCCATTAAGTTTGGTCAGCAAGATGTGATGATTGCCGGTGGCGCAGAGGAATTGTGTCCTTCCCAGGCAGCGGTATTTGATACCTTGTTCGCGGCCAGCACCAAAAATGATACCCCGGAAGCCACGCCCCGGCCTTACGATCGCGATCGTGATGGCCTGGTACTGGGTGAGGGCGCGTGTACGCTTATTCTTGAATCCTACGAACATGCTAAAGCCCGTGGCGCGAACGTTCTGGCAGAAGTCACCGGTTACGCCACCAATACCGACGGCGCTTATCTGGTTAAACCTAATCCGGAAACGGTGCAACGTGTCATGGCCTCAGCCATGAAAGATGCTGGTGTAACCGCCGACGACATTGGTTATGTCTCGGCGCATGGCACGGCAACGCAGCACGGTGATATTGTTGAAAGCCACGCCACCTTTCAGGTTGTGGGCGCCAAGCCCATTAGTTCGCTGAAAAGCTATACCGGCCACACGCTGGGCGCGTGCGGCTCATTTGAGGTGTGGGCGACCGTTAATATGATGAAAGAAAACTGGTTTGCACCCACACTGAATCTGGATAATGTTGATCCGGAATGTGCACCGCTGGATTACATTCGCCGGGAATGCCGCGAAATCAAAACCGATTGCTTCATGAGTAACAACCTCGCTTTCGGTGGTATCAATACCTCGTTGATCATAAAGCGGGTTTAAACGCAAAACATTGTCAGCAGGGCAGTGAAAAAACAAACAAAAAGGGCGTCACGAATTTATCGTGACGCCCTTTTTTTACTTAACTGCCGGTACTTTGATTATCTTTTCTTTTTCAGTGATGCATGAAGCGCATCAATGTTTTTGCGGAGCAGCTTACCGTTAGGTTCACGGGGCAGGGCATCTACCACGTACACAGGTCGCGGCACAAAAGCACTGTCCAGACGCGCTTGTAAAAAGCGCACCAATTCGGCTTTTTCTACCCCCGGCTTTAGCGACACAATGGCGACAAGGCGGGTAACCGGTCCGGCTGATTCAGGATGAATCACAATACCATCTTCCAGGCCCTTAAACGTCAGCAGCGTTTGATTAATGGTAAACAGTGAACCCCGTTTACCGGCAATCTTTATCAGGTCGCTTGCCCGGCCAGATAACACAAAGTGATTGTCATCTTTAAATTCAATGAAATCCTGCAGTACGGTATCGGAGGGCAAATGTTCAGCGCGCACCGTGGTGCTACCGCCTTCCTGCGCAAAATTAATGCCTTCAAATTTAAACCAGGCTTGCTCTTTGGCAGAACGCCGCACCGCCATCGAACCCACTTCACTACAACCGTAGACTTCTCTTAACGGCGCGTTGAATTTCTGCTCCACTTCTGTGGCCAGTTCTGTGGTAAGCGGGGACGTGGCGCACAGTACGGAATGGGCGCGAACTTCAGACCTCATACCGGCACATAGCGCCCGCAAATGTACGGGAGTGGAAACCAGTTGTTTGGGCTCCGGTAAAGCCGCAAAGATGTCCAGAATGTCCTGCGGGAACAGGGGCTTAGCATCACTCACGCATACTTTGCTGAATAACGGCAGCAAGGCTGAGGTTTCAAAACCCCACATGTGCTGGGCGGGCATGGTAGCCAGTTGGTACAGGGTCTCTTCACAATCCGGGATCATGAAGGTGTAGTTGATCAGGCTGCTGCGATGCAGAGTGCGCCAGTATTTGAGATTAGGCTTTGATTTTCCGGTAGAGCCGGAAGTGAAACTGATGCAGGCCAGAAAATCATCCGCAATGACGGGTACCGAAAAATCGCTGCTGTCAGCCTGCGGGCATTTCACCGACAGGATATTAAATGCAGGGATAGTGGCACTGATTTCACTCCCGTCGTGAATGATAAAACAATCCCCGTAGTCCCCGTTCATCTGCTCCTGGGTGGCGATATTTTTATCCGGCGGTAACAAGGTTGTCGCGCCCCGTAAAACAGCGGCACACAGCCCCACCAGAAACAGATAACGGTTTTCACACAGGTTAATCGCGTGACCCTGACAGGTCAGAGCCTCTGCGACCTGCTTCACATGAGAAAGAAAGCGGGAGGCAGTAACCGGCCCGGTATTGAGATCTGCTGCATCGACAGGCCGGGTCAGATAAGCAATTGCGTCTTCAGCTTCACGGGTAAAAAGGGGAAAAGTATCAGGCATGAAAGAATTATTTACTGGTGTTCACGAATGTTAACAGCCATGGTAAAGGGTGAGTCCATTCGCTTTATTTTCAATTTTCGCTAGTTTAAACTACCGCCAGATTAAAAACTAATTTTGTGTCACGGAATGATTACCTGCTGATATTTTTGCCATGTGAATGGCTGCCTCATTCCTGTTTGAAATTACACCACATCCAGTTGTCTCATGTTAAAACAGCATTTTTGTTCCACCCCCGCCAAAGCACTACAATCCCGTGAGGATGTTCTTGCGGTTATGCCTCTTATCAACCAGTGTGAACCTTTCGGGAGCGGCCTGATTGCAACAGGGCTTGAAGAAGCGGGCTCTGATACAGTCAGTGAAGTGTGGACGGTAAAGGGCAAAGTGACCCGTGGCCAGACCGGACGTTGTTACTGGTCTGAAACGGACGATGTGATTTGCGTTGCACACTGGCTGACAAAGGATGAATGCTGTGATATTGAGCAACACACCCAAACCGCCTACGGGGCAATTCTGGGTGTGCTGGATGAGAAGGGGTTCGCGCATCCGTTCCGCTTCTGGAATTATCTGCCGGCGATTAATGCCGGTGACGGCGACCATGAGGTGTATAAAAAGTTTTGCACCGGTCGTCTGAAAGCGTTTGAAGAAGCAGGTATTTCCCCTCAGGCTTTCCCCGCTGCATCAGCGTTGGGGCATCATAACGATGGTGCTGTATTTTATGTGTTCGCCAGCCGCGTTAAGCCACGGCACTACAATAATCACCATCAGGTGAACGCCTACGAATATCCCCGCCAGTATGGCATTTCCAGTCCCTCATTTGCCCGTGCTACAGCACTGACACTGAATGACTCTCACTTTTTATTTATCTCAGGAACGGCCAGCATTACAGGCCATCAGACACTGGGAGAGGGAGATATTGAGAAGCAGCTCACTGTGACCATGGGAAATATCAGCCATTTGCTTGATACAGCGAATCCGGAGCAGTGCCCGTTGTCAGCCTTTAAAGTCTATGTCCGTCACGAAAAGGATGTCGCCTATATCCGTGACTGGCTGAGCAGCCATTACCCTGACGTTGAAGCGGTGTACACTCTGGCCGATATCTGTCGTAAAGACTTGCTGGTTGAAATCGAATGTTTCTGTGTCTGAGCCGGTATCTGCCTCTGGAACAGCCTGGCGGTTGCCGCACCGGAGTGCTGGTATGCTGTTAGCTAAACTGCGCAAAAGCTGGCAAATCCTCAGCGCCGGTGTGAGTTATTCGCTGTTTGGCGTGGGGGCGTTGCTTGTCGGTGTTTTCTTCCGGCTGATGAGTCCTGTCACCATTATTTCGCCGGCTAAAAAGCAACGCATGATCCGTTGGTGTATTCATAAAGGGTGCCTGACATTTATTCGTATCATGCGATTTTTCGGCCTTATCCGGTATTCGTTCGATGTGGACTCTATGCACAAAGCCCGCCCCGGGCACATTGTTATTGCGAACCATCCGTCACTGATTGATGTGGTGCTGCTGCTTGCCGTGAATAAGCAGATGTGTTGTTTTGTGAAAAGCGCCATTTGGGATAACTTTTTTACCGGTGCGGTGGTGCGCCAGGCCGGGTTTATACCAAACAATGCTGAGCAGGTATTACCTATGGCGGCGGCCAAACTGGAAGCCGGGGAGAATATTCTGATTTTTCCTGAAGGCACGCGGACCAAAGAAGATAACGTTTTGCGCTTTAAAAGGGGAGCTGCCAATATGGCGGTGGCCGTTAATGCCTCAATCATGCCTGTGATGATAGAGTGCTACCCCCGGGCGCTGAAAAAGGGCGATAAATGGTATGATATCCCGGAAGGCGGCCCGGCATTTACACTGCGTTCAGGTGAATTACTGGCACTGGATGACTGCATAGACACTACGTTACCGCGACCTAAGCAGTACAGGCATCTGACTCAGTTTCTGGAAAACTATTACAACAAACAGCTGTCTACAGAGACAACGGCCACGCCGGAACAGCTGGAAAATTAAAGAGGGAATGCGTTATGAATTCGGAAAAAGAAAATATCCTGGCACAGGTCAGAGACACCTTAGTCGACCTTTTCGAGCTGGAACCGGCGGAAATCGTGCCTGAAGCCCGTCTTTACGAAGACCTGGATATCGACAGCATTGATGCCGTAGATTTACTGGTTGACCTGAAAAAGACCATTAACGTAGAAATCTCTCCGTCTCAGTTCAAGCAGGTGAGAACCATACAGGACGTCGTTGACGTACTTGCTGAGTTGCCGGCGAAAGCATAAACCGATGAAAAAAAATCGCCTGAATATCGACATTCCTTTTTTCGATGTGGATGCTTACCGCGTGGTTTGGCACGGTAACTATCCTAAATACATGGAAATGGCCCGCTGTGCGTTGTTGTCTGAAATAGGCTGCCCGTACAGTGTGATGGAAGAGCAGGGGTTCTTTTTCCCCATCGTTGATATTCAGGTGAAGTACATCAAGCCTCTGCTGTTTGAGCAAAAAGTCGTGGTGGAATCCTGGCTGACTGAATGGGAAAACCGCCTGAAAATCAGCTATGCCATTAAAGATCGTGATACCGGTGAGGTGTTCACTAAAGGCAAGACAACCCAGTTTGCGGTGGCTATGCCTGAGCAGATCACCCAGTACGAATCTCCGGCATTTCTTACTGACGCTGTCACTGCATGGATAAATAAACCATGAGCCGCCTTGCGTTCATCAGTTTGCTGACGGGACTGTTGGCAGTGTTGCCGGCGGTGGCGGATGCAGATCCAGATCCTTCCCGGGAAGTTGAAGACAAGGCCACCGAAGAGCAGTTACTCTCTTCCATGTTTCCTTCTGGCTGTCACTTTTCCGGTCAGTTCAGCCAGCAAAAATCTATGCAGGGCCTGCCTGTACCGCTTAAATCTGCCGGTGATTTTTATTATTCCTGCGATTTAGGACTGGTATGGCATACCAGCGAGCCCTTCAGTGAAGCCATATTGTACGTGAACAGCACCAACAATTTCAGGGCTGAAGATGATGGCACGTTAACGCCTCTCAGCGGCGTTGCCCGTTATATTATGTCGAACATTTTTGTTCGTTTGCTGAAAGGCGACACCGGCTATTTTACTGATGAATTTGGGGTCACTCAGGAACCGGACGGCACATTGTTACTCATTCCTGAAAGCGAGATGATGAGAAAGGGACTGGAAGCTATCCGTATCGCCAAATCCGCGACCGGAGACGGGGATGTCCCGCAACCTGCCGTAACGATTAAAGTAACAGACGCAACCGGGCAAAATACGCAGGTGCTTATTGATCAGATTGAGGAATACAGTTTTGAGGGCAAGCGGAAAGCCTGGGAACAATGTGAAACCCTGTATTCCGGTAAAACAAACTGGTGTCGCGTTCTTCTTTCACCCGCCCGCTTCGACGCATTCTGATCAACGATGATGTCGTTTTTTCTCCGGCTGTGCTTCATTTTTACCCTACTGGCCGGTGTGCTGTTTGTTGTTATCAATCCGCAGGCAGTGCAGATTGATACGAATCTCAACGACTTAAATCCGGATAAAGTACGCGACCCCGCCCTGCAATATGCGCTGGACGCGTTGACTGATGATATCAGCCAGCGTTTTATGGTGGTTGTGCAGAGCGATAACGATAAGCGCACTGAACAAGCTGCCCGTTCATTGCAAACGGCTTTGAATAGTGTGCACGGCCTGCACGTTGCCCTTGATAATGAAATGCAGGCCGCATATTTGCCCGCTATTACGCCCTTCAGGTTTAATTTTCTCAGTGACTCTCAACGGGAAGCCCTCTACGACAAAACCCCTGAACAACTGGCCGCAGCGGCGCAGCGAAAGCTTTATCAGTTGGGAGAGGGCGTCAGACTGGTTCCCTTTGAACAGGATCCCCTTGGCTGGTTTTCAGATTACCTTATCGGGATGTCGGCACGTCTTGACCCGTCCGTGGAGGCTGAAAAGCGCACCGGAGCCGCTACATCATTCACCGTGAGTTTCACTGATTTTCCCGCCGGGATGGCGCAGCAGCATGCTGTTTACGAAAAAATTAAAGCCGCAGAGCAGGCCATCAGTGAAGAGTTTGATGTGTCCGTGCTGCATTCCGGGATGTTCTTTTTTGTTGTGGATTCAGCGCAGTCAGCCAAAGCGGATATTCAGCTTATTGCTGCAGGCTCAATAGCCGGCGTACTGGTGCTGATGTTGCTGGTTTTCCGTTCGTTATTACCGTTAACCCTGGCCCTTGGCTCCATTGCCGCCGGTGTGGGGGCCGGTATTCTCGCCAGCGTATGGGTATACGGTTCTGTGCATGTGCTGACCATTGTTTTCGGTGCCAGTCTGATTGGTATTGTGGTGGATTATTCACTGCACTATTTCTATCACTTCTTATCTGCCGCACAGTCACCGGCGCAGCCAGCAAACGGGAAAGCCCGTGCCAGTGGTCATGACACCGTGTTGTACCGCGCCATGGTGCTGAGTGTGATTACATCGCTGGTGGGTTATGGTGCCCTGAGCCTGGCTGAACTTACCATTCTTAAGAAAATTGCTCTGTTTTCCTGTGCCGGGCTGGCCATGGCATGGTTGAGCGTCATGCTGCTGGGGCCGTTAGTGGTGCGCCGTCCCATCGAAGCCAGACAGCCGTTGCTGAAAACTGTAATTCGTTCCTGTCAGCGTGTCACTGCCCGACGACCCCGCGCTCTGGCTATTGCCGGACTCGCTATGGCGGTGATGAGTGCCTTGTACCTGTACGCCGGCGGATTACAGGTGAATGATGATCCCAGACGCTTTTTCCATGTTTCTCCTGCCTTACTTGAGCAGGAGCAGGCTGTATCGACGCTGACTCAGGTATACGAGCCCGGTCGTTATCTGCTTATCCGCGGGCAACAGCCACAACAGATTTTTGATGCACTGGATCGTTTGCTGACTTCTGAAGGTGTGCACCGCGATTCAGTGAGCAGCATCGCTGACTGGTTGCCTTCACCTGAAGCGCAAAAGGCGGATTATGCATTGCAGGCAAAACTTTACAGTGATGGCGGTGTGCTTGATGTATTTGCCGGCGCGCTGGGTTTACCGCCAGAGTCTGTTGCACCGGTAAAAGCGGCTTACGTTGACGGTGCCGGCAAGGTACTGGTCTTCGCCGGTTTGTCTGAACGAGTTGATGGTCTACCGCCGCTCTGGTCGGCAGGAAAAGGGGCCGGTAACAACAAAGAAATAATCAGTTTTGCTCTTATCCGCAAAAACAGTGATTTAGCTGCCATAGAAAAAGCGGCGGCTGCCATTCCTGAAATTGACTATGTGAATACCCTGGGCAATGCCACACTGGCACTGAAATCCCAGCGGGAAACCGGTGCCTTTTTACTGGTAATTGCCTACGGTCTGGTCGGACTGCTGCTGGCGCTCTGGTACCGCAGCGCCGGGGTACTCCGGCTGCTGCTTATTCCTGCATCTGCTAGCCTGATTGCCGTCGCGCTGGTGCTTCTGTGCGGTCAGGCCCTCAATGTGTTTCATGTCATGGCACTGTTTCTGGTGCTGGGACTTGGCATGGATTACATCATCTTTGCCCGTGAAATGGCGGACAAACCGGACACTACCCAACAAGCAATTTTGCTGTCTGCAGTAACCAGCTTGCTGTCTTTCGGCTTGCTGGCATTCAGCGATATGCCGGTGGTTCAGGCCTTCGGCAGCATCATTCTGATTGGAAATACGATTAATTTTATTGCGGCAATAAGCCTGTTTAATGGTGAGCCTGACAAGAAGGAAAAAGGATCTCATGTCTGAACAAAAAAGAATCCTCGTCACAGGAGCAAGCAGCGGTATCGGAAAAGCCACTGCCTATAAAATGGCTGCGCAGGGGTTTGCCGTAGCGGTACATTACCGCAGCGGTAAAGACGCTGCTGCCAAAGTGGTTGAGGATATTATTGCCGGCGGCGGCAGTGCCGTGGCCCTGCAATTTGATATTGCCGACAGAGACGGAACACGCACCGCCATTGAAGCTGATATTGAACAAAACGGTGCTTATTACGGTGTGGTCTGTAATGCCGGTGTTACCCGCGATACAGCCTTTCCTGCCATGACCGGCGAAGAGTGGGATGGCGTGGTACACACCAATCTGGATGGTTTCTACAATGTGCTGCATCCGGTGATCATGCCCATGATCAGGCTGCGTCAGGGCGGACGTATTGTTACCCTGTCCTCGGTTTCCGGCCTGATGGGCAACCGCGGGCAAACGAATTACAGCGCGTCTAAAGCCGGCATTATCGGTGCCACTAAAGCGCTGGCTATCGAGCTGGGTAAAAGAAAGATCACAGTAAACTGTGTTGCACCGGGCGTCATTGAAACCGGCATGATTGAAGGGGCGGTGGCAGACGAAGCGAAGAAAATGATTCCCCTGGGCACCTTCGGTCATGTGGATGATGTAGCCAATACCATCGGCTTTCTGATGTCAGATGAAGCCCGCTATATTTCCCGTCAGGTGATCAGCGTCAATGGCGGTATGTACTGATTTTGAAGTGAAGTGATCTCAACGAAATGGAGTAATGATGAGATATATAAAAATAGCCTTGATGGCAATCGGATTATCGGTAAGCGCCTTGTCTTTCAGTGCAATGGCGGAATTAGGCCCTGAAGAACAGAAGCTGGCGGACATGATGCTTTCCGGCGATATGGTTCAGTTAAAAACAGCGTCAAAACGTATTTTCAGTACTAAAATGGCCGATCCTGAATTACTGGATATTGCTGCGGCTATTCTGCTGAAGAAATATCCCCATGCGGTGCGCAGTGATGTGGACTCCCTGGCGTGGCTGGCACGTGCCATTGGTGCATCTGAAAATGGCCGCTACTACGGCGTGTTGTCTGAAGTGGTGGAAAACACACAGATAGGCAAGCTGGAACGCCATGCTGACACCGCTCTCGACGAGTTGCCGGGTGCAGAGGGAGAGCAATTTGTGGCTGGCATGTACACGTTGCCGGAAGATCTTTACAGCAAAGAGGCCGACGCAGATGTAGTCAGTCGTCTTAAAGAGATGATGCTGGCCGGCGACCTTGCCAGTCTGAAACGGGCGGCACAGGAAATGTCATCAAAAGAGCTTCGCAGCGAGGCCCTGTGTGATTTAGCTGCGGAAATATTACTGAGAAACTATGCCACAGCACAGAAGAATCAGGCGGATACTTTTGCCTGGCTGACCAATGCTATCGGCCGCAGCAGAATGGCGCGCTACCGCGATGCATTGCGGGAAGTGGAAGAGCACAGCGAAATCAGAAAGCTGCGCCGCTATGCAGAGTCGAACCGTGATGAACTCAGTGAAGAAACAACAGAACAGTACCGTAAAGGCATGATTGATATTCCTCTGCCGGACTATGCATTCTGAGCAAAACAGCCTGAAAAAAGCGGACAACGAATTGTCCGCTTTTTTGTTTCCGGCAAGGTTTGGTTGAGCCTTAGCTGCGCCAGCCGCCGCCCAGCGACTGATACAATTCCACCAGTGCAGTGAACTGCTCTTTGCGGGTATCAATCAGTTCACTTTTCGCTTCCAGTGACTCCCGGCGTGCCAGCAACACTTCCAGGTATTCACCACGGGCAGAGGCAAACAGTTTGTTGGCAATATTCACCGACGCATCCAGCTGCTCAATCTGGGCTTGTTTTGCTGCATAGCTGTTGCTCAGGTTATCCAGTGCAGACAAGCGGGTGGAAACCTCAGAAACTGCCCTGACAACGGTATACTCGTATTCATAAGCAGCCTGAATCTGCTCAGCACTGGCATTCTTATACTCAGCTTCAATTGCACGGCGGTTGATCAGCGGCGCAAAAATATCGCCGGACAGTGACCAGGCAACAGACTCCGGTGTGTCCAGAAGATACCGCGTATCAAAGGACTCCAACCCCACACCGGCTTTCAGCGCGAAAGACGGATAGAAGTTGGCGCGGGCAACGTCGATATTCAGCTTCGCCGCCTGCAGTGTCAGCTCAGCCTCACGAATATCGCTGCGGTTGGCAAGCAGTTCTGACGGCACGCCGGCAGAGGGCTTTGTCAGTGATGCTGTCATCAGACGTTCAGCGTTACGCGCAATGGGCTGGGGAGGCCGTCCCAGCAGCAAATTAAGCTTGTTCTCAGTGGCAGCAATTTCCTGTCTGACCTGATACCGCTCGCTCTTATTCTTATTTACTTCAGCCGCAAAGCGGGTGAGTGGTAAAGACGAAGAGCGGCCATAATGCTTAAGTTGCTCAAGGGTGTTGAGCACATGTTGCTGAATGTCGATATTGGCATCCAGATTCGCAAGATGGTTATCCAGCGCCAGCAGCTCGTAATAAGTACGGGCCACTTCCGCCACCATTTCAGTGACAAAGAACTTGCGGCTTTCAATACTGGCCAGATATTCCAGTGACGCGACCTTAGAGGCGTCACGAAGTTTATGCCAGACATCCAGCTCCCAGGAAGCATTAAGGCCGAGGCGTAGATTCGCCAGCGGATCAGGAAATTCCTTCTCTTCGCGGATAGCCAGTTGTTTTTCCACTGCGCCGTCACGGGTATATTCACCGGCTTTCTCCACGCCGGCTTCAGCTCCGGCAGACACCTGAGGCAGGTATTCCCCTTCTCTGGCATAGACTTCATTGGCCGCCATATTAATGCGTTGCAGCATCATGGCGACTTCCTGATTGTTTGCCAGCGCAGTGTCTACCAGCGCGATGAGATCCGGGTCGTTAAACCAGTCTTCCCAGTTTATATTCACCGGCGTCTCTGTCGCTTCAGGTGTGAATTGTTCCGGCATCGCCACACTGGCGTCACGGGTTTCGATATCAGGTATTGCACAACCCTGCAGCAGTAAAGCCACACTTACCGCGACAACAAGCGGTTTCAGACTAAGGGTAAAACAGCGTGATTTAGTCATTGTCACTCTCCTTATCGTTGTAGTGGTAAGTTTCGGTGAAGGGCAGCTGGTCTTCATTTTTGATGAGAGATTTACCGTCGCCCAGTTTGGCGAATAAATAGTAAAGGCCCGGGATCACCAGCACGCCGAAGACTGTGCCTGTTACCATACCGCCCAGCGCAGATGAACCGATTGTACGGTTGCCCACTGCACCGGCACCGGTAGCGATAACCAGCGGGATCAGGCCGGCAACAAAGGCGAAGGAGGTCATCAGAATTGGCCGGAACCGGGCGGTTGCCGCTTCCACTGCCGCCTCTTTAATAGACAAGCCCTGTTCTTTTTTCTGCACGGCGTATTCCACTATCAGTACGGCGTTTTTACCCAGCAGACCTACCAGCATAACGAGACCGAGCTGGGCATACACATCGTTTGCCAGACCCATCATTTTCAGCATGGCCAGCGAGCCGAAGATACCGGTTGGCAAGGCAAGAATAACGGCAAAGGGTAACAGCAGACTCTCGTATTGCGCTGCCAGTACAATGTACACGAACAACAGTACCACCACGAAAATCACCACCGCTTCATTGCCCCGTCTGGCTTCATCAAATGACAAACCTTCCCAGCCAATGTCGTATCCCCGTGGTAGTGTTTCCGCTGCCACTTCTTCCACAGCCTTAATGGCATCTGCAGAAGTGTAACCGGCAGCCGGTTCAGCGCGGATGGCCGATGAGGTATACAGGTTGTAGCGGGTGATCTCGTTAGGACCTTCGGTTTTGATTAATTTCATGAACGCAGAGTAGGGCACCATTTCCCCTTCTTCATTCCGCACGTAGTAATCCAGCAGATCGCTGGGATAACGGCGGTATTCAGGGGCTGCCTGAGTGTACACTTTGAAGAAGTTATTAAAGCGGGTGAAACCCTGCTCATAAGTACTGCCGATCAGGATATCGAGGTTTTCCATTGCCGCTTTAATTGAAACGCCTTTTTGCATGGCGGCCTGGTTGTCGATTTCGATTTTGTACTGGGGATAATCCGCGGCATAGAAAGTAAACAGTCCTTTGAGCTCTTTACGCTTACCCAGTTCAGCAATGAAGTCTTTGTTGATGTCATCGAATTCATGGTAATCCGTGGTGTTAGTCTTATCCAACAGACGGAACGACAGGCCGGATGAGGCACCGTAACCCGGCACAACAGGGGGTTCGAAATACTCAATGACCGCACCGAGGTGGTGGGCCTTCTCTTCCAGTTCCTCAATGATTTCCGGAATAGTCTGCTCACGGTCTGCCCAGTCCTTAAGGTTAATCAGACAGGTACCGGCGTTGGACCCCCGTCCTTCTGTCAGGATTTCATAGCCCGCCAGCGAAGATACCGAAGACACGCCTTCAATTTCCAGCGCCATTTCCTGCAATTCTCTGGCAACTTTGTTGGTTGCTTCCAGTGTACTGCCGGGGGGCGTCTGGATAATGGCGTAGATTTGTCCCTGATCTTCACCGGGAATAAAACCTGCCGGTAAGTTAGCGTTTACTCCCACGGTACCGGCAACAAAGGCTACCAGTAAAACGGCGGTTACCGTGCGACGGGTAACCACAGCCCGTACCAGACCCGTGTAGCGACCGGTAACTTTATCAAACACGCGGTTGAAGCTGTTGATGAACATACTTACCGGCGTGCGTTTCTGTGGCTGACCGTGATGATTCTTCAGCAACATGGCGCACAATACCGGTGTCAGTGACAGCGCCACAATACAGGAAATGATAATGGCAGATGCCATGGTAATGGAGAACTGACGGTAGAAAACGCCCACCGGACCGGTCATGAAGATAAGCGGAATAAACACCGCCACCATCACCAGGGTAATGGCAATAATCGCACCGCCCATTTCGCCCAGTACCTGCCGGGTGGCGTTGTAGGGCGTGATGGCGGCATCATCTTCCATCTTGGCATGCACGGCTTCCACCACCACAATGGCGTTATCCACCACAATCCCGATAGCCAGAACCATCGCAAACAGGGTGATAAGGTTGATATTGACGTCGAAGGCCTGCATACAGAAAAAGGTACCAATCAGCGATACCGGTACGGCGATGATGGGAATGAGGGTAGAGCGCCAGTCACCGAGGAAAATAAACACCACCAGAGACACCAGCACGAATGCTTCGGCCAGTGTATGCAGTACCTGCTCAACAGACGCATCAAGGAATTTGGATACATCGTAGTTGATTTCGTATTCCATGCCCGGCGGGAAGGTATCCTGCAGCTCTTCCATTTTGGCTTTCACCTGCTCAATCACGTCACTGGCGCTGCTGCCGTAACTTTGTTTAAGCACAATGGCTGCTGAGGGATAGCCGTCTTTGTTGGAGTAAATATCAAAGAATTCACTGCCCAGTTCCACGTCGGCCACATCACCCAGTTTCAGCAATTTACCGTCGGAGTCTGCGCGGATAATGATATTCTTGTATTCTTCCGGTTTGTTGTACCGGCCTTCATACACCAGTACATATTCCTTGGACTGGGCACTTAAACCTGAGCTTCGTCCCAGACGGCCCGGCCGTCCTATCAGGCTCTGCTCGTCCATGGCCTCCATAATTTCCTCAGTGGAAATATTGTAGGCCCGCATGCGGTCAGGTTTCAGCCACACTCGCATGGCGTACTGACGGCTACCCAGAATTTTAGCGCTGGCGATACCGTTCACACGCTGAATTTCAGGAATGATATTGATGTTGGAATAGTTATAGAGAAACTTTTCATCCGCATCTTTATCCGTGCTGAACACGTTGATATACATCAGCATGCTGGGTTGCACGCGGTTTACCACCACCCCCTCAAGCTGAACGAGTTGCGGCAAACGGTTTTTGATCTGATCAAGCCGGTTCTTCACGTTCATCAGTGCCTGATTAGGATCTACACCCAGCTCGAAAATTACCTGAATCGTGGCTTCACCGGCGCTGGTGGCGTCAGACACAATGTACTTCATGCCCGGCACACCGTTAATGGAGCGCTCAATAGTGACCAGAGAGGACTTTACCAGCACATCAGCATTGGAACCCGGGTATGCCAGAGAGATCAGCACCCGTGGCGGGGCAATATCCGGATACTGGGATGTAGGTAAAGAAAAAATCGACAATACGCCCAGAAACACAATCATGAGCGACAGCATAATGGCCATGACAGGCCGCTTTATAAAAACTCCAAACATAATCGCGACCTTTACTCTGCTGCCAGCTCAAGGCTGTCGAAGACTTCTTCAGGAGACACCATGTCTGCTTCGATTTGCTGACCGTCCCTGACCCGGCGTAATCCGTCGATAAGCACGGTGTCACTCTCTTCCAGTCCGCTTGCCACAATGAAAACATGGGGTAATTCTGCGGCAATCTGAATGTGTCTTGTGTGCAGAGTATTATTGTCGTCTACGACGTACACATAGGTTTGATCGAGTATGTCGAAAGTGGCTTTTTGCGGGATCAGCACACTGTCAGGATAGTCAACGTCCATCAGTACGTTACCCGTTTGTCCGTGACGCAGCAGGCCATCGGGATTCGGGAACGAAGCCCGCATTTCAATGGTACCTGTGGTGTTATCAAAGTCTGCTTCAATGGTATCGATATGGCCGGGTTGTTCATACACCGAGCCGTTAGCCAGCTTCAGCCGCACAGTGGTTTCAGTGATATCCTGACCGCGCTGAACATAATCCAGATACTGAGATTCCGGCATATTAAAATATACCCACATGGTGCTGAGATCAGATAAGGTGGTGAGCAATTCGCCTTCATCCAGCAGACTGCCGGTACGGGCTTCAAGGTGGTCCATTTTGCCGGTGAACGGCGCGCGGATGTCGGTAAAATCCAGGTGGGTTTGTGCCAGCGCTACCTCTGCCAGGGCTTTGTCATAACCGGCTTTGACGACGGCCAGTTCAGTATCAGACACAATATCCTGCGATTGCAGCGAACGGGTATTTTCGTATTCCACTCTGGCGGCTTCTGCCTCTGCCTGTGCTTTATGAAGTTCGGCTTCATAAACAGCCGGCATAATTTTGAACATAGGCTGACCGGCTTTTACCGTTTGCCCTTCATCCACAAAGGTGTTTTGCAGATAGCCTTTTTCCATGGCACGCACTTCGATGTGCTGAATGGCCCGGATTTGGCTGACATACTCTTTCACGGTTGTGTTGTTCTGATGCAGAGGATGGGTGACATCAAACTCTACAGTTTGTTCATGGCCAGCGGTTTCATCGTGACCGCAACCGCCAAGCAGCGCCGTCACTACACTTAAAGTCAGGATTGTTCTCGTTTTCATAGATCACTATTTTTATGGTTATTGTGCCTGCGCAGGGACATGCGCAGGCACGACGCGGCCCCGTCACACACTCAGAGTGTGTGGCGAAGAAAAGGCCGCAGAAATCCATCCGGTCAGAAATGGGATCTGTCCGGACTTGCCTGTGAGAAAAATATTGTTGAAGTGTCCCCGGAGCAGTGCGCAGGCACTATTCCGGAATGATTACGCGTAGGGCGGCGCCCGGGGCGGAGGTAACTTGTAGCGGCAGGTGGACGGGGTGGTGAAGTGAGAGGGCCTGACGGAGACAAGCGCCGGAGCGCAGGCAGAAACAGTGAGAACTTCTGTGACCGGCACAGACGGGTCCGGTTGCTCTTCATCTGTATTATCGACTTCAAAACCCAGCGTACACATAGAGGCATCCACATGGGATGTCGTGACGGTGGTGAGGTAAACCTGTTTGTTCTCAATCAGAAATGCGCAGAACACCAGCAGCAGTAAAGCGGGAAGCTTTTGCCGGATAAATTGTTCGCGAAATTGCTGAAAATTTAACATGTTGAGTAGGTTACCACTAAAAAAAGCGCCGCAAATCCTACGCATTGCTGTACTGGCTGACAAGCAGATGTGAGATAACCTGAGGATTTTGAGGGTTACTTTATCGCAGTAGGAAAAGCTCAACGGGAGTTGTAAATGTAACGATGCCAGCTTGTTAAAATTCTGGCGGGTAAACAAGCTGGCGGGATTGTACCGTATCCGGCACGGCTCAGTCAGTCAGGTAACCGCCGGCAGCTTAGCCGGCGATATTCACGGTAATTTGCAGTTTGAGGGGCAAGTCAGACAGCTTTTCGCGGATGGTTTCACGGGTTTGCTCTATATCTTTCACGCGGATAACATCACTGCTATCAGGATAGAAGTCGACATCTACCCACAGTTCGCGACCGACTTTTGCCACACCTGATAATTCAATTTCCTGGTCTGACTCTTCAACCGCAGCGGCCACGCTTTCATCAATGGTTTGACGAAGCTCTTCTGCGGGCGCCATTAAGAACAGCTCGCGCATTGCTGACATCAGCATCGTAAAAGGCACTTTGATGAAGAACGCTGATATAGCTAACATCATCACCGGGTCCGCATACACCGCGAAAGAGGCAAGGGGACTGAGTGACAATAACCAGGCAATCACAAATCCTGCTGTCACGGCTACACTCAATAATGTGTCCATCTGCCACTGACTGGCTTCAGCTTCAATCAGGCCTGATGACACACGTTTATTCTTCGCAGCCACGTACCACCACACAAAGGCACAACCAATTACGTTGACCACACCGAATACGGTAGCGACTGACGCATCGACTTCATGGCCCCCAGTCAGCAGTGAAACAATGGCAGAGTAAAGGGAATAACCGACAACCAGCAGGATCACCGCACCTTTTACAGCTATGACGGCCGGTTCAAAAATGGCACGGCCAAAGGTGAAGCGGTCACAGGACGGGCGCATAATGAAGCGGGAAGCTGCCAGCGACAATAAAGTTAACAGCAAGCTTACCAGTGAATACACACCGTCGAAAACAATAACCATTGAGTCAACAAACAGTCCGACCATCAGGCCAGCAACGGCAAAAAGGCCGGCAAAAAGGGCTGAAAGTGTCAGTGTTTGCTTTTCGTTATTACGGGTACGGGCACACATGGGAAAGATAACCTCTGAGAAATCTGCGCTGATTTTCGCCCGGTGGCGGTAATTTACAATGACGATTTGGTCGCGTGATAGAGGGCTGACAGGCGGGTTTTTGAAAAAGTTCATTTAAAACAATGAGATAAAGATAAAACTTGCTGTCAATAATTTTGACAGCAGCCGCGTGCTTTTACATCAGAAGTCAAAAAGGTAGTCGCTTAGCTTATCGGCAAGCCAGGCCATGGCCGGGTTTTCAGCACTGCCGTTGAGGCTGACCATGCAATAATCTTCCTGAGTAAGGCCATAGGTATGGCGGATAACCGACAGGCGCTGCTCACGCAAATGATGGCGGATGAGTGGTTCAGGCAGCACACCCCAGGCACTTTCAGTCAGAATGGTATTCAGCATAAATTCAAAACTGGAGAACCCGATGTAGTGGCGGGAGAAGGGTTCAAGACTGGAGTTATTCTGCTCGTTCAGATACACCATCGCCGCCTGCATAGCATTGCGGAGATCTTCATCGGTTACCCGTTTCAGGCGGGTCAGCGGGTGGGAAGCACTGCACACCGACATCATGCGAATTTTGCCCAGTGGTTTGTAGCTGATCCTGGCATCATCGAAACGCTCGTAATCCACGCCAAAAGCATAATCCACCTGCTGGGTAGCAACCAGATTGGCAAGGTCACCGCTGGACGCCAGCACGAGGTTGAAGGACGTATTCGGAAACAGTTTATTCAGCGAGTGGATAAAGCCTTGCCAGACAGGGTCTGGCAATGAATCGTCCGGCGCAATCCATACTTCAGCAGCAAATTCACCGGTTACCTGCGCGCAGGTGCCGCGAATACGGGTGGCGGTGATGAGCATACTTTCGCAGTCTTTATAAATGGCTTTACCCACTTCCGACAGTTCGATTTTATTGCCTGTTCGCACAAATAAATCCACACCCAGCTCACTTTCCAGCACTTTAATGGCCATGCTCAGTTTGCTGCGGTTACATTCCAGCTGACGGGCAGCTTCCGATACCGAGCCTGTTTCGGCGATGGCACAGAAAGCTTCAATCTGCGACAGGTTCATAGGGCTCCTGTTGAATGCCGGTGACTCTCTGATGTGTTTGATCTGACCGGTGTGGTTAATCTGTCTGGTAGTGATTGATTGTACGTGTGAAACCGTCCCGCCGGTAGTCAAAGGTCAACGTATTTGATTCATAGTCCGGAGCCACTGCCACAAGTTATCAGGCAGCTATCAGCTGTTGCTCAACGACAGCTGATACACGCACATGCCTACCGCGCTGGCGAGATTCAGTGATTCAATCTGGCCGTTGCCGGGAATGGTGAAGGCCTCAGCGCCGGCCCGGGTAAGAGCGTCTTCCGGTATACCACGGGCTTCGTTGCCAAACAGATAGCAGGGAAAGTCGTTGAACTGCGGGTCGCTGATGGCTTTACCGTTAAGATCAAGGCAGGCAAAGCGGGTAAAGCGTTGCTGACAATCATTCAGTGTAACATCGGTTTCTACCGGCAGATGGAAAATTGCCCCCATACTCGCACGCACCGCTTTGGAATTAAACGGGTCAACGCTGTTGGGGCTCAGCAGTAACCGGAAGCCTCCGAACCAGGCCAGAGAACGTAAAATAGTGCCCAGGTTTCCGGGATCCTGAATTTCATGTAAATAAATACTTCGCTCACAGGCTGTTTTATTTTCAGGAGCCACAGCATGGGCTGCCAGCGGCACTCTGGCAATCACACCCTGCGGAGTTTTGGTATCGCTGAGTGAAGCCATTTGCCGGTCTGTGACAGTTACCACATCAAAACGGGAGTCCAGCGCAATGCCACGGGAAAGCCAGCTTTCTGTTACGTACAACGTGACAGACTGTGCCATCAATGGCGAGCGTTGCAGTTCCTGAATTAAATGCTCACCTTCAACAAGATAAAAGCCAAACTGCGAACGGTATTTCTTCTGGTGCAGTTTTTTTACGTCGTCTAATTTCATGTGCAGGTAAGTTCCGGAAACAGTGTTGCAAAAAGCGGTAATAAGCTGCGCATTGTAGCCTGTAACCGCAGGGAAGTCAGGCCGGCTGTGAAGTTTGTTGGTGCGCTGCATTTGCAAAACCGCTGCGCGTGATTACAATGAACGCCGTTTTCCCTTTAGCTACTGCAGAACTGACTATGGCCCGCTCAAAAACCAGCAAAAAATGGATGGAAGAACACGTTAACGATCCCTACGTAAAAAAAGCGCAGGCTGACGGTTACCGTTCACGGGCAAGTTACAAGCTTCTCGAAATCAATGAAAAAGACAAATTGTTCCGACCCGGCAGCGTGGTCATGGATCTGGGTTCTGCACCCGGTGGCTGGTCCCAAATTGTGGCGCCCATCGTTGGTGACAACGGGCGGGTGATTGCGTCAGATATTCTGCCTATGGACAGCATCATCGGCGTGGATTTTATTCAGGGCGATTTCACTGATGAAGCCGTTTATGACCAGATCCTGAATACCCTCGGGGATGACCGGGTGGATGTGGTGGTGTCTGATATGGCGCCGAACATGAGTGGCGTAAATACCACCGATCAGTATGCGTCTATGTATCTGGTTGAGCTGGCTCTGGATATGGCCAGAAACGTATTGCAACCGGGGGGCAGCTTCTGTGCAAAAGTGTTTCAGGGCGTAGGCTACGATGAGTACGTGAAAGATGTACGAACGTCATTTTCAAAAGTGGTGGTAAGAAAACCTGCGGCGTCCCGCCCGCGTTCCCGGGAAGTGTATCTGGTTGCTACGGGTTTTAAAGGCTGAACCGGGTTGTATGCGCCAGCGGCGGCGCATACTGCATGCTAAGCCTGTTTGTCGCTGCTCAACGTTCCAGCAGCGGCAGTTTGTCCGGCACACCGTTCCAGCTGTCGGCATCCTCCGGCGGCGCAATTACCTCTGTAATATTCGGCCATTGCTGACTCAGTTCCGCATTGATTTCCTGCCAGGGCTTTTGCTCTTCGGTTAAATGGGTATCCTGAATAATCGCTTCGGCGGGGCATTCCGGCACACACAAAGCACAATCAATACAAATGGCCGGATCGATAGCCAGAAAGTTCGGACCTTCAAAAAACGCATCCACCGGACACACGGCGACGCAGTCGGTGTATTTGCACTTCACGCAGTTGTCGGTTACTACAAATGTCATGGTTTATCCGCATGTCTGAAAATGTGGGCGGATTATAAGTGTAAAGCAGAGGGATCAAAAGACAAATGCCGGTGAATGTCTACCGGATCGCCAGTATCTGCATTACACTATGCTGGCTCTGACAGACAGGCTGTCCGGCGAACCAGGAAATCCCTCATGTTGCGTTTAACCGATATAAAACTTCCCCTTGATCATAACGACGAAGCCTTGCCGCAGGCCATCATCAGTAAGCTTGGTATTGCTGCCAGTGATTTGCTTGAAACCAGTGTGTTTAAGCGCGGTTATGACGCCCGCAACAATAAAGATATTCAGCTGATTTACACCGTGGATGTGTCGGTAAACCATGAGGAAAAATTGCTGGAAAAATTTGCCTCTGATCAGCAGGTCAGAGTTTCGCCGGATATGTCGTATAAGTTTGTTGCGCAGGCGCCGGAAAATCTGAATAGTCGCCCGGTGGTGGTGGGACTCGGCCCCTGCGGTATTTTCGCTGCGTTAATCCTCGCCCAGATGGGCTTTAAACCCATTGTGCTTGAACGGGGTAAAGCAGTGCGTGAACGTACTAAAGATACCTTCGGTTTCTGGCGCAAACAGCCTTTAAATCCCGAATCCAATGTGCAGTTCGGGGAGGGCGGTGCCGGTACATTCTCTGACGGCAAGCTGTACAGTCAGGTAAAAGATCGTAAACACTACGGACGCAAAGTGCTGCATGAATTTGTGGAAGCCGGTGCGCCGGAAGAAATTCTGTATGTGAGTAAGCCCCACATCGGTACATTCAAACTGGTGAGCATGGTTGAGAAAATGCGTCAGCAAATTATCGACCTTGGCGGTGAAATCCGTTTCTCTACGCGGGTAGAAAAGCTCGATATGGATGAAAAAGACGGCGAATATGCGGTGAAAGGCCTGCATTTGTCTGACGGCGGCTATCTGGCCTGTAAGCAGGTAATTCTGGCGTTGGGTCACAGCGCCCGGGACACCTTCCAAAACCTGTACGACCAGGGCGTATACATTGAAGCCAAACCTTTCTCTATCGGTTTTCGCATTGAACACGAACAGAGCATGATTGATAAATGCCGCTTTGGTGATAACGCCGGAAACCCCATCCTGGGTGCTGCCGATTACAAGCTGGTGCATCATTGTGAAAATGGCCGCACGGTGTACAGTTTCTGTATGTGTCCGGGCGGTACCGTGGTCGCGGCGGCCTCTGAACCGGGTCGTGTGGTCACCAACGGCATGAGCCAATACTCGCGTCATGAACGCAATGCGAACAGTGCCATTGTGGTAGGCATCACGCCGGAAGAAGATTATCCCGGTCACCCGCTGGCGGGGATTGAATTACAGCGCAGGCTGGAGGAAATGGCCTTTAAAGCCGGTGGCGAAAACTACCATGCGCCGGGCCAGCTTATCGGCGATTTTCTTGCCGGTAAGCCAAGCGCAGAATTGGGAGACGTCACGCCGTCTTATACGCCGGGCGTTACCCTGACAGATTTAAGCAAAGTGGTGCCGGGCTATGTCACTGAAGCTATCCGTGAAGCCATTCCTGCGTTCGACCGCCAGATAAAAGGCTTTGCCAAAGCTGATGGCACGCTGACCGGTGTGGAAACCCGTACCTCGTCTCCGGTTTGTATTAAGCGTGGTAAGGATTACCAGAGCGTGAACGTAAAGGGTTTGTACCCGGCCGGTGAGGGCGCAGGTTATGCCGGCGGGATCTGGTCTGCGGGCATTGACGGCATCCGCGTGGCAGAAGCGCTGGCTATGGCATTTACTAACCAGGTTGACTCACAGAGCTGACGATTTGCCGGTTGACGGGGATGGTGAGTAAATTAGCGTAGCTGGTAATCAGCGGTTTTTCTTCCGTAAATATAAGTCTAGTCTACTGTATAGCTTACCGGCCTCAACGGGTTTAGCGAGATGTTCATTAAAACCTCCATCAAGGTAGGTTTTGATGTCCTCTAACATCACGTTAGCAGTAAGTGCGAGTATGGGAATAGTGCTATTATCGCGGCGAATCTGTTTACAGGCTTCAAGGCCGTCTAATTCAGGCATCTGAATGTCCATCAAAATTAAATCAGGTTTAAATATTTGAGTTAGTTCAACGGCCTCATGTCCATTCTCCGCTACCCTGACTTCGGCATTGGTTTTCTCCAGCATTGATGTAATGATAACCTGATTAATATCATTATCTTCGGCAACGAGAATTTTTTTACCGGTGAGGTCAGGGGCATTGGCGTTTGATATTTTTATTGGCTCTGCCTTTTCGGCTTTTCCCAGAGGTAAAGTAACGGAAAAAGTAGTCCCTTTATCCTTCTGACTGGTCACCGTCAGTGTGCCATTCATCAGTTCTACAAGGCTTTTTGTTATGGCCATTCCCAAACCAGTACCGCCATATTTGCGGGTGGTTGAAGTATCTGCTTGTGTAAACCTCTCAAATAATCCGTCTATTACTTTTTGTTCCATACCAATACCTGTGTCGATAACCTGAATCGTCAACGCTGACGAGGCCGTGGTTTGCTCAGAGTACATTGCAACTGTGACGCTACCGGTATCTGTGAACTTTACTGCGTTAGAAATGAGGTTCGTGATAATTTGCTTTACTCTTACCGGGTCTCCCAACCAAACATCGTGTAGATTCTTTTGTAGGGAGCTTCGGAATACAATGTTTTTTGCCTTTGCACGGGGAACAAAATTGGAAGCGACCTCGTTTAACAGTTGTCTGATAGAAAATGCTATTTTTTCGAGGGATAACATCTCTGCTTCAATTTTTGAGAAATCCAGAATGTCATTAACAATTTTAAGCAGGTAGTAAGATGAAGTAAGCGCATTGCTTAAAAGTTTTCTGTCAGAAGACTTAGTCAATTCGTCTTCGAGTAACTGAAGGGTACCCAAAATACCATTCATAGGTGTACGAATCTCATGGCTCATTGAGGCCAGAAAGCGACTTTTGGCAATATTCGCAACTTCGGCCTTTCTTTTTGCTGCTTCCAGCTCCAGAGATTTTTTAACCCGATCAGTTACATCCTGAAATGTACCGAAAATAGAACTAATACTTCCTGTCGCGTCATGTTCTACCATCCCCTTACTATGCACATGTCGTATTTCACCGGACGGACGGACAATTCTTAATTTTACTTCCCAACCTTCTCCTTTTTCGACTGCCTCATTAACGTGATTCTGGACGATAGAAATATCGTCCGGATGGTAAAAATCGATGGCAGATTGCAGCGATGGTTCATAATCACTTTTACTAACGCCGTGAATGCGGTATATCTCATCGGACCAAAATACCTTTTCATTTACAACGTCAACACTCCAGTGTCCTAAGGAAGCAATCAACTCAGCTTGTTGCAACAAAGCTTTTTGTTTTCTGTCTGCTTCTTCTAATACCACCTTCCCGGTGATAATAGTCGCTGATGCGACTATTTCGGTATCTGAGGTGGCTTTTGCAAACCACTCAAGCCAGACATCTTCACCTGAGATACTTTTGTAGCGGTTCCGAAAACCCTCAACAGTGCGTTTACTATTGAAAAGTGCCGCCATCGTGGCGCTGGTGTCAGCCCGATCCTCAGGGTGTACGTAGGATAAAAAGGGCTGGTTCTTCAGTGCATCGAGACTCCAGCCTAAACTGACGACCCAATAGTTATTCAGATAAGTATAATATCCGTCCTTGTTCGCTTTACAGACAAGCGTATTGAGGGAATCTAACAGGGACTCAGTATCAGACATTATAGCACCTCTTCATTTCCTTTAATGGTGACGGGTAATACGTCTAAACTACAGACGAACATCGTGAACATCATTATCCCTTTAAATACAAATAAAAGAAAAAATAAATATTCCAGAATCTGCATTGAGGGGCTTATGTCATTGTAGCGCCAGATTTTGAAATCCCGCTAAGGTAAATTAAGTGAGCTTAACATTAAGGTAACATCGCCTTCTGGAGAACGCGTTCTTACACTATTTTTGTTCTTGCAACCATTTGGTTCAAATAGATAATTTATAGTGGTGATGGCTGTGATAGGAAAAATAGTGTTGTGAAGTTTATGTTATTCATTACCTCGTTGTCTTTTTATCGTTTTCGCAGCCGTTGATATTGCCGTTAATTTACTCTCCCTGCATTATCGGGCTATGCACTTTTCATCACTAACAGGGAGCGTAATATGACGTTTCAACCTAAACTCTCTTTAACCTTTTCAGCGATCCTGTCTGCACTCGTTCTGACAGCGTGTCAGCCACAACAACAAGATGTTGAAGACAAAGATATTCCGGTTCAAAAACATTCCGGAGATAAAAACTCAGTAAAAAGTGGATTAAGCGATCCTCTTGTTGAACATATTTATACCGCAGATCCTTCTGCACATGTTTTCAACGGACGCCTGTACATTTACCCGTCACACGATGTGGAATCAGGGATTCCCCAAAATGACAATGGTGATCATTTTGACATGCGTGATTATCATATACTCAGTATGGATGAAGTCGGCGGTGAAGTGACAGATCACGGTGTGGCTTTATCTGTGAAGGATATTCCCTGGGCCGGTCGACAATTGTGGGCTCCGGATGCAGCTTATAAGGACGGGACTTATTACCTCTACTTCCCCCTTAAAGACAAAAACGATGTTTTTCATATCGGTGCTGCCACAAGTGACAAACCTGAAGGCCCCTTCGTGCCAGAGGCTGAACCCATTGAGGGAAGCTACAGCATGGACCCTGCCGTATTTAAGGACGATGACGGGGCTTATTACATGTACTTCGGAGGCATATGGGGAGGACAACTACAACGCTATGAAGGCGGTTCCTATAATGCTGAAGATGTCTATCCCGCAGATAATGCACCAGCGGTAAAACCTCGTATAGCGAAAATGGCCGCTGATATGCTGTCCTACGCAGAAACACCTAAAGAAATTGAGTTGCTGGATAAAGAAGGTAACCCAATTTTGCAAGGAGATAACGATCGCCGTTTCTTTGAAGCAGCCTGGATGCACAAATATAAGGGTAAATATTATCTCTCTTACTCTACAGGTGATACACATAAAATTGTTTATGCGACGGGTGACAATCCGTATGGCCCGTTTACTTATCAGGGGGTGATTCTGCAGCCTGTTCTAGGATGGACCAATCATCATTCAATCGCTGAGTTCAAAGGAAAGTGGTACCTGTTCTATCACGATAGCTCATTATCAGATGGTCAAACTCACCTGCGAAGTGTGAAAATGACAGAGCTTACCTATAATCCGGACGGCTCTATCGTAACCATTGATCCTTACTTAGGGCAGAAGTGATGTTGGAATCAACTGCTCAGACGGCAAGTATGGATAAAGCCACGGAAGACAATATTAGTTTTGTTGTGTTTATTAGTATTGTTGCAACCATCGGTGGTTTTCTCTTCGGATTTGACAGTGGTGTCATTAATGGCACAGTTGACGGGCTGCAAAAGGCATTTAACTCACAAAGCGCCGGAACCGGGTTTAATGTATCCAGCATGTTACTAGGATGCGCAGCCGGCGCTTTCTTTGCTGGTCGTTTTGCTGACAAATATGGCCGCAGAACTTTACTGATTATCTCTTCGGTATTGTTCATTGTGAGTGCCTGGGGCTCAGGTGTTGCTACATCCTCTTTTGAGTTTGTAATTTATCGTGTAGCAGGCGGCCTTGCTGTCGGGGCTGCTTCGGTAATGGCACCAGCTTATATCTCGGAGGTCTCTCCTGCCCGGTACCGGGGAATGCTGACGAGTATTCAGCAAATTGCTATTCTGAGTGGTTTGTTCTCTGCATTTTTAAGTAACTACATTCTTGCCGGCGAAGCGGCAGGCTCGACAAATAAATTGTGGTTAAATTTTGAAGCATGGCGTTGGATGTTCTGGATAGAGCTGATTCCGGCTACTTTGTTTTTCGTAATGCTATGGTTTATTCCTGAGAGTCCAAGGTTTCTTGTTTCGGGTAATCAGCCAGAACGCGCCCGAAAAGTGCTCAGGAAGCTGCTTGGTGAAGATGCTGCACAAGAAAAGTTCATTGAAATAAAAAAATCACTTTCTCACGACCATCGTCCACAACTAAAGGATCTGTTTGATAAAACAGCCGGCAGAGTGCGCCCGGTTGTGTGGGTGGGTCTGGGTCTGGCTGCATTCCAGCAACTTGTGGGTATTAACGTAGTTTTTTACTATGGAGCAGTACTATGGCAGGCCGTTGGCTTTTCTGAGTCTGACGCGTTACTTATCAACGTTCTAAGCGGAGCTATCAGTATTTCAGCTTGTGTGTTGACCCTCCTGGTCATTGATAAAATTGGACGCAAACCCTTGCTGAAGTGGGGATCGATAGGCATGACTCTGACTCTCGGTGTGCTGGTAGTCGCTTTTATGAATGCCTCTCAGGGGGCCGGCGGCAAACTCATACTTGGAGAGTGGGGTTCATTAGCCCTGGTTTCTGCGAACCTGTATGTCTTCTTCTTTAATATGTCCTGGGGACCGGTTATGTGGGTTATGCTGGGTGAAATGTTTCCGAATCAGATACGAGGTTCCGGCCTGGCTGTCAGCGGTCTTGTGCAATGGACGTGTAACTTTATGATTACTATTTCCTTTCCAGTATTGTTGGCAGGGACCGGCCTGGCCGGCGCATACGGGCTGTATACATTTTTCGCATTGCTTTCAGTCATATTTGTCATTCGTTTCATACACGAGACGAAGGGCAGAGAGCTCGAAAATATGGAGGGGTAATCTGTTTCTTCAGATAAACCATTGAATGCAAGTTCCCATTTTGCCAGCGCATGTCGCTGGCTTTTTTTTGGTAAAGATTCAGACTTTTGAAGCAACGTGAGTGGGATAACTCAAAAAAACACAAAGGCAATAAACATTTTTCATAAAAAAAGTATGAGGTAGTTACCTTATTATTAACAATGAATTTATATGAGGTTAACTCTTGGTTTTCATGAAATAAGGTTAGTTATGCTGCTGCTCAGGATGCCTTATTGTTGCCGGATTAATATTACGCGTAAAATATTTTAAGGACGTTATGAAGTATCTGATCGTTTTTTTCCTGCTAGTGTCACAATGCGGATTTGCTTCAAATTTGTTCCACGGAGAAGATGGATACCGTCTCTGGCTCAAATACGATGCTATACAGCAATCTGAGCTGGTAAAAAGTTATACTGCATTGCTAGGAAATTACCATGTCTACGGTGATTCAGACACCATGCAGGTCGCCAGAGAAGAACTACAATTCGCTCTTGGTAACATGATAAATCGTTCCCGCCATGTGGGTGCGGACGAGGCCACTTTACTCGTGGCCAGTGGTGAAAATGCAACTCAACTCGCTGAGCGGTATTCCGTCAATATTGGCCGGGCAGAAGGGGAAGGTTACATTGTTAAACAAGTTACGGATAACAATGAAACAAAAATAGTGGTGCTGGCTAACACTGATGCCGGGGCGCTTTACGGGGTATTCAGACTTCTGAAAGAGGTACAGTTACACAAGCCTTTGCATGCACTTAATATCATATCGGCCCCAAAAATTTCCTTAAGAGTGCTCAATCATTGGGATGATCTTGATCGCCATGTAGAGCGTGGATATGCGGGGCAGTCTATTTGGGATTGGCACAAATTACCTGAATACCGGTATCAGCGGTATGTTGATTATGCCAGAGCCAACGCGTCAGTTGGTATCAACGGCACAGTACTTAATAATGTCAATGCGGACCCTCTCATATTGACTCCCCATTATCTTGAGAAGGTGAAAGTACTGGCTGATCTGTTCAGACCTTATGGAATTAAGGTTTATCTATCTGTGAAATTCAGTTCGCCGCAACTCATTGGTAATTTGTCCACATCAGATCCAATGGATCCCGAAGTTCAGCAGTGGTGGAAGGATAAAGTGGCAGAGATTTATGCTGATATACCCGACTTCGGTGGATTCCTGGTAAAGGCGAATTCTGAGGGACAACCCGGGCCGGGGGATTTTGGCCGTACTCATGCACAAGGTGCGAATATGCTTGCGAAGGCACTGGCTCCGTTTGCTGGAAATGTTATGTGGAGAGCTTTTGTCTACGCCAATGAGAAAGGCGAAGAGCGCTCCAAACAAGCGTATTCAGAGTTCACACCTCTTGACGGAAAGTTTGATGAAAACGTATTGGTTCAGGTAAAAAACGGCCCGATTGATTTTCAACCCAGGGAACCCTTTAGTCCTTTATTCGGTGCTATGCCAGAAACACCACTGATGATGGAGTTCCAAATTACTATGGAATATTTGGGATTCAGTACACATTTTGTTTATCTGGGCCCAATGTATGAGGAGGTTCTGCAGTCTGATACATATGCAAAGGGTGAAGGGAGTACGGTTGCTAAAGTTATCGATGGTGAACTGTTTGACCATAGGATTAGCGGCATGGCGGGCGTGTCGAATATCGGCACTGACCGCAACTGGACAGGGCATATCATACTGCAGTCGAACTGGTATGTGTTTGGTCGCATGGCCTGGGATCCTGAAAGCAAAGCGTCAGAGGTCGCAGAAGATTGGGTGCGTATGACACTCAGCCATGAAAAGAACGCAGTGGCAGCTATCACGAATATGATGATGACCAGCCATCAAACCGTGGTAGATGTCATGACACCGTTAGGCTTACATCACATCATGGGAGCTGGCCATCATTACGGACCAGGTCCCTGGGTTGATAGTCTCGGACGGGATGACTGGAATTCGACTTACTATCATCGTGCGGCGAAAGACGGTATCGGGTTTGACCGTACACCCGAGGGCGTGAATGCCACAGAACAATATTTTTCACCTTTAAAGGAGCTGTGGTCAAATCCCCAAAGTACACCCGAAAAATATCTGCTCTGGTTTCACCACTTGCCCTGGGATTTTGAGGTTGAATCCAGCGGCCGTCCATTGTGGGATGAGTTGGTTTACCGCTATTTTCAGGGCGCAGAACAAGTTAGTGAAATGGCCGCTAAATGGGATGATTTAGAAGGACAGATTGACCCTCTGCAATTCCGTCAGGTACAGATGGCGCTGGATATTCAGGAGAAAGAAGCAATTTGGTGGCGTGATGCATGTGTGCTGTATTTTCAACAATTTTCTGAGCGTCCCATACCGGCAAAGTGGTTTACACCAAAACACTCACTTGCCGAATTGAAAGCAAGATCTTTTCCCCATGCTCCGGGTCAGGGCTGACATGGTCTCAATAATGTTCACTGTATATTATTTTTTTAAGGAGTCAGTCGATGAAAATTATCGACGCTAAGGTCATTGTGTGTTCGCCCGGCCGCAATTTTGTAACGTTGAAAGTGATGACTGATGAGGGGGTGTATGGCGTCGGAGACGCAACACTTAACGGTAGAGAATTGTCCGTTGTCAGCTATCTTGAAGATCATATTATTCCTACTCTTATCGGAAAAGATCCGCAACGTATAGAAGATCTCTGGCAGTTTTTGTATCGCGGCGCTTACTGGCGGCGTGGCCCCGTGGGAATGACTGCCCTTGCTGCCGTCGACATTGCGTTATGGGACATTAAGGCAAAAATAGCCAACCTGCCTCTCTATCAATTATTGGGCGGGCGTAGTCGCGACAGGATCATGACTTATACCCATGCTGACGGCGTATGTATCGAGTCGACCCTGGATGCCGTTGGTAAAGCCATTGACGCAGGGTATCAGGCAGTACGGGTGCAGTCAGGGATCCCTGGTCTGGCAAGTACTTACGGTGTTGCCAAAGATGGCAGAAAATATGAACCGGCAGACGCTGACCTTCCATCAGAAAGTGTATGGAGTACGCATAAGTATCTGAATTTTATGCCTAAACTTTTCGACGCCGTCCGCAGCCAGTATGGCGACGACATTCACTTGTTACATGATGTACATCACCGCTTAACGCCTATTGAAGCGGCCCGGCTTGGTAAGGAACTGGAGCCGTACCATCTGTTCTGGATGGAAGATGCCGTTGTTGCAGAAAATCAGGAGAGCTTTCGCTTAATTCGTGAGCATACGACTACACCTCTGGCAGTAGGAGAGGTATTTAATTCCATTCACGATTGCCGCTCTTTAATACAAGAGCAATATATCGATTATATCCGTTCGACGCTGGTGCATGCGGGTGGCATTACTCAAATGCGAAGATTAGCCGACTTTGCGAGTCTGTATCACGTTAAAACAGGGTTTCATGGCGCAACGGATTTGTCGCCTGTGTGTATGGGCGCGGCATTGCATTTTGATTACTGGGTACCAAATTTTGGTATTCAGGAGCATATGCCATATACGCGAGAGATGGAGTCAGTATTCACTTTCGATTATAAATTTGAAAGAGGTTTTTTCACTCCCGGAGAGTCAGCGGGCCATGGTGTGGATATTGACGAATCGCTTGCGAAAAAATATCCCTATAAGCGGGCAATGCTGCCTGTGAATCGTTTGGAGGATGGCACTTTGTGGAACTGGTAGAAATCCTTCAGCGGGACTTAATCTCAATTTTATTCGTGCTCTGATGGCGTTTTTTTACATCTTATTTACGTTTTGAAGTGGTCCGCTTGTTCACGAATAGTGTTGGGGTATCGTGTTCTCATCGTTTACAAATGTGAGAAAATCATGAGTTACATGGAAGACGTCAAACCTGCTGTCAGTTCTTTTAAAAAGCGATTTGCACTGGCATTAATTCCCCTTGCCTTAACATTGGCATCCTGCACTAAAGTTCACTCTCAGCAAGTTGTGCGTGCTGAGTCAACGGGTCACAATCAGCCGGATTATCTGAATACGGCACTTCCACTTGATAGCCGGGTTAAGGCACTGGTAGAAAGTATGACGCTGGAGGAAAAAGTTGCACAGATGTACAACGATGCCCCCGCCATCACGCGGCTGGGAGTACCGGCGTATGACTATTGGAATGAAGCGTTACATGGTGTTGCCAGAGCCGGAGAAGCGACAGTGTTTCCACAGGCAATCGGGTTGGCGGCGATGTGGGACAGGGCGTTTTTGAATCAGGTCGCTACGGTGATTTCCGACGAAGGTAGAGCGAAGCACCACGAATTTAAACAGGACGGACTTAGTTATCGTTACACCGGTCTGACTTACTGGTCCCCGAATATAAATATTTTTCGCGATCCGCGGTGGGGTAGAGGTCAGGAGACCTACGGCGAAGATCCCTATCTCACAGGAGAACTTGGCGTTTCTTTTATCACCGGTCTGCAAGGCAATGATGATAAGTATTTAAAAACTGCAGCAACAGCTAAACACTTTGCTGTTCACAACGGCCCTGAGATTTCCCGCCATTCTGACAATTATGTTGTTTCAGATAAAGACCTTTACGAGACTTACCTGCCAGCTTTTGAAAAGGCTGTTACAGAGGCAAATGTCGAAGCAGTTATGTGCGCTTACAATCGTGTGAATGATGCGCCTGCTTGTGGTTCCGATATGCTTCTGAAAGAAATTCTGAGAGGTAAATACGGATTCGATGGTCATGTAATGTCAGACTGCGGTGCTATAGCTGATTTTTACGATCCTAAGGCACACAACGTCACTGCATCTCCTGCAGCTGCAGCTGCCTGGGCAGTAACCAGCGGAACCGATCTGAATTGCGGCACTGGGCGGTTAAGCAGTTTTGCTAACCTCATCTTTGCGGTACAGAAAGGTTTTATTGATGAGTCGTTAATAGACCAGGCGGTAAGCAGGCTATTTAAAACCCGCTTTAAACTCGGCATGTTTGATCCCGATGAAGATGTGCCCTTTGCATCAATACCTTCTGAATCTGTTGGTTCAGAGTCTCATCTTTCAAAAGCCTTACAAGCTGCTGAGAAATCTCTGGTAATGCTCAAAAACGACGGGATTCTGCCTCTGAAAAAAGGACTTAAAGTCGCAGTTATTGGCCCTAATGCAGACAATCCTGATGTATTGGTGGGGAACTACAACGGATTACCGGTAAACCCGGTGACTGCTCTGGAGGGGATCAGAAATTATGCCGGCGTGGATAATGTGGCCTATTCAGCGGGCAGCGCATTAATTGCTGACGTATACGGGCATTGGCAGGTTCTGGATAACACTGTTTTATATCATAACGACAAAGATGGACGATTAGTACCCGGTGCTCAAGCTGAATATTTCGAAGTTACGCAGGGTAAAATGTCTGACTTTTCCCGTCCGCATTTCCCTGTCGAAATGTCCGGCGGGCCCGTTAGTAGTGAAGTATTAGACTCTCTCTCGTTTCGCAAAACCCATTCTCCTGTGACCAACAAAATAGCTGAAGACTATGGCATGGTGTTGAAAGCAGTTCTGATCCCGGAGAAATCCGGAGAATATCGCTTTGACGGCGCCGGTGAGATATCCATCGAAGGACGCCGTATAAACGGAAGTGTTGAACTGGAGGCGGGCGTGTCTTACGACCTGGAAATCCGGCATATATTTTCTGTGAACACTATAGCGAATACGGCTTATAGTCATTTACGCGACTGGCAAATGCGCTGGGTGAACGTTTCCACCGATTTGTTGGCTGAGTCTGAAAGCGTTGCTCAACAGGCAGATGTAATTGTGATGGCGGTAGGTATATCTCCCCGTATTGAAGGCGAAGAGATGCCGGTTAAGCTGGACGGCTTCAACTATGGCGATCGCTCACGGATTGATTTGCCGGCGGAGCAGCAGGCGTTAATTAAAGCTATACATAAAATCGGAAAGCCGGTAGTGGTCGTTAATTTTAGTGGCAGTGCGATGGCCTTAAACTGGGAAGATGAACACGCTGATGCGATTATTCAGGCATTTTATCCGGGTGAAGCAGCTGGTACAGCGCTTGCCAAAATTTTGTGGGGTGAAGTAAATCCGTCAGGAAGATTACCGGTGACCTTCTATAAAAATCTCGATGGTTTTGCAGAGTTTGATGATTATTCAATGACTAACCGTACCTATCGCTACTTCGAAGGCGAGGTCTTATACCCGTTCGGGCATGGACTGGGCTATAGTGAAATCCAATACAGTGACTTGAAAACCCCTGCGAATTTGAATTCCGGAAGTGATCTGGAAATTACAGTCAGTCTGCAAAATATGGGGCCGTACGATGCAGAGCAGGTGACACAGTTGTATGTGCAGATGCCGGATGCGCCTGCAGGTACTCCACGTATAAGCTTAAAAGGATTCACCCGCACATTTTTGGAAAATCAGACCAAAGCATCCGTATCATTAACCGTACCAGCCTCAGAGCTGACATACATAAACGATAAAGGTAGCAGGGTCGCTTATAAGGGAAAATTAAATATATTCGCCGGTGATGGTCAGCCGGGCTATGTCGATAAAACACGCATCGCGCAGGCAAGTATCAACATCTATTAAGGCGGACAACATTTTGGAAAAAGCGAAAGTCATATTGGTAATGTTATGCGGAGTGATTACCGCGAGTCCGTCAATTTGTGCACAAGAACTGGCAGAAGCCTACCATGATCAATTTCTCACAGGCACAGCCATCAGTAACGATACTTTGAGTAAAGCGTTACCCGCTACAGATACACCGGTTTGTAAGGAATTCAATGCCTTCACTGCAGAAAATGCTATGAAGTGGCAGTCCTTGCAGCCCCGTGACGGGGAATTCGATTTCACCCTGGCAGATAAGCTGTTCGAGCTGGCAGACAGATGCGGAGCTTCAGTCATTGGCCATACGTTGATCTGGCATCAGCAAACACCAGAGTGGGTTTTTAAAGATGAAAAAGGCGCTGAGATCAGCAGAAAGCATTTACTGGAGCGCATGAAAGAACACATTTATACCGTTGCAGGTCGCTATAAAGGGAGAGTACTGGGATGGGATGTGGTGAATGAGGCTTTAAACGACGATGGAAGTTTACGTGATACTCCCTGGAGAAGAATTATTGGCGATGACTACCTGATTCAGGCTTTTCGTTTTGCCAGGGAAGCAGATCCTGATGCTCAGTTGTACTATAACGATTTTAATTTATATAAGCCCGAAAAAGTGGCAGGTGCAGTCAGGCTGATACACCAGCTTACCGACGCCGGAATCGATATTTCCGCAGTGGGGATGCAGGGCCACTACTCATTATTTTATCCGGAGCTGAGCGCTGTTGAAGAGAGCATCAAGACTCTTATCAGTGCGGGAACTAAGGTTTCTCTGACAGAACTGGACGTGTCAGTGTTACCCGTCCCGGAGGAATCTTTTGATGGTGCAAACGTAAATCAACGGTATGTGGCTGATCCATTGTACGACCCCTACAGAAACGGATTGCCAGAGTCAGAGCAAATGAGATTAGCTGATGTCTATGAAGGTCTTTTCTCCTTGTTTGTGAAATATGCTGCACATATTGACAGGGTGACGCTTTGGGGAACGTCTGATGATGAATCCTGGCGAAATAACTGGCCTGTCCGTGGACGGGTGGATTATCCGTTACTATTCGACCGGAATGGCCAACCAAAGCTGGCCTACAAAGTAATAGTAAAAAAAGCACCATAGGTGCTTTTTTTGTATTTGCGAATGTCACTGTGAATGTAAGCGCTCTAATGCTTCACTGAAGCACAATACTGACTGACAAATGCCTCGTGCCCGGGTAACTGAGCTACCCGTTGTTTAATTTCCTGTTTGCCTTTTTCCATAGCTGCGCTAAGTTGCCCGCTACTCATCATTTTTGCTGCGGGATGCCAGGAGCCCGGCAAAATTCCTTGTCCGAGCATTACCTGAGTCCAGGAATCAACGCGAAACAACTCACCGTTTTTCTGAAAAGCATGACCATGTTCTTTAAATAATTCAATACGTTCAGCCAGACTGTCCGGAATGTTCATTTTTTTGCACATTTTCCAGAATTCAGAATCGTCCCGTTCTGTTACATGATAATGCAATATAATGAAATCACGTATCTTCTCTATTTCGGCCCGCGTTTGATTGTTATATTCATTACGCAGGCGGGTAGCATCTCCCCTGTAAGGAAACAGCTGCATAAGCCGCGTTATACCCGTTACTATTAAATGAATACTGGTAGACTCCATGGGCTCAACGAAACCCGCAGAAAGCCCGATAGCAACACAATTGTGTTGCCAGGCATGGTCACGTCTGCCAGTTTTAAATTCTATGCGACGAATTGTTTGCAGTGGGGCAGAATTCAGCGTCTTCTGAAATTGCAATTCAGCCTGTTCATCTGTGAGGAATTGACTGCTGTAAACGAATCCGTTGCCCATTCTGTGTTGTAAAGGTATTTCCCAGCGCCACCCTGCTTCATGAGCAGAAGCTACTGTATAGGGCTTTAATGGCGGAGCCAATTCAGTTTGTACGGCCAGAGCCCGGTTGCAGAAAAGCCAGTGAGACCAGTCTTCATATCCGGTGTTAAGGGCTTCACCAATCAGCAGAGCTTTAAACCCTGTACAGTCAATAAAGAGATCACCCGTTAACAACCCCTGCTGCCGGAGTAAAAGCGCATAAATATCTCCAGACGGGGCACGGTTGACCGCTTCAATGTTATCAACAATATGAGTGATGCCAGAGTTAACGGCTATTTTTTTCAAATAGGCAGCGTAAGCTCCGGCATCAAGATGATAGGCGTAGTTGAGAGGAGAATTTTGCGTTGAGGTGAAGAATTTATTAGCTTTGGCCGCTTCCAGCTCCAGACAGTATTCTCCGTATTCTCCGGGTATGCCTCTTTCGTGAGCCTCTCTCCAGAAATGGAAAAATTCAGCCAGCCAGCCTGATTGCCCGGTTTGCCCGAAAGAGTGAATATACTCAGTTTGTTTATCGCCGAAATCAGTGAACTGAATACCCAGTTTAAAGGTCGCGGAGGTCGCCCGCATAAATTCAGCTTCATTAATTCCCAGCAACTGGTGAAAAACGCGAAGAGGGGGGATAGTCGCCTCACCAACCCCAATAGTCGAAATATCAGAAGATTCAACCAGTGTTATGTCCACTAACGGACCCAGCTTTTTTGCAAGTGCTGCGGCAGTCAACCAGCCTGCAGTACCACCACCGGCAATGACAACGCGGGTTTTCTCTGATTGGGTGTTTGAATCCATTGGCGAAACCTATTGATTTAACTGTCGTATTAATATGGCTCTGAGTTGCCTTGCTGTATTCTCATCCAGTGTAGCGAGGGGACCTTTTGCCTCTTCGGGAATATGGTCCGTATTACTCTCACTGGCGGAGAAAATGTAATAATCGAATATGGCTTTCCAGGCCTTTTTTTCGTGAACGGGTTTATCTCTGATGGCCAGTATACTGTGCAGCAGAGCACTCATGCCTCCTGCAAGGTAGTCCGGTGCCATACTCCACCAGTAGTTGATCATAATGTTGAAAGCATGCAGACCTTCTACCTGATGCCACCACATGGACGGGATATAGATAGCATCGCCGGGCTTGAGAGTAACTTCATAGCCATGTTCCCGCGCGCGGGCAAACTCAGGAAATTTTTGTAAATCGGGGTTGTGTATATCTACCAGCGTCACAGGCTGTCCCCCCGGGGTAATATGAAGCGGACCGGGATAAAGATGCTTAATCTGCTCAGGGGGGAAAAGATTAAAGCGCCTTTCTCCGGCTACACAACAGGCAATATTTTCCAGCGCGTCGAAATGGGCGCAGGCGATGGAATGATTCCCCATCCAGATACTTGCTAAGGGCGGAGCAGCTTCCGGGTGGGTAATTGCCGGTGGTAACCTTAGTGAATGTTCACATAACAGTCCGGGAAAGTGGGTTTGAAGTTGGTTCGAAGCAACATAGCGGGAAGGTGGATTAGCCTCGTTCAACGTTTCTGTAATTTCATCAAGCATAGTTGAAACGCTGCCGTATACACTTTCGTAGTTTAAGTGCGTCAAATCAGGGCCGTAGGCGAACCGGCCGGAAACGCCGGGCGGAGCCTGGTATATCATTGCCGGCCTGCCATTATATGCCTGCTTGATTCTGTTTATCAGACGGGGCACATCGCCGGAATCCTTCACTGCGGGCCATGACTGAACTAAACCACGCATAACCAGGGGTTTATGTCTTAAAATCAGGTCTGATGGGATTGACGTCGGGGTTAAATGCGCTGTCTCCTCGACAGGAAGCCACTGTCGCTCGTTCACGTCCTGACAATCTCCATTGCATTTTTCATTTCAATGAGCCAATTCATATTTGCCAGCGAGGACTGAAGAAAAATTATATAATTCAACCAGCCTTTCCGGTGCAGTTCTGACAGTGAATGTGAAGGTAAAGATGCGAACGTTTCACTGCAAATAGTCTCATGACCCTCAACGGAGATTTTCTCTCCTGAATTCAATGTAAGAGTAAAGTTAACGGGCACAAGTAGATTCAGGTGATCCATTTCCCGGTAGAATAAATCCGCTTCTTTTTGACCTGTATCCAGCCGCTGAAGTGTTGAAGCTATTTTTTGCAAATAACCACTCTGGCCGCCCTTGGGTAAGAATACAGCAGTGCCTCCGGCTGCATCATGTGAGATTCTGGGATGGTCCATATCAACATGTATAACCGGCTCAGATTGGCCGTCCTGTTGCTGATATCCAATCATAAACGGGCCTTTTGCAATCATTGCCGGCACATAGCGGGCCATCCAGCTGCCTGCTGACGGTGGTGAAGGGTAGAGATCATTCAGAAAAAGATTTTCCTGTGCAGAAAAACCGAGTAATGCTACTGATTGCAGACCGTGTGTGGGATGTCTGCGCAGTAAAACAGGGTATTCTTTGTGCAGATCGTCATACTCGACAGGAAAAGTAAGTACGGAGCCAACGTTATCGCCATATTGCGCCCCGTAACGGGTAAAAACCCGTAAATCTTTATGGCTAAGGTTATTGAGTAATTGTAGTTTTGCCACAGGACTTCCATTTATTCAGATATACAGCCGCAACCGGCGTCTCTTCCGGCCGCGGCTAGCTATTATTGTCAGAAGTTATAACGGGCGCCTAGCTGATAGCGGGCTCCCAGATCTTCCAGATACCACAACTGGTTTTCAGTACGCCCATGCTCGCGACGGTTCTCTCCGGTAATATTAATACCTTCAACAAACACTGTGAGTTGTTCATTAATGGCGTAACTCACGTTAGCATCTATCTGCGCATAACTTTCAACGTAAGTGGGATTATTTGAGCCGCGATAGTTTATGCGGTTCAAATATTCATCACGCCAGTTATAAGCTACCCGCGCTGTCAGACCGTCTTTGTCGTAAATAAAAACAAAGTTGGCAGTGTCACTCAGGCCGGCAAGAGCAAACTGTGACACATCCGGGCTTCCGTTGTTATCAAATCCGATGTCGCCCCGAACCAGGGTATAGTTCGCCTGGAAACCGAAGCCGGACTCTCCGAAGAAGTGTTGGACAGCAAGTTCTGCTCCGTACAGTTTGGCTTCACGGTTATTTTGAGGCAAGCTGGTTCTGAACACCATTTCAGGATCGCCTTCTTCAGGCACGATATCCCATCCCGGTGTTTCCCCCAGTTGTAATAACTGTTCTGATGAACCGGTGTAGTCATCCGCGCCGTTGGGGAATGCTTCGGGATGTTCGAGCAGAACCATCATGGCAAAAAGTGAGGTATCATCCACTGCATAACCGCGGTCTCTGAGCGCTTCCGCAGCCGCCAATGCCCGTGGTCCGTTAGTCTGATCGAGGATGTCAAAAAATGTGCGATCTTCCTGGCCTGTCCCGATAAAGTTAGCCACACGTTTTTCGAAGAAGCCTATTGATGCGTAACTGTTTTCCTCAAAATACCACTCCGCTGAAACATCAAAATTATCTGACTCAAGAGGGAGTAGTGCAGGGTTAGATGAACTGGCCGTGGGTCTGGTGCCGTTAAGTGTCGAGCCTGATGTACCGAAACCGCTGGGCGATACCCGCAAATCACCATAACCTGCTCTGGCGATAGTTTTGCTATAAGAGAATCTGGCTTTCACCTCATCTGTTAGCATAACATCGAAGTCAAAGCTGGGGAGCACGTGATCATAATCAGCGTCCACAGACAGCGGAATTGTATCTGTATCAGGATCGGTATAGAGACTGAAGTCGTTGTTGTTTTCCCAAATCAGATAACTGGGGGGCGTGACCAGAGATGTTGAAGTGACGTCGGTTTTTTCGTAACGGACTCCGGCCAAAAAGTTAACTGGCATATTGCCAAGTTCGCCGCTCAGTGCAACCTGAAAATATGCGGCCATAGTGTCTTCTTTAACCACATCGTTGGTTGAGAAAATATTGCTGACACCGAAATAATTAGCATCTGAAGGGTAGAGTGCTAACCCCTCACGGGCTAAGGCTACAGGATCAGCGACAAAACCCATTCCCTGACTTTGCCCGGTGTCAAAGTCATCAAACAGACCGGCTACATCGAGAGGTTGAAGGAGTCCTTCGGAAAATTCTCCCGGATTCGCTATGCCCCAGTTGCCTAGTGTCATATTGTCGCCGGCCGTCTGCCGCGCAATCATTTCCATAGCTCTGGTTTCAACACCAAAATCAAATTCCCCGCTGTCAAACATCCATTTACCGTCAAGTTTTAATTGACTTATTTCTGTTTCCTGAGAAGCGTGTCTGAAGCGTAAAATCGATGAACCAACATCTCCGGCGTCAACTACACCGTTCCCGTTTCCTCTTGCACTATCATCGTAAACATTCCGGTATGTCGGCAGTTCCGTATCGAACCACCACTCGCGGGAAGTAACAGTAGGGGAGCCTATACCAACAGCAATCTCACCTGAGGCAGCATTGTCACTGGGACCTGTAGGCAAACTTTCCATTTTGGAATTATGAGCATCAAGCGACAGCAGAAGATTGTCAGAGGCGAAATATTCAAGATTAATACCTACAGAATTGAGTGTATTAGTTTGTTCGCGCCATTGTTGTTCATAACCTTCGTCCACGGTACCGGGATAAGACTCTGCAATGTAGATAGGTGTTGCAATGGGACCGTCATCAAATACCACAGCAGTTACGTTGGAGCCGTTTTGCACCCAGTTGCCTATTTCACCACGATGCTCCTGTATATCATTCTCTGCATAAAGATAATCCAGGGTCGCAACAAGGTTATCTGAGGCAGCGTATTGCAGAGTTAACTGTGCGTTGGTACGCGTTCTTTCTGTATCCGAAAATGCATAGCGCAAATCGTTGGGACGGGCATAAAGCTGACCCACTTCAGGTGCGTTTTCATATATATCCCCGCTGTTGTTAAACAGGGTGTCCGGATCGTTAGGGTCGCCCCAGGTTCCGATGTTCCAGTCGTTAACTGTTGCGCCAACATATCCTGAATGACGTTCCTGTACACTTCCCGTTAAAGACACGCCAAATTTTGCGTCATCATCAGTCCAACTGATTAAACCGGAGAGCTCTGGTGTAACATCATCACCTGCACGGTTAGTGGTATCATGCACTGCTTTTGCACCTATGGTGGAGCGAAAGCCGGGGGCATCAAGAGGGCGTGCCGTTTTGATATTCACAGTTGCACCAATGCCACCAGTAGCGATATTTGCTTTGCTGGTTTTATATACCTCAACGCCCCGTATGCCTTCAGATGCCAGGTTAGCGAAATCAAAAGCGCGGGTACTACCTCCACGGGTCGTACCGTCTGCTCCGCTACCACCGCCATAGGTTTGTGCTGCAGGCATCATCCGACCATTCAGGGTAATCATGTTGTTGCCGCCGCCAAAGCCCCTCACGGTGATTTCGTTACCTTCGCCGTTTGTACGGCTGATGGAAACACCGGTTATCCGTTGTAAGGATTCTGCAAGGTTTGTATCCGGAAATTTCCCGATGTCTTCAGCTGAAATTGCGTCTACAACCCCTACAGAATTTCTTTTTATCGAAGCCGCTTCAGCCAGGCTGGAGCGTAAACCGGTAACTTCTATAACTTCGACCGGATCTTCCGTTTGTGCTGTCGCCGGTAAAATGACTACCGTCCCAAGTATTACTGATACAGCTTTATTTACTATTGATTGTCTGAACGTGTGCTGTTTGTTCATTACATTAGTCCTGTTGAGATGTGCCCGGGCTATGTACACATAGCCCAACCTTTTCCCGTCAGCATCTGGTTTATTTAGAGATTTCACGCTGTCGCTTAAGCGCCAATTACGTGACCATGATGTTAACGATGTGTAAATACTTTCACTTTACAACATGCAACAGGTATTATTTTTTTTTACTTCAATGTGTTTTTTTTACGCGGTATACCCGCGCAGAAATGTCTCTGAGAGGTATTATGGTGACACACTCATTTCGAAAGGCGCTGCGGGCAAACCGCTCAGGTCATAAACAGATACAGCAGGATTATCGGCCCATGCATAACGCACTTTTTCAGGTTTACTGATTGCAGGATGGGACAGAATTACCTTATTACCCTGAAGGGTCGACTTTGCCCATTTGTAATTACCATCTGCGCCGGCCATGGCAAAGCTGGCCGGGGTATCGTTAAAACGTTCATGGTCCAGTGGCGAGTCGAAAGTAAGCTCAACTTGCTTACCTGAAGATTTTACTGATTTAACTATTGGTCCGTTAAAGTCCACGTTTTTCCGGTAAACCATGTTTTCTGCGGCAAGTGCCACTCTGTGGCCAACTTCACGCTTATTTACAGGGTGAATATCGTTCCATTCACCTATGTCGATTGTAACAATAAGGGCGGTCGCGGGGTCGGCTGCTGCTTTGGCTTGTTCACCACGAAGTTCTGCCCAGCTACTTTCGCCCGGCTCAGGTTTCCGTTCCATAAAATTTGTCAACTGTATGATGAAGAAAGGCAAATCGGGTGCCTCCCAGCGGCTACGCCAGTTAGCCATCATGGCTATTAATTTATCGCTGTATCCGGAAGGACGGGAAGCGTTAGACTCCCCCTGATACCACAATACTCCCGATAACGGATAGCCTGCAGCCGGCGCTATCATCGCATTGAATAAACCCATGGGTTTCCAGCGAATAAACGTGGTGGCCGGGGTCTCAGTTGTGAGGTATGACAATTTATACTTCCAGTCACCGTCCAGACGAATGCTGCTACCTTCAGAGGCGCCTAAAAAGTATGGTTTGTCTGTTACAAAACCTGTTGCGCCACCATTGGAGGTTACTCTGACGGTGATCACATTGTCCCCTTTTTTTAATGCCGATGCCGGTACAGTGTAGCGTCGGGGTGGATACTGATAGGTGGTGTTACCAACTTTTACTCCGTTTACCCATGCTTCATCAGCATCAACAATGCGACCTAATCGCAGAATAAAAGATTGGTCGGGCACGCTGTCAAGATGGACATGTTTTCTTAACCACCAAACCCCGGCAAATCCCTCATCATAACCTTTTAGATCTCCCGGCATCGCAATTGACTGCCACTGACTATCATCCAATTCAGGTGTATACCAGGGCGTTTCCTGCATGCCTTTGTCCTTATCATTCAGCGTCTTATACCAGTTATCAACTGCTTCCCGTTCTTGTTCCTGTGTTCTGATAATATTTTCTTGTTTTGCGAAAAAGTCACCTGCCGCTATTTCATCAGGATAAGGTGCCAGCGTTTCTCTGGCCATCCAGGCTTCGATGGGAGAGCCTCCTAAGGCAGCGTTTATTATGCCTACCGGCACATTCTGAGAGTTATGGATTTTGTTGGCAAAGTAATAACCTACAGCCGAAAGTTGTCTGATATTTTGCGGGGTAGCAGTGAGCCATTTGCCAGCTTCATAATTTTTGTTTTCAGCATCAAAACGATATTTATCCGGAACTGTAAATTCACGGATGAGAGGGAAATCAGCCTGACTGACATCTTCAGGGTAGGCTTCTTCAACCCTGGCCATGGTAAGCTCCATGTTTGATTGCCCTGAAGCCAGAAATACATCTCCGAAATATATATCGGAGAATGTCAGTTCGCTGTCACCTTTAATCTTCAGTGTGAAAGGTCCTCCGGCTTCTCTGGCTGGTAAGTTTATTTCCCACTGGCCGCTGGTCACTTTGGCTTTTCCGGTGAGTGTATCGTTCAGCCAAATTGAAACCGTTTCACTTTCTGAAGTTCCCTTCACCGGAATAATGTGATTGCGTTGTAGTACCGCACTATCGGAAATGAGGCGGTGCACAGTCAATGCCTGGACCGGACAGCACAGAAGAATAAACATACTGATAATTAAACGGGTCATGAACACTCCTGAAATGTTTCGATACAGACATGCAGACCCGGTGCCTGCACATCTGTCATATGATTAAATTGACTTAAGTAATATCGTCGAGGTGCCAAGTTCCGGATTCGTTGCGGAAAGCGTGATATCGCCTGCTTCACCTCTGTTACTCTGCACTATTACAAGTAGTTTTCCGCTGAAAGCGTGCCTTTTTTGTGAAGCGAATGAAGTAAAATCAGTGGAGTCTCCATTATCCGTGGCGATGATGCGGCCCGGTCCGTCTAAGGTAAAAGATATTTCGTTCACAGCATCTGGTACGAAGACGCCATTTTCATCCACAATATCGACGGTGATAAAAGAGAGATCTTTGCCATCTGCATCAATTGTTTTCCTGTCTGCTTGCAACTTCATTCCGTGAGGAGCACCTGAAGTGGTTACCTTGTCTGTTGCCCATGGTTTTCCATCCTTGTAGGCAATGACCTCTACCGTGCCGGGTGTATAGCGGACGTCATCAAAACGCAGGCGGTATTCAAGATCGCCTTTCTTTTTTCGTCCCTGTGATTTTCCATTTATGAAAAGTTCAGCTTCATCACCGGAAGTGAAAATATGTACCGGTGTAATTTCCCCTTCACGTCCCGGCCAATTCCAGTGAGGCAGAATATGAGCCATCGGATAATCCGGTCTCCACTCGCTTTGATAAAGATAGAAACGATCTTTTTTAAATCCTGCCAGGTCTATCATGCCCGAATAAGAACTGCGGGCAGCGTAATACGGTGTTGGCTCACCGAGATAATCAAAACCATTCCATACAAACTGTCCGGCGACAAAGGGATAGGTCTCCATATATCTGAATACTTTATCTGCAGATGAGCCAAAGTCGACGGCGTGCAACTCGTAACTGCTGACCTGATGAATCTTCGAATTACCTCCAAGACCGTCCCGAACAGGAGCACTTTCCTTTTTTGTCACAGGAAAAAAATAGATTCCTCTGGAACTGAACGCCGAGGCAGTTTCACTGGACAAAACAACCTTATCAGGATGAGCCTCATGAAAGGCTGGATAAGATGGCGGGGTGCGAATGCGTTCTGTTCCTTCAAACTCCGCTGCCTGACGAATGCCTTCCCCCTGGTAATTCAGACTAATTAAATCCATGGCTGCGCTGAAAGGGAAGTCTGCTTTTGCCCAATTCATGGAAGAGGTTACCGGGCGGGTAGGGTCTTCATCTTTAACGATAGCTTTCAGAGTCTGTGCAATATCGGCACCTGATTGACCTGTGTATTGTTCACCCACCTCGTTTCCTATGTACCACATAATCACTGAAGGATGGTTTTTGTCTCTTCGCACAAGGGCCCTGAGATCCTGTTCATGCCAGTCAGCAAAAATCAGATGAAAATCTAACGGGGTCTTCTTTTTATACCAACTGTCAAAAGACTCATTTAATACCAGTATCCCCATTTTATCCGTTAGCGTAAGCAGTTCCGGAGCCGGCGGATTATGTGCCATGCGAATTGCATTTACTCCCATCTCCTGAAGTAATTCCAACTGCCTGCGAGCTGCGCGAAGATTAAATGCCGCTCCCAGTGCGCCTAAATCATGATGCTGATTAACACCTTTCAGAGGTATGTGCTGGTCGTTTACCAGCACTCCGACATCGGGATCGAACGTCAATTTTCTTATCCCGAATGGAGTAATGTACTGGTCTATTTCTTTTCCCTTGTATATCACGGATGTGACAAGTGCGTATCGGTTAGGTGTCTGGTAAGGAGCCGGGCCCCAAAGCTTTGGCTTATCAAGAACTGTTGAAGCTGTTGTTTTATGCTGTTGTCCCGCAGAGAGTTTAACTTTCTGTTCAGGAAGCTCCTTTACCGGGCTGTCACCCGGAAGATCTTGCCCGGTAAGTTCGTGAATACTTTGCTTCAGCGTGACTTCACTGCTTTCGGAGAGGTGATTCACCAGCGTTGTTGCAATGGAAATGGTGGCTCTATCTGCGGAAACTGACGGGGTAATGATTTGTGTGCCCCAGTGACTGACATGTATTTGCGCAGTTTTTTCCAACCAGACATTGCGATAAATTCCTCCCCCCGGATACCAGCGGGAGGATTTCGGTGGGTTATCGAGTCTGATAGCTAATTGATTCTCGCCATTTTTTGCAAGGTAAGGTGTCAGGTCAAGACGGTAAGAGCTGTAGCCATACGGCCAGCCTCCCACAAGATTACCATTGAGCCATACCATCGAATAAGACATGGCACCGTCGATGTGAAGGTAAACTCTATTGTCTGCGTCATTTGCACCGGTAGAAAATTGCTTTCTGTACCATGCTACGCCGTGAGAAGGGAGGCGGCCCATGCCTCCCCCGACCTTGGGATTCTCGCCGCTATAAAACGGACCAGCGATGGCCCAGTCATGAGGTAAATCAACTTTTTGCCAGCTACTGTCGTCAAAGCCTTCCTGAACGAAAGGAAAATTACTCCCCGGTTTTCCCTCTGGCCTTTCATAACGCTTTTCAGAAGCCCCCAAAAAGTTGTTTCCAGAAGGAAGAATCCAGGGCTTCAATGCATTGTTGCCACTTTCAGTAACTACGGCATCAGTAGGTTTGGTGTCCGCGGCCTGGCTGTCATTGTACTGCCCTGTGGATGGACGATTATCATATATTAGAGAATCAGGAATCTCACTGTCAGCATAGCGATAAAAGCGCCAGTCGCTGGTAAGGTCTATTCTCTCGCGCTGATTAGCTGATGTGGCAGAAGCCAACAACATTGTTGTCAACAACGCCAGGCACTTCAAATACTTAGGCGATAACATATTCTTCTCTGTTAATAAAATGTGACTAACTGAATTCTTCAATAAGATATACAGAGAAGTTGGGTGTTTAAAAGCCAAAGAAAAAATAAGTAAACAGTTTACGAAATTTCTCAAGCCCTTTATTAAAGACGAGGAGAGGGAAAATCAGAAAATAAAAAAACGTAATGCATACTTGTATACTAGTAATTGTTTGTTAATTTTGTTTTGTTTACATTTCGTATACAAAAATCAGACGTGAGTATGTTTTATATGAGATCGACAATTAAATCTGTATCACTTATGTGTGCACTGTTTTCAACAGGTGTTTTTGCATGTGACGAACCCGCTTCCGTTTGTTTTAAGGATAACGGGGGAATCCCACTCATTAAAAATAGTCAGCCTCTTCCGGTTATAATCTCTCCCGGGGCTAATGCTGCCGTGAAGAGAGTCGCAAAATCTTTTTCGGAAGATTTAACAAGGGTTGGAGGGGGCAAATCTGAGCTCACTGAATCGCAGATGCTGAATAAAGCAGCGATAATCATCGGAGTCCCCGGGGAAGATGCTTTAATCGATTCTCTTGTAAAAGAGGGAAAACTTGATATCTCGGGCATCCGAAATAAATGGGAAGCATATCAGATAACGGTGGTCGACGATCCTGCTCCGGGGGTAGGTCGGGCGTTAGTTGTTGTCGGGTCAGACAGACGGGGAGCTATTTTTGGTACCTTTGATATTTCTGAACGAATGGGCGTTTCTCCCTGGCACTGGTTTGCTGATGTCCCGGTTGAACAGCATGCAAATGTTTTTATTACAGCGGGAACCAGAAGTGATCATCCAAAAGTACGTTATCGCGGCATTTTTATTAATGATGAAGATCCAGCATTGAAAGGTTGGGCACAAAAAACGTTTGGTGGTGTGAATTCCGGCATGTATGAACATGTTTTTGATTTGATTTTGCGACTTAAAGGGAATTACATCTGGCCTGCCATGTGGGGGAAAGCTTTTCATCTTGATGACCCCAAAAATACCTCGCTGGCAGATGATATGGGTATCGTTATGGGCACCTCGCATCATGAACCAATGACTCGGGCACATGCAGAGTGGCATCGCAAGTCTGAAAACCCGTCGGGTGGTGGTGCGTGGAATTATGAGACTAACCGCGAGGCCATACAACAATTCTGGCGAGGTGGCATAGAGCGGATGATGTCAAAGGGAGATGGAGAACCTTATGAATCGCTTGTCACAGTGGGCATGCGTGGTGACGGGGATGAGCCAATGTCAGAAGGGACTGCAATTGAGCTACTTGAAACCGTTGTGGATGATCAGCGAAAAATCATCGAAGACGTAACGGGCGAACCTGCTGAAAAAACCCCACAGGTCTGGGCCCTCTATAAAGAGGTGCAGGACTATTACGATAAAGGTATGACCGTACCTGATGACGTTACTCTATTATTTGCAGACGATAACTGGGGCCAGGTTCGGCGGTTGCCAGTGAAAGATGTAGAGCGTGAAGGTGGTTTTGGCGTTTACTATCATTTCGATTACGTCGGCGTGCCGCGGAATTATAAATGGACGAACACTGTGCAGGTGGGCAAGGTCTGGCAACAAATGAACCTTTCTTATGAGCGTGGTGCAAGAGATCTGTGGGTTGTCAATGTGGGTGATCTCAAGCCTGTTGAGTACCCTATAGATTTCTTTCTGACAATGGCATGGAATCCTGAAGAAATGGGGCCGGAGGAGCTTCAGGCGTATGCCATGCAATTTGCTGAACAGTCTTTTACTGCAGATTTGGCAAAAGATATTGCCAGTTTGCTGGAACGCTACGGTACCTTTGCTGCGATGCGGAAGCCTGAATTACTTAATCAGGATACTTTTGAAGTAGGTGAGCCCACAGTACCTGATTTACAAGCCGGAGAGTTTTATCAGCACTACAGCAAGTGGAAACAGCTTGAGACTGATATGAAAGAAGTGAAAGAGAAAATTGACGAGGAGCATTATCCGGCATTCTTTCAGTTAGTTGAATGGCCTGTTGCGTCTTTGAGCAATCTTTATGAAATGTATTTTGCTGCAGCCTGGAATAAGAAGCTTGTAGATGCAGGTGATTCCAGGGCTAACTATTTTAAAAGTATAGTCGAGACGAGTTTTGCTGAAGATAAAGCATTAACTGAAAAATATCATTCCATACTAAATGGTAAATGGGACGGTATGATAAACCAGGTTCATATGAATTATGTAACATGGAATGACCCTGAACAACAGACTATGCCCGCTGTATCCAGCATCTACGGTGGTAAAAATAATATTGAAGTTTCGTTTCATGAACCGCAACTTTTACAAGATGAGCAACTGATTGAAGCTAAAGATTATGTGAAGATTAGCGGCACCAAAGAGGCCAGCTGGACTGCTGTGGAAAACCTTGGGCAGTCTGAGGCAGCTATGATGGTACTGCCTCAGGGACTGACTACAACCACATTAGATGACAACCTCTCGATTACCTATAGTATCGAGCAACCTTATTATGGTGATGCGTCTGTAGAACTTGAGTTAAGTCCCACTCTTGACACATACGGTCGTGGAGGTATCCGTCTTGGGATAGCTGTAGATGACAAGCCTGCAGAAATTGTTAGTTTTGATTTACACGCTACAGGCGGTGCTCAACGTACTCCTGAAGAAAAAGCATGGGCTAATGCTGTTATAAATAATAAGTATACACTTAAATGGGTGGCGGAAAATCTGACACCCGGCACTCATGAGTTAACGATATATCGAATTGACGACAATATTGTATTGGAAAAACTTCATATTCGATATTCTCAGAAAACGAAACCTGACACTAAGTCGGCTGTCAGCCGCTTTTTCGATAAATTGTTTGGTGACGTATAAGTGATAACCAGGAGCGTGAGAGACGTGAAAGTAACTACGCTCCTGTGTCTGTCATAAATGGTAAAATAGGCTTGTCGCTTCAATAAATAATGTGAAGGTTGGTTTACATCCGATACACTGATACTGGTAAACCAGTAAAGTATGAGGTACACGGTTTTGAGTAATAAATCTGTTCTTTTTTTGGAGCAAGCGGCTGAATATGCTAAACAAATTGATTATAGTCGCCCTGCCGGAAGTCAGGTTTACGGTTTCATACGTGACGCAATAGTCAGTATGCAACTGGAACCGGGTCAACTTATCTCCGAAACTGCGCTTGCTAATCAGTTCGGCGTCAGCCGCACACCTGTCAGAGAAGCCTTAATCAAATTGGCTAATTTAGGCTTTGTAGAGGTTCGGCCGCAAAGAGGAACGTATGTATCCCGCCTCAGCCGCGAAGCTATATTAGAGGCGCGTTTTATCCGTGAAGCGCTTGAGGTATCTGTGGTTAGCTATCTTGCAGAACATACTGAATCCCGTTTATTCAATGAGGCTGAATCAATTATCGCCCGGCAGGAGGATGCCGCAGCTATTGATGATGCCCTCCTGTTCCAGTCACTTGATGATGACTTTCATCAGTTGCTATCGGGCAACACCGGCTTTGACCGTGTTAGCAATATGATAGAGCAGGAAAAGGCACATATGGACCGTTTGCGAAACCTTAGTCTGCATATGAGCGGGCAATATGCGAGAGTCATCCAACAGCATCGTGCAATTGTAACTGCACTGCGTTCTGGCAACAGGCAAGAAGCAGTCTCTGCTATGACTTTGCATTTGCGTGAGGTATACAACGTGCTGGATCGATTGCCTGTCGACCATCCTGAATATTTTGTCTAGTCCACTCCTTCAGGGAAGGGACTTTACGTATGTTAACTTTTCATTTTTTCACCGCCTGCCTCCGGATTAGTTTAATTTCAAAAGGTTAAACTCCGGCTGCATCAAATTTAAAAGCTTCAAATCCGATAAATTTTCAAACAAAAGTAACCTCATTGTTAATAAAAATAAATTATTTGTTAACTTTTTGGGTTGATAATGCCCGTGTCCAGTTAAGTTGTATACAAGTATGTTTGTCTGAAACTCAGTATGGAACACGTTGACAGGTTGGGGCCTGCCATCAAACAAATCGGAGGGCTGCAAATGCCTAGCTTTAAAAAAACAAAATTTCACCCCGTGATTGCACAGGAAAACAAGAAACGTAAATTACCTTCTTTTAAATTGTCGCTACTATCGTTAGCCGTTATGTCATGCACAACAAGCGTAATGGCCCAAAGTAATGATGACGAAGATGCCAAACCGGTTGAAAGAACCGTCCAGCAATCTTTACCGGCTAATAAACAGAGTGACGGTAATACGTCTGATGACGATGTCGAATATATTTCTGTTACCGGCCAGCGTCAGTCTTTACAGGATGCGATTGACCTGAAGCGCGCCGGCGATACTATCGGTGATTCGATAGTGTTAGACGAGGCAGGCAAGGTGCCCAGCACCTCCTTACTTGAAATTCTCGAACGTACGCCGGGTGTAACTATGAACCGGATTCGTGCCGGGGCCGAAGGTTCACCGGATGGTTACGCTTTCGAAGGTTCCGGTGTGCAGGTACGGGGACTGAATAAAACTAAAACGTTAATAAATGGCCGTGAAGTGTTTTCTGCTAACGGTGGCTCCGGACTAAATTGGGCTGATGTGGGCCCTGAACTCCTTAAAGCTGTCACTGTTTATAAAGCCAGCCGTGCAGATCTTATTGAAGGTGGCGTATCCGGTACAGTAGATCTGCAAACACGTATGCCATTTGATTTCGAAGGATTTAAGGCTGATGCTTCGATAACAGCAGATTACGGAGATTTCTCTGAAAAAGTAACGCCAGCGGTTTCAGGTATGGTATCGAACAGAATTGATACCGACCTGGGGGAATTCGGCGTTCTGGTTAACCTTGCGTATTCTAAAATAGCATCCCACGACAGTAACGTCATTTTACCTCCCTATCTGGCGACCTCATATAATGATCAGCGGGTTTACGTACCTGCAGGTATTCGTTATACGCAAGACCAGTTTGAAAGGGTGAGAAACGGATATTATGTAGCTTTACAATGGAAGCCTTCGGATGCGCTCGAGTTCTACCATACCAGCTTTATCTCAGAACGGGACAGTGACCGCCATAGCCAAATACTTTCACTTGAGCCGGGGACCTCAGTAGGGGTATTTGAGGGAGCAGAATTTGATAGTAACGGGGTTTTCCAACAAGGGACAATATCCAGTACAAATCTGACATCCGGCCTTAACGTCTCGCCAAATTCAAGCTTCAGCCCGTCTAACAGTAAAACCGCTGACCACACAGTGGGTTTCAAATATCTGGCGGACTACTGGGATTTGAGCGGTAGCTACCAATATGTTAATGCGGAATCAAGATCCGGAAAGTATAGCCTTGGAAGTACAGTGCTTCCGGTAATCGCCGAAACCTATCTGGATTTGAAAGGGTCAATACCTGTGGCTACATTTGGTGAGGCCTTATCAACTAATCCTGCCGATGCCGGTTTATCAAGGGTCAACTGGTTGAACAGTGCAAATGATGGTGAGGCTCATGCATTTCAACTTGACGGGAGTCTTTTCCTCGAACATGACTTTTTCAGGAAACTCGCTGTTGGTGGCCGTGTTGCAGACAGAAGTGAAAGCGATAACTTTGTAGGCACCTGGTGGTCTGCAACCGGTCGGGGATGGAATGGTGTGCCAAGACCTTTTGTTGATACTGCTCCTGAAGGTGATTTTTATCTGGAAGAATTTTCAGACTTTTTCAAAGGTGATACAGCTGCACCGGGCGCTGTGTGGGTTGGTACTCCTGAACTAAACGATGCCAGCGCTTTTGAAAGGATGTACAACACCTATACTGCTTGTGGTCCGGACTTGTATTATCAATGTGCTGATCCTGCTCAAAGTGCATATGTGTATGGCGAAACGCCAAACCCGAACTTTGACCAGATGCCGTCTTTCTATGAGACAAAGCACAAAACCCAATCACTGTACGCTATGGTCGGCTTCGAAAATATTGGTGATAGTATATGGTCGAACTTTAGCGGTAACGTTGGTCTCCGCTGGGTCAACTATGATATCGAAAGTAAAGGCAATTTTGTATTTAGTGGCGGCGCCCGCTACTACGCAAGTCTTGCAGATGCTGAAGCTTCCATCGAAGCAATGGGAGGGCTTGATAATGTAGCGGCCTGGCAGGAGGCAAACGAAGGTAGTCAGCCGCCATTAACCCGCGAAAGTGCAGGGTATGAAACAGACCGTATGGGAGATTTCTCAAAAAGTTACTGGCTACCGTCTTTCAACATTAAATTTGATTTGTCTGAAGAGTTGGTAGCACGTTACGCATGGACAAAAACACTCACGCCTCCACGTTACCCGGACATCCGTGCGCAAGGAACCGCTACTGTGCAAGTCACTGAAAATCCGGCCAATGAAGAGCTTAATGCATTATATCCTGATCAGGACGTCTCCGTGCCGGGTATTTTTTCAGGTTATACGAATACGTCAGGTAACCCTTTCTTAGAGCCTGAAATAGCATACAACCATGATATTTCACTTGAGTGGTATCCGGAGAAAGGGACTTCGATGCATCTGGCTTTGTTCTACAAAACTATTGAAAATTATATCACTTTTAATAATTTTGCGGCTCCGGCCAGTGACTTTTTCTCAGAAGCAAATTATCCCCAATCAGTGCTTGTCAGTGATGGTCAAGGCGAATTCCTCAATGGGGACGTTTCGAGTCGTACGAACTTTAACGCTGATGAGGATACGATTATCAAAGGTTTCGAATTGGGCGGACGGACTTATTTTGATAATTTGCCGGGATGGATGAGTGGATTTGGTGTCGATGGTAATCTGACATTTATCGATAATGATGCCCCTGATGCGTTTGCTCTTGATATCAACGGTGACGCGCTTAGTGTTCCCGTTATCGGGCTGTCTGAGTGGTCATATTCAGCGACGCTGCTGTATGATAAAAATGATATCAGTGCAAGACTGGCTTACAACTGGCGTGATCGATACCTGACCACTACTAATGACTCAGGTACCACTCTTGTCTATGCGGATCCTGCTACCGGTAGTGATACTCAGATTGGTCTTCCTGTATATGCATCGGCTATAGGCCGGTTAGATGCAAGCATATCGTACCGGATCAGTGATGCGATGAATGTGAAACTGAATGTACAAAACCTGACAGATGAGGAGCAGCGAACCGAGATGGAAATTATGGACGGTGTGTTTGTAGACCGTGCAGTTTTCATTGCTGACCGCCGCATAAGTTTGCATTTAGGTTTTAATTTTTAACCCGGTTTCACAAGTGACAGCACAAAGGTAATTGATATCAGAGGTAACACTATGAGTAAGCGTGTGTTGATCGTCGGCGGGGGGACTGCTGGTTGGATTACTGCGGCCTATATGGCACGTATGTTGGCAGCAGATACACCCGGTGGTGTGTCAATCACGCTTGTCGAGTCGGATGAAATTGGCACCCTCGGCGTTGGTGAGGGAACGTTTCCTATTATTCGCAAAACCATGAAACGTATTGGTATTGACGAGAGCGACTTGATTAAACATGCTGATGCCACATTTAAACAAGGGATCCGATTTAATAATTGGAAGTACAACCCTGCAGATAAACCTGATGACAATTACCTTCATCCTTTCCAGGTAGCCTCACAGCACACAGATATGGATTTACTTCCGTACTGGCTGCTTGGGGTTGCCGGAGATGTACCCTGGGCCAAAGCTTGTTCAGTGCAAAGTACGGTGATTGATGAGAAGCTGGCCCCAAAATTAATTACCCATCCTCAGTTCGATGCGCCGTTAAACTATGCCTATCACTTCGACGCAACTAAACTTGCAGCTTTGGTGAGAAACAAAGCTACGGAAACCGGCGTAAGGAGGCTTGTCGATACTATTGACAACGTTAGTTTAGCCGAAGATGGCAGCATTGCTTCTGTAACAGCAAGAGAGCATGGAGAACTTACTGCCGATTTATATATTGATTGCACAGGATTTCGGGCACGTCTGATTGGCGAGACCCTGGGCATGCCATTTACTTCGTTTAAAAAAGAACTGTTTTGCGACCGCGCAGTAGCCTTGCAGGTGCCTTATGACAACCCGCAAGCCGGCATACCCTCATGTACCTACACCACAGCCAAAGAGGCTGGTTGGATTTGGGATATCGGTTTACATCATCGTCGTGGTGTTGGTTATGTATATGCATCTGAGTACTGTGATGAAGAGACCGCTGTAAAAACGCTCAAAGCCCATATAGGTCCGGCAGCGGGAGATTTGTCGCACCGGCTGTTGAAGTTTGAGCCCGGTTACCGGCAAACTCAGTGGCATAAAAACTGTATTGGTGTTGGATTGTCGGTGGGTTTTATAGAGCCACTTGAAGCAACAGGGATCAGTTTTGCTGAAGTTGCAGCGCTGATGCTGTGCAACTTATTTCCCTGGTCCGGCGATTACGAGGCGTCGGCGAGGCAGTTTAACGAAGCCATGTGCAAGCGATTTGAGCATGTTAAAGATTTTATCAAGGTACATTATTACTTAAGCGAGCGGGACGATACAGCTTTCTGGCGGGACAACAGGGCACCGGATTCTGCTTCAGAATACTTGAAAGGTAAGTTAGCACAATGGCGACACAGGCCGCCATCATTTCTGGATATTGACGCAAGTCACGATATTTTCGACGAAAACAGTTGGCAATACATTTTGTATGGTATGGGGTTTAAGACAGATATATCAGCCCGCGCAGATGCGCTCCGGTTTTACGATGATGCCCGTCGTGAATTCCATAGTATCCAACAGCAAAGCAGAAATGCAATGACGGCAGTGCCTGCTCACCGGCAACTAATCAACGAGGTTGCTTCTGGTGGGTTTCGCCCCCGGGCCGGAGGACGACGGTGAAAAGGGTTGTTATTGTCGGTGGCGGAACATCAGGATGGATGTGCGCTGCGGCGTTAGCGCGAACAGCACAACCTGAAACGCAAGTCACTTTGCTGGAATCCGACCAAATAGGCACCATCGGCGTAGGCGAAGCTACCATTCCTTTGCTGGCAGAGTTCAATGCGTTTCTCGGTATAGACGAACATGACATGCTAAAGGAGTGTGCAGGTACATTTAAATTGGGGATTGAGTTTATTGACTGGTACCGGAAAGGACATGCCTATTTTCATCCCTTCGGCTTTTTTGGTAAAGATACTCCCGAATTCCCTTTTCATCAGTTATGGCTAAAGCTCAATAGCTTAGTACGTAATGGTGAACTACCGGAAGAGCTCTGCGGCAGTATCTGCGAATACAATTTGTGCACAGTAGCAGCAAAATCAGGACGATTTTCACAGGCTCAAGGAGGGGCGAATACTATTTTGTCTACCATGCGGCATGCCTGGCACTTCGACTCCGGCGCCTATGGGAAATTGTTGCGCCGGTATGCAGAGCAAAGGGATGTTCAGCGAATTGAAGGCAAGATTGTTGATGTTGCTGTTGAGCAGAAAAGTGGTGATATAACGTCTGTAAGACTTGAAAACGGTCTGGTCGTAGCCGGCGACTTGTTTATCGATTGCAGCGGGTTTCGCGGTTTACTCATCAATGAACATTTGCAGAGTGAATTCAACGACTGGACACATTACCTCCCGTGCGACCGCGCTATTGCAATCCAAACTTATGAGAATATACATGCTCCGCCATACACTCGCGCTTACGCCAAAGAGGCAGGGTGGCGTTGGCAAATTCCGTTGCAAAGCCGTTTTGGGAACGGTTACGTGTATTCTGGCCAGTTTCAGGAGCAGCAGGAAGCTTTGACTTCCCTGTTAAGTGATTTGCATGGGGAGCCGGTTACCGGGCCCAATTTTTTACGTTTTCGTACTGGTCACCGCAGGACATTTTGGAAAAATAATTGTATAGCGATAGGGTTAGCGGGGGGCTTTATAGAGCCGCTGGAATCAACCAGTATTCATCTGGTGCAGACCGGTATTCAACTGCTTATTAGTTTGTGGCCAGCAAGTGGAAGCAACGATGAATTGCGGTGGCGATACAATAAGATGATGACTGACGAATATGAGGATATCCGGGATTTCATCATATTGCATTACAAAGCAACTCTAAGGGACGATACTGCGTTTTGGCGATTTGTCCGGGACATGTCTGTACCGGACTCGCTATCAGAAAAAATGGAGCAATTTGCCAGAAACGGCAATATAGCTACCCGCCCTGATGCACTTTTTACGTCACACAGTTGGTTGGCGGTCATGCTGGGACAGGGAATTATTCCGATGCACTACGACAGCCGGGTAGACCGCATTCCCGATGACATACTTTTTAAAAATATGCATGGGTTGAGGGAAGCCGTTAAAAGAACCGCAGCATCGTTACCATCTCATCAGCAATATATTAATAAGCATTGTGTTTTTTCTAATACCCACGGGTGAGAGCGAGTGTTCGAATCCCGGCAAGATGCGCTTGCGCATGTATTTGACAATGAGTGATGATAGGCCTTTGATTATAATAGCTTCAAGGTAAGGCAATGAAAAAATTTATTCTGGCGCTTTGTATCACATTGTCATTTCAGGCTGCCGCCACACCGGGCAGTAAGGCCCCTGACAGAAAGGCCGGTGAAGGTATGGATGCATCCCGTCTTATTCTGAGAGGCGGCAACATTATCTCAGGCGAAGGTGCACCCCCTCAGGGTCCTGTGGATATTGTGATTGAGAATGGCAAAATTGCGAAAATTGTATCGGTGGGCCACCCGGGCGTACCTATCAAATACAGCCGTCCTGAGCTGAAAAATGGCGATAAGGAAATCGACATTCAGGGCCAGTACGTATTGCCGGGTTTTATTGATATGCATGGCCACATTGGCGGTTCTGCCGACAATATTCCCGCTGAGTATGTATTTAAGTTGTGGCTGGCTCACGGTATTACCACCATCCGCGAACCCGGCAGCTTCAATGGCGTAGACTGGGTGCTGGAGCATCAGGCGCGCAGTGATAAAAATGAAATTGTTGCTCCGCGAATTGTGCCTTATGTGGGTTTTGGTATGGGCGGCGATCAGCCGGTTTCCACAGAGAAGCAGGCAAGGGCCTGGGTGAAAGACATCGCCCGTAAAGGTGCGAAGGGAATCAAGTTTTTTGGTGCCAGTCCCAAAATTATGGCGGCAGCCTTAGACGAAGCTAAGAAGCAGGGCTTAGGCACCATGATGCACCATGCCCAGCTGAACGTGATGGGCACCAATGCACTGGATTCAGCCCGGTTAGGTTTAACCTCTATGGAACACTGGTACGGACTGCCGGAAGCGCTGTTTGAAGATAAGGTTATTCAGGACTACCCCTCACACTATAATTACAACGACGAGCAGCACCGGTTTTCGGAAGCCGGAAAACTCTGGCTTCAGGCAGCAGCTCCGGATAGTGAGAAGTGGCAGCAGGTAAGAGACGAGCTTATCGACCTGGACTTCACCATCGACCCGACACTGACAATTTATGAAGCCAGCCGGGATCTTATGCGTGAGCGTGAGGCCGTATGGCATGACGATTACACATTACCCGTGCTGTGGGAGTTCTTTGAACCCAGCCGGTATGCCCACGGCAGCTACTGGTTTAACTGGACCACGCAGGATGAAATCAACTGGCGCAACAACTACCGCCGCTGGATGACATTTCTTAATGACTACAAAAACCATGGCGGCCGGGTGACTACCGGTTCCGACGCCGGTTACATCTATAAAATCTACGGTTTTGCTTATATCCGTGAACTGGAATTACTACAGGAAGCCGGTTTCCATCCGCTGGAAGTCATTCAGGCAGCCACATTAAATGGCGCAGAAGCTTTGGGTCTCGACGATAAAATTGGCAGTCTTGCCGTGGGTAAAAATGCCGACATGGTTATTGTGGATGGTAATCCGCTGGAAAACTTCAAGTTACTTTATGGCACCGGCCACTTCCAGCTGGATGAGAGCAACGAGCCCGTTCGAAAAAAAGCAGTGCGTTACACCATCAAAGACGGCATCGTGTACGATGCCCGGCAGTTGCTGGAAGATGTTCGCGGACTGGTGAAGGAAGCGAAGGCGGAATTGTAGTCGCCTTCGCTGATAGCCCCGCTAACGTGCTGGCTCTGTAAACGGCGCCAGCATGTTTCTTATTTTTTGCTGCTCCGTCGAAGGGTCAACAGGGGCGCTGTCACTGACGCTTTGGGCGTAGTCGAAGAATGGCATGAACATGAACTTTCCGTCTGCCTGCTTGTTGATTTCAATGGACGTATTGTCAGCAATCAGTGAGGACCACACCTCACGAACGTTTCTCCAGAATGATGATGTTGCTTCCCAGTATGCTTCGCCGGGCGTAAAGTCGTGGTCTTTGATGCGCTCGTAACGGGCAATCCCCAGTTCTTTTGCAAGGTACGGAGCCGGTGAGGCCGGTTTGCCGGTATTATTTATTACCAGCTTGTAGTTTTCTTCTTCCTGTACCCAGCCATCGGGTAAAATAATGTGTTTATTTATCCCTTCAAGGATCTGGTAATCCTGTCTCACACTGCTTTCCCGCCGGGGAAGTGGCCGCCAGGTTAACTCGCTTATCCACTCTGAGCGGTTTCCTTTGTGCTGCCATTTACCGTGAGACTCATATCGTGGCGAGTCGTCTACCTGGTAAACCGACTGAGACCAGGTGCCTTCAATATCCTGGCCGTTGAGCTCGTGCTTTCGCCATACATTATTGCCGGTATACACAAACTCTGAAGGCTTCTCGTATTCCCAGTCCTGTCGCCAGTGTTTCATCACCATTGGCTCACTAATCTTGCCGTCTTCACCAACAAAATACATCACCATAATGTGCTGAAGGCTGATAAATTCAGGTTTATTGTCGACAACAATCACCATTTCCGTGCCCCAGGAACGATAGGGGGCCGCAGGCGTGTAATTTTCAGTGAACCCCATGGTTTCTATAAAATCGAAGCCCACGCGGAAATACCCCGACATCGCCAGTATGGCCTGCCGGTCCCGCTCAAATTTATCCATGTCTTCCGTTTGTAGTTTCAGCCAGTGCGGGGAAGGGGTAAGATCTTTTGTTGTGCTGTTACCTGTTGATGTGCCGCCACGTGGCTTGAAGTTGCAAGGCTCGTCTACGAATTGCCAGCCAAACACGTATTGAGGTGTTGCTGCACACTTGCCTGCTTTTGCAGCTTCAGCCGGTTCACCGTTTCCATAGCTGTTCAGGCTGATTAACGTGATAAACGCCCCGAATAGTGTGCGGCAGAAAGAAGATCTGAGTACGGCATCTGGCATAAGAAAAGCTCCGGTGTTCATTGTCGGCGTTTATAAAATGAAGTATCTTATTGCAAATAAGAATTATTATTATCACGTGCGAGGCAGTAAATTACCAGCGCTTAAATCATGGAAACTTTTTATTTCCGAAGCACTAAGTAATTTGCGCACGCTATTTGATTCCCTGATTTGAAAATGCAGAATGAGTGTGTTTACTGAACAAAGGTTCAGGTATTGTCGTGTTTACCAGAAGTATGATTACAGGAGTTTCTGAATGAAAGACACCCGTCCACGTAATATGGACTTAACTACCATCAAGCTGCCGGTGATGGGGCTGGCCTCCATTTTACACCGGATATGTGCTGTGATTATCTGGATCTCTCTGGCCTGGTTTCTGCCGTTATTGTTTCTTTCTTTGCAAGGTGCTGAAGGCTTTGAAAATGTGCAGTCACTTATCAGTGGCAACTTCATTGCGCAATTTTTTACCTGGGGTTTTCTCACCGCGTTGGGCTACTACATGATGGGTGGGATAAAGCATCTCATTCAGGAGTTTGGTTATTTTGAAACACTTGAAGGTGGCAAGCTGATATCGCAGGTGGCTATTGCATCAGGCATATTGCTGAGTGTGTTGTTCGGATTTTGGGTTTGGGGTTAACTGACATGAAGCGAAATGGCGTAAAAGAGTGGATTTTCCAGCGGATCAGTAACGTGATGATTTTTGCTTATGCGATATTTTATCTGGTGAGCGTTTTCACAATGGAGAATATTGACTACGAAAGCTGGACTGCATTTCATCAGTCAACCGGATTCAAACTTTACTCAACAATCACTCTTGTTGTTGTGATGCTGAACTCTCTGCTGGCAGGTTGGCAGATCGGCACTGATTACACCCAAAAAGTACCAGTGGCCGGTTTTTCTGCTGCCTTTCACACATTTTATACTGTAGTAACTGCAGGCTTTCTGCTATTCGGCTTATACATTCTGTGGGGAATGTCCTGAGGGAGCGGGCTAACGCTTTGTGAATCAATACCGTCCGGATGAGCTGATCGCTACTCCGGGCTGTTGTAACTCTCTTCCAGGGGAAATAATAAATCGAGTGCGGGTAGTAAAAGATTCGCACTGCATACCGCGACCGTGAAAGCGAAAATGTCCGTGAGTGAAGTGTACCTCAGGACCATCCACGCGACTGTCATGCTCAGCCAGAACATATTAAAACTCATGGTCCGGATATCCGGTCTGAGTGTTTTCGCGCAATAACGGCAGGTCACAGGCTCCCTGATCAGAAAGAGCAGCCGGTGGGAGAACGGCACTTCATGTGAACAACAAGGGCATCGTCTGGCAACAAGTTGTTTGAGCATCACTCAGACTTTCTTAGTTAAATGTTATTGAGAATTATTATCGTTTAAGGCGTGCTTCGTCAACCTTTCTGTTTGGAATTTACTCTACGTAATTTCCCGGACCTCACCGGGGGATACAACAACGTTGCTGATAAAATGTTCGCCTGATGTACGCTAAGACTCCCATCTTCAATCAAATCGATAAGTGCCTGAACCTCCGAGCTAAACGAGAGCGCTGCGGAATAATTTCTCCAGCCCGCTGTGATAAGGTGATATCACGACAGATGCCGTTGTCTGTCCCCCATAGCCGGTCACCGGCACATATAAAAAGAGGATGCTTATGCGATACCTTCGCTACGCCATACTGGTTATTGCCAGTTGCGTGATGACTCCCGCTGTTTCTGCAGCACCTGACAAAGATACCCGTGCGGAATATATCCGTTCACACTACGCTAAATATGAATACAACATCCCCATGCGGGATGGCACAAAACTGTTTACTTCGGTCTATATACCTTACGATCAGAGTAAAAGCTGGCCTATGCTGATGCAGCGTACACCCTATCGCGTTGCGCCCTATGGCTCGTCAGATTTTAAAACCCGTTTAGGCCCTAGTGAGAAGTTCGAACAGGAAGGCTACATTTTTGTTTTCCAGGATGTTCGCGGCAAACAAATGTCTGAGGGTGAGTTTGTAAATATGCGTCCGCAGGACGCATACAAACGCGGAAAAGACGCTGTTGATGATGCCACAGATGCTTACGACACTATCGAATGGCTGGTAAAAAATGTACCCAACAACAATGGCCGGGTAGGGCAGTGGGGCATTTCCTATCCCGGGTACTACACATCGGTTTCCGGTATCAACAGTCACAAAGCTCTTAAAGCCATTTCTCCGCAGGCGCCTATTGCCGACTGGTTCTTTGATGACTTTCACCGCAACGGTGCGTTTTCTACACCAATGGCATTCCTGTTTTTTGATACTTTCGATGCTCCCCGTAAAGAGCCGTATCCTTACCGTCTTGAAGGACGCAAAGCCACCACGCCTGACGGTTATGAGTTCTTCCGCGACCTCGGGCCGCTGGCCAACGTTAACAAAAACTATTTCCACGGCGAGCGACCGTTCTGGAATGAACTGACTGAACACCCGAACTATGACGACTACTGGCAGGCCCGCAATGTTCTGCAGCATCTCGATAAGGTAAAGCCGGCCGTCCTGGTTGTGGGTGGCTGGTACGATACCGAAGACTTGTATGGTCCGCTGGCGACTTATCAGACTATGTCGCACGAGAACAAACGTGACAATGTGCAAATTGTCATGGGCCCCTGGTATCACGGTCAGTGGATTGGTGATAAAGGTTCCAATATGGGCGAGGCCCGGTTCGGCTTCGAAACCAGTGTGTGGTTTCGTGACAATGTTCTGTTGCCGTTCTTTAATCAGCACCTGAAGGAAGAGTCGGAAGATAAGTACGAGCAGACTGCAACCATGTTTGAAACAGGTGCGAACCGCTGGCGTTTCTTCGGTCAGTGGCCACCTGCTGATACTAATGAAAAAACACTGTATCTGACAAAGGGCGACAGTTTGTCTGAGAACAAACCGGATAAAGATGGCGGTGCTTCAGACTATGTATCCGACCCCCGTAATCCGGTGCCTCATTCTGCAGCAATCAGCCGTGGATGGGATCGCCCGTATATGGCTGAAGATCAGCGTTTCACCGCCCGCCGTCCGGATGTGCTGAAATTTGAAACCGAGCCCATGACAAGTGATATGACCGTTGCCGGTGAAGTGAACGTGAACCTGTGGGTGTCTACGGATAAAACCGCAGCGGATTTTGTGGTGAAAATTATTGATGTGTTCCCTGGCGTGGATGAAAACACCAATGAAGTGGACAAAGAAACCGGTGACCGCCATGAACTGGTGCGCTGGGGCATTATCCGCGGACGTTTCCGTGACAGCTTCTCTGAGCCCAAACCCTTTGAACCGGGCAAACCGACTCAGGTCTCTTTTGAACTGTACGATTTACTGCACGACTTTAAACGGGGCCACAGATTACAAATCCAGATCCAAAGCTCTATCTTCCCGTTCCTTGATATGAATCCGCAGACATACGTGGATAATATCTTTCATGCGACAGAAGAAGATTTTGTCCGCGCTCAGCACACTATCTACCACGATGCTGCGCACCCGAGTTCAGTGACTTTCAATGTTCTGCCTTCTCAGTAGCAGCCTGAGCAGGTGAGAAAAATGATGCACTTCATGGCCTGAAGTGCATCAATTCCCGGGCCAGTGGGGAAACCGGCCTGACTACATCATTCGGAAAAGCCGGTAAGCCAAACTCAAGGCGTAAACAGCGCATAAAGGCCAAGACCATACACGCCAACATTGAGTAGCACACCTGTCATATAAAAGTAGCTTCTGGGGCTGGGATTTTTCTCAGTGGCAATCGCATAGTAAAGCGACATGTGAATAATGCGCACCGCAGCATATAACCAAATCAGTAGGGCGAGTACTGTGGTGGGCGCGCCGAGAAAAATACAAATCAGTGCCGGCAAAGTAAACTGATGAATATTCTCTAATGAGTTGTGAAACGTGCGATGGCTTCGGAACACAAAGCTATCGTGACTTAACTCATCGCTCACTTTGCCCGGAATATAACTTGATTGCTTCCTGTGGGCGACGGCAGCAACGATGTTTTGCACGAAAACAGTCGCTGCAATTACCAGCAACCCTGCTAAGGAATAAGCGTAGATCGTAAACATTCCTCTGTTCTCCTGAGGTTCTTCGGGATTTCTACGCAGCATCAGGAGCGGAAGATCGGCGCAGAAATTAAAAGTACTTACCCCGTCATTCAGACAAAAATCTAAACCGCTATCACACAACCCAAAAGAACATAAAGGGGCCCGTATTGCCGGAACAACATAAGTTATTCACTGGCTAGTCACGTGTTCACCAATTATCATATTGAGTCTAATCCTCTAACCAACGTTTTCTATGACAAATACTTCTTCAAATTCAGCCGACTTCATGACAAAAGTTAAAAGTACCCAAGAGTTATGGGCGCTACAGGATAAAACCACAGAAGGGTGGGTGATAGTTGACTCGGTCAACTTTGAAAACACTGATGTGATGCCTGTCTGGTCTGACGCAGAATTAGCTCGTGAACATTGCACCGATGAGTGGGAAGATTACATTCCTAAATCCATTTCCGTTTCTGACTGGCTGGAGTTCTGGCTGGAAGACCTGGCCGAAGACAATGTCCTGGTCGGCGTTGAATGGCGTGATGGTGGTGAGTATCTGGAAGTTGAACTGGCAGAGTTCAGCCAGATGCTTGCAGAGATAGAAAAACTCTGATTCGCATCAATCTCAGCATTTAGTTACTCCACATTCCGATAGTGTCTTTTTAATATAAGAATTTTTATCAAAAGGATGTGGAGAAAACTGCTTAATATCAGACACAAAAAAACCGACTAAAAAGTCGGTTTATTGTTTCTTCCGTTAAGGAAGAGAATGGTACCAGTGGGCATAAGAGGAATAACGCGGTTTTCAACTGTCCAGAGCCCTAATTCTTCTTATACTCCTATCATGCTCTTGGTCAGTGTACGAATAGCAATACCGGCGGCAGCGGTGCGATTTTCGACCCCAAGTTTAATAAAGACCTGTTCCAGGTGTTTATTAACCGTGCGCGCACCAATGTCGAGGATCTGGGCTATTTCCTTATTGGTTTTACCGTTGGATAACCAGAACAGCACCTCAGATTCCCGGCTGGTCAGGCCGAGTTCATCGCGCAGGGTTTGCTCGCCGGAAACCGCTTCACTGACCTGATTTATTCTGAAGGTAAAGTCGCCATTTTCCCGGCGCGTCAACAGCGTTAATTCGCACTCGCCGCTGTCGTAGCAGATGCGCTGAGGATCATTTTGTTGGGTTGACAACCTAATCATTGCGGTCACTGTTGGGACCAGCTGTTGTTCAAACCAATCATCCGACTGTGGAATGGCCGACAAAAAATCATGGGTTTGCGGTGTAGCCCACAATAGCTCCGCCGCACTATTAACGGCAAACAGCTTTTGACCGACCGAATCCAGCGCATGCTGGGCACTGGAGGTGACCTTGGCATTAGCTGCATGAATTTTTATGCGCGCTATGAGTTCGTCAGGGTTGACCGGTTTAACAATATAATCCACGCCACCTGCATTAAGGCCTTTAAGAGTACTGTCGCTATCGGTCAGGCCGGTCATGAAAACCACCGGAATATGCCGTAAAAGACGATTTTGTTTAAGCTTGAGACAGGTTTCAAACCCATCCATTTTGGGCATTATGGCGTCGAGTAGTATGATATCAGGCTTAATTTGTTCGGCGATGGTAATAGCCTGTTGTCCTTCAAGCGCGACCAGTGTGCTGATCCCTTCCTTTTCAAGAATATCGTTAATCAGACTCAGAGAATCCGGCGAATCATCCACTACTAAAACCGTGTACATAGGTGGTAAAGACTGTCTGTCCCAGGCGCTATTGGTATCTTTTAATTTAATACTACACTGTAATTCCCGGCAGATCGACACTCCGTTAATCATGTGCCCAAGAACCATTTTGCCCCCATGGTTACGCAATTTAACGTATACGTTGCAAAAGCCAACTTGACTATGATCAGCTCTCGATACGCTTTCCAGGACACAGTGGATTCAGTGTTTAAATGACTATTGGGAGATAACATGGGACGGACAATCTATCGTGTCAGCTTGATAGCGGTTGGTATAGCCGCGATCATGCCACAAAAGCAGGCCTTGGCCGCTGCTAAAATTGAGTTTGGTGACAATCAGTATGTTAGTGTGGGAATGGGGTTACGGGGCGCATTTCGCTCGACCGAAAACGCAGACAACAGCGGGGATCGCAGTAATGATTTCTCTCTGGATAGCGCGCGTTTGTATATCGCCGGGGCCGTAAACGATAAAATCAGCGGTATTTTTACCACCGAAAAATCCGGTGGTAATGACACTGTGCAGGTTATTGATGCGGCCGGAATCTTTAAGCTGACGCCTGATATAGAAATCTGGGCCGGCCGGTTTTTATCACCCGGCAGTCGCGCGAACCTGGCAGGCCCGTATTATTCCCTGGGGGGCGACTACTGGCAAGACATCGCTGCACGCTATGGCTGGAATGGCGGAACCATTGGCCGGGACGATGGTGTGGCCGTGGTTGCAAAGGCCTTTGACCAGCGACTGGTGTATTCTTTTGGTGCCTTTGATGCCGATAAAATATTTCATTTCAGCGACGTGAATGACGTTGCTGATAATCCCGCGCAAAGTGATAAGCTAATGTACGCCTCACGTCTTCAGTATAGTTTCTGGGGTAAAGAACCAGGCTATTATGGCACCGGTAATTATCTGGGTAATAAAGATATTTTTACTCTTGGGATCGCCTACCGACAAAAAAGCGATGGCGCGGCTTCGCCAGCCGCAGTGGGCGATTATAGTCAGTTAACCATTGATTTATTGATAGAAAAAAGAATCAGCGGCGGGGCGGTATCGCTTGAAGCTGCATACTTTGATTACGATACCGGCGATGTTTTTTTGAGTGAGCAGGGGCGTGCTTACTCGGTTGGGCTGGGGTATATCTTTGCTCAGCAGGTCGGTTGGGGGCAATTTCAGCCTTATGCCCGGTATCAGAACTTTGCCGCCGATACGGATATCTCAACAGCGCGCACCGATGTGGGCGTAAACTATATCATTGATAGCTACAATGCCCAGGTCGGAATAGGTTACGCCAACCTGGATGTTTCACAACAAAGCAGTGCAGACAGTATAACGGCAAGTTTGCAATTACAGTTCTAAGTATATACGCGCCTGTGTTGCAGGTAGTTAAAGAGGGAGCCGGGCTCCCTCTCATGCTTCATCAACCTGAATCCGCTGTGTTACATCAGGGTTATTTAGTTGACTTTTTGCGCAACTGGCTGAAGCCCGACCAGGCCAGACGGGCGACCAAAGCAATGAGCAGACCGTAAAACACTACATGATAAAATGCATGGGCATTGTTGGATAAAAAGTGGTCGTCATGGGCTAACGCCAGTGAGGAAAATAGTAAGGTTAAGAATGTCATTAAGTATTTCATACAGGTTCCTGTTTTATGATTTTACGAGCATGCCTTCCACCTCAATGAACTTTATAATTTCGTTGAGGCCCTGACCCGCTTTAAGGTTAGTAAATACAAAAGGTTTATCACCACGCATTCTGCGCGTGTCGTTATCCATCACTTCCAGAGAAGCGCCTACCATGCCTGCGATGTCGATTTTGTTAATGATCAGCAGATCGGATTTGGTGATCCCGGGCCCGCCTTTACGCGGTATTTTATCTCCGGCTGATACGTCAATCACGTAAAGAGTTAAATCGGAGAGCTCCGGACTAAAGGTGGCACTGAGATTGTCACCGCCACTTTCTACCAGCACAAAATCGAGATCGGCGTGCCGGGATTGAAGTTCGTCGATGGCAGCGAGGTTCATTGATGCATCTTCACGGATCGCTGTATGCGGACATCCACCGGTTTCAACGCCGATAATGCGATCTTCCTCAAGCGCGCCGTGGCGGGTAAGAAACTGTGCGTCTTCATGAGTGTAGATATCGTTGGTGACCACCGCCATGTTGTATTTGTCACGCATGGCCAGGCACAGTGTTCGGAGTAATGCGGTTTTACCAGAACCAACTGGCCCGCCAACGCCAACTCTAAGAGTTTGTTTTTGCATAAATAAAGTCCTTAAGATCGAAATAATCGTGAATACTGTTGTTGGTGCCAGGCACTTGCCATCGCCATGGAAGGCAGTGACTGTCCTATTTCATTTAATTGTGACTGTCCAGATTCGTTCAGAGCGATGCTGGCGCTTGTTGTCAGGCATGTTTGTATTTGTCCGGCAAGGCGAAATAATAGATTCTGGCCATCGGTCTGACCCAGCGGAATAAGCTTAGTGCCTGCAGCGACCTGAGCATCGAGTAACGTCCAGACATAGCCGCTCAATGCTGCGCCGCGGGGTAAACCAAACAGATGAGCAGCAAGCGCAAACTGGCTGATAAAGCAGTCTGCGTGCACGTTGCCAAGCCACTTTGCTGCAACCCCGGCCGGTTTGTCGTTCAGGTTATTCAACAGGCGTTTGAGTGCTTTTCCCATCGCCTGTTCAGCAAGTAATATCTCGGCACTTTCCCGGGTCGCGGCTACCCAGGCATCCTGTTCTTCAAAGGTTTTACGGCAACCGCTGCTAATGGCATCGTACTGGGCTCCAAGCAAAGGCAAATCGGTGTGGCTCACACTGGTTTGCAAAAACACGCTCAGCCAGTCATGCAGTGCCTCTGCCGAGTCAATCCAGCCGCGTTCTACCGCTTGTTCCAGGCCCTGTGAAAACGAGAAGCCGCCTACCGGCAGATTCGCACTACACAGTTGTAACAAGCGGGCGCTTTGCAGCGCGGCGGTGTCAGTCATGGTGGTGATGGGCGTGACCACCGTGCTGGTAGGCGCCATTTTCGGGTTCGAATACTGCCGGCGTATCGTCGGTTGTAAGTTGGTACATACTTACCAGCTCGGCAAGAACATGATCCGGTTTAAACCTAAGCCAACGTTCACCTACCTGCAGCCGGGTGTGCCGATTACCCAGGTGGTAACACACTTTGGCAAACATGTGCCAGTCATCCGTTGATGCCGTGATCACGGGTTCCAGAGCGCCAGTTACCTGAATGACCTTGCCGCAGTCACTTTTGAGACATTCACCTACCAACAATGGTTTACCCCGTTCGATAAAAATACCGGCGGGGCTGCCGTTGTCGGTGGTGATTTTAATTCGCGCCTTTTGGCGGGTATCGAAGTCCAGTGTGACCGTGTCATCAGCGCGACCGTGAAAATGTCCCAGACGTTGCGTAATGGTTAGCATAATCGTTCCTTAAAACAAGCTGTAACGTTGTGCCAGTGGCAGTACTTTCATGGGTTCACAGGTCAGCAATTCACCGTTGGCTCTTACTTCATAGGTTTGAGCATCAACCTCAATGTGCGGCTGCCAGTTGTTGAGTAACATATCCTGCTTGGTGATCGTACGGGTGTTTTTACAGGCGGCAAGATGTCGGCGAATACCGTATTTTTGGGCAATACCATTGTCGATCGCGGCCTGCGACACAAACGTGGTAGATAACTGTGCGGCAGCCGCGCCATAACTACCAAACATCGTTCGGTAATGCACCGGCTGTGGCGTGGGAATGGAGCCATTCACATCGCCCATTGGCGCCGCAGCAATAAAGCCGGATTTGAGGATCAGGCTGGGTTTAATGCCAAAAAAAGCTGGTTTCCATAATACCAGATCGGCTATTTTACCGATTTCGATGGAGCCAACGTGATCGGCGATGCCATGACTAATAGCCGGATTGATGGTGTATTTAGCCACATAGCGGCGTGCCCGATAGTTATCGTTACGCTTGCTGTCTTCTTCCAGCGGGCCACGCTGTACTTTCATCTTATGGGCGGTTTGCCAGGTGCGACAAATCATTTCGCCCACACGCCCCATGGCCTGGCTATCGGAGGCAATCATACTGATTGCGCCCAGGTCCTGCAGAATATCTTCGGCGGCAATACTTTCTTTACGAATCCGTGAGTCAGCGAACGCAACATCTTCTGGGATGGCCGGATCCAGATGGTGACAAACCATCAGCATATCGAGATGCTCATCGATGGTATTTACCGTGTACGGCCGGGTGGGATTGGTGGACGACGGTAACACATTCGCTTCACCGCAGGCGCGAATGATGTCCGGAGAGTGGCCCCCGCCAGCACCTTCGGTGTGATAGGTATGAATGGTACGGCCTTTAAATGCGCCCAGGGTATCTTCCAGAAAGCCCGCTTCGTTTAAGGTATCGGTGTGGATAGCAATTTGTACATCGTAACGTTCAGCAACACTAAGACAGTTGTCGATGGAGGCGGGTGTGGTACCCCAGTCTTCATGCAGCTTTAAGCCACATACCCCGGCTTCTATCTGTTCTTCAATGGCAATGGGCAGGCTGGCATTGCCTTTGCCCAGAAAGCCAAAATTCATTGGCATATCCTGAGTAGCCTGTAGCATTTTCTCAATATTCCACGGGCCCGGCGTACAGGTGGTTGCATTGGTTCCTGTGGCCGGTCCGGTGCCGCCACCAATCATAGTGGTGACACCGGACATCAGGGCTTCTTCTATTTGTTGTGGGCAAATAAAGTGAATGTGGGCATCAATACCTCCGGCGGTAAGGATTTGTCCTTCGCCGGCAATAATTTCGGTGCCGGGCCCAATTTTAATGGTGATGCCATCCTGCACATCCGGGTTGCCAGCTTTTCCAATCGCTTCAATGCGGCCGTGCTTTATGGCGACATCGGCTTTAACAATCCCCCAATGGTCGAGAATCAGGGCATTAGTGATTACCAGATCCGGGGTCTCGGCACAACTAAACTGGCCCTGGCCCATGCCATCACGAATGACTTTGCCGCCGCCAAATTTAACTTCGTCACCATAACGGGTGTAGTCTTTTTCTACTTCGATAAACAGCTCGGTATCGGCCAGTCGCACCCTGTCTCCGGTGGTTGGGCCAAACATATGTGCATAGGCGTGGCGATCAATTCTAGCCATCTTCTTCCTCCAGTGAACCCATAATATCCGCTCTGAATCCGTAAATAATGCGATTACCGCCAAAAGGCACCAGTGCAACGGTGCGTTGCTGGCCTGGCTCAAAACGCACGGCAGTTCCTGCGGTGATATCCAGGCGTAGCCCCTTACATTGCTCACGGTTAAACTGCAGGGCCGGATTGACCTCGTAAAAATGGTAATGAGAGCCGACCTGAACAGGCCGGTCGCCACTGTTAATAACGGTAATTTCGGTTACCGGCAGGCCGGCATTTAACTCAATGTCACCGTTATCGGTAATAATTTCACCCGGGATCATAGACGCTCCTTAAACGATTGGGTCGTGAACGGTGACTAGCTTGGTGCCGTCCGGGAAAGTGGCTTCTACCTGAACATCGTGAATCATGGCGGCGACGCCTTCCATTACCTGCTCACTACTGAGTACGGTGCGGCCATAATCCATTAATTCTGCCACCGTCTGACCGTCTCTGGCGCCTTCGAGAATAGCCATTGAGATAAACGCGACCGCCTCGGGATAATTGAGTTTCAGTCCTCTGTTAAGTCGGCGTTCGGCGACTAATCCCGCCGTAAACAACAGTAATTTATCTTTTTCTCTGGGTAATAATTCCATGGTATGTCCTGTCGGCGAAATTTGATTAGGTAAACCAGATGCGGGGCGATACCGCCTCGCGCTGACTGACTTCGGGCCGTAGGGCAGCCCAAATACGGTGAAAACACTCTCGGCATTGCTCGCTGTTATCACCTAAGTAACGCACTATCACAACGCCCTGAACCTGAGTGACGGCAAGCAGTCCGAATTGCTGCTCCTTAACCGTGATATCGAACACCCGGGCACACAGGGTGTCAGCATACTGCTGGCTGCTAACCGACTGACCGTTAACCATCACCATCGTACCGGTGACGTGGTGTCCTGCCAGCCCGATGCGGGCCGTGCAAAGGTCGTCGTTGGCGGTAATTGCCAGGCGGTCATGAAAACGAATACGCTGGTTGTAATACACGCTGAGTGTTTGGGTAAACTGTCCGCCATTAAAAGGCTGTTGAATATGCGGCAGCCCCAAACAGGCGATTTCCCAGCCGATATAGCTGGCTTCATCCTGCAAATGTATGTCGGTGTGGCTGAATGCATTCGCCTGAGCATACACCAGAGTTTCGTGTGGCAGATATTCCAGGCTGGCGTTCTGTGCGGCGCTAAAGTGCGTATACTGGTTTTGTCGGCTGGCCGGTGAAGATGCGCCTCGGGCGCGGTAAAACCGATTGGCCCCGGGGGTTGTCAGCAATACCTGGTTGTCTGCTGACAGGCTGGCGCTAATGCGCAGTTCATCACCAGAGACAATACCTGCTGGCGGATGCAATAAATATAAATGCGCGGTACCGTTAGTTTCCGGATAAAAAGCGCGCTGTACTGATAATGGCCCCTGCCGTTTAGTCCGGTGCAACAAAGTGCGGCCTTGCCTGGTCGCAAACGACATGTGCAAGCGCGCCAGCCATTGCTGGTGGTTGCAATCTATTGCAGCCAGAGGCTCAAACGCTGTCATTCAGACAACCTGTTGGCGAGTGGTCGCCATAAACAATTGCATAGTTAACTGCTCCTTGCATGATGCGGTAAGACGCATGACAACTCCAAAATCAAGATGCTGCCACCGCTGATCCATCTTACCGTCACAAGGAGTGATAATAATATGGGGTAAATTACGTAGTCACGGATCGTACAATGCCCATAGCTGTTTAGCGCTAACCCCGTTATTCTAAATATCACTTAATCAGATAGCCTGTTTCAAGCAGGTAGCAGCTCTTAGGGGAAGGTGTTACGCCATGCCAGCTTCGCACAACATTTCATCAAATCGACGTTCGTACAATAAGTTTGTTGCGAATGAGATGATGGAAGATTTTGCTCTGCGTTTTACTGCGCGGCGGGCGCGAAAATGGCCCTATGCCAGGATTGCCGGTACGGCGCTGGGCATTGTGTCATTTATGGTGCTGGAAGCCATTGGTGGTGCGATCACTCTGAACTATGGTTTTGTGAATGCGGCCTGGGCGATTGCGGCACTGGTGGCTGTGATATTTATTAGCGGCCTGCCAATCAGTTATTACGCGGCCCGATATGGTGTTGATATCGACCTGCTCAGCCGGGGGGCTGGTTTTGGTTATGTCGGCTCTACCATTGCGTCGCTGATTTATGCGTCTTTTACGTTTATCTTCTTTGCCCTTGAAGCGGCCATTATGAGCATGGCGCTGGAATTATTACTCGGCATTCCGTTGTATATTGGTTACGCCATCAGTGCCTTAATTGTGTTGCCACTGGTAACCCATGGCATTGCCTATATCAGCCGTTTCCAGGTCTGGAGTCAGCCGGTGTGGCTGGTATTGCAACTTATTCCGCTGTTTTATGTGTTTACTCATCCTCAGTCCAGTTTGCAGGAATGGTTGCAGTTTAAAGGGGTGGCCGGCAGTGCAGCAGGCGGTTTCAATATTTTATTATTTGGTGGCGCTTCTGCTGTATTAATGTCGCTAGTGGCACAAATTGGTGAGCAGGCGGATATTCTGCGCTTTTTACCGCCAAAAGCAGAGCATGGCAGCCCTGCGAAATGGTGGACCGCCTTACTCATGGCCGGACCGGGCTGGATTGTATTTGGTGCCGGTAAACTCTTTTTAGGCTCTTATCTGGCATTTTTGTTGTTAAAGCAAGGGGTGCTTCCGGCGGTTGCAAGCGACCCTGCGCACATGTACCAGGATGCATTTGCCTATGTGTTCAGTAATTCCACGCTGGGTATTGTTGTCGCGACTATTTTTGTGGTGCTTTCACAGCTAAAAATTAATGTCGCCAATGCCTATGCCGGCTCGCTTGCCTGGTCTAATTTTTTCTGCCGGATCACGCACAATCACCCTGGCCGGGTAGTGTGGATGGTGTTTAATGTACTCATCGCACTGTTGCTCATGGAGCTCGGCATTTATCAGACGATTGAGAATATATTAAAAGGATACTCGGTGCTGGTGCTGTCGTGGCTGGGGGCAGTGAGCGCTGATTTGCTGATCAATAAACCACTGGGTATCAGCCCGCCGATGATCGAATTTAAACGCTCAAAGCTGTTCGATGTGAACCCGGTGGGAGTTTTGTCGATGTTGCTGGCATCAGTGGTGGGGTTTGTTGCTTATGCCGGTGTGTTGGGAACCGTATTGGCGGCACTGGCGTCGTATCTGGCTTTTGCCATCCCCTTTGTTAGCGTCCCTCTGATTGGCTGGGCCACACGAGGCCGTTACTATCTGGTTAGCAATGGCGTTCAGGTATTACCTCAACAGGCCCATCAATGTTGTATATGCGAAAACACCTTTGACTACGAAGACATGAGTCATTGTCCGGTGTATGCCCGGCCCATTTGCTCATTGTGTTGCAGTCTGGATGTGCATTGCGGAGATAAATGCCGCGACAAATCCACCCTGTCTGCACAAATGACTCAGTTTCTGAACCGTTATGCCACACACAACGCTGCGGTGCTATTAAGCCGTCCACTGGCGCAAACTATTTTATTAACTTTGGTGCTGAGTAGCATTTCGGTGGTTCTGCTGGCGCTGATTTACTGGCAAATCAGCGCCGGTTCGCCGGATTTAAAGGAAGTGGTGTCCACCACCTTAGTTAAGGTCTTCTTCTTTTTGTTGATCATTATTGGGGTTGTGAGCTGGTTACTAACCCTGGCAAAACAAAGTAACCGCCAGGCGTTGGGAGAACTGCGCCAGCAAAGTGATGCGCTGTACAACGAGGTGAATGCACACGAAAAAACCACCGAGGCGTACTTACAGGCAAAGGACCAGGCTGAATCGGCCAACAATGCGAAAAGCCGCTACCTCGCCGGGCTTAGTCATGAACTCAGAACCCCTTTAAATGTGCTGCTTGGTTATGCCCAGTTGCTTACCAATGACTCACAATTGCCAACGCATATTAAAGGCCCGTTACTGACGATGAAACGCAACGGTGAGCATCTTAACGATCTCATTGAGGGTATTCTGGAAGTTTCTAAAATTGAAGCCGGCCGGTTATCGGTTAATCGCGAGGAAATTGCGTTGCACGAATTGCTCGAACAATTATTACATATGTTTCAGCAGCAGGCGCAAGCAAAAGGGTTAACGTTTAATTATGAGGTGCCCCGCTTTTTACCCAACAGGGTATCCGGTGACAAGCAGCGGTTACGTCAGATTCTGATTAACCTTATTTCCAATGCCATTAAATTTACCCGGCAGGGTGGGGTTTCGCTGCGAGTTAACTATCGCAATGAAGTCGCGCATTTTGTGATATCCGACACCGGACCCGGTATCTCGCCGGCTGATCAGGAGAAAGTGTTCCAGCCTTTTGAACGGGTGGATTCTAACAGCTCGGCCATTAGCGGAACCGGACTCGGGCTGACGATTTCCCGGGCGTTGGCAGAACTGATGGGCGGCGAAATTACATTGCAAAGTGAACCCGACAACGGGAGTCAGTTTCATCTGCGATTGTTACTGCCACGCCTGAGCGAGAAAGACACCGCAGTGAGCCTCGAACATAAGCAAATAGTGGGTTACGAAGGAACACGCCGAACCATTCTGGTGGTAGATGACGAATTTAGTCAGCGCCAGTTAATGAATGACATCCTGTCACCGCTGGACTTTACTGTACTCACCGCAAGCTCGGCCGAAGACGGTATGCGTTTATTAACCAAATATCAGATTGATTTGTTATTGCTGGATCTCAATATGCCCGGTGCTAACGGCTGGCAGGCGGCCAGAGATATTCGTCAGGCCGGGTATCAGCAACCGATTATTATCGTATCTGCCAATGTGCGGGAGCTCGACAAAGTCGCCAGCGCCAGGCGTAACCATAATGACTACCTGGTGAAGCCGTTTATGATCAATCAATTACTCAGTAAAGTGGGAGAATGGTTGAGTTTACGGTGGCAGTACAAGGCGAGTGAGGCGAAGGCTTCTGTACATGAGCCGCCAGCGGCTAAACCAGCCGCTGGCGTGACCCAATTTAAGGCCCTTAAATCGCTGGCAGAAATTGGTTATCTGTCGGGGTTTGTTAGTAAGTTAAACGACATTAATAATAACTATAAACTCTCTGCGGATATTGCCAGGGAACTACAACAACTGGCAACGCAGTGTCAGTTTCAAAAAGCCATCGAAAAAATTGACGTACTTATTGCCTCCGGACACCCCCCCTGAGAAATAGCGCCAGCCCGATAGCGTTATGAGCTAACGCTGGCAGAGCAGGCCTACTATTCGCAATCCTCTTTATTTTACTAGCTGATTCAACGTTAAGTTAAGCAGCGGGATGCATGCTGCTTAAAAATGTTTAATCATAATGGAGACAGACATTATGGAAACTATAAAACACCATCATGGCAATATTGATGCAGCGGGGTCATCGAATCAACCCGCCGCGGCCTCAGAAACACTGGAAGATTACACCCTGCGCTTTGCACCGCGCCATTACCGTCGCTGGACGCCAGCGGTGGTTGCCACCTCGGCACTGGGCGGTATCGCTTACCTGGCAGACTTTGCCATTGGTGCCAACATCGGTATTGCCTATGGTACCAGTAACGCAGTGCTGGGCATTTTGTTTGCGGCGATAATTATTTTTTGTACCGGCTTTCCATTGGCCTATTATGCCGCCCGGTATAATCTTGATTTAGATTTGGTAACCCGTGGCAGTGGCTTTGGCTACTATGGTTCGGTAATCACCAATATTATCTTTGCCAGTTTTACATTTATCTTTTTTGCCCTGGAAGGCTCCATTATGGCTCAGGGCCTCGAGATTGGGTTGGGAGTGCCACTCTGGCTCGGCTATGCTATCTCTACGCTGATGGTGATCCCGTTGGTAATATACGGCATGAAAGCGCTCGCCACTCTGCAGGTATGGACAACCCCTCTATGGCTGATCCTTATGGTACTGCCGATGATTTATCTGGTTGCCACACAGCCCGAAAGTATCGATGCCTTTTTAAATTATGGCGGAGAAAGTGGCAGCGAAGGCGTAGCCTTAAGCAGTGTTATGCTGGCTGCGGGTGTGTGTCTGTCACTGATTGTACAAATTGCTGAACAAATTGATTATCTGCGCTTTATGCCACCCCGGACCGAAGAAAATAAAAAAGTCTGGTGGGCGTCGGTGATCTGTGCGGGTCCCGGCTGGGTGGTATTAGGTGCTCTTAAGCAAATTACCGGACTCTTTATTGCGGTATATCTGATTGCTACCTTGCTACCAGAAGACATTAAGCTGGCAAGTGAGCCGGTACACCAGTTTCTTGGCGTTTATGAGCAAATGATGCCGGGCTGGCTGGCCATGACCCTGGCGGTGATTCTGGTAGTGATTTCGCAAATTAAAATCAACGTGACCAACGCTTATAGTGGCTCACTGGCCTGGACTAACTCATTCACGCGGGTGACCAAGCATTACCCTGGCCGTATGGTGTTTGTATTGTTCAATTTATCCATAGCGTTGCTGCTGATGGAAATGAACATGTTTGATTTCCTCAACAATATTCTGGGCTTTTACGCTAATTGCGGTATTGCCTGGATTGTTACCGTTGCTACCGACATTGCCATTAACAAATACGTGCTGAAACTGTCGCCCAAAGTGCCGGAATTTCGCCGCGGCATGATCTACGCGTTTAACCCGGTAGGATTTGTGTCGTTAACATTATCTGCCGGGCTGTCGATTGCAACCTTCTTTGGAGCGTTGGGACCCTGGTTACAACCCTATTCACCACTGGTTGCCCTGGTAGTTGCTTTGGTTATGACGCCACTGATGGCAATTATTACCCAGGGCAAATATTATCAGCGCCGCAGTCACGACGGGATCAGCATTCCCATGTTTGATGAGCATGGTAACCCTACCGGTGCAGTGATGACCTGCGTGGAATGTAAAACCGACTATGAACGCCCTGATATGCTGTCGACACCAGCGGTGCCGAATGCCAGCATTTGCTCATTATGTGTTAGTACGGATTCCAGCGGAAAACATATCCTGCCCGCTTCGAAATAATCCATATGTAAGTCTGCGCGGCAGAAATGTCAGCCGTGCAGGCGGGGTAGTTCCATTTTTTGTTATCATTTACAAAAAAACCGACGCTAAGGTCGGTTTATTGTTTCTTCTTTAAGAAGAATGGTACCAGTGGGCGGACTCGAACCGCCACACCCGAAGGCGGGGGATTTTGAATCCCCTATGTCTACCAATTCCATCACACTGGCATTCGACATGGTGTCGATGAGGGATGCATTATAGCGATACGCGTTGCAGAGACAAGTACTTTTTCCTGAAAATCAGGGTTTGTGTGGCAGTCTGGCTAAAGAATGTGCAACCGTTGTCGAGGTACTTGATTCAGGTCGTGCATCTGTCGATTTCCTTACCCTAAGTGTTTGTCTCCCGGTGACTCCGGGTTATTCTGGCGTAGCTGTTTTAACCAAATTTAACCTGTAGTGCTGTGTCCTGGCTTTAGAATCAAAGCTGTGAGTTGCTTAACGAAGTGAAGAGCTTGTGGGAAAACAAAAAAAGAAAGCGCCGGTTGCTGAGCCGGCTGGTACATTGCCAGAAAGCACGGTACCCAACCGTGCCGGATTTTTTCGCCGTTTGCTGGCGATGGTATACGACACATTGGTAGCTGTTGCGGTAGGCATGTGTGCAGCCATGGTGATGATAGTCACGCTGGTTGTTCTACTGAAAAACGGTGTGCTGAGTTTACAAGGCTTTGCAGAGCCCGCTGATTTGATTCAGCAATCCTTGTTTTATAAAACACTCATCCAGGTATGGGTAGGGCTTTGGATCACGGGGTTCTTTCTGTGGTTCTGGAAGAAGGGCGGTCAGACTATTGGTATGCGGGCATGGCGCTTACGCATTTTCAGTACGGTTGATGAGCCGGTTACCTGGGGCAGGTTGATTTTACGCCTGATCACGTCACTGGGCGGACTGGGTACCTTGCTGGTGCTGTTGGATTTTAAAAACAAGCAGTCACTGCAGGACCGGGTCGCCAAAACTGAAGTGGTTCACTTGTCTAAAGAGGCCAACGACCACAAAAGCTGGTAGCGCTGTGGTCGTGGCGGCGGTCTGAATACTTTGTTATCAACGTCGCAGCAATAAGGTGGCCACGCCGGCAAACAGCAGGCTGGGGAGCAGGGCGGCGACAACGGGTGGTAATGAATACACAAGGCTTAACGGGCCGAACACTTCATTGGTAATGAAGAAACCAAAACCGGTAAGCACACCCATGATAACTCTGGCACCCATGGTGACGCTGCGCAGGGGACCAAAAATAAATGACAGGGCCATTAACAGCATGACTGCAATGGATACCGGCTGGAAAACTTTACGCCAGAATGCCAGCTCGTAACGGGTACTGTCCTGTCCGTTGCCCTTTCTGTACTGCACATAATCATACAGCCCCTGAATAGACAGTGCTTCGGGCTTAATTGCCACGATGCCTAACTTATCCGGCGTCAGTGTTGAGTTCCATTGCTGGCGGGCGTGGTCAGTAATATCAATGTGCTTGTCGGTAAAACGGGTAACCGACACATCATCGAGCCACCACACTTCACCATCGTAATTCCCTTCTTTGGCCCAGGTCAGGGTGTTCAGCGTCAGGTCGCTGTTGAAATCGAAAATGCTGATATCCCGCAACGACTCGCGGGTCACTACCTGGCCAATACTGACAAAATGCTCACCGTCTTTAGCCCATGTCAGGGCATCTGACGAGAACAGGCTGCCTCCGGAAATGGCTTCGGTACGAATTTCCTTAGCTTTGGATTCGCTGTACGGCGTTACCCATTCACCGACCGCCATGACAAACAGGATCATGACCAGCGCTGATTTCATGGCTGAATTAATAATGTTCCAGCGGCTCAGGCCGGAGGCCTGCATAACCACCAGTTCGCTGTTACTGGCCAGTAATCCCATGCCGATGAGACCGCCAAGGAGGGTCGCCATGGGAAAGAACTGTTCGAGATCACGGGGCAGGCTGAGCAATACATACAGCCCGGCAACCACGATATCGTAATTGCCTTCACCCAGTTTTCTTAACTGCTCAACAAACTTAATGAGGGCAGACAAACCAATCAGCACTGACAAGGTTACGGTAATGGTGCCAAGCAGGGTGCGGGCAATATACAGGTCGAGAATACGAAACATCTATTTTCTCCCCAGTAAACGTGCGCGCAGTTCAGTACCGGTCCGCCGGTCCCTGACGATCAGTGTTATACCGATTATCAGCATAATGCCGTGCACCCACCACAGACCGAGCTGGATAGGGATTTTGCCGTCTTCGAGTACCCGGCGGCTGGCCAGCAGCAACAGGAAATAACCGAGATACAGCAGGATCGCCGGAAACATTTTGCCAAACCGGCCCTGACGGGGATCCACAGAACTTAACGGCACGGCAATCAACACCAGAAAAGGAATGGAAAGGGGAATTGCGATACGCCATTGCAACTCTGCCCGCGCTTCAATCGAGTCGTCGCTCAGCAGTTCCATGGTCGGCAACACACTCACTTTACGGCGGGGTTCGTCCTGCTTTTCATCGGCAATCTGGATCTGATATTCATCGAAGGCAACCTTCCGGTATTTCTTCTCTGTTTGCGTACCTTCGTACTGCACGCCTTCCCGCAATACCAGGTTACGGGTACCGTCCGGGTTATTCTGAATTTGTCCGTTTTTCGCCTGTACCACCCGCACGCGGTCGGTATTACCGTCCTGCTGGGTTTGCGACAGGAAAACCCGCTTTAGGGTATCGTCCTGACTGTCGATGTCGTGCACGAAAATAACCGCTTTCTCGTTACCGGTTTGCTGAAACCGGCCTGGCATAATGGCAGAAAAGCCCGCTTCACTTCTGGCTTTCTCGCGAAGCTGGTACTCACTTTCTGCGGCACTGGGGGCGAGATAAAGAGTAATCACACCACAAATAATCATGATGAACACAGACAGCAACAGCATCACTCTGGTGATGTACCATTCGCTTATGCCGCAGGCCCGCATAACGGTCATTTCAGAGTCGACGTAAAGCCGGCCGTGAGCGAGCATAATGCCAAGATAAGCACTGATGGGCAGAACGAGAGAAGAGAGTATGGGCGCGTACAGGCCAAGGAAGCCCAGCACAAGCCCGGCGGGAATATCGCCGTCTGATGCGTCGCCGAGTACACGCACGAAACGCAAAGTGACAAAAATGGCCATCAGGATAAAAAAGATGGCCATCTGTGACTTAAGCGTTTCCTTTATCAGATAACGGAATATCAGCATTCCGGCACCTCTGGAAAATTTGGATTTATAGTGAAAAAGCGCACGATGTTGAGTAAACTAACTGTTTTTACAAGTTTTGCCTGTATATCAATAACCCGATTGCATGAAAACGACGCAAATTTTTCCGTTTTCGTTACACAAGTCACAGACTATTGTAGCAGTACGGCAAACACGACAGAAAGCGTCAAACACAGTCTTATCGCTTATATGGCTGCGTATTAAAACATAAAGCAGCGCAAAACGTTATGCGAAATTATCGTCATGCAAATCACAAGATAAAAAGAGCGAGGTGTTATCGTGGAATTTAGTGTAAAAAGTGGCAGTCCGGAGAAACAACGCAGCGCCTGTATCGTGGTTGGTGTCTTCGAGCCTCGTCGCTTAACTGCGGTGGCTGAACAGCTGGATGAAATCAGTGAAGGTTACATCAGTAATCTGCTACGTCGCGGCGACCTGGAAGGGAAAGCCGGTCAGATGTTACTTCTGCATCATGTACCCAATGTATTGAGCGAGCGGGTGTTACTGGTCGGTTGCGGTAAAGAGCGTGAACTGGACGAGCGTCAGTATAAGCAAATCATCGCAAAAACCATTAAAACCCTGAACGAAACCGGCTCAATGGAAGCGGTGTGTTTCCTCACCGAACTGCACGTGAAAGGCCGTGATACCTACTGGAAAGTGCGCCAGGCGGTAGAAGCGACGCAGGATTCCCTGTACACCTTCCTGCAACTGAAAACCAAAAAGGGCGAGCCCCGTCGTCCGTTACGTAAAATTGTTCTGAACGTACCTACACGTCGTGAACTTACCGTGGGCGAGCGTGCTATTGAGCATGGACTGGCGATTTCAAAAGGTGCCAGCCTGACCAAAGACGTGGCGAACATGCCGCCAAACATCTGCAATCCTGCCTACCTGTGGGAGCAGGCACAGTCGCTGGCTGAAAACTACGACAGCATCAGTGCAGAAGTGGTGAATGAAGCCATGATGGCTGAGCTGGGCATGAATTCTTACCTGGCTGTAGGTCGCGGTTCTGAAAATGAATCCATGATGAGTATCATTACTCACAAAGGCGGTCCGGATGATCAGGCGCCTATCGTGCTGGTGGGTAAAGGCCTTACCTTCGACTCAGGCGGTATTTCCATCAAGCCCGGTGAAGGCATGGATGAGATGAAGTACGACATGGGCGGTGCAGCCGGTGTGCTGGGGACCATGCAAACCGTGGCCGAACTGAATCTGCCGGTTAATGTTATCGGCGTGCTGGCTGGCTGTGAAAACATGCCGGACGGCAAATCTTATCGCCCGGGTGATATCCTCACCACCATGTCCGGCCAGACTGTTGAAGTGTTAAACACCGATGCAGAAGGCCGCCTGGTATTATGTGATGCATTAACTTACGTTGAGCGTTTTGAGCCTGAACTGGTCATCGACGTGGCAACATTGACCGGCGCGGTGATTGTTGCACTGGGTAACCATGCAACCGGATTGATGAGTACACATAATCCGCTGGCCCATGAACTGATGAACGCCGGCGATCAGAGTTCTGACCGTGCATGGCGCTTACCTGTGTGGGATGAGTATCAGGATCAGCTGGAAAGCCCGTTTGCCGACTTCACCAACTTAGGTGGCCGTGCGGCCGGTTCAATTACTGCTGCGTGTTTCCTGTCCCGATTCACCAAGAAATACAACTGGGCGCACATGGACATCGCCGGTACAGCGTGGCGAAGCGGCAAGAACAAAGGTGCCACTGGCCGTCCGGTACCGATGTTGTCGCAGTTCCTGATGAACCGCTCAGGCATTAAACAAGAGGACTGAGCGCAATGCCTCAGGTAACCTTCTGGCAACTCAGTGATGGTAAGGACGCGGGTGAATCCCGCGCCTGCGATCTGATTGCCACTGCATACTCCCAGCGACAAAAGTGTGTTGTATTGTGTGCAGACAAATCTTCCGCTGAAGCAGTGGATGAGCTGCTCTGGCAATTGCCGGCTGGCCGCTTTGTGCCGCATAATTTGTGCGGGGAAGGGCCGGGCGCCGGTACGCCGGTGGAAATCTGCTGGCAGGAAAATCAACTTTCCCGTCGCAATCTCATCGTCAATTTAAGCGGGGAAATGTTAAGCTCCCCGCATTCTTATCAAACGATTTATGACTTCGTGCCGGTGGCGGATGACGCCAAACAGGCGGCACGGGTTCGCTATAAACAATATCAGCAGGCAGGCTGCCAGTTGCAGTTTAAATCTGCTGACAGTTGAGAGTAAGTAATGGATAAAACCTTCGAACCGCAATCCATTGAGCAGCAATGCTATGAAAAATGGGAAGCAGCAGGCTATTTCAAGCCATCCGGACACGGTGACCCGTATTGTATTTTACTGCCGCCACCAAACGTAACAGGCAGTTTGCACATGGGCCACGGCTTCCAACAAACTATCATGGACGCGTTAACCCGCTATCACCGTATGAAGGGCGACAACACCTTATGGCAGGTGGGTACAGACCACGCGGGTATCGCTACCCAGATGGTGGTAGAGCGCCGTCTGAATGCTGAAGGCAAGACCCGTCACGATTTAGGCCGTGAAGCCTTCATCGACAAGATTTGGGAATGGAAGGAAGAGTCCGGTGGCACTATCACAAAACAGATGCGCCGCCTCGGCACGTCTACCGACTGGGACCGTGAAGTGTTCACCATGGACGACAATCTGTCCAAAGCGGTAACAGAAGTCTTTGTTCGTTTGCATGAAGAAGGTTTGATTTACCGCGGTAAGCGTCTGGTTAACTGGGATCCGGTACTGCACACAGCGGTATCAGACTTAGAAGTGCTGAACGAAGAAGAAGCCGGCCACATGTGGCACATGCGCTATCCGCTGGCTGACGGTTCCGGTGAACTGGTCGTGGCGACTACCCGTCCTGAAACCATGCTGGGCGATACGGCTGTTGCTGTTCATCCTGATGACGAGCGTTATCAGTCCATGATTGGCAAGGAAATTCGTCTGCCAATTACCGGCCGTCTTATTCCTATCATCGCCGATGATTATGTGGATCCAGAATTCGGCACCGGCTGTGTGAAAATCACCCCGGCTCACGATTTCAACGACTATGACATGGGTAAGCGTCACAGCCTGCCGATGATTAACCTGTTCACCGACGACGCAAAGATTAACGATGAGGCCCCTGAAGCTTATCGCGGTCTTGACCGTTTTGACGCCCGTAAGCAAATCGTTGCTGACCTGGACGCAGAAGGTCTGCTGGTTAAGGTGGTCGATCATAAACTGAAAGTACCCCGTGGCGACCGTACCGGTGCGGTTATCGAACCGTATCTGACTGATCAGTGGTACGTTGCTGTTGAATCGCTGGCCAAGCCTGCGGTTGAAGCGGTGGAAAGCGGTGAAATCCGCTTTATCCCTGAGAACTGGAACAAAACATACTACCAGTGGATGAACAATATTCAGGATTGGTGTATTTCTCGTCAGCTGTGGTGGGGACACCGTATTCCGGCTTGGTACGACAACGAAGGTAACGTATTCGTTGGCCGTGACGAAGCAGAAGTGCGCAGTCGCTACAAGCTCGAAGACGCCGTTGAACTGAAACAGGACAATGATGTACTGGATACCTGGTTCTCCTCTGCACTGTGGCCGTTCGCGACCATGGGCTGGCCGGAAGAAACGCCAGAGCTGGATACCTTTGTACCATCGTCAGTGCTGGTCACCGGTTTCGATATCATTTTCTTCTGGGTGGCCAGAATGATCATGATGACGAAGAAATTCACCGGCAAGATCCCGTTCAAAGATATCTACATTACCGGTCTTATCCGTGACGAGAACGGCGACAAGATGTCGAAGTCGAAGGGGAACGTACTTGACCCTATCGATTTGATTGACGGTATCGATCTGGAATCTCTGGTGACCAAGCGCACATCAGGCATGATGCAGCCGCAACTGGCGAAGAAGATTGAGAAGAATACCCGTAAGCAGTTTGCTGACGGTATTAACGCTTACGGTACCGATGCGCTGCGTTTCACGTTTGCAGCCATGGCGTCAACCAGCCGCGATATCAATTTCGATATGAGCCGCGTTGAAGGTTACCGTAACTTCTGCAATAAGATCTGGAACGCGTCACGCTTTGTGCTGATGAATACCGAAACAGAAGATACGGGCCGTGACGGTGGTGAACTGGTGCTGAGTCTGGCGGATCAGTGGATTTGGGCGCAGTTCCAGAAAACACTGAAAGAGTTTGAATCTGCCCTGGCTGATTACCGTTTCGATATTGCCGCTCAAACCGTGTATGAGTTCACCTGGAACCAGTTCTGTGACTGGTATCTGGAACTGACTAAGCCGGTACTGAACAGCGATGCGTCTACTGATGCAGAAAAGCGCGGTACACGTCATACGTTGATTAACGTACTTGAGCAGTTACTGCGTCTGCTACACCCGTTAATGCCGTTTATCACTGACACCATCTGGCAACGTGTTGCGCCGTTAAGCGATGCAGGCGTGAAAGAAGGTGAAACCAGCATCATGATCCAGTCTTTCCCTGAAGTGAAAGCGGAACGTGAGAACGACAAGGTGCTGGCTGATATCGAATGGCTGAAGCGTTTCATCATCGGTATCCGTAATATCCGTGGTGAAATGGATATATCTCCTAACAAGCCGCTGAATGCTATTCTGCGCAATGTGAGTGAGCAGGATCAAGCCCGTCTTGATTTGGCTGCGCCGTTCATCGATAAGCTGGCGAAGCTGGAATCTGTGACCACGTTAAATGCGGGTGAACAGGCGCCGGCCAGTGCGACTGCGCTGGTGGGTGAGATGGAAATTCTTATCCCGATGGCTGGTCTGATTGATAAGGACGCTGAGCTTGCCCGTATTGCCAAGGCAATGGGTAAGGCTGAGCAGGATGTGGCCCGTGCTCAGGGTAAGCTGGCAAACGAGAAGTTTGTAAACAGTGCTCCGGAAGCGGTAATTGCCAAAGAACGTAGCAAGCTGGAAGAAGCTGAAACGGCGCTGGCAAAACTGAAAGAACAGCACGCCACAATCAGCGCGTTATAAGCGCATTTGCAAAGTAATGAAAAAGGAGCGGAAACGCTCCTTTTTTGATCCCGCTAAAATACTGGTTGCTACTTATGCTGACTATTATTTCGCGCAGATTGCCCGCCGGACTCGGCCTGTAAAAAACGTTTCAGCATAGAGGCCAGCGCTGCGCGTTTTAGCGGCTTGGTGAGATAATCCGTCATTCCGTGACGCATCGCCTGCTGGGCATCTTCTTTCATGGCGTTGGCCGACAAGCCAATGATGGGTAGTTCACTTAAGCCTTTCTGGCGAATTTTGCGGGTGGCTTCATAACCGTCCATTACCGGCATCTGAACATCCATAAGCACCAGGTCGTATACCGGCGCATTATTGATTTTAGTTACCGCCTGCAAACCGTCTTCGGCAATATCGAAGGTGAGGCCAAGTGAAGACAACATTTCTCCGGTGACCACCTGGTTAATATTGTTGTCTTCTACCAGCAGAATGTGACCTTCCAGCATGGTGGATTCATCCGGCACCTCAGTTGACTGTTTAAAATCTTCTATGTCGGCAAGGCGGAACACAAACCGGCGGTACTGTGCCGGTGTAAACGGATGAAGCAGAACCGGACCTTTCCATTGACTAAGAATTTTCTCCTGCAATTGCCCGGTCTGGGTTTCCATGACAATGCCCACAGGAATGCTTTGCCGCTCTATCAGCGATAACTGCGGTAGCAGGGATTTGAATTCTGCGTAGGTAGCAATTTCAACCAGCACGGCAGGCGGCACGCCCACGTCATTTTCCACCATGGCAAGGGGCTGACGGGCAGAGCGCAGGTTTAATAATTCAATATAGGCTGCCGGCAGCAACGGCTTGTCGGAATAATAACAGCTGCCCAGTGGCAACTGGGGCAAATCAGCAAGAATACCTTTCTGACCGGACTGAATTTTCATGGGTAAAGTGATCACGAAAGTAGAACCGTGATTGGGCATTGATGTGACTTTCAGTTTACCGGCCATCAGTTCGGTAAGCTGTTTTACAATCGTCAGCCCCAGTCCGGAGCCGCCGAATTTTCGGTTTGTCGAACCGTCAGCCTGCGTAAATGGTTGGAAGATGCGGTCAACCTGCGACTGAGTCATGCCAATACCGGTATCTTCGACTTCTATGCGCAGAACCACTTTATCACCCTGCTGGTTCACCATGCCCTTAATGGTGACATTAATCGCTCCCTGCTGGGTGAACTTAACGGCGTTGGTACAGATGTTCATGAGAATTTGAGATAACCGCAAAGGGTCGCCCACTATGCGGGGTGGCAGTTTCGGGTCGACCTCCAGATGAACGCTGAGATTCTTCTCCTGTGCCCGCAAACTCACCACCGCAAGCAGATTATCCAGAATGGAGTGCAGAGAGAAGCTGACGTTTTCCAGTTCCAGCTTACCGGCTTCAATTTTAGAGAAATCAAGAATGTCGTTTATCACACTGACTAGGATTTGGCTGGAGTAAGATGCTTTGTCCAGATAATCCTTCAGCATGGATGACATGGGTTGCTGATGAGCCAGTTCCAGCAGGCCGATGATGCCGTTGAGCGGCGTGCGGATCTCATGGCTCATGTTAGCCAGGAAAATACTCTTCGAGGCGGTGGCCTGTTCTGCTTTCTTCTTGGATTCGGCGAGTTCTTTGTTTAATGCTTCCTGCTGGACGTTCAGTTCCTGGGCATTTTTCAGCAGAGAGCGGGTCTGCTCATTTTTGTCTTTAAATACGCTGGCTGCTTTGGCCAGTTTGCCGATTTCGTCTTTACGGTCGAGATCGGGCAATACATCTACCTGCTTACCGTCTGCCAGCTGATTAAACACAGAAGTAATGGAGCGGATAGGGCTGAGGACCCGGCGCACAGTAAAAATAGCGAAGGCGAAGGCGAGAATGATAGCGATAACAGAGTATATTTCACCGTTGAGCCGGGCCCCGATAGCGGCATTCTGCGCATTGCGGTTAATCAGATTGGTGCGGGCATTTACCCGGTCGGCAAGCTCGCGGCTGAGATACAGAAACTCGTTGGCCGAGCCGGCCATGACCACATTAACCAGAAACATATTGCTTTGGGTTATCTGGGTCAGCCGTAAAAAGCGTTCTTCCAGTCGTTGAATATGTTCACGGATCGCTACTTCGTTAGCGGATGATTCACTTTCCAGCAGGGAATAAACTGGTGCCAGTGACGCATTAAACTCGGAGATATTTTGCTGTGCCGGTGATACCAGATAACGCAATGCGGCATTCTCGGCTTCTGTTACATGCATTTTTAGCAGGTCAATTTTTGCCGCCGGCATCTCACGTTTTTCCGCGACTTCCTGCAACAAGCTCTCGATTTGTCTGACGACGACCAGTGAACCTGAATCGATGAGCTGGTCCCGGCGGTGCCGGTCATCCACCACCGCGTGAAAGTTCTCTTTGTAAGACACCAGATGAGTACGCATGCGCTCCAGAATGTCATCTTCTGTGTATTCATAGGTTGAAGAGATGGAAGAGGTCTCAAGGGCTTCCAGCTTGTCAGTGATGGAAATCATCAGGCGCTCAAAACGGGTTACCGCAGACGGGCTGGCGGTTTCACGGAAAATCAGCACATTGCGCTGAAGATCCACCACATCTCTTTCCAGTTCACCTACGATGCCCACATCGATCACCGCCTGGCGGGTATTATTCATGCCTTCGGTTAAAACCTGCTCGTTGGCACGGCCGAGAAAACCCTGCACAAGGATCAGTCCGATCATGATGATCAGAACAGTGAGCAGTTGAATACGGATAGAATGAAACATAAAGAATGCGTACCACTAAGAAGTAATGAATTCATACCATTTCTGCAGACTATATTCATAAGTCGGCATAACGGTATTCCAAACGGCGACATGGCCGAAACGATCTTCGTAACTGCCGCCGGAGCGTTGCTGTCCGCGATTTACAGACACTTTTCCATCCGGCCCTCTGAGCGGTTCTGAAGCTGGTAAACCTCTGTACCAGTAGTTCCATTCAGCTTCACTTAAATAAGGCTTTGAACGTTGCGGGTTTGAAATGTAATACCCCTGACGGGCAATGAAAGCACCGGGCCAGCCGGACAACCACCAGTTCATGTATTCATAGGCAGCATCTTTCACCCGGCCCTGCGTGGCAGCAGAAAGACACATCACGCCGTGCCAGCCACGGTAACCTTCACGGGGAGCCGCAAAGCGAACAGGAATATCCTGACCATTCAAATCAGACACAGCAGGGGAGAACATACTTTCAATGGTGACCCGCTTCGTACGCATGTATTGCACCGATTCCGGTACGGAGGTCCAGAAGCCATTGAAATGCTGCAGCTGTTTAAGCTCAATCAGTAACAGGAACAGGCTGTCTAATTCTGCCCGCGTCATGGCGCCGATGTCTTCAAATTCCATGAAGCCTTTCGCTTTTGCCGCCAGGGCTAAATCAAATAACCCGATAGTCGGGTCATTCACGATACCCACTTTTCCGCTGAGTCTGGAATCCAGCAGCCAGCCCCAACTCTCATCTGCACTGTTCATATCGGCCGGTAACGCGTTTTCCAGATAGCCAAAGGAATCAACATTGTGCACGTACGGGAGGAAGCTGATTTCATCCGTGTGCTTTTCTCCCAGCGAGCCGTCGGCCTGAACGTTTATTATTTTGTGGGGGGCATCACCGGCACCGATTTTCGCTTCGGGAGAGACCTTGCCGGTCTTTGTCAGATCGTTAATTTCGTCCCAGTTACCAATACGGCGTTTATCGATGGGTTGAATGGCATTGGCCCGCCAGAGCACATTGATGCTGTTTGACCATTGCTCATATAAATCAAAGCCCTGCGGATTCATGGTGGCTTTCTGAAGTACCGTTGCACTGCCGCCGGGAGCGAACTGCAGCCGGATCCCTAAGTCTTCCATAGCCTGCTGTCTCAAGGCTTCCTGCAAGGTTACATGGGTGCCAAGCACTCTTACCAGAGGTTTCTCTTTGCCAATGGCAAAGGGGACCATGCCGGCGGTCAGCCAGCCTGCCAGAGAGCCTTTCAGCACTCGTCTTCTTGTCAGCAGTTTTTTTTGTTTGTCCATTCCGGTGGCGCTTTGTCCTGAGTCATACTTTATTGTGGCACTGAATGGACAGGTATGCCAAAAAAAGCGTTAAAACAAAGGCTGTTCTCTTTGAACAGCCCCGGAAGTAGAATGCTATCTGCGTGGGCGGCGTGATACTGTTCTCCATATCCCCATGCCCAGAAGGCCGGCAAGGAAAGGCCAGTGCAGGGCTCCGCCGTGTTCTCTTACTTCCACCACGGTTTCCTGTTCAACAATGACCCGGTCGTAATCCTGACTTTCAAGGGGCACATAAGACAAGTCTGCATCGCTGGTATGATCGGCAACAGCCAACAGTTCGTTTGTCTGCGCGTCGTACAGCTCAATCATGATGTCATAGTCGAATGGACGGTAGCCGGTGATAAGGTCAGTTTCTATTACAAATTCATCGCTGGTACTTTCCCCGTAAATATAAAACACAGATGACTCGTGTACCGGGTAAAAACTGTCAGGATCGCCCAGGTAAAGGACTGCATAAACCGGTACTTCTGCATAAACAGTATCAGCATCAAAGCTTACAGACACCGTCGTGGCATAACCGTCATAATCGGCGTCGTTGAAGCGCTCAGTCCATGCATCGTAAATCCAGAAGTTGGTATTCACAACGGCATTCACAGCTGCCCGCTTTTTACTGCTTTTTGTGGCTTTGGTAACGCTGGCCAGTGTATCGTTTCTGATAAAGTCGCCGTCTTTCGGGGTGTACGCTTCACCGAACTGAAACTCTCTGGCTTCAGTGGTCCGTTCCGTTGTTTCTGCCTGTGCCGGCGCTTGCAGAGCGGTAATGCCCATCAGAACAATTAACGGTTTCATTGTTTGTTTCAGCATCATCATTCCTCTTGTCTTTGGCTGACTACGGGCTTAGTGTCGCCTGCGTAAACTGAACGGTTGCTGAAAGCAGTCTTAACCGCTGACAGTTTGGCCCTTTATCTGTGCATTACAACGGGTTAGCTGTAGACGGAATGTACCGGCCGGGATATAAACATGAGCAGACTCATTGATTACGGAATTATTCATGGTGCGGTTCGTAAAACTGATAGCGTTGCTGGTGTTGGGATTGTCTGCTTTCGCCCTGCACGGGGAAGCGTTGCCGGAGCAAAAACCAATGCAATTGTTACCTTTGTCTGATGATGTGTGGCTGCATCTGTCGTACAAGCAGGTAGACGGATTTGGGCTGGTGGAGTCCAACGGCGTGATTATTCTGTCTGAGCAGGGCAGCATTATTATCGATACGCCGTGGACAGAGCAGGACACCGCGGAGTTACTGAACTGGGCTGCAGCTCGAGGCATGCCGGTAACAATGTCGTTTTCCAGTCACTCCCATGAAGACCGTACCGCGGGCATTGGTTTGCTGAACAGCAAAGGCATAGATACACATGCGTCGAAAATGACTAATGCTATTCTGGAGAAGCAGGGTAAGCCGCTGGCAAAACAGGAAATTACCGGTCCAACCTATGCTCTGGCAGAAGGTGTTGAGGTGTTCTATCCAGGTCCGGGACATGCGCCGGATAACAGTGTGGTCTGGCTGGCCGGAGCAAACATTCTGGTTGGCGGATGTCTTATCCGCAGCGCAGAAACGGATAGTTTAGGTTATACCGGTGATGCCAGTCCGGAAGAGTGGGGGCCGTCAGTACAGAAGGTGTTAGCCAGATACCCTGAGGCGAAAATCGTGTTGCCGGGCCACGGACTGCCGGGAACCCGGGCGTTGCTGCACCATACTATCTCACTGACAGAAGGTGCTAACTGATCAGCGCGACATCGTTGCTGAACAAAAAAGCCGGTGATCTTCATGCAGTATACACCGGCTTTCGTTGATGAGTCAGACAACGTATCAGTCGTTGTAATCCTCATCGTCCTCTTCTGCTTCTTCGTCGCGGGGCATAAAGTAAGTGCCCCAGCCGTCGTAGTGCACATCGCACTTATCAGCAATCTTCAGCAGCGCATCTGTGTCTTTGTCCAGCGCATCCTGTTCCAGCTCACGCTCAACAATCGCGTCAAAACAGAAAATAGTACCGCCGTCGTCTAATACAAGCTCCTCAGCATCAGACACTTCGAAACCGGCTTTGAACGCATCTACGGCTGCTTTTTCCAGTTTATCGAAATCATTGGAAGCAAGGTGATGCTCAATGGTGTACACCGCATCCGCCTGACTGCCGTCTTCCAGCAGTGCTTCTATGGTTTCCTGGTTAAACGCGTACCATTCTTCCCGTTCATCAAACTGATTCATGTTATCTCTCAAAAACGTCAACTTGCCCTAGTGTAATTAACTGAACGGCAGGATGCTATCTCTTTGCAGATTCAATTTGTGCCACTTCTTCGTTAAGACGGGCGAATTTCTCTTCCATGGCTTTATGGAAATGTTCCGTCCAGCCTTTCGGAGAATGCTCACGGGTCAGCTCCACCGGCGCATCAATATCGATAAGCACAACACCATTGTTCCAGCGGTTCCACTTTACTTTTTCGTGTAAGTCGCTGGCAGTAACCATGACAACCGGTACTTTAACAGCCTGTGCCAGCCAGAATGCGCCGGATTTAAAGGGCAGTAAACCTCTGCCGTAGCTTCGTGTGCCTTCCGGAAATACCCATACGGATGTCCCTTTTTCGCGGATTTTCTTACCAGCTATTTTTAACGTATCCCGCGCTTTTCCGCTGTTCTTCCGGTCAATCATGATGTTGCCCGATAACCAGTAAATCTGTCCGAATACGGGGATCCACTTCAGGCTCTTCTTGCCGATAGTCACCACGCCGGGCAGGGCCGCCTTACAAATGGTGATGATGTCGTAACTGCTCTGGTGATTGGCGATTAACACGTACGGGGTGTCTTCCTTCACCGCATCACTTTTCCGGATAATGATTTTAAGCCCCATAATCCGGGACATCTGCGCATAAGCGTTGCCGGCGAAATGAACATTATTCTTGTGAAAAGGGCGAAGCACGCAAACCACTAAAACAACGATGTTTATCAGAATGAATGCGAAAAAGAGCGCGATTACGCGAAGAATTGCTAACACTACTGTTCCTGTTTTTTGTTTTGCCGCGAAGTATACGGGATTGAGAGCAGTTCAGTTATCCGATCAGTCTGAAAATTTAGCCAAAAGAACACTATTGCTGATTAGCGAAACTGCCGATCAGATGATATAACTTAAATACATGCTTAATGCGGTAACCAGATAAAATGCAGACGTTTACACCGGAAGAACTTGAAGAAGATATCCTCAGTGACCTGATGGAGGAAATCAACGAACTTTATGAATCCAGCGAACAAACCCTCATAGAGCTGGAATTGCGTCCGGAAGATAATGAACTGCAACGCAGCCTGTTCCGTTCTATCCACACCATCAAAGGTGACCTGGGGCTGGTTAATTTCAGTCCGATGATCCCCTTGCTTCAGCACGTTGAAGATTTGCTGGATTTTCTGCGTAAAGGGCAGATTAACTACACCAGTACCATGAGTGACCTGGTGTTGCTGACTATGGACAGGGTGAAAAGCTTTGTTCAGGATGTGATGAATGCCGGGTGTGCTGAATATGACGGAAATCTTCATGAACAACTGGTGCTGGCGATCACGCGGATCACGCCGGACAACCATGCTGATCACGACAAACTGCTGGCTGATGCGGTATTGCTGCTGAATCCGGATCTGGACATTGACACCGGTGAATTTGCCGGTACAGAGCAAACCGCTGAGGCGGAAGGCGAAAAGCCACCGGCAAAGCCTCCGCAGACGGTAGCGAATACCGGAATACTGAAAGGTCTGAGTGCCGACAAACGGGCCGATATGCTGTTTTTCCGTGACCTGATGCAAACCATTGAACACCGTTCTAATTATTGGGCCGGGCGTGGCGACCGGATTGCAAAGCTGGCGCTATACATCAATCATGAAGCAGGCAGTCCCATCGATGACGATCAGTTGTCTGTTGCCTGTTACGTGCACGATTTTGGTATGGCGTTCATGCCGTTGCACCTGCTTAACAAAACAGACCCGTACACTGACGCCGAGTTTAATCTCATGCGTTCTCACGTGTACAAAAGCTCCCGCTTACTGGAGCATCTCGATCAGTGGGATCACGCCCGTAAAATTGTGATGCAGCACCATGAAAGGGTAGATGGCAGTGGTTATCCGCTGGGCCTGAAAGAAGATGATATTTGTGACGGTGCCAAACTGCTGGCCATTCTCGATACCTACGATGCCATGACCCACTCACGGGCACATAATCAGGACTCGCGGATGTCTAAAAAACAGGCGGTCATTGAACTGAACCGGGCTGCCAAAGGGCAGTTCAGTATGAAATGGGTGCGGCACTTTAATCAGGCCATGACGAGCCTGCTGACGAAGAACCCGTAATATCCTTCCGGGCGTAGCCGCCTGAACAGTAAATTTATTCATGTAAAAAGCCCGGTGCAGAACTTCTGCATCGGGCTTTTCTATTTGAGAAGACTGCCGGGACCGGGGTGAATTGCGTCTGGCGTTATTCAGCCGTTCACATCCAGCTCTTTAAGTTTACGGGTCAGCGTGTTCCGACCCCAGCCAAGACGCTTGGCGGCATCCTGTTTGTGGCCATGAGTGTAACTGAGTGCACGTTCCAGCATGATTTTCTCAAACGTGAGCATGGCGTCATTCAGGATATTGTAATGTCCTTCACGAAGCTGAGTGTCGGTCCATCTCGCCAGTAACTCGGGCCAGTCGCCGGTAGCGGTACCGCCACTTTTCTCAATAGTTCCCTCTGAGTGGATTTCCGGCGGTAGATCGCCGGGTAAAACTTCCTGTCCGCTTGCCATAACGGTAAGCCAGCGGCACACGTTTTCCAACTGACGTACGTTACCCGGCCAGGGCAGGCGGGTCATCAGCTTCTCTGCATCTTTACTCAGCGACTTGGTCTCTACATCCAGCTCCTTCGCAGCACGGCGCAGGAAGTGTCTTGCCAGCAGAGGAATATCTTCACGGCGCTCTGCCAGCGACGGAATGTGGATACGGATAACGTTCAGGCGGTGAAATAAATCCTCACGGAACTTACCTTCTGCCACCCGTTTTTCCAGATTCTGGTGGGTTGCAGCAATGATCCGCACATCAACAGTCACTGACTGATGTCCGCCGACGCGATAAAATTGTCCGTCAGCCAGTACCCGTAACAAACGGGTCTGAACGTCCAGCGGCATATCACCAATTTCGTCAAGGAAAAGGGTACCGCCGTTTGCCTGCTCAAAACGGCCCTGACGGGCAGTTTGTGCGCCGGTAAAGGCGCCTTTTTCGTGACCGAAAAGTTCTGATTCCACGAGGTCTGCCGGGATGGCTGCCATATTCAGTGCAATGAACGGATTGGCCGCACGGGGGCTGTGACGGTGCAGGGCATGAGCAACCAGCTCTTTACCTGTACCGGACTGACCATTAATCAGCACGCTGATGGAGGAGCGGGACAACCGGCCGATGGCACGGAAAACTTCCTGCATGGCCGGCGCTTCACCGATAATTTCAGTAACCGCTTCATCCTGAGGTACCTGATTTTGCCGGCTCTGTTCCCGTGCATGGGCCAGCGCCCGCTGCACCAGCGTAACGGCTTCGTCGATATCAAAGGGTTTTGGCAGGTATTCAAACGCACCACTCTGGTAGGCATTTACAGCACTATCTAAATCAGAATGCGCGGTCATGATGATGACCGGAATGAGCGGGTCAGTATTATGTACTTCCCCCAGCAGTGTCATGCCGTCCATCTGAGGCATACGGATATCTGAAACGATAACCTCAGGGCGCTGACCACTTTGTAATTGCAGTAAAAGATCTTCAGGATTCTCAAAACTCAAACACCCGATATTGGCTGCCTGTAATGCCTTTTGCAGAACCCAGCGGATTGAGCTGTCGTCATCTACAATCCATACGGATTCATTATTCATTATCCGACTCCTTTCTGGGGACAGGGAGATATAGCGTAAATTCGGTGTGGCCCGGATGGCTGTCTACCTCAATTTTTCCGCCGTGGTGATTTATTAATGTTTGTGCAATAGACAGGCCCAGCCCGCTTCCGTTCTGCTTGCTGCTGACCATGGGATAAAAAAGGGTGTCTCTGATTGCGGCGGGGATACCCGGTCCGTTATCAATGATCTGGATTTTGGCCACCAGAGAGTGCCGCTTACCCAAAATGGTCATTTGTCTGTCTATACGGGTAACAAGCCGAATTTGCGGTGACGGTGTTTTCGCTTCTGTGAGCGCTTGAACACTGTTTCTTAAAATGTTCAGTACCGATTGCTGAATCATGTCCTGGTCTACTTTCAGATCCGGAATACTCGGGTCATAATCGCGGATGATAGTGATTGGGTTATCAGAGTCGACCCTCATCAGGCTGCGCACTTTCTCAAGCGCTTGATGGAGATTACTCCACTCAAGCCTTGGCAGCGCGTTGGGCCCGAGCAAACGGTCAACCAGGTTTCGCAGCCGGTCTGATTGCTCGATGATCATCTGCGTGAATTCATTATGGTCGGGATTTGTCAGCTCTTTTTCCAGCAACTGGGCGGCACCGCGAATTCCCCCTAAGGGATTTTTAATTTCATGGGCGAGGCCGCGGATCAGTTCTCTGGCGGCATCGTGCTGGGCATTTTGCTGATTTTCTCTGGAGATGCGGCGTTGCTGGTCGATACGGCGCACCTCAAACATCAGTTTAGGGCCGTCATCGGTATTCAGGTTAGTGACAGTGAGATCAGACAATACACAACGCCCGTCTTTGAAGCACAGACGTAAATCGTTTTCAGTAAAGTCTTCGCCATGACGAATTGCCGCCCGCAAACGGGCATCATTGATGGCGTTCGGCACAAAAAAGTCCGATAGCTTGTGTCCGGAGAGCTGCTTCACCCCAGTTTCGAACAACGCTTCCCCTGCGTGATTGGCATAAACGATTTGCAATCGTTCGTTGACCATTACCAACGCTGTGTTCAGGTTGTTCAATAAATGGTTTGTTTCAAACTCGGTGGCTTGCATGCCGAGTATTCCTCATTTGCACTTTTATAGTGCATTATAGTTTAACGCGTTCAAACGGTGTTGATTGCACCAAAATAAAATTTTCTGATGAACCCGCATGGTGCGCTGGCTGCGCCACCAAAGAACGCTAATTGTTATTGATAAACACTGATGCCTGATGCAAATAAAGTGTTTGCTGAGGAGATGATGCAAGAGTCTTGCCCTTATTATCAATTATGTCTATATGATAAGTGTGGGCGCCACGGTCAATGCCGGCGAGGTTAAACTTACCGCTACTGTTGATGCGGGTTGGCTGGCCGTCGAAAGTAAGGCGGTAACGGCCACGGAAGGCCGGGGTGGTAGCGGCTGTTATAGAAAACTGACCGTTGTTATTGCGGATTGTGGCTTCCGGTTCCGGAGAGGAAATGGATACTTTATAGTTGGGCTGTTTGTCGCGGGATTGCGTCTGTTGCGTGGCTTTGATGTCGGGGCTGTCTGCAACATTACTGGTATTGGCTTCGAACTCAAGGGTCTCTGCGCCGTCCTGTGGCACGTCTGTATACAGAACGGTACCGTCTTCTTTCACGACTTTATAAATTGTTTGTGACTGTACTGAAGGCACGAATAAAGCGGTGACAAGCAAAATGCGAAGTATCATCGGACACCATTTTCACAACGAAAGAATTCTCAGTCTAGCAAAAGCCGGGACGAAAAAAAGCCCGCAGATGCGGGCTTTTTCAAATCAAATCAGCGAATGGCTTATACGCTGTAGTACATGTCGAACTCAACAGGGTGAGTAGACATGTTCAGAGTCGTTACTTCTTCAGACTTCAGACCGATGTATGCATCGATCATGTCATCAGTCATAACGCCACCGGCTTTCAGGAAGTCACGGTCGTTGTCCAGCGCTTCCAGAGCCATTTCCAGTGAGCTGGCAACAGTTGGGATTTCTGCTGCTTCTTCTGGTGGTAAGTCGTACAGGTCTTTATCCATAGAGTCACCAGGGTGAATCTTGTTGATGATACCGTCGATACCCGCCATTAACATAGCAGTGAAGCCCAGGTAAGGGTTACCAGTCGGGTCAGGGAAACGTACTTCGATACGACGCGCTTTATCGCTTGTTACGTAAGGAATACGGATTGACGCAGAACGGTTACGTGCAGAGTAAGCCAGCATAACCGGTGCTTCAAAGCCTGGTACCAGACGCTTGTACGAGTTAGTAGAAGCGTTAGTGAATGCGTTGATTGCACGGGCGTGCTTGATGATACCGCCGATGTAGTACAGCGCTTCTTCAGACATACCAGCGTACTTGTCGCCTGCGAAGATGTTTTTGCCATCTTTAGCGATAGACTGGTGAACGTGCATACCAGAACCGTTGTCACCAACCAGAGGCTTAGGCATGAATGTCGCAGACTGACCGTATGCATTTGCAACGTTGTGTACAACATACTTATAGATTTGAACTTCGTCAGCTTTCTTAACCAGCGTGTTGAAAGCACAAGCGATTTCGTTCTGACCAGCAGTTGCTACTTCGTGGTGGTGAGCTTCAACGACCAGACCCATTTCTTCCATAACCAGACACATTGCGCCACGGATGTCGTGTGCTGAGTCTACTGGTGGAACCGGGAAGTAACCGCCTTTTACGCCAGGACGGTGAGCAAGATTACCGCCTTCGAATTCTGCACCGGAGTTCCATTTTGCTTCAGAAGAATCGATCTTGAAGAAAGAACCCGCCATGTCAGTGTGGAATTTCACATCGTCAAACAGGAAGAATTCTGGCTCTGGACCGAAGAAAGCAGTGTCACCGATACCAGTAGACTTCAGGAACTCTTCTGCACGACGTGCAACAGAGCGAGGGTCACGGTCGTAGCCTTCCAGGGTAGACGGCTCAACGATGTCACAACGGATGTTTACCTGAGTTTCTTCTGCGAACGGGTCAACAACGCAAGATGCTGCGTCTGGCATCAGGATCATGTCTGATTCGTTGATGTGTTTCCAACCAGAAATTGAAGAACCATCAAACATCTTACCTTCTTCAAAGAACTCGTCATCGACCAGACCTGCAGGGATCGATACGTGTTGCTCCTTACCTTTTGTGTCGGTAAAGCGTAAGTCTACAAATTTAGCTTCGCTTTCTTTGATCAGCTCTAATGCCTTTTCTATTGACATCGTGTCCTCCGGATTTATTAGAATAAACGTGGAATGAACAATTTCACTCCAAAATAATTGAGAATCATTAAAGCTATTTTCATGCCACTTACATGAAGACGGTAAAACGCGGCTTAGCAGGCAGTAGCACAAAAATCCACAAACGCAAGTGCACTATGATGGTGCGGTGAAGCTCTATTTTGGTGCGCAAGGGTGTTTTGATTCATCGGGTTCTATCGGACTGCTGAACATTATTAAGCCGTGATTTATCCGTACCGGAATGATTCGAACCGGAGCAGAAGAATAAAGGCTGTGACAATGCAGAAATTGCAGTATATGAAGATAAGAACTGATGCTTAGACTAGAACAAAGCAAACCCGGATACTAGTAGGATCATTGATAAAACATTGGAATAAATTAGATCCGCACATAATCCAGAAAAGTGTCACAAAGAAAAATAAAAAAAGATGCGCAAAGCGAAAGGAATTTCTGTACAATCCGCGCACATTTTACTATTCCGTTTTAGCAATCAAATCTGCCTGATGTTTTTCTTACATCTGCAACGCTGATTTCCAAGGCTTTGACCCAATGACCACTGATATTAATAAATTACGCAATATCGCGATTATCGCGCACGTTGACCATGGTAAAACGACTCTGGTTGACAAACTGTTACAGCAATCCGGTACGCTGGAAAGCCGTGGCGAAGCCCAGGAACGGGTAATGGACTCTAACGACATCGAGAAAGAGCGTGGTATTACCATTCTGGCGAAAAACACCGCCATTAACTGGAATGACTACCGCATCAACATCGTAGACACCCCGGGACACGCCGACTTCGGTGGTGAGGTAGAGCGTGTAATGTCGATGGCTGACTGTGTACTGCTGCTGGTTGATGCGCAGGAAGGTCCTATGCCGCAAACCCGTTTCGTAACGCAAAAAGCGTTTGCTCAGGGTCTGAAGCCAATCGTAGTAATCAATAAAATTGACAAGCCGGGTGCACGTCCTGACTGGGTAATGGATCAGGTTTTTGACCTGTTCGATAACTTAGGTGCGACTGATGAGCAGTTAGACTTCCAGGTTATCTATGCATCAGCACTGAATGGCTGGGCATCAATGGATGCAGACACCAAAGGCGAAGACATGACGCCACTGTTCCAGTTAATCGTGGATCAGGTTGAAGCGCCAAATGCAGACCCTGCCGGTGCATTCCAGATGCAGATCTCTCAGCTGGACTACAACTCATATGTTGGCGTAATCGGTGTTGGTCGTGTTAAGCGCGGTAGCGTGAAGATGAACCAGCAGGTTACTGTTGTTGGTGCTGATGGTAAGAAGCGCAACGGTAAAGTGGGTCAGGTACTGGGTTACTTAGGTCTTGAGCGTCATGAAGTCGACTCTGCAAGCGCAGGTGACATCATCGCGATTACTGGTCTGGGCGAACTGAAAATTTCTGATACTGTGTGTGACGTTAATACAGTAGAAGCCTTGCCTCCGCTGACGGTTGACGAACCAACAGTAACCATGACGTTCCAGGTAAACACATCTCCGTTTGCCGGTAAAGAAGGTAAGTACGTGACTTCACGTAACATCCTTGAGCGTCTGCAGGACGAGCTGGTACATAACGTGGCACTGCGCGTTGAAGAAACCGCTGACCCGGATAAATTCCGCGTATCAGGCCGTGGTGAACTGCACTTAGGTATCCTGATTGAAAATATGCGTCGTGAAGGTTACGAGCTGGCGGTATCACGTCCGGAAGTAATCCTGAAAGAAGTTGACGGCGAGCTGCAAGAACCGTTTGAAACACTGACTATCGACTGTGAAGACGAGCACCAGGGTTCAATCATGGAACAGCTTGGTCTGCGTAAAGCAGAAATGCGTGACATGAACCCGGATGGCAAAGGCCGTATCCGTATGGACTTCATCATTCCAAGCCGTGGTCTGATTGGTTTCCAGACTGAGTTCATGACGCTGACTTCCGGTTCAGGTCTGTTGTACCACACGTTCGACCATTACGGTCCGCACAAAGGCGGTACTATCGGTAAGCGTAAGAATGGTGTACTGATTGCCAATGCAATGGGTAAAGCACTGACAAACGCCCTGTTTAACCTGCAGGAACGTGGTCGTCTGTTCATCGGACACGGTGTTGAAGTTTACGAAGGTATGATCATCGGTATTCACAGCCGTGACAATGACCTGACAGTAAACGCCCTGAAAGGTAAGCAACTGACAAACGTGCGTGCATCAGGTACTGATGAAGCGCAAACTCTGGTTCCACCTGTGAAAATGTCATTGGAACAGGCGCTGGAATTTATCGATGACGATGAACTGGTAGAAGTTACGCCGGTAAGCATCCGTATTCGTAAGAAGCTGCTGACTGAAAACGACCGTAAACGTGCCGGTCGTGCGAAATAAGTACTGAGTATTTTTGAAAAAGCGTCCTGATGGACGCTTTTTTTTCGCCTGAAGTATTGTTTCAATCCCGGTGAATAAGACTTATTCTTCATGTTGCGCCGGAGCCGGCAATGTATGTGTGTACACTGAGTGCCGGAATGTCCGGAAAGAGAAATAGTTCAGAGCTGCTGTAGCATGCTGTTAAGGAGTAAAGTGTGGCTGAATACACCATCGCAGTGATAGATGATGATACGATAACGTTAGACATTGTGACCTATGCACTGGAAGAGGAGTTGGGTGCCAATGTGTTTGCTTTCAGCCGGAGTGAAATGGCGCATGACTTTTTAGTCAACCAGCCGCAGGATAATTTGTCTTTGATCATCAGTGATCAGAACATGCCCCAATACGACGGTTTAACGTTGCTGAAAGCGTGCCGTGAAGCTGGGCTGAAAACCCCTTTCATCTTACTGACGGCTGATGCCACACGTGACACGGTAATCGCAGCGAAAAAAGGCGGGGCCACCCAGTTTCTTGCCAAACCGTTCACATCAGAAAACCTGGTGCAGAAAGTTAAGCAACTGGTGGATTGAAGCTGACCGTTAATCGTTGTAGTGTTACAGGCATAGAGATATGGCCCGCAGGGGCCTTCTCGCACTTTCTTTTAGCACTGCAACACAGGAAAATCTCACGTGCCTTTCAATTTCGACGATACGCCTTCCCGTCAGGATACCTATTCTTTTAAATGGCAAAAATACGCCGGTCAGGACATCATTCCGGCATGGGTTGCCGATATGGAATTCCGTTGCGCCCCCGCCATTCTGGATGCACTCTCTTCCAGTGTTGATCACGGCATCATGGGTTATGTATTGCCGGCGCAGTACAAGCCGGCTATTGAGGCTGTTCAGCGCTGGCTTGAAGACAAACACGACTGGGTTATTGATCCTGACTGGCTGGTATGGACGCCGGGCGTCGTGCCGGCATTTAACATTGCCATTAAAGCGTATTGTAAGCCTGGTGATAAAGTGATGGTGCAAACGCCCAATTATCCGCCGTTGCTGGCTGCGCCGAAAATTAACGGCATGGAGCGTGTCGATATCGGTACTGTTGACGTAGACGGCCGGCCCACACTGGATTTTGCTGAGCTGGAAACCCAGGCCGCGGATCCAAAGTGTAAGTTACTGATTCTGTGCAACCCGATGAATCCTGTGGGGAGTGTGCTGAGCCAGCAGGAGGTTGATCGTGTTGCTGAGATTTGCCTGCAAAACGACGTGAAATTGTGCAGTGATGAAATTCACTGCGATTTGATCCTCGATGAAACAGTAAAACACATTCCGGCAGGCAGAGTAGAAGCGCTGAAAGATGTCAGCGTTACCCTGATGGCTGCCAGTAAAACCTTCAACGTGGCCGGTCTGGGTGCTTCATTTGCGATTATCCCTGACCGTCAGCTGCGTCAGCAGTTCGTGCAGTCCGCAGCCGGTCACATGCCGTGGGTAAACCTGTTGGGGCTGGTGGCCACTGAAGCGGCCTTTACCCAATGTGATCAGTGGCATTCTGAATTGCTGACCTACCTGAAAGGTAACCAGGCAACACTGATTGAACAGGTGAATGCCATTGACGGTCTGAAAGTGCATCAGTCGCAGGCAACATTTCTGGCATGGATAGACGCAAGCGGGCTGGATGTGGCGAATGTGCAGAAATGGGCAGAAAGCCGGGGCGTGGGACCATCACCCGGCGCTGACTTCCTTGCGCCGGATCATTTCCGCATTAACTTTGGTTGCAGCCGTAACATGCTGAACAATGTGCTTGGCAGACTGGCAGGTAAAGCCTGATCAGTCAGCCGGCCGGCTGATATTGCGCCTCACAAAAACAGTGAGGCGACTTTATACAGCCCGAGACATACCACAAACAGCACGATTGCAGCACCGGTGAGGTTGCTGAACGTGCTGTTTCTGTATGTGGCTGGCAGTGATTGCCGGTTCATAACGGCTAATAAAAATACCGCAATAAAGGGCAGAAGCAGCCCGTTAGTGGCCTGAGCGAACAAGATGGCGAGTAATGGTTTAATGCCGATACTGGCGATAATCACGCCGCTCAGAATAACCACCAGCCACACACCTTTAAATAACCTGCCTGTCATATCCGCTGGTTTACCCAAAGCACCGCACACCGCGTAGGATGCTGCCAGAGGGGCGGTTATAGCGCTGGTGAGACCGGCAGCGAACAAACCGGCGGCAAAAAACCACTGTGCATAATCCCCGAGTACCGGCGCAAGCTGACGGCTCATATTACCGGCATCAAGAGACTCACTCTGTCCGTAAAACGCGGTCATCGCGGTGGCAACGATAATCATCGTAATAATGCCCCCGAATCCGATAGCAGTCACAGATTGCTTCCTGCAGGCCTTCAGAGCGGCATCGTCGTTTGTTTTCCCGTACTGCTGTGCCACAAGGCTGGCATGTAAGAACAGGTTGTACGGGACGATAGTGGTACCTACAAGAGCCAGCACCATGGTAATCGTGCCGGCATCAAGTTGCGGATGAAGAAGTTGACTGAGCATGGCAGACCAGTCCGGCCCGGCAAAAAACAGGGTGATGACAAACACCAGGGCCATGATGGCAACCAGTGACACCAGCACTGACTCAATTAATTTATACTTTCCGGTGTACAACAACAGCGCTGCAAGTGCGCCCAGGATGAAAGCCCATTGAGACGTATCTAACGGAGTAATGGCATCCAGGCCTATGGCTGCTCCGGTAAGGTTGCCGGATTCATAGGCCGCATTGCCAATACCGATGGCGGACACAATCAAAGCCGCAATGGTAATGCGTAAGGCTTTATTTTCTGTCAGTGTCATTAAGGCATCCGACAAGCCCTTTCCGGTTCCTGTGCCCAGCCGCGCAGCCATATCCTGCAATACCATAGTGGCTATTACAGAAAACAGGAGTGCCCAAGCAAGGTGAAAACCAAAACCTGCGCCGGCCATGCTGGCCGTTGTTACTGTTCCCGGACCAATAAAAGCCGCCGCAACAATATAGCCTGATTTGTCACTTGCCATACTGCGTACTCCATTTAAGTGTTATTGTTATAGTGCATGCAGCATAACGATTCTTCGTGGTTAATCAAAGTGTTCAGAATAAATGGAAAATAACAGCACGCCGTTTTCATCATTATTTGCAGAACCGGCTCTGGCGGCTTTGCTCCCGTCGCAATGCCATTGTCGCGGATTCATTTTCGCTGTGGCAACCAGTCCTGAAATTCCTATGCCCGAACAATGGATGCCCTGGCTGGTGGCGAATGCGCCAGTGGCGGCTTCTGATGTCTCGTTCGAACACATGGCAGAGGGCCTGATGGACGGTTTAAGGCAGGACTTGCAGGCGATGAGAAATAATACGTCGTTGCTGCCCGGAGTTTGTCAGTGGCATGACAATGCCGAAGAGCGCAAGGAGTTAACGGCATGGCTTACCGGTTTGCTCAGCGCCCATGGCAGGCTTGAACCGGTATGGCAAAAAGCATGGCAACTGGCAGAGGCAAACCCTGAGAAAGATAAAGGCGTGAAGGGGAATGAAGATCCTGCAAAGCGGCTGTCCCGCTGTCTTAAGTTATTTTCAACACTGGCGAATCCCGATCTCGCAATGGAAAGGAGTACAGATGAACAGGCAGCGGCTTTGCAGCAGCATCTTCCGCAACTGGCTGCACAGTTACCGGCGATGCTGAAAGAGTATGTTGATCTGGCAGGAGAACTGGCCGGTGTTTTACCTGATCAATTTGAAACTTTTGTGCAGATGAAAGAGTAGGGCGTCCGCCGGCTTGAAAAGCTTTACTTAAGTCGCTGGGCGAGATTGTGACGCATTGAGCTGATGTAACTGTTCAGTTCCACCCGCGCCGCTTCATAGGCGTCGTTGAGTTCGTCTGAATCCGGTTCTTTCAGAAGCGCCTGAAAAGCTTCATCGGTCTTTTCCAGTAAGGACTTCAAATGTTCGTTACTCACATCCATGTTTTGGTTTGCCTTGTCACGTTTCCGGAGAAAATTCGCCACAAAATTGCTTCCTTTAATTTTATGACAACGATATCGCTTAGGATAAAGCGGGTTAAACTGGCCTGCTAATGGTTTTTAGAACGGTTTAACGACAGCTAAGATCACAATTGCCAGTAAAAGTAATACGGGTGCTTCATTTAAAAAACGGTAAAACTTAGGCGACCGGGTATTTTCGTCGCGGGCAAATTGATTAACCAGTTTAAATAAATAGAAGTGATATGCATAAATGGCAAGTAAAAGCGTTAGTTTAACATGTAGCCACGCTGAAGCCCGGAACCAGGCCATGCCGTAAACGTAAATCAGGGACACACCGAATATAAGTGTTAATATGGCAAAAGGCGTGACAAAAAACCATAGCCTTCTTTCCATTATTTTAAATTGATCACGAATATTTTGTTCTTTTGCTTCTGCATGATAAACAAACAGCCGCGGAAGATAAAAAATTCCCGCCAGCCAGGCGACCATAAAAAAGATGTGTAACGCTTTTAACCACAAAATCATAACCGGTTTCCGTTAATACTGTGCTCTTTGCAGGAAGGTTTGCAGAATGTTCCAGGTAATTACCCCTTTGACTTCCTGCACAGACTGGTCGTATACATACACCGCTCCGCTACGGCCGTTCTTCAGCTTTTCGTACACTTCGTGCAACGTGGCCTGACTGCTGACACCTTCCATACTGAAATAACTCAATGGGTGTGCATTATGGTCCAGACTGACATCGTATTGAACCAGTTTGTAATGCACATCCAGCTCTGTGCGGGATTTCTGTACCACCACGTAAGTGGGATTCTCAGACAGATAATTTTCGATAGCCTGTTCCGGCGCATCCAGAAACAGTTTGTATTCCGTGGTCATGGCTGCCAGCACACCGGTTTTTTCCAGTGCTTCGCGGATAGAGGTCACGGCATACGGCAGATTCTGATAATCGAGCTGACGGATAAAGATAGACCGGTTGCCTAAAAACTGGGTGGCCGTAACGTATGCCGGCACAATCACCAGCATGGCCGGCAGAATGATTTCCGGACTGTACGACAACTCCATCACCGCCGACAGTGCAGCGAGGGGGGCATGCAGTACTGCTGTAAGCATGCCTGCAACGCCGAGCAGGGCAAAGCTGCTGGTGTAGTCATCAACATCTACCAGCGATTGCAGGGGCATTAGCAGTACAGAGCCCGCCAGCATACCAATCACCATGACAGGCCCGATGATACCACCCGGGACGCCCAGTCCGATGGTAAAAATCGCCAGGATCAGTTTGGCCGAAAGAATCGACAGGAGTAGTAAGGTGCCCGGATGGGTGTGGAAAAGATGGTCCACATCATCAAAGCTGGCGCCTAAACTTTCCGGCAGGAAAATGCCGATGGTACCGGTGATAAGCGCTGCAAGAATGAGTCGCCAGATCATATTAATCGGCCGGAAAAATTGCATTACCCGCATCAGTTGAGAATTAAATAAGGTTGCCAGCGCACCAAGAGCAATGCCAAGGAAAATGAAATAGAAATACATCCATTCATCAAAGGCGGCGATGGCGAGAAAGGATAACTCGTTCACTTCCCCGAACACCATACGGGTGAGCACCGAACCTATGGCTGCCGCCAGCATCACCGGTACGAAGATGTGAATTTTATATTCTCTGAGCACCACTTCCATTACAAAGATGACCGCGGCGAAGGGGGTGTTGAATGAAGCTGATATACCGGCTGCAATGCCGCAACCCGCCAGTATACGAATACTGTTATAGGGAAGACGTAACCACTGGCCAAGGAAGCTGCTGCCAAATGCACCAAGGTGTACAGACGGCCCTTCGCGGCCAACAACAAAACCGCCGGCCAGCGCCAGCATACCGCCAAAGAATTGATTAATTGTGGTTCGGAACGGGATCAGTCCGTAATGATGTTTAACACGGTGGATAACGAAAGGAATGCCGAGGCGGTAATGTTTGAACCCCGTGATCCAGGCAATGATCAGGATGCAGGCCACTGCACACAGCGGCATCAGAAACCACACCATCCATTCATCGGAAACCACTTGCTTTAACAACGTAAGCGCACTACCTTGCACCCATTCCACACATAACCGGAACAGGATTATCAGGCCGGCAGCAATGAGGCCACCCACAATGCCCAGCATACACACCTGAACGGAGGTTCTGGGATGGGCTAGTTCCTGGCGAAGTGCTGAAAGTCGCATTAAAGTGGCTTATCCTTTTGCTGTGGCGTTATTCTATCATAAGTCACTGCTTTTCCTATCAAGTAGTGTGCCTGTTTGTTGGTTTAAAATTGAATAAAGAAGAACAATGAAGTTACCGTTACAACGCGCTGAATTAATCCAAAAATGGGGGCTGTACAGGTTTACCCTGGCCTGCGTGGCCGGTTTGTTGTTTATGCTGGTCACGGGTTATCAGCTGGCGCAGTTTCAGCAGCAAAACGAAGAAAAAGTAGCGCTGAGTGAAAAGCAGACCCGGCAATATCTGGAAGATGAAAACGCAGCGTTACGAAAACAGGTTGCTGCATTGCAGGTGGAAAGCGTAATGGCAGCCAGCTCGGTGTCATCGTACAAGAAGATGCTCGAAGCCAGAGAACAGCAGGGGCGTTCTTTGGAAGAACAGCTCAGCTTTTACCAGCGGGTGGTTGCTCCGGAAGTGACTCAGGACGGCTTTTTCATCGACGGGATCCAGGTGTCTCCCCTGGCCAGCAATAACCGTTACCGGATCAAGGCGGTGTTGCTTCAGCAAAATGAAAATAAAGCCATGCTGAAAGGTGAGCTTGCGGTACTCATTAAAGGGAGTCTGGGTGGAAAACCTCACGAAATTAAAGCCGGTGAGGGGGGATTTCTACCCAATGGAAACATCAAATGGGGATTTAAGTTTTTCCAGACCGTCGATGAGGAGTTCACGCTACCTGCTGGATTTATTCCTGAACAGATTGTGTTTTCCACTGAGGTATTTCAATGGAAAAGCAAACGGGGAGAGTATATCAACAGCGTAAACTGGATTGATGTATACGACTCCCCGCCAGAGGAGGGGAGTCTGGACAGTTAAACGTCAGGTTTATTCTGTTTCCAGTTGCATCAGCAGGTTGGTTTTTACCTGCTCAGCATTAAAGGTTTCGTTGTCTTCCGGCGCGGTGCCTTTACCCATCTTTATATTCAGCGTACTCTCAATTTGACTCTGCTCACGGCCGCCAATGAAAACTCCGGTGGAAACCATGGTCTGAGGCTGCCAGCTTGTCCGGCAGGTAAGTGCACCGCATTCAGTCACCCTGGCGTAGCGCTGTGAAAACATCGTCTCAGGTCCCGTCGATACGGTTTCTTTATCCACGAGTGTTTCGCGCTCCGTTACCGTAAACCAGTCATATTGATTTTCCAGTGTAATTTCAGCAGCACGAAGCATGGCGTAATCCATGGCTCTGGTTTTATCTGAGCCTCTGGCTTTGAAGTACACGCGGTATTGTGTATCGGTAAGTTTGGTTTCCGTATAACCGAAGCCGCCATTCGAGGCTTCGCGGTATGCAGGCTGGCTGGCACAGGCGGCCAGCGTAAGGGTAAGGGCAACAATTAGTAATGATGTAACTTTATTCATTAGTGTCTCCTGCGCCTGATTGTCAGGCTGTCATAACATCACTGTTTTTTACAGAAAACTAAAGAATAAGTTCAGTTACGGTTAACGCTTCATCGGTTAAGCAGCCAGGTCAGCCACACTATGACCCCGCAAAGTACGGCGCAAATCATTTGCCAGAACAGGACGGGATTACGTTCCAGCAAAGGAGAGAATGTTTGTTCACTGACAATGAGATCTTTCGGATTACTTAACGCGATTTCGAACTCAGAATAGGCATTAAACCGCTTCTCCCGTTCCGGTTGCGTGGCTTTTTTCAGGCAGATATCCAGCCACGCCGGCAGATCGGGACGATATGATTTCAGGCTGCGGTACTTGTATTCAAAAACGTTGGCCGGAATGTAATCCTTAAATTTAAAGGGCTGGTAGGGGAGTTCGCCGGTGAACATTTCGTACACCACAACCCCGAGAGAAAACAGGTCGGATTGAAAATCGCTGTGGTTATCGATCAAAAATTCCGGCGCAATATAGTTTACCGATCCCACCGGGTAGTCTTCCTGCTCCTGTTCACCGGTTTCCAGCAGAGCCTTTACCTGTACAGTACCGAAATCAATGATTTTGACTTCACCGGTATCGGTTAGCATGATGTTTTCCGGTTTGATGTCGCGGTACACCATATCATTGCGCTGAAATACTCTGAGTCCGGCAATTATTTGTTTAACGATGCGGCGTACCTGTTCAGGGGCGGGCTTCGGATTATCAATCATCCACTGTCGCAGGGTGATCCCTTCAACGTATTCGCAGATGTGATAAATAAATCTGGCATTGTCAGGCCGGGGAAAGACCTTCATCACGGCAGGGTTATCCAGGTGTTTGCCTATCCACTCTTCCCGCAGAAAACCCTTCAGATGGGTGGGATCGTCTTCAAAATACTCTGTAGGCGTTTTTAAGCCGTACACTTTACCGGTTTTTTCATCGGCGACTTTATACAAACTGGAGCGGGTACCATTAAAAAACTGTTCAATCACCCGGTAACCGTCAACTTTGTGGCCGGGTTCCAGCGGCGGTAACAGGCGCAAGGAATCCAGCATTGCATCCGCATCCGCGGCATCACCGGCGGGCAAATCATTCACCTTTACCAGCAGGCAGGTTGTATTGTCGTCACTGCCTGCTTTTAGGGCTGCACTGACGATATTAAATGCCGTTTGTTTGAGATCATTGGTGTGACTGTCGAGATGCTGACGGATTTGTCTTGAAGACAAAAAGTTAGTAACGCCGTCGGTTGTCAGTACGTAAATTTCATCTTTGTTCAGCGCAAAGCGGGAAAAATCCACATCCAGCTTTGCCTCCAGCCCTATGGCCCGGGTGAGGACAATATTACTGCCCTGTCTCGCTGAATGATCACGGCTGAGTTGTTCCAGGTTGCCCTGCGAATAGCGGTAGATCCGGCTGTCTCCCACGTGGAGCATAAATCCGCAGCGGGATTTGAATATCACGCTGCTGAGCGTGGTCAGCATCTGGCTGTAGCCACCGTGAGAATAGTCATACTGCCCGTGACACCAACGGTTAAGGCTGTTAAGTACCTGGCCTGCGGCGCGCTGAACGGTCCAGCTTGCCGGGGTTTGCATGTAGTCGTGAATAAAGTTGGTGACGGCCGTGTTAGCCGCTTCCTTTGCCCGTGTACAGGCAGACACGCCGTCGGCAATGGCGACGGCGATACCTTTGTCTTTTACTGCGTGGTCTCTGGCCTGCCAGGCCGCAAAGGCATCCTGATTTTCATCTTTGATGCCCTGCGTGCTGTAACCGCCAAAACTGAGATCTAACTGTGACAAACGGAAGGGTCCTAGTGTGAACCTACCTGAATAAGTTCAACTGTACCATCTTCATTGACTTCGGTAATAGTACCTCCCGGTTCACGCATGAATAGCAGTGCTACAAAGCCCAGTGCAGCAGTGGCACTGATCACCAGGAAGAAGACGGAGGCATCAACAAAAGAGTAAACCGTTAAATAAGTCACTGCACCCACATTACCGTAAGCTCCTGTCATACCTGCTATCTGGCCGGTCAGGCGACGCTTGATGAGCGGTACTACGGCAAATACAGCACCCTCACCGGATTGTACGAAGAAAGAACAGGCCATAACAGCAAGGACTGCCAGCCAGACGGGCCATTGACCGGTAATATGACTTAACGTGAAGTAGCCCAGTGCCAGACCGGCGGTGAGGATAAGCAGGGTTTTCTTACGACCGAATTTGTCAGAAATCAAGCCACCGCCGGGGCGGGACATCAGATTCATAAATGCATACATACCCGCCAGCAGACCGGCTGTTGCCATTGACAATTCAAAGGTTTCAGCAAAGAAAGCCGGTAACATTGAAACTACGGCCAGTTCTGAACCAAAGGTCGCAAAATACAGGATGTTCAGAACCGCAACCTGTTTAAACTCATAACGGTGTTCAGGGGCAACCGGCGTTTTAAATATTTCGCGGTTCACTTTGAAGGTAGACCAGGCATCAAAAAGATACAGCGCAGCCAGTAGCACATAGAGGGTTACCGCTACACTTTCGCTGAGCATGGCTACGCCTTGCGGGGATAATTTCCAGTTCAGTAGTGCCAGCGCGGCATACATAGGTGTTTTCATCACCAGCAGAAAGAAGAAATCGCCTTTACTGGTGACTTCCATCCCACCCAGGTTTTTCGGACGGAAGTAAGTCGAGCCTTTGGGCGTATCTGTGACGTTGGTGAAGTAAATCACACTGAAGATCAGGCAAAGTACTCCGGTAAGGGCAACGGCGTAGCGCCAGCCATCATCACCGCCAAACAGCAGCGCCAGCGCCGGTAAGGTAAATGCTGCAGCCGCAGAGCCAAAGTTGCCCCAGCCACCATACACACCCTCGGCAGTGCCCAACTCTTTAGGAGGGAACCACTCACTGACCATACGGATACCAATGACAAAACCAGCGCCGATAAAGCCCAAAGCAAAACGGGCGATAGCTAACTGAGTGAAATTGTCGGCGAAGGCAAATACAAAACAGGGGACAGAGCAGACGGCAAGCAATGCGGAATAAACGATGCGGGGGCCGTATTTATCAGTGAGTGCACCAATGATCACTCGGGCCGGAATGGTCAGCGCCACATTGAGGATCAGTAAGGTCTTCCATTCTTCAATGCTCAGCCCCATATCATTCATGATCACCTGTTTAAGCGGTGCCATGTTGAACCACACCACGAAGGTCACGAAGAAGACCATCCATGACAGGTGGAGAATTTTCATTTTTCCGGTGAAGGAGAAAAGATTAAATTTTTCAACACTCATTGATTGTGCCCTTAAATAAAAAAACCCGGCGCTGATAGTTCAACGCCGGGCATCATTGCCTGATAACAGATTGTGTCACATCCGGTCTTCGGCCGGCTCTGTGGTAAAAACTCATTATGCTGGAAAGCATGGGATGTTAACCCGACATAGAGTTAGCGAAAACCATGCCTGTTTTTTTATTTCATGATTTCAATGAGTTAGAAATTCATCCGGACACGTTGCCCATGTCGGTTGCATTGTTTTGGTGCGCTCGTCTTCGTGTGGTGCAAACGAATGTTGTTTTCAGCAGTTTCCGGTCAGAGTCGCGGAGCACAGGATTGCGCGGATTAGTTGATTGATTTGGTCAGGTATTAGATAATTAGCCATATCCCGTTCACCGGCTCTGCTACTGAGCTGATGTGTGGTTCAGGTTTGTGAGACGTTCAGGGATGTTTTCAGGGCGAAAGCCCGTGGTATTTTGCGAGGTAACTATGTCTGTAGAAATGGCGCTGCCAATCGATTTTTCTGATTCTGCTGCGAAGAAAGTGAAAGAGCTGGTCACAGAGGAAGAAAATCCGAATCTGAAATTGCGTGTGTATGTCACTGGCGGTGGCTGCTCGGGCTTTCAGTATGGCTTCACTTTCGACGAGAAGGTAAATGAAGGTGACATGACCATCGAAAAAGACAGCGTTACGCTGGTGGTCGACCCTATGAGCCTGCAATATCTGGTGGGCGGTACCGTTGATTATGTTGACGGTCTGGAAGGGTCCCGCTTCCTGGTGGATAACCCCAACGCCACAACCACCTGCGGGTGTGGTTCAAGCTTCAGTATCTGAGCATCCTGTAACTCATCATTCTCTCAGGTGCACCGGTCTGATTTATCCTGTGCACCCTGTACCATTTTCCGGTTATACCCGTTACTGTGTCGTCATTACTTTGTTCTCAATGTTGCTGAGGTATTTTATGATGAAACTGTACGGCTCCGTTACATCGCCTTATGTTCGCCGCATCCGCATCGTGCTGTCTGCTACAGAGCACGAATTTATCAATCTGAACATCTTTGAGGGTGAGGGCCGGGACATACTGGCATCTAAAAACCCTACCCTGAAAGTGCCGTGTCTTGAAGATGATGGTCAGTTAATTTTCGACTCCCGTGTGATCCACAGTTATTTGCTGGCAAAGCTGGATTTGCCACCTCTGAGCTGGGACCAGGAAAACCAGTTGACGATGATTGACGGTGCTAACGACTCGTTTGTTCAGCTTTTCATGCTTAAGCGTTCAGGCATTGAGGCTACCAACGATCAGTTGTTTGTCCGCCTGCAGAAAGAGCGTATTGCTTCTACGCTTGGCTTGCTGAATGAAATGGTCAGTGCCGGCGAGTTTGATGGTTGGGGTTATCCGTCGGTGGCGCTGTTTACACTTATTGACTGGGTTGAGTTCCGTGAACTGCATCCCCTTACCGGTCTTGATGCGCTGAAAGCCTTCCGCGAACAGCTCATTGACCGGATAGAGGTCACCGCTACTGACCCCCGCGGTTAAGCACTAATAGCCCCGTGTAAAATTGAACTGATGCATCAGGGGCTGACAGGATAAATAACGCTGTAAGTTATCTGCAAATAGCGCAGCCACATCGGCAGGGCGGGATTCCGCCGCGGTGTGCTGCGTTATTTTGATTTTGGGGTGTTGCCAGAATGGGTGTGAGGCTGGCAATGGTTCTTCATTAAAGACATCCAGGACCGCGGCTTTCAATTGCCCGTTATCCAGTGCAGAGAGCAAATCCTCTTCAACGATGGCAGAGCCCCGCCCGGCATTAATCAGTACACAGTCACCGGACAACCCGGAAAAGAAGTCTGCATTCAGTAAGCCTCTTGTGTCCGGCGTATCCGGCATCAGGTTCAGAACAAAATCGCACCGGCCGGCAAACTCATGCACTGACGCCTGCGTGTACATCGCCGTGTAACCTGCTTTCGGTTTACCACTGCGGCTTAACCCGATGATATTCAACCCGAATACTTCTGCCACCGGTAATATTGCATCCGCAATGGAACCCGCGCCGGTGATCCCGAGCGTTTTACCCTGCAAACGGGCGTAGCGGGGAGGTGACCAGACAGCATTGCGTTGTGCTTGTGCATAATCATCAACAGAGCGGGAATAGTGCAACAGCCAGGTGAATACATATTCCCTCATCTGTACCCCGAAAATCCCCTTTGCTGCTGTCAGCAGATAGTCTTGTCTGTCCAGCGCCAGTAAGGGTCTGTTGCCCGCCCAAACCGACTGACACCATTTCAGTGCCGGCATTTGGGGGATCACCAGGGCAGCAAGGTCAGGATCCGCCAGCAGAATGGTGACACTGTCTTTGTCCACATCCACCGGTTCCGTTGTAATGCAATCAAGTACCACGTTGTCAGGGAGTAATGCGGGGATCAACGGCGCATATTCCTGCGCTTCATTGCTGAGCACTGCCAGCTTATGGGTGTTCATAGGGCATACCGGTTGTTGTTTATATTTCATTGTGCGGGAACAAAAATGCCCGCATAGCGGGCATTTTCAGTATGTTCATTGTCTGCGCGACAGGCTTATTTCATCGCCAGCATCAGACGCTTGGTGTTATCCAGCTGACCTAAGCGTACCTCAGCAATTTTCATAAAGGCGTCTTTTTCTGATGAGTCGATAGGACGCGCTTTCGGCAACTCTACGGTTCTGGGGTTACGGTGTACACCATCTACCAGAAATTCATAGTGAAGGTGAGCGCCGGTTACCATACCTGTTGAACCAAGATAGCCTACTGTCTGGCCCTGTTTCACCGTGTCACCACGCTTCACACCACGCTTTTTAAGGTGCAGGTACTTGGTGACGTATTTCTCACCATGCTGAATGAACACGTAGTTACCATTAAAGCGGTTATACGACGCTTCAATAACCTTACCGTCACCGGCGGCCATGATTGGCGTACCGACGGCTGCCACGTAGTCTGTACCGTTGTGAGATTTCCAGCGTTTCTGCACCGGATGGAAACGGGCTTTAGTAAAGTTAGAGCTCACGTATTTGAAGTTAATCGGCGCACGTAAAAAGCTTTTACGCATGCTGCGGCCTTCCGGCGTATAGTAATTGCCGTCATCATGCTGGATAGCAACAAAGCGCTCACCCTGATTCACAAATTCAGCGGCAACGATATCGCCGTAGCCCACAAATTCGCCGTCGATATAATTTTCTTCATACACGATATTGAACAAATCGCCCTGACGGATACCCATAGCGAAGTCAATATCCCAGCCGAAAATACCCGCAAGGTGCATGATCTGATTGTCGGTCAGACCGGCATCAACACCGGCATTCCAGAAGCTGGAGTCGATTTCACCCTGTGCAAAGCTGTAGCGGGTTTCGATTTCTTTCGCTTCCAGCTGAGCGGTGAGGCCATCGTCTTCAGCATTGCGCTTGATAAGCAACGCTTCTTTATAAGAAATGGCGTAACGCAGTCCGTCAAAACTGCCATCTTCACCGGCGCGCAACTGCAACTCGTCACCCGGAATCAGGGTGACCAGGGTTTTTGCCAGTTCGCCTGCCTGAGTCACGTCATAAGTATCGCGGGCAGAAAAACCTGCACGCTTGAATATTTTAGCCAGTGTGTCGCCACGACCCACTTTGAATGTTTCCCAGTTACCCTCGTCTTCTTCGACATAGATTTCCGGCGTTTCAATGACTGAAAGCGCAACAGGGTAACGCACACCTGCGTCTAAAATCAGGGATTCCTGATGACGACTTGCTTCGACCGGTTCAGAAGGAAGAAGAATAAGACCACCCAGTAAAAAACTGGCGATCACCAATCCGGTCCGGTGTGGTTTGGGAAGATTTTTGAATGTTTTCAGAACCACGGTAAATTTCAATCTCATATTACTGCCCAGCCTGAGAATATCGTGTTACAGCACGACTTTCCACCAAAGCACCTGTAATTTCATGATTAGATCGCACAGGAAGCCGATTTTTGACGGTCAAGTCTTTCAAAGGTTCACCGGGATGCGTAAAATGCCCCGATTAAATTTTCCCAGTAAATGTAATAAGTGTGGAACGAGCATGACCGATTGGCAAACCGCTTTAGCTGAAATTAAACGGGGTACGGATGAGATCCTGCCTGAAGAAGAGTTAATTGAAAAACTCAAGTCAGGCAAGACGCTGACCATCAAGGCTGGTTTCGATCCTACGGCACCAGACTTACATTTGGGTCACACCGTCCTGATTAATAAACTTCGCACCTTTCAGCAGTTAGGCCATAACGTTGTGTTCCTGATCGGTGATTTCACCGGTCTTATCGGTGATCCTACCGGTAAAAACGTGACACGCAAGCCTTTAAGCAAAGAACAGGTATTGGAAAACGCTAAAACGTATCAGGAACAGGTATTCAAAATCCTCGATAAAGAGAAAACGCAGATTCGTTTTAACTCTGAGTGGATGGATGCGCTGGGTGCGGCTGGTATGATCAAACTGGCGGCCAGCCAGACGGTAGCCCGTATGCTTGAGCGTGATGACTTCAAAAAGCGTTACAACGGTGGTCAGCCAATCGCTATTCACGAATTCCTGTACCCGCTGGTTCAGGGTTATGATTCTGTTGCACTGAAATCAGATGTTGAGCTGGGCGGCACTGATCAGCGCTTTAATCTGTTAATGGGCCGTGAGCTGCAAAAAGAGAACGGTCTGAGCCAGCAGGCGGTAGTGATGGTACCACTGCTGGAAGGTTTAGACGGCGTGCAGAAAATGTCTAAATCGCTGAATAACTACATCGGTATTACTGATGCGCCGAACGATATGTTTGGTAAAGTGATGTCGATTTCTGATGATCTGATGTGGCGTTACTATGACCTGCTGAGCTTCCGTCCTCTTGAAGAAGTGGCAGAACTGAAAGCGAAGGTTGAAGCCGGTGCGAATCCCCGTGATATCAAAATCGAACTGGCAAAAGAGATCATCGCCCGTTTCCACGACGAAGCTGCAGCAGAAGGTGCGCATCAGGACTTTATTCAGCGTTTCCAGAAAAACGCCATCCCTGATGACATGCCGGAAGTGTCTGTTGCCATGGAAGCTGACGGGATTGCCATCGGTAACCTGCTGAAAGAAGCGGGGCTGGTGGGTTCTACCTCTGATGCCATGCGTATGATTAAGCAGGGCGCGGTGAAGATTGACGGTGAAAAAGTCGAAGATACCCGTCTGGTGATCACAGAAGCCGGTGAAGCCGTGTATCAGGTGGGTAAACGTAAGTTTGCCAGAGTTACACTGACAGCATAATTTTCCGGTGTCCGCCGCAGAAATAAGAAAACCCGCATGATTGCGGGTTTTTTAATGGCTGTTGATGTGTATTTACCGTAGCGGGCAGTGGCTGATTACGGAAATACAATCATCATTTCTGCCCCTTCGCATTCACAATAACCGGGACAAACAGGGCAATCATAGCCTTCATGGATGGAAGCATAACGCCATTTGCCGGGGTGTCTGGCAATCAGTTTACCGCCGTTTTTACTGAAATAACGAAAGGCACTGTTACCCGGACTACCCAGCCAGATATGGGCCAGGCCCGCCAGGGCACCCTGTTCCTTCGCTTTTTGTGTGGCGATTTCCAGCAACCGGCTGCCAATGCCACATTCCTGCAGACGATCGTCTACCGTATTACATTTGAAATAACACACCCGTGACGGATCCACCGGCCACTCTGCCACAGAACACCATTCGTCAGGCTGCCAGTGGGAGTGGGCAAAGGTCAGTCTGAATCCGGCGATCTCACCGTTGTACAGAGCAACGTAGCTGGCATTAATATTGTCGTGCCAGCCCTTATGATACATTTCTTCCAGAGAGAAATGAGACAGATAACCGTCACCCTGAATGCGGTTGCCTAATAACAACACGCCTTCAAAGTGCTCCGGCGCAAGGGGGACGTAAGTAATATCGCTGGCTGATGGCTTATTGTTTTTCATTTTTTATTATCTTTTATGCCATCCAGATGGAAATCCAGTGCTTCAACAGAGATCAGGATTTCCCGCACAGACATCCACAATGAATACATCAGACACACCAGACTGGAGGCGAATATCCAGTTTCCGGCCAGCTGATACGTCAGGTAAATGGCAAGCATGGATAAGACACACAGGAAAAAGCTGACAACACCGGCTATCTGCATGCGTTTTATGAATAAAATGCGCTGGCGCAGGTTACGGATTTGCGCCTGTGTGTTTTCGTCGCGGTTTTCACGGGCAAAGTTACGGATTATCGTTGCCAGTGTCAGGAAGCGGTTCGTGTAAGCCAGGAGCAACAGTGAAATCGCCGGAAACAACATGGCCGGCGTAGCAATATCTATCTGCATTGACGTATCTGCTTAAAATGAAAGCGCGGAATACTACCAGCTTAATCCGGTTTCTGCCATACAGGCAAGCAATCACATTCTCTCTACGGGCAAACCGGCTTCTGTCCAGCCCAGCATATCGCCTTCAAGGTGACTGATACCGGTGAACTGCTTCTGTTCCAGCATCTGCATTGCTATTTGCGCCCGACGCCCGGAGCGGCAGTAAATAATGATAGGTTTGTCTTTGGCATCATTCAGCTGTTCCACATAGTCGCCGATGGCTTCGTGAGGCATGTTGATGGCGCCGGGAATATGGCCGTCAGCGTATTCCTGCGGAGTACGCACGTCGATGAGTAACCACTCGTCGGCTTTCACTTTTTCCAGCATGAAAGGCGTTGCCTGAACTGAGCGGAATCCGTCGGCTTCGGCTTCTTTTGGCCAGTAAAAGGTTGTTGCAACAACGGCAAAGATAATAAGAGCAGAAACAACAATGATTTTGCGCATGAGGTTATCCGTCACTATGTTCCGTATATCTGTTTTAACCTGTGTTTCCGGTGCAGTGTACACTATTTGAACAAGGCGTGCAGAACCCTTTTACATCCCGGGCAGTTTGCACAGTATTAAAAAGCATATAGTGCGTGCAGGGCAGAAAAGATCACAACAGTGATCCCCAGCAGCAGTAAAACCGCTCTGGTAACAGCCTGACGACAATGTGTCATGTCTGAAAAGCGTACCTCGCGGTGGCCGCCGACCCGGCTGTACCGGATCATATTCCCTGAGTAAATGGCCGGGCCACCCAGCCGGATCCCTAAGCTCCCGCCACATAACGCCAGCAGCAGTGAGGTGCTGTCTCTGGATCTTGCCTGTGAGAGCGCTTTAAATCCGGCAACCGGATGTGTTGACAGTGCCAGTAATATTGCACCGGTAAATGCAGGGACCAGCGAGAGCAGCCGGGTGACCCTGCGAACGGGCAGGGCAAACCAGTAGAAGCCGGGGTTTCGCCAGTGCCACTGCCAGCTGAATAAGAGCAGCAGACGATACAGCAGTGCTGCCACCGGACCGGCAATCAGAAACCAAAAAACCACACCGCAAAACTGGTAGCAGAACCTGAGCAGTAAACTTTCCATGGCAGCTTTAGCAATACCGATATCTGACAGACGAGCACAGTCGCGGGCGACGAAGTGGGACACCATTTCTCTGGCAAGGACTTTCTTTTCTCTGCCAAGGGCGGTGACGACAGCATTGTAGTGCCATCTCACCTGAGCGAAGTCCATGACGCAGAGCAAAATGACTGCTTCGAAAAACAGCGGATATTCAGCCATGGTAACCAGCAAACCGGTAAGCACAGTGAAAGGCACGATAAGTACAATGGCACCCAGTGCGCCGGATATCCGGTGTTGGGAAGGGCTGTCAGTGGATTTGGGTTTTACTTTTGTCGCCATCCCGGCCGCCAGCAGGCGGAATACGGTTAACGGGTGGTATTTGGGAGGCCAGCGCCAAAGGCTGTCGATGGCGATAACCACCAACAGCAGGGCGAGATTTTGTAATAAGGGGCTGTGGAGCAGGGCGTCCATGCTTAACACTATGCTCAGGCCAGACGGGCAATCATTCCCATAACCAGTTCAGCAGAGTGCTTCGCTGCGGTTTCCAGATATGCCTCGAAGGACACTGATGATGTCTTGCCGGCGATATCAGACAAAGAACGGATCACCAGAAACGGTGTTTCCAGCATAAAACAGGTTTGTCCGATGGCTGCGCCTTCCATTTCACAGGCCTTCATTGCCGGAAAAGTGTCTTTAATTTTCTGTGCCGCTTCATCTGAACCGACAAAGGAATCGCCGGTACAAATCATGCCAGTGGTGTTCTGGATATGGGTGATGTCCTGTGCCGCGGCGGTAGCAGCTTCAACAAGCCGGGGATCGCAGTCGTATTGTGGCGGCATACCGGCACATTGCCCAAGTTCATAACCAAAATGGGTAATATCCACATCGTGATATTTCACTGCACTGCCGACGACCACATCACCGATATTCAGCGCCGGATCGAAGCCGCCGGCTGAACCGGTATTAACAACATAATCAGGCGTGTATTGCTCGATAAGTGCTGTTGTGGCAAGGGCTGAAGCAACTTTACCAATACCGCATTTTACCAGCACGACTTCAGCGCCATGCAGGGTGCCGGTGTAAAAGGTCAGATGTTTCCACTGTCGGGTTTCACAATCTGTCAGAGATGCCTGTAACAGTGCAATTTCCTGATCCATTGCGCCAAGAATACCGATTTTCATAAATATGTTCCGTCGATGTACCGCCCGGCGAACTGGGTGTGCGCGGGTCCGTTAAGTCATGATTGTTAATGGTAATATGAAAGTGAAGAAACTGACAGAAATTAGGGGAAAATGGGTCGGTACCTTGGGGAGAATACCGACCCGGAGAGTAAAAGGTAAATTAAGCAGCCGCTGCCCGGCTTGAACGCACCGGACGTGTCGGGCGTTTATTCGGTGCAGGGTTAAGCGTCGGCGCCTGCGCAATACGTTGCTGTTTGCGGCGGTAAGGCACCAGCTTGCTTTCGATACATTCGCGGATCTCTTCAGTGGTATAACCGGTTTTCACCTTAATGCGCACATGAGGCAATCCTGCTGCATCCAGCGCGCCGCTGACAAAAAAGTCGCGCTGGGATTTGTATTTGTTCTTGCCATCGTTATAAACAAGGTCGATAGCCATAACAGGCGTCATGTCGTCGCGGTCACATAATACGTAATCCAGTTGCTTTGACGACGCCCGTGACATGGCGCTGGAGCCTTGTTTTTTACTGGCTTTAGCTCTTACTGCCAGTACATCGCTCAGGCGTACCCTGCAGACGATGCGGAATTCACGGCCCACCGCCTGCTCAATCAGTTTCAGAAAATTATGTTCTACCGGTGTGAACAGCTGAGGTTTACTGCGAAAAGGAAAGCTTACACCGCTGTCCGACAATTTCATGGCGCCCAGAGCCACCACAATCAGTAACATCATTAAAATTATAGCCAGTTCCATATTGATCCCCGCGAAAGCAAAATCACATACGTCAAAAAAGTGACGTTTTGTGTCGTGAATTAGTCAACAAGCTGGATTTTGCAAAGGAAGTGCCAGACCGCTAAAAATTTGCAAGGTCGGGAGAGCGTCCGGCACAGAGGAGCTGGGAAGAGGCTGACAGGTCTCAGTTGGCCTTAACAATCATCATATCTACCTGAGAACCTTCGTGATCAGGGGAAATGATAACCCGCACACTGTCGTTAGCTGCAGTGAGTAACGTTCTGCCCTGTACTGTTGCTGCGACCTGCATACCGGGATACTGTGCCGTGTAGTAGTCGATGAGTGTTTGCTGTGGTGTCGCGGAATAAAACACCAGCGTGGCAGGCAGTCCGCTGTCGAAAACCTGACATTGCTTTGCGTCATCCGGCATGGTCAGCGTGTGAAAGTCTGCCGGACAGGCGGATGTGTCAGGCGCTGCAGCCACAGATAACGAAGCCGTACACAGCAGAGTCGCTGCAATCATACTGCACGTCTTTTTGTTCATTTTTACTCTCCCTTTATTAAGCGGAATGGATGCTTAACAGATGAGTAAAACTATAGGCAAGAACCCCTTAACCGGCAATAAAGCATAGGTATACCGGCACACACTCAAGTATCGGCGGTTGATCTTCAGAAACGAAAAAAGCCACGGAATTCTCATCCCGTGGCTTTCGTTTTTTTGCTTTGAGCCGTATTAAACGCCGAGGTAATCCATGATGCCGTCGGCCGCTTTACGGCCTTCGTCAATGGCGGTTACAACCAGATCACTGCCCCGAACCATATCGCCACCGGCGAAGATTTTCGGGTTAGCAGTCTGATAAGCGTACTTACCACCGGCAGGGGCGATAACACGACCCTTTTCATCCAGGATAATACCGTAGTCAGCAAACCAGCTGGCAGGGCTTGGCTGGAAACCGAAGGCGATGATGACCGCATCCGCTTCAAGCACGTGCTCTGAACCTTCCACCTCAACAGGACGACGACGACCGTTGATGTCCGGCGGACCCATTTCAGTTTTAACCAGTTTAACACCGGCTGCAGTGCCTTCACCGGTCAGCGCGATATCCAGCGGTTGTACATTGAAGACGAATTCCACACCTTCTTCTTTCGCGTTCTGTACTTCCTTGCGTGAACCGGGCATGCTTTCTTCATCACGGCGATAAGCACAAATTACGCGTTTTGCGCCCTGACGGATAGACGTACGTACGCAGTCCATAGTGGTATCACCACCACCCAGCACAACAACGGTTTTGTCTTTCATGTCGACAAAATCAGCAGGATCTTTTTCCAGCCCCATTACACGGTTAGTATTCGCAATCAGGAACGGCAGGGCATCGAAAACGCCTTCAACGTGCTCATTGTCGAATCCGCCTTGCATGGACTTGTACGTACCCATACCGAGGAACACTGAATCGTATTCATCAAGCAGCGCCTGGAAGTCGATATCTTTACCGATTTCAGTATTGAGTCTGAACTCCACACCCATTTCGGTGAAAATTTCACGACGACGTTTAATTACGTCTTTTTCCAGCTTGAACGAAGGAATACCGAAGGTTAACAGGCCGCCGATTTCTTCGTACTTGTCGAAAACAACCGGCTTCACACCGTTACGTACCAGAATATCTGCACAGGCAAGACCTGCAGGACCGGCACCCACGATAGCGACTTTCTTGTCTGTCCAGACTACGTCAGACATATCCGGACGCCAGCCCATTTCGAAGGCGGTGTCGGTGATGTATTTTTCAATACTACCGATAGTCACAGCGCCGAACTCGTCATTCAGCGTACAGGCACCTTCACATAAACGGTCCTGCGGACAGACACGGCCGCAAACTTCCGGCAAGCTGTTCGTTTTATGAGAAAGTTCTGCCGCTTCAATAATACGACCTTCATTCGCAAGACTCAGCCACTGCGGAATGTAGTTGTGAACCGGACACTTCCACTCGCAATAAGGGTTACCGCAGTCCAGGCAGCGGTCTGCCTGGCCTTCGGTTTGTGATTGCGTTAACGGTTGATAAATTTCAGCGAACTCACCCTTACGCACCATGATAGGTTTTTTCGGCGGGTCAATCCGTTCAACGTCAACAAATTGGTATACATTTTTAGCCATTACTTCACCTACCTCTCTTATTGCGCCTGGATCCGCAGCTCGTCACTCGAACGGCTGATATGGCCCAACAGGTTTTTAACGTCACTGGTTTTCGGCTTAATTAACTTAAAGCGTTTTACCGACTCAGCAAAGTTCGTCAGCAATGACAATGAGTGTTCACTGCCTGTTTCTTCATAGTGCTGGTTAATCAGACCACGTAAGTGCTCTGACAGAATGGCCTTGTCGCCAATATCCATGATTTCAACCAGTTCAGGGTTAACGCGGTTATCAAGGTCACCGTTTTCGTCGTACAGGTAAGCGAAGCCACCTGTCATACCGGCACCAAAGTTAACGCCAACCGGGCCCAGTACAGCAACAATACCACCGGTCATGTATTCACAACCGTTGTCACCGATACCTTCAACCACGGCGGTTACGCCTGAGTTACGCACACCGAAACGTTCACCGGCACGGCCGGCAGCAAACAGTTTACCGCCGGTAGCACCGTACAGACAGGTGTTACCCATGATGGCACTGTTATGTGCATCGAAACTGATGTTCTTAGGCGGATAGATAACCAGCTTACCGCCAGTCATACCTTTACCCACGTAATCGTTGGCATCACCTTCAATACGCATGTGCAGACCACCTGCGTTCCATACGCCGAAGCTCTGGCCCGCAGTACCGGTAAACTGTATTTCAACCGGCACATCTTCCATATCATGGTTTCCGTGATGTTTGGCGATTTCACCAGACAACATGGCGCCCACTGAACGGTCAGTGTTGCGGATTGGGTAGCTTAGACGGATACCTTTGCCTTCACGCACAGCGTTTCGGGCATCGTCCAGAATCTTCGCATTCAGCTCACCTTTATCCAGCGGCTGGTTAGTGGTTTCTGAACAGAACAGACGGGTATGCTCGCCTTCAACCGGGGTTGCCAGCAGTGGTGACAGATCCAGTTTGTTTTGTTTCGCTGAAATGCCGTCGATAACTTTCAACAGATCAGTGCGGCCTACCAGTTCATCGAACTTCCGTACGCCCATTGCGGCCATAAGTTCCCGCACTTCCTGAGCAATGAACTTAAAGTAGTTCATTACCATCTCAGGCAAGCCGATGAAGTGTTCTTCACGCAGCTTTTGATCCTGAGTTGCAACACCTGTCGCACAGTTGTTCAGGTGACAAATTCGCAAGTATTTACAGCCTAACGCGACCATCGGGCCAGTACCGAAACCGAAGCTTTCAGCACCCATACAGGCTGCTTTGATAACGTCCAGACCGGTTTTCAGACCACCGTCGGTTTGTACACGTACTTTGTGACGCAGACCGTTTTCAATCAGTGCCTGTTGTGTTTCCGCCAGACCCAGCTCGAAGGGGCTGCCGGCGTACTTAACAGACGTCAGCGGGCTTGCACCTGTACCACCGTCATAACCGGAAATGGTAATGAGGTCAGCATACGCTTTCGCTACACCGGTAGCGATAGTGCCTACGCCCGGCTCTGATACCAGTTTCACTGAAATCAGGGCGGTAGGGTTAACCTGCTTAAGGTCAAAAATAAGCTGAGCCAAATCTTCGATAGAGTAAATATCGTGATGAGGTGGTGGTGAAATCAGGGTTACACCAGGTACAGAGAAACGCAGTTGCGCAATGTACTTGTTAACCTTGTCACCCGGCAACTGACCACCTTCGCCCGGTTTTGCACCCTGTGCCACTTTGATCTGGATAACATTTGCGTTAACCAGATAGTGCGGGGTTACACCGAAGCGGCCGGAAGCCACCTGCTTAATTTTAGAGTTCTTTTCTGTGCCAAAGCGGGAAGGGTGTTCGCCACCTTCACCAGAGTTCGACTGGCCACCTAAGCGGTTCATTGCAATGGCAAGCGCTTCGTGGGCTTCAGGGCTCAATGCACCGATAGACATCGCTGCGGTATCGAAACGGGGGAACAGTTTTTCCGCCCCTTCGACTTCGCTGATATCAATGGCTTCATTGGGCGAATTCAGTTTCAGCAAGTCACGGAAGTGTGCTGGTGCGCGCTCATTGACGTGTTTTGCATAAACCTGATAATCGCTGTATTCACCGGAAACCACTGCAGTTTGCAGTGATTTCACCACATCCGGGTTGTAGGCGTGATACTCGCCGCCGTGAACATATTTCAGCAGACCACCGTGAGACAGAGGCTTACGCTTCAGCCAGGCAATGCGGTTAAGGTTAATCGCATCCTGTTCGAAATCTTCAAAGCCGGCACCCTGAATACGTGAAGGTACGCCGTTAAAGCAAAGGTTAACCACATCTTTGTTGATACCGATGGCTTCAAACAGCTTGGAGCAGCGGTAGCTGGCCACGGTGCTGATACCCATCTTTGACATGATTTTATACAGGCCTTTATTGATACCTTTACGGTAATTCAATACTGCGTCTGTTACAGAGCAGGTCAGCTCGCCTTTTTCGCACAGTTGCTCAATGGTTTCATAGGCAAGGAACGGATAAACAGCCGTTGCACCCAGGCCAATGAGTACAGCAAAGTGATGCGGGTCACGGGCTGAAGCAGTTTCAACCACAACGTTTGCGTCGCAACGCAGTGCTTTTTCAACCAGACGACGATGCACCGCACCGGTCGCCATAGCGGCAGGAATGGTCAGTCTGTCTTTCTTGATGTTGCGGTCTGACAGAATAACGAATGCAGCACGCTTCTGTTTAACCAGATATTCCACTTCGTTACAGATACGTTCGATGGCCTTACGCAAGCCCTCTTCCTGTTTATATTGCAGGTCAACTTTCTCTGAATAGTAGTTATCCGGATTAAACTCACGCAACTGCTTCAGGTCGGTATAAACCAGCACCGGCGATGAGAACAATACGCGGTCGGCGTAACCCGAAGTTTCGCTGAATACGTTCTGCTCACGACCGATACAGGTAGCCAGCGACATGACGTGATTCTCACGCAGCGGATCGATTGGCGGGTTAGTAACCTGTGCAAACTGCTGACGGAAGTAGTCATAAACAGTACGGGACTTCGAAGACAGAACGGCCATCGGGGTATCGTCACCCATAGAGCCCACTGCTTCCTGACCATCTTTGGCCAGAACCTTCACCACTTGCTGAATTTCTTCGTAGCTGTAGTTGAACAGCTTGTGGTAAACCTCAATGGTGTCGTCATCGAAGACACGCTTACCTAATTCAGAAGAATCCATCTGCTCAATTGGCGTCAGGTGACGGATGTGTTTTTCCAGCCACTCTTTGTACGGGTGACGGTCTTTCAGCTCTGCGTCGATTTCATTGGAACGCCAGATCTTACCGTTATAGGTATCAACGGCGAGCATTTCGCCCGGACCAACGCGGCCTTTTTCTACCACGTCAGCTTCGCTGTAATCCCAGATACCTACTTCTGAAGCCAGTGTGATGAAACCATTTTTGGTGATCACGTAGCGGGCAGGGCGCAGACCATTACGGTCAAGGTTACAGGCAACGTGGCGACCGTTTGTCAGTACGATACCGGCAGGACCGTCCCATGGTTCCATGTGCATTGAGTTAAACTCGTAGAATGCACGCAGGCTTTCGTCCATGGTCTTGTTATTTTGATACGCTGGTGGCACAAGCAGACGCATTGCACGGAATAAGTCCATGCCGCCCGCCAGGAATAATTCCAGCATGTTATCCAGAGAAGATGAGTCAGAACCTGTTGTATTTACATAAGGTGCAGCATCTTTCAGATCCGGAATTAAAGGCGTTGAGAACTTACCGGTACGGGCCATCGCCCAGTCACGGTTACCTTTGATCGTGTTAATTTCACCATTGTGCGCAAGAAAACGGAAAGGCTGCGCAAGAGGCCATTTAGGTAATGTGTTGGTAGAGAAGCGCTGATGGAATACACAAATCGCACTTTTCAGACGTTCGTCAGCCAAATCTGCATAGAAGGCAGGCAGATCTTTCGGCATCACCAGACCTTTATAGATGGTGACTAAGCCGGATAAACAGGCTACATAGAAGTCTTTGTCTTTTTCCAGACGTTTCTCGGCACGGCGGCGAACCATAAACAAACGACGTTCTACGTCGCGTTTACGCCAGCCCGCAGGAGCATTCACAAAAACCTGCTCAATCTGCGGTACACCGGTCAGAGCCAGTTCACCTAATACATCGTGGTTTACCGGCACTTTGCGCCAGCCCACAACATTCAGTGTTTCTTTTTCCAGCTCTTCGTTAAGAATGTCTCTGGCAGCTTGTGCCAGTGTGTCGTCCTGACTCAAAAAAATCATGCCTACGGCATATTTCTTACTCAGCTTCCAGCCGTTCTCGTCGGCGATAGCCTGAAAAAAGGCATCCGGTTTTTGCAGTAGCAATCCGCAGCCGTCACCGGTTTTACCGTCGGCAGCAATACCGCCACGGTGCTGCATTCTGTCCAGGCCCTGGATTGCAGTCGTTACCAGTTTATGGCTGGCTTCCCCGTGAGTGTGGGCAATAAGACCAAAGCCACAGTTATCCCGGGAATCATTGGGATTATATAAACTCATCTTAAAAACTCCTTCAACCTTCGACTGGACAAGGCATGTGTTGGATCGTGTTCCGCGCAGGACACGCATCGCAACATTAGTGTAGACGTCTATTTACGAGCCAGTTTTCACCATACTCTAAGCGCCTTTTTATGTCGTTAATTATTATTAGTAGGACGCCAGTCGTTAACCGCATTTTTATGCACTATTGCTTAGCGGGCCGTACAAAATACATACATTGGCATATAAAATCAAATGATAAAAATGTGAAGACCTTATGTATTTTGAATAAGTTGCATAAAATCATTTTAAATCAACATCTTAATTTGAAATCGCCGCTGATTGGATTTTGAGCTGAACGCTCACTTTTTTATCAAATTAGTATGTTTATACTAAAGTCCAAAAAAGAATAAGAGGTTAATTGTGAATAATCATTCATAAAAAATGTTTATTTATATGGAAATGCAGGGTGTGGCTGAATGAATATCACTTTTACGGCAACCTGTCAGAACCCGCCAAGCCCGACCAGCCCGACCAGATAAAATCTAATATACCTCTGTGCCGGAGCATTAGCAAAGTCACCGGGCGTATCCATATAAATGAAGGGAATTATCGCTATGACGAATTTTGCCCGTCAGTGAATATGTCAGGATAGTCACCGGAGTGTCACAAATTAGTATAACGTGCAGGCAGATTTGTGGGTTTTCCAACGCGACCGTGTTATAAGTGCTGTAAGTTTAGTTATTTAGAAATTGCAGTACGTTCGTTATGCATCAAGATTCTCCAAATGATTCGTGGGCGATAAAGTTTGCGCAGTTTATAAAGCGCTTTGGCACACTGAAACTAAGTTTGCTGTTTGTTGTTGTTACGCTGGTTTTCACCCTTGGCGGTTCATACGTCATCCGGGTGACCATGGGCAATGAGGTTCAACCTGACGATTTTATTATCGCTGTTGTGCTTACCATGATGTCAGCCCCCTGGGTGCTTTACTTCTTAAGTGAACTGGTTAAACAACTGGAAACTTCCCGCACGAACTTAAAAGAAGTGGTCAGCCAGCTAGAACGTTTGCGTGAGGAAGATGTATTCCTTAACCGCGAACTGCAAAGCAATATCCGCCAGCTTAACCATGAGATGGAACAGCGCCGAAAAGCGCAGGACGACCGTGAAGCGGTGTTTAAAGATCTTGAAAAAGAGATTGAAGAGAAGTCTTTTTCAGAACAGCAGGCACGACACTTATCTACCCTGCTGCGTTCTATCATCGATGCCTCACCGGATCTGATTTACTACCGTAATGAAGAAGGGCGTTTTGCCGGCTGTAACCGCATTGCGGAAATGCTCACCGGGAAGTCCGAAGCTGAGTTGGTAGGCCTGACCTTACATGATGTGTTTGAAGAAGAACTGGCCCGCCAGATTGTTGCCTCTGATCATGAAGTGCTGGAAACCAATGCCAGCATGACCGAAGAGTTGTGGCTGCGCTTTGCTGACGGAAAACGCCGTTACTTCGAAATGAAGCGGGTACCGTTTTTTGATAACGAAGGCACACGTTTAGGTTTGCTGGCTTTTGGCCGGGATATGACAGAGCGCAAACAGGCCGAGAATGCCGCTGCGAAAGCCAGTACCGATAAGACCCGTTTCATTGCCACGATTTCTCACGAATTGCGAACGCCACTGAACGGCATTGTGGGTTTAAGCCGTATGCTGCGCGACACGGATTTGAGTGAAGAGCAGTTCAACTGGGTCAGTACTATTTATGCCAGCGCAATTACACTGGGCAATATATTCAACGACATCATCGATCTGGATAAGCTGGACCGGGATAAACTTGAGCTCAGCCTGAAAACGGTATCGCTGCGTGATTTCACCCAGGAGTTGTCCAGCATTATCCGTCTGTTAGCGGCAGACAAATCGCTGGAGCTGGTAACCGATATTCAGGAGCCGTTACCGCAACTGGTGGAGGTTGACGGTACCCGTCTGCGTCAGATCCTGTGGAACATTCTGTTTAATGCCGTGAAGTTTACGCAGAGAGGGAATGTGAAACTGAGTGTGTCGGCAACGCCGGCAAAAGACAATATGACTGTGGTGACCTACGTGGTAGAAGATACAGGTGTGGGGATCCCTGACAGCGAAATTGAGAAAATTTTCGCCATGTATTATCAGGTAGACCATCCGGATCATCAGTCTGCAACAGGTACCGGTATCGGTCTGGCTATCTGTAAGCAAATGGTCGATCTGATGAACGGCGATATCCGCGTTACGTCAGAAGTCGGCAAGGGCACACGCTTTGAAATTGAGCTGCCGTTACAGATTTCTAACCGTCCTATGCAGGTTTCCAAACTGCTGGTGACCGATCTCAACATTCTGCTGGTGGAAGACATTGAGCTGAATGTGATGGTGGCAAAAGCGCTGCTTGAGAAATTAGGTCAGACAGTCGATGTGGCCATGACCGGTCAGGAAGCGATCGATAAGGCCCGCGAAAATCACTACGACCTTATCCTGCTGGATATTCAGTTGCCGGATATGACAGGGTTTGATGTGGCCAACACGCTGCGCGATGAAGATTTGGTTATGGGTACGCCGATGGTGGCATTAACGGCTAACGTGATTAAAAAGCGTGAAGAGTACCTGCAAAACGGTATGGATGACGTTATCGCCAAACCTATCAAGAAGAGCCGTGTGATTGAGGTGTTCAACAGTTTATTTGCTGAACCGGCCGCACCGCTGCATACAGAAGTGGAAAACAAGCCTAAGAAAACTGATAACAGTAAAGCGCTGTCCAATATTCTGGATATTGAATTGCTGCAAATGCTGGTGGATACCATTGGTGAAGATATGGTCCGCGCCAGCGTAAAAGTGTTCCAGGACAAAATGCCGGAGTACATGGAAATTCTGCAGTTAAGCCTGAGTGCTGACGAAAAGTCTGAAGTGTGTTCTCAGGCCCATAAAATAAAAGGTGCCGCCGGCTCTGTCGGTCTTGCCCGTGTGCAACGCATTGCCAATCAGATCCAGCAGGGGGATCACCCTGCATGGTGGCAAAATGTGCATGACTGGGTTGAGGAGCTTCAGATGGCAGTTGCTCACGACATGAAAGCACTGCAAGAGTGGCTTAACTCACAAATGATTGAGGACTGATACAAAGCATGACCACGGAAGGTGAAGCCTTTTCAAATACGGTTGTCTCTGCAGACCAACTGCCGTCTCTGGACACGCTGGTTTATGAGCCTTTGTCGCCGCGTTACAGAACACTGAATCTAGCTATCGCGGCGGCAATCTTCATCACCCTTCTGGTGGTCGTAAACTTCATCCGCTTTCAGCCTTTTGTCACATTGCCGGAAGGACTGTTATTTGCCTGGCCATTCGTGACGGCGGGTCTCGCAGCCTTGTGGGGACTGCTGAGTGTTTATCACTGGCTTGCTGATCCGTTGTTGCAGTTCTCACTCAGAGAGCAGGATTTATCTGTTCACAAGGGACTGATATTCCGCAGCATCACCTGCCAGCCGGTACTTCGCATACAGCATATTGAGCTCAAGCGCGGTCCGCTGGAAAGGCTGGCCGGACTGGCAACTTTGCAGGTCTTTTCTGCCGGTGGAGCAGGGCATACCTTTGAAATCCCGGGCCTGCCCGTGGCTCAGGCACAGAAAATCCGCCAGTTCATTCTTGATCACAAGGATGTGGGAGCGCGCTGATGCGGTCACAACAGGAAGCCGCTGTCTCCACCGGCGTTAACTGGCGCAGACTGGCACCGGTTGCGGTTATCTATTTCATTGTCTCCAATGTTCTCAGTTTTATCCGCCAGTTTATTGTGGTGCTTTCTGTACTTGCCTGGTCTGCCAGCAGCTTTGACTATCAGCAGTCGTTCTGGTTTATACCCGTCATGGTGGCTATCTTTCTGGCAACTATCGTCAGTGGCGTTGTGAGTTATTGGTTTTATCAGTACCGCATCCGCAATGAACACATTGAAATACGTAGCGGACTGTTCAGGCGTCGTAATATTAATCTGCCGTTCTGGCGCATTCAGAATGTAAAAATTGAACAACCGTTTTACTTTCGCCTTACCCATTACACCGTGGTGGTGCTGGATACAGCAGGTTCATCCGGCGAGGAAGCGAAAATTGTTGCTGTAGAACGGGATTATGCGCAGCAGCTCCGTCAGGCGGTGTTGATCTCCGGCAGACAGCATCAGGCCAGGACCACAGAGGACAACAAGCCAGAGGCAGTTGACACCGCGACGTCACCGCTAGCGGATGATGAGAAGGTGATTAACCGCCGCAGCCTTTCCGATCTCATCATTCACGGACTGACCAATAACAGGGTGTGGATCCTGCTTGGTGCACTGACGCCTTTTTATGACGAGATATCCGGTTTTGTTTACGACTTTGTGGATGATCTCGGGTTATCCATGGATGCACTGTTCGCTGACCAGCAAGTACTCTGGTGGCAGGTCGGTTTGTATGTCATTTCCACCATGCTGCTGATCCTCAGTGTGATGGCCATGGTGTCGGTAGCCGGCTCGGTGATCACGTATTATAACTACACGCTCACACGCACATCGGACCGGTATATCCGTCGTTCAGGGCTGTTCAGTTTGCAGGAAGTCAGTATGCGTGAGTCCCGTATACAGATGATTTCCGTCAGACAGGACTGGCTGGATTATCTGCTTAAGCGAGCTAATTTCTTTTTTGAGCAGAATAAGACCGGTGACAAACAGGAGCAGGAATTACATGCGACTCACAAGATGCTGGTGCCGTCCGTCACACTTGCTGAGGCACAGGCTCTGGCTACAGATGCAATGCCGGATAACAAGGTGTATCACACCGGCTATAGCAGGATCAGCACCCGCTTTATCAGTCGCTGGATCCTGACACTGGCACTGCCTGCCTGTGCGCTGGTGTCGGCCATGGGCTATGCCCGTGAAGGCTGGCACATTTTCCTTGTCACCATTCCGGCTTTTATGCTCGCCTGTGCAGGGATTTATTTGCGCTGGCGGCGATGGGGATTCGCCTGCGATGATACTTACTGTTATATCAGAAAAGGTATGGCAGGGATTGACCGCTACAGTTTTACACTCTTTAAGGTTCAGCAGGTGGCACTGACTCAAAGTGTGCTGATGCAGAGAAGAGGGCTGGCCAACGTGCATTTTATTCTGGCCAGTGGCAGTATCACCATACCATACATTCCTTATGCGGTTGCCACAGCGCTGGCTGACAAAGCGCTGTGGCATGCCGAATCAGGCCGCCGCTCCTGGATGTAGCAACAGCCCTATTTCGTTTCCTCTTTCTCTGCTTGCTCTGCTTTCCACGCTTTAAAATCTTCATAACGTTGTTCGTAACGCAGCACTTTGCTGTGTGGATCGGCAACAACGGTATCTTTCGGTAGCGCCGGTACACGACGGGTTTTCACCATATCGATAGTTGTGACTTTTCCGTCGATGCTGACGTCGAGAGGCATAGGAAATGGTAAGTCATTTTCAGTCTTCCACGTAAAGGTGACGCCGTTGTCGTCGCGGGTAGTGTTTTTCCGTTTAACCACACCGAAGTGATGGTGAAACGGGTATCTAAATCCACAGAAAGATGTGTTTGCGGGTTGTCTGAGTTAAGCGTGAGTGTGGTATCACCAAATAACACTTCGTTCGTAAAATCGAAGGAAAAATTGAGTCTGGCGTGGCTAACCGACAATCCCTTTTGAGACGGGGCGATCTCACCGCCGCTTTTTAACGTGTACGGTGTTGATTCAGTATTGTTGTGAGAAGAGGACGTTGCAGCACAACCACTCAGCAGAGCGGCTGTCATTGCAATAGCAAGGGCATGTTTTTTTCATTGTTCTTGTCCGGGTATCTGTGTGGTTTCCATTCTTCACAGATATCCCGAAAGGTACAAACAGAACAGGAAAAATGTTGTGTAATACAAGTTATATACAGGAAATCAATAGGTTGCCAAGTAATTTGCTGTTCAGACTGGCTAGCTCACCTGATGCAATGCAAGCGGAGAGGCAGGCTGGTTAACCAGCCATCGTTCTACCATTTGTATTAATGCACTATTGGCTTGCGGGAATAGTGGTAAATGCCGGGCAAGCCACTGGCTAAACCCGGGCAGCATGCCGGATTCAAACTCGGTAACCGTTTGTGCCAGTACAAACACGTCAGCGAGTGCCATAGTTTGTAAAAGGGCCGGAGAGGCCTGAATCGCCGGGAAATTCGTTTGTGCAAGGGTTTCGGGGGCGCCGCTGTCCGGCAAATTGAAACTGCGCATGGCAGATACCATGTCTGCAACCTTCTGACCAAAACACATCTCAACTTCATCACTGTCTGCGTAGTCGTCCTGCATGGAGCGTGTCAGCCAGGCCGCAGCCAGCATTTCCCGGTTGTGGGGAAGTTTACTTAACAGTACCGCCAGTTCCCGCGGATGGTGGATAAAGGTTGCGCCATTGTGGCGGCGTAAATGACCGGCTAATGCATACTTGCGTGCGGTAAACAGTGCAGCTGATGATACGTAATCATCTTCAACGAGTAATGCCTGCATAAGGACCTCTTACCTTCAATGTGTTATTGACAGCGGACGCTCTGAACGGCGGCCTTTGAAGTCCTCATTACAAATAGTGTGCCTGTTTTTTCGCCGGTTTTTTGGCACCGTTTTTTTCACCCGGTTTTCAGGGCGTCAGAACATCAGCGGGAACCCGCACCCATCCTTCCATCAGCACCCTTGCGCTGCGGCTCATTATCACTTTCTTCACTTGCCACTGGCCGTGATGATATTCAGCCTGTGCGCCGACTTTCAGTGTGCCGGAAGGATGGCCGAATACCACCTGACTGCGTTCCCCGCCACCGGCTGCTTCATTAACCAGTGTGCCGGGAATACAGGCGGCAGTAGCAATGGACACAGCAGCAGTACCCATCATGGCATGATGTAACTTACCCATGGATAAGGCCCGGACATTCAAGTCAATATCCTGCTTCGCTATGTGCTTCCCGCTGGATGCTGTGTAATCTGCAGGCGGGCTGACAAACGCGACTTTCGGCGTGTGCTGGCGCGTGGCCGCTTCATCAATATGGCCGATGAGGCCCATTTTCATTGCGCCGTGAGCCCGGATAGTTTCAAACATTGCCAGCGCTTTTTCATCACTGTTAATGGCATCCTGTAACTCTGTGCCGCTGTAGCCGCAACTTTCTGCATCAATGAAAATGGTGGGAATACCGGCATTGATCATCGTTGCTCTGAGCGTGCCAACACCCAGGACGTCGAGATCATCGACCACATTACCGGTGGGAAACATCGCGCCATCATCATCCGCCGGGTCCACAAAAGCGATTTCTACTTCTGCCGCAGGAAAGGTAACGCCATCCAGTTCAAAGTCACCGGTTTCCTGTACCTCACCATTGGTCACGGGCACCTTTGCAATAATGCTTTTGCCGATATTCACCTGCCAGATTTTCACGGTGACGATACCATTGTGTGGTATTGAGTCCTTATCAACCAACCCGTTGCTGATGGCAAATGCGCCCACCGCGGCGGTGAGGTTGCCGCAATTTCCTGACCAGTCTACAAAGGGTTTATCAATAGCCACTTGTCCGAACAGGTAGTCCACATCAAATCCTTCCCGTTCACTTTTCGACAGAATAACGGTCTTGCTGGTACTTGACGTTGCACCGCCCATGCCGTCAGTTTGTTTACCGTACGGATCAGGGCTGCCAATTACCCGCAGCAATAACGCGTCTCTTACCGGGCCGGGTTGCTGTGCGGCTTCGGGCAAATCGGTGAGTTTGAAAAACACGCCTTTGCTGGTTCCGCCGCGAATGTAGGTAGCCGGAATTTTGATTTGTGGGGCGAATGTCATGGGTCTTTTCTCTTGTTAGATGATGCGGGGTGTTTGTCAGACGTTTTCTGATTCCAGGAAGTCCTGAGCAAAGCGCTGCAACACACCGCCAGCGGAATAAATGGAAACTTCCTCAGCGGTGTCTAAACGGCATTTCACTTCTGCTTTGTCCGTTTCGCCGCCGGCGCGATGGATGATTAACGTCAAAGTGGCGCCGGGTGAAATATCCCCCTCTACATCGAAGGTTTCAGTACCGTCGATATGCAGGGTTTTGCGTGTTGTGCCCGGCTGGAATTCCAACGGCAATACACCCATACCAATCAGATTGGTGCGGTGTATGCGCTCAAAGCCTTCTGCCACAATCACTTCCACACCAGCAAGCCTTACGCCTTTTGCTGCCCAGTCACGGGATGACCCCTGACCGTAGTCAGCACCCGCTACAATGATCAAAGGCTGCTTGCGGTTCATGTAGGTCTCAATGGCTTCCCACATGCGTACCACTTTTCCTTCCGGTTCGATGCGCGCCAGTGAGCCCTGAACCACTTCACCGTTTTCCGTTACCATTTCATTAAACAGCTTCGGGTTCGCTAACGTAGCGCGCTGGGCGGTTAAATGGTCACCCCGGTGGGTGGCGTAGGAATTGTAATCCTCTTCCGGTACGCCCATTTTTGACAAATATTCACCGGCGGCACTTGACGCCAGTATGGCGTTTGAAGGTGATAGGTGGTCAGTGGTGATGTTATCGCCCAGCACGGCAAGGGGACGCATGCCTTTCATCGTACGCTCTGCTGCCAGCGCACCTTCCCAGTAGGGGGGACGGCGAATATAAGTGCTCTTCGGACGCCATTTGTAAAGCGGATCCAAATCCTTGCCATAGTCGACTTTCAGATCGAACATGGGCTCGTACACTTGTCTGAACTGCTCAGGCTTAACCGCGCTGGCGACAATAGCATCAATTTCTTCATCTGAAGGCCAGATATCTTTCAGCGTGACCGGGTTACCGTCACTGTCTGTACCCAGCACATCTTTTTCGATATCGAACCGCACTGTACCAGCAATGGCATAGGCCACAACCAGCGGCGGAGAGGCTAAAAATGCCTGCTTGGCATAGGGGTGAATACGGCCGTCAAAGTTCCTGTTTCCTGACAAGACAGCAGTGGAATATAAATCACGCTTAATGATTTCTTCCTGAATCTTCGGATCGAGGGCACCGCTCATGCCGTTACAGGTGGTGCAGGCGAACGCGACAACACCAAAGCCCAACTGTTCCAGTTCAGATAACAGGCCGGCTTCTTTCAGGTAGAGTTTTACTGTTTTAGAGCCCGGCGCCAGCGAGCTTTTTACCCAGGGCTTTCTGATCAGTCCTCTGGCATTGGCATTGCGGGCAAGCAATCCGGCGGCAATAACATTGCGGGGGTTGCTGGTATTGGTACATGAAGTGATAGCCGCAATAATGACTGCGCCATCCGGCATTTTGCCATTTTCCTGTTCAACATGACCGGCAATGCCTTTACTTGCCAGGTCTGCCGTCGCCAGTCTTGCATGAGGATTAGACGGGCCGGCCATATTTCTGCCTACCTTCGACAAATCAAAGGTCAGTATCCGTTCATATTCCGCTGTCGCCAGGTCATCAGCCCAAAGGCCGGTGGCTTTCGCGTAAGACTCAACCAGCTCAACCTGTTTGTCTTCACGACCGGTAAGCTTCAGGTAGTCGATGGTTTGCTCATCAATATAAAACATGGCAGCTGTGGCGCCGTATTCCGGCGTCATGTTTGAAATCGTTGCGCGGTCGCCCACGGTCAGCGCCGACGCGCCTTCGCCGTAGAATTCCAGATAAGCAGATACAACACGCTCTTTACGCAGGAATTCTGTCAGCGCCAGTACGATATCAGTGGCGGTAATACCGGGTTGTGGTTTGCCGGTTAATTCTACGCCGACAATGTCAGGCAGGCGCATATAGGAGGCGCGGCCCAGCATGACACTTTCTGCTTCCAGGCCGCCAACGCCCACGGCTATGACCCCAAGTGCGTCAACATGAGGGGTGTGACTGTCTGTACCGACCAGGGTATCATGAAAGGCAACGCCGTCTCTGGCGTGGATCACAGGGGACATTTTTTCCAGGTTGATCTGGTGCATGATGCCGTTACCCGGGCCAATCACATCCACGTTTTTAAACGCCGTTTTGGTCCAGTTAATAAAGTGAAAGCGATCGTCGTTACGGCGGTCTTCCACTTCACGGTTTTTTTCAAAGGCTTCCGCTTCAAAGCCTGCATGTTCTACAGCCAGTGAATGGTCGACAATCAGTTGAGTCGGTACGACGGGGTTCACTTTAGACGGATCGCCGCCCTTCTCAGCGATAGCATCCCGCAATCCGGCTAAATCGACCAGTGCGGTCTGGCCCAGAATATCGTGGCAAACCACGCGGGAGGGGAACCAGGGAAAATCGAGGTCGCGCTTGCGATAAATTAACTGCTCCAGTGAAGCAGTGAGGTGTTCGGGCTGGCATTTTCTTACCAGGTTTTCCGCCAGCACTCTGGACGTGTACGGCAGCTTTTCATAAGCCCCCGCTTTAATGCTGTTTACGGCTTCACGGGTATCGTAGAAATCTAACCCGGTCTTTAAAAAGGGTTTGCGATAGTCCATATTCATAGTCGGTCTTCTCCGGCAGGCAAAGGCGGGCTGTGGCGGCCCGCCCGCAGCGCATCAGCGTTGTTCGATGGGGGTAACGGGACGTAATTCTTCGCCGGTATATTCGGCAGACGGACGGATGATGCGGTTATCCGCCCGTTGCTCCATCACGTGGGCAGCCCAGCCGGTGAGTCTGGACATAACAAAGATTGGTGTGAATAACTTCGTCGGGATCCCCATAAAGTTATAGGCAGAGGCATGGAAGAAATCGGCATTACAGAATAGTTTCTTTTCACGCCACATCACTTCTTCACAGCGCACAGATACCGGATAAAGCACTTTATCACCAACGTCTGCAGCCAGTTTTTCTGACCAGCCTTTGATGATTTCGTTGCGCGGATCGGATTCACGGTAAATGGCATGACCGAAGCCCATGATCTTCTCTTTGCGGGCAAGCTTACCCATCATCTGTTCTTCAGCATCGTCCGCCGAGGTGAAGCCTTCGATCATTTCCATGGCTGCTTCGTTTGCGCCGCCGTGCAACGGGCCGCGCAATGAACCGATTGCACCTGTAATGCAGGAATGCATGTCTGACAATGTGGAAGCACACACTCTGGCAGTAAAGGTGGAAGCGTTGAATTCATGTTCCGCGTAAAGGATCAGGGAAACATGCATAACCTGCTCGTGAAGTTCACGGGGCTTTTCACCATGCAGCATGTGTAAGAAGTGAGCGCCGATGGAGTCATCATCAAGTTCGGTATCAATGCGTACGCCATCGTGACTGAAGCGGTACCAGTAACAGATGATACTTGGGAAACAAGCCAGCATGCGGTCGGTGACTGCAGCCTGCTCAGAAAAATCCTGTTCCATTTCAAGGTTGCCCAGTACCGAGCAGCCGGTGCGCAACACATCCATCGGATGGGCATCTTTGGGGATGCGTTCGAGGACTTCTTTCAGCGCTTGTGGCAACCCGCGCTGGCTTTTCAGTTTTGCTTTGTAAGCTGCCAGTTCGCCGGAGTCCGGTAATTTTCCTTTCAGAATAAGATGGGCGACTTCTTCAAACTGACAATGATTTGCCAGGTCTTTCACATCATATCCGCGATACGTCAGTCCTGAGCCTGACTGACCAACGGTGGAAAGTGCTGTTTTGCCTGCAACTTGTCCGCGAAGTCCGGCGCCGCTTAATTCTTTAGCCATGATCTTGTCTCCCGATTTTCATCGTGTGTAGGGTCAAATGTGGTGTGTTATTAATTTCGCCGTATTACGCCTTTGACTTTGAAAACAGCGCGTCGAGTTTTTGCTCGTAATCGTGATATCCCAGATAGTCGTACAGCTCCATGCGGGTTTGCATGGTATCGACAACTGCCTTCTGGTCGCCATCGGTGAGAATGCTTTGATAAACCCGTTCAGCGGCTTTATTCATTGCCCGGAAAGCACTTAAAGGATACAGCACCATGTCAGCACCCCATTCTCCGAGCTGCGCTTTATTCCATAATTCGGTTTTGCCAAATTCGGTGATATTGGCAAGAATGGGCACATCCAGCGCCTCAGCAAACGCGCGGTAGTGGGCTTCGGTTTGAATGGCTTCTGCGAAAATACCGTCAGCACCTGCAGCAACATACGCTTTTGCCCGTTCAATGGCTTTTTCCAGCCCTTCCTGTGCGAAGGCGTCGGTGCGGGCCATAATGAAAAAGTCAGGATCGGTGCGGGCGTCAACCGCTGATTTGATCCGGTCGACCATTTCCTCTGTGGACACGATTTCTTTGTTAGGGCGGTGACCACAACGTTTCTGCGCCACCTGATCTTCCATATGTACCGCCGCTGCACCGGCCTTTTCCATATCACGAATGGTTTTAGCAATATTAAATGCGCCGCCCCAACCCGTGTCGATATCGACCATCAGGGGTAAATCGCAGGCTGAGGTAATGCGCTGCACATCAACGAGCACATCGTTTAACGACGTCATACCGAGATCCGGCAGGCCGTATGAGGCATTAGCTACGCCGCCACCGGACAGATAAATTGCCTGATGACCAATTTGTTTTGCCATCATGGCGGTGTACGCGTTGATGGTACCGACAATTTGCAATGGCTTGTTGTCAGCTAACGCCTGACGGAATTTCTTACCTGCACTGTGCATGAACTGTTCTCCGGTTAACTCTGTGATGTGATAAGTAACTTGCGTTCGATATTGTTTTTCGAATACAAAATGTGTCTGCGCATGAGCATTTCAGCCAGCTCACCGTCACGGTTGGCAATGGCCTGAACAACGTGACGATGTTCGTCGTAAGCGGTGGTGACGCGGGGACCGGCCATACCAAACTGCACGCGGTACATGCGCACCAGATGATAAATACCGTCAATTAAAACGGTAATAAGATGGGTGTTTTTGCTGCCCAGAACAATGCGGTAATGAAAGTCCACATCGCCGGCTTCCTGATAATAAGACTCGCCGCCCTTTACCTCGTCAAAGTGATCGTTGAGCAGGCCTTGCAGCGCGTTAACGTCCTGATCTGACATATTCTGTGCTGCCAGCCGGGCCGCCATGCCTTCAAGTGCTTCCCGTACCTGGTATAGCTCAATTAAACCTTGCGGAGTGAGAGTAACAACCCGTGCGCCGACATTGGCTTTACGTTCTACCAGATGGCTGGCGGTAAGACGGTTTATTGCTTCACGGATAATGGCCCGGCTGACATCATATTTTGTCGACAATTCCGTTTCACTTAACTTGGAACCCGACGGAATGACTCCTTCAACAATGTCGTTGCGAAGCTTGATAAACGTGCGATCCGCCTGTGTAACGGGGCTTTCAAAAGCGAGTTCCATAAACCTGCCAGTCACAATAAATATGTTTAAAGTGTCGACAATGTAGGCGGTTTTGGAGAGATAGTCAACCAAATGGCGGTGGATTGTCGACAATCCCTGATACTGGTTTAAGTCGGATTGTTGCGAGGACATGAGATAATGCGTATTCTGCCTTCGCCACAAAATGAAACTATGAAGGTGATCTCAATCTTCTGGCATTGCGGCAATAAATATAAAAAAATTTAGTAGTTATAATAAGGATGTATATGTATAAAATTATTGGAATGGCTGCATTTTTGATGCTTACACTAAATCTTGCCGGATGCGCAGGTTTGGGCAATATGAAGGAAATTGAGTTTAGAGAAGCTCCGGAACAAAATCAGGCTACAGTAAACTTCGTTCGCCGTTCTATCTTCATGGCGGATGGGGCAAATAGTGAAGTGTGGGATGGTGATGAATTTGTTGGCACACTTAAAGCTGGTACGTTGATTCAGTATCAGACTACGCCGGGGAAACATACTTTTATGGTTAGTCTGCAAGGCCATTGGGCTGTTGCTGAAGGTGAACTGGAAGCAGGTAAGAGTTACTATCTTAAACTCAACCTCACAGGCTGGGGGCCGATCATATTGGGCGTGGCAGACTCTATGGATTCCAGAATTGAAGAGTGGAATACAATGAAAACTGTAGCCAGAGATGATGCAACTTCAAAACCTGTGCCGCCGAAATACATTGAGCAGGCGCGGGCAACGCTTAAACGTGTTGAAGATGGTAATGCGAACGTAACTCATATCACGAGTGAACATGCCAGATAGTTTACCCGGATAAGTTGTCGTTACTTGAGGCCTGCTTTTAAGCAGGCCTTTTTTTTAATTTATACTTTTAAGTGATACTACGGTTCAGGACACCTTTGCGGCCCGCTTATTTAGAATAGCATCACCTGCGTTAGCAGGTAGTTTTGCGCTGTCTATGAGCGCAAGTAAAGAGACTGCGGCCATCATGTAAAAGGTCAGGCTGAAATCAAATACTGACGGATTTTCCGTTGAGGAGCCGGTGATCACGGTGGCCAGCGCAAGGGCGAGGGCACCGGTGGTGATACCCAGACCACGTGTCATCTGCATGAGTACAGCACCTAAGGTATTGGCATCCCGCATTTCATTCTGCGGAATATCTGCGAAGCTGATGGTATTCAGAACGGTGAGGTGCATTGAGCGGTTCATGCCGCTGATAAACAGTACCAGCGCCATTAACCATGACGGAGTGGAAGCATCAAACTGGGCGATAGCGGCGAATCCGGCGGCAATAAATACAGTATTGGCCAACAGTACAGTGCGGAATCCGAATGTATTCATGATCCAGGTTGTTGCCGGCTTGATGGCCAGGTTACCTGCAAATAACCAGAGCAACAGCGTACCGGCTTCTACCGGTGTGAATCCCAGCGCCAGTTGGAGCATCAGGGGAATAAGAAACGGTGCGCTGGATAAGCCTATCCGGATTGCTGAACCGCCGATAACGGTTATTCTGAATGTGGCTACAGACATCGCCTTCAGTGAAAAAAGCGGGCCGGGTGAAACAGCCATGTGTCTGAAGGTGAGAATTAACAGTACGAGTCCGCATGAGGTGAGAAGGCCGGGCACCAGCAGAGAGTCAGGCCGGCCGCTGAATGATTCCAGTCCCGCCATGAACAGGCCGAAACCAATCCCGCTTAAAAGAAATCCCGTGACATCGAAGCGCTGCGGCTCACTTTTATGGTTTTCAATCAATACCATGCCTATGGCCAGAGCGATGATGCCAAGGGGGACATTCATTAAAAATATCCAGTGCCAGCTGAATGTCTGCGCTATCCATCCGCCCAGCACAGGGCCGATGAGCGGTGCAGCGAGGGCAGGCCAGGTAAGGATTGCCATGCCTCTTACAATCTGATTTTTCGGTAACGCCCGTAATACAACAAGCCGGCCTACGGGCACCATCATGGCTCCGCCGAGTCCCTGTAAAATTCGGGCTCCGGTGAAAGTATACAGGTTTGTACTGATGGCACAGAGTACCGAAGCAATCACGAATACACAGATTGCCGCACAAAAAACCGTTTTGGGACCCAGCCGGTCAGCCGCCCAGCCGCTGATGGGAATGAAAACCGTCACGGCTACCAGATAGGCTGATATGCCTACGGACAAATGGGCGGCAGCAACATTGAAGTCGGCAGCAATGATGGGCAGTGCTGTACTGATCACCGTTGCGTCAAGAATTTCCATAAACAGTGTGGCGGCAACCAGTAGTGCGGTTGCTGTTTTGCGGTCAAATTTACTCATTATTTCCGTTTAAATTTTTGGTCAGCCGTCGTTCTGACGACGCAATTGATAAGCATCTCTGTAGATACCACGGGCAGCTTCTTTCGCTAACTCTGCGACTTCAGATACTGATGCCTGACTGAAAGTCACTGCAGGAGCCGTGATCCCCACTGCTGCCACAACAATACCGCGGTTGTCCCGCACCGGCACCGCCAGACAACGCACATTTTCATTCAGCTCCCGGTCGTCGACAGCGTAGCCGAGAGCCGTAATGCGCTGAAGTTCCGCTTCCAGGCTGGCTTTGTCTGTTATCGTGTAAGCGGTATGTCGTTCCAGCGGATGCTCTGCAATATATAAATCCAGATTCTCTCTGTACAAAAACGCCAGAAACACCTTGCCGGTGGAGGAACAGTGCATCTGAGCCTGTCCGCCGGGACGTTTCGATACCATCAGCGGGTTCGGGCTGTCGACAACTTCCACGAGCAGCACTTTACCGTTATTGGGTACCGCAAGGTGTGCAGTATGACCACTTTTCAGTGCAAGCCGCTGAATGTGCGGGATTGCAAGCTGATGCATATGGTCTGCATTGATCATATGTAAACCAAGGCGTGTCAGTTCATTTCCGCAGCGGTAAATTTTTCCTTTTTTCACCAGCATCTGTTCATGGCAAAGGGTACGCAGCAACCGGAACAGTGTCGTGCGCGGTAAATCGAGCTGCTGCTCAATGTCGTGCATGGTCATGCCCTGTGAGGAAGCTGCAAGTATGCGAAAGATCTGGCAGGCGTGAGTTACGCTGGGGATCAGGTACTTATCCATTATTCACCTTTTGTGCGTCTGCGGCCATGTCAATTTCGCTCCGGTGCAATGACATTCAAAAGAACCGCCCCGAAGGCGCTCTGAATCCGCAGAAACACTATTGTACATGTTATTTCATAAGACGCCGACATTGCTGACAGGATTACCTTTGAGAGGATTTTTCCATATATGAAACGAAACGGCGAAACACACCGCTTGGCGTTTACTTTGGCGGGAATTATCGCCACCATTTCCGCCATAACTTTGTTTGGAGATTTTCCATGCGTATTGCATTAATGAATGAATTTAGTCAGGCGTCCAAAAACGCCGTTGTACTTGAACAACTTGAGTCTGTGGCTGCTGAGCAGGGTCACGAAGTGTTCAATGTGGGAATGAAAGATGACAACGACCACCGTCTGACTTATATCCATCTGGGTATTATTTCCGCTTTATTGCTGAACAGCAAAGCGGTTGATTTTGTTATTTCAGGCTGCGGTACAGGGCAGGGCGCGCTGATGTCACTGAACGCCTGGCCGGGTGTTGTTTGTGGCTATTGTATTGATCCTGCTGATGCCTATCTGTTTGCCCAGATTAATAACGGTAACGCGCTGGCATTGCCTTTTGCTAAGGGTTTTGGCTGGGGTGCAGAACTGAATGTGCGCTATATGTTCGAAAAAGCGTTTACCGGTGAGACCGGGCTGGGTTATCCGCCGGAGCGTCGTGAATCACAGAATGCCAATGCCATCATTCTGAATGATGTGAAGGCGGCGACAAACAAGCCAATCCTTGAAGCACTGGCAGCCTTACCTGAAGACTTACTGAAAACGGCAACCGGCGGTGCGCAGTTCCAGGAATGTTTCTTCAGTAACAGTCAGGACGAAGCGCTGAGTGCCTTTGTTAAGGAAGTGGTAAACAGTTAATCCACGCAGCGGACAAAATAAGTTAAAAATTATCTGGTCCGGAAGTTAAAGCCGGAAATAAATAAACCGGATAATAAGTAACTTAAAAAACGACTACTCATAAAAAATGCTGGCACTGCCAGCATTTTTTATTTGTCTGTATCCGACCCGGATAAGCTGACGCTTACATGATCTCGAAGGCGCGGATGACTCGTGTAACACCATTTACGTTACGGGCAATGTCGACCGCATAGGTGCCTTCCTGATTTGTAACTCTGCCCATTAAGAACACTTCGCTGTTCTGAACAATCACCCTGACCTGCAAAGAAGGAACCCGCTCGTCGGCAACCAGCTTGGTTTTTACTTTTGATGCCAGCCAGATATCGTTGGCCTGTGTCGAGGCGTCAATGGGCATTGCCTGGCGGATCTGGTTGTGTACTTTTTTAACGTACTCTACATTCTCCACACCGGCTATGGCTTCATCGATGAGGATCTGACTGGGAGCCTGTCCTGTGATGAGGGCGACACCGTTGTAAATATCGACCTGAAGATTTGCCCCTTTCTTCAGCGCTTCACTTTTGGACCACTGATAGGACACCTGACCTTCTGCTGTCTGGTCGTCCAGCTGGGTACCTACTGTTCGCCGGTCATTGGCGACTTTTGCTGTCAACGCGCCGGCTGCGCCAACGGCCACCACTGCGCAGCCCTGAACGCTGCTGAGCAGAGAAAATATAACCAGAGCGGATGCTGCCTTCCTTGTACTACACCACATTAATGTTCGTCTCCGTGATCTGCAGGGAATAATATATCATCTATACATTCACATAAATTGTGAATCACAAGTAGATGAACTTCCTGAATTCGCGCCGTTCTGTTAGACGGCACCCTGATTTCAACATCATGCTCACTGAGGAACCCGGCCATTTCACCGCCATCTTTTCCGGTCAGTGCGACGATAGTCATATCCCGGGAAAGTGCGGCTTCCACGGCTGCAATGATGTTTCTTGAATTGCCACTGCTGCTGATGGCCAGCAGGATATCACCCGGTTGACCGAGTGCACGTACCTGACGGGCAAACACTTCATCATAACTGGCGTCATTAGCGATGGAGGTCATGGTTGAGGTATCGGTATTCAGTGCGATGGCCGGCAGGCTGGGACGATCCCTTTCAAACCGGTTGAGCATTTCCGATGAAAAGCGTTGCGCTTCGCTGGCCGAGCCGCCGTTACCACAACTCAGAATTTTATTTCCTCTGATCAGCGCATCAACCATCATATACGCGGCTTTACCAATCGCTTCCGGTAATACCTCTATAGCAGAAATCTTAGTTTGAATACTCTCGGTAAAATTTTCTTTTATTTTTTCTATCATAGTATTTCACTGATCGTCCGCGAGCGTTCACGTTCAGCGAACCACTCACGGTTTTCACACATTCTTAAGCCATTGTAACTTATCACCATCCAATGCTACCACATCCACTCTTGCGAGTGTGTGTATCGGGTTAAGACCACATGACAGTATATAATGTTCAAAGGTGCGTTTGACTTTTCTGAGCTTGGAAGGCGTAACAAACTCTGCAGCGCTTCCGTAGCCGTCGTCATCGCGATACTTTACTTCAATACAGACCAGGGTGTCATTTTCCCGCATCACCAGATCCAGTTCGCCGGTTTTCGCAGTGTAATTTGAGCACAAAAAAAGCAGGCCCTGTCCTTCGAGGTAGTGGCGGGCTGTTTGCTCAGCCCGTAAACCGGTATCTCTGGCAGTGGCCATAATATCAGTGTCCCGGTGCGGCAGCCTTTCCTGAGGAGAGCATTTGAACCGCTTCGTTACTGATCACTGCCTGGGGCAGGGTACGAACTACATCGCCCTGACTGTTAATGCTGAGTGTACCGGTTAATCCGGACAGTTTCGTTTGCGGTAAAGTCATCATGGATGGCATGTAAGGAAGCAGATTATAGGCGTCTACACCGAAGGCGAACAGCCTGGACATTTGCGTTGAACGCTGTGGCCAGAGGGTTTCTGAGCGGCTTTGCAAGGTTTGCCATTGATGCTGTGGCAACATCCAGGGCATGTCCAGGAAGCGCACATTCTGCAAATCACGCCACTGGTTTTTGGTGTCATCATACTCAATAGAACGGGAGGTGGCGAAAACCGGCACTGTCTGCCCGTTGAAAGGGCTCAGGCTGGCTTCTACCATGGGGTTCAGCAATTCAGTCTGCTCAGGCGATGCAAAAACAATGATGGCGTCTACGTCCCGGCGGTTGCGGGGCACGTTGTACAGTTTTTCGTTAACCATGTACTCAATCTGCTTAATTCTGTCGTGACTTTGAGCCACGTCCAGCGACTGAGTAATGCCTTCACGCAGGCTATTGCTGTCGGTAAATTGCACGGTGGTTAATTTAACCTGTTTTCCCTGTGCTTTATTGCCATTTAATTCCTGCCAGCGGGTAGTGAACGCAGTTTCCATACGTTGATTGATGCTGTTCCGGGCAGAAACGACGATTGGCGTTTTAAATCCGTTCTGGTAAATATAATCAGCAAGCTGGGTTGCTTCATCTTCCGGTGCAAGGGCAAAGAAAGCCTGCTGACTGTTGGCAGCGGGCTGAAGATTAAGGGCATTCCCGGCCTGTTCAGTGATGTCTGCCAGAGAAGGGACATCGGACGTCAACGTATTACCTGTTACGCTTTGCTGGTTATCACCGGCTGCTACCGCGTCGGCGCGGTTAAGGGCTAGCAGGTGAGTGCCGGCAGGAATACGGTGCATAATGCCTTCGACATTTTCCTTCAGTAGCGGTCCAATCACCCATTTGTAGCCATGAATTGCGCTAAGCAATTCATCCGCTGTTTTGTTCTGTGTATCAATAAAGTTCAGTGATACCGGCTGTTCACCCGCGCGCAGAGAACTGGCCTGGTCGTAATAGGCAGAAAGCAAACCTTCTTTAATTGTTGTGCCCGTTGCGCCAAGTTTGCCGCTTAAAGGCAATAATACGGCAACTTCACGGGGTTGCTCGGTGCGTAATTCTGCACCGGCAACGACACTGGCTGGCATATACTCACTAACAGGATGTCCGCGATAAACCTGATTGAACTGAACCAGTGCGCGGCTCAAGCCTGCCGGAGACAAACCCTCCGTTGCTGCCAGGTCATACAGAGCAAGGTAAGGCCGGAGAGTGGCTGAAGATGCCTGAGCCTGTTGTCGCTGAGACGGTGTGGCACGGTTAATCAGTGCCCAGATTTTCTCCACACTTTCTGCAGAAGGCTCCAGTGATTCTGCATACGCTTCTGCTGCTCCCGTCCAGTCATGCTTACGCTCAAGTATCGTTGCACGCAGCGCCTGCTGACGGCGCTTCAGATCACCGGCTGTAGCAAGAGGAGACAGCAGTGACAGTAATTCGTTATCGCTGGCAGCGTCATCGCCGTTATACAAAGTTGCAATCAGCAAATTCAAACGAAGGCGGTTTTCTTCTGCTACGCCATCTTCTTTTAATGACAGCAGTATTGCCTGTGCTTTATTGCTTTCATATTCTTGCAGGTACAGGTCTGCGGCATCAAGCAGATAGCGGTTACGCTGAACGGCATCATGGTTGTCCTCCCATGCAGACCGCGCTTTCTTAATCAGCGACTCCGGAGAGTCGTCTATGTTCACTACAGGTAACTGAGTGTTTGATTCAACCGGCGTGCGGGATTGCACGGTTTTAGGTGTACTGCCACAACCGGCGAGTACTAACGCGCTGGCAATGAGAGTGAGTTGTGAGAAGCGGAGGCAACCTGCAGACAAATTCACCGAAAATTCCTTCTGATGAGAAACCACGTCAGTGTAACGAAAACACACAGAAAATCTATGTTTGCAGCGATAAACTGTCCCTTCGTCATGCTACAATCCGGATACAACAGCTCCTGCCAGGCTGCCCGACGGGCTATGCATCCGCTGCGCCGGTTTCAGCGCCGCCGCTAATGTCAGTTACCTGTGCTTTTTATTTTGTATGAGATAACACTATGTCTGAATCTGCAACGCTTTATATTGTTCCCACTCCGATTGGCAACCTGGATGATATTTCACCCCGGGCATTAACCGTTTTGTCGGAAGTGGACTGGATTGCAGCAGAAGATACCCGGCATACTCATAAACTGTTGCAGCACTTTTCCGTGAATACACGCACGCTGTCATTGCATGAGCATAATGAAGATAAACGCACTGCCATGTTATGCCAGCGTTTAAAAGACGGGGAAGCTGTTGCTCTGGTCAGTGATGCCGGTACGCCTCTTATCAGCGACCCGGGGTTTATACTGGTTCGCCGGTGCCGTGAAGAGGGGATCCCTGTTGTGGCATTACCTGGCCCTTGTGCCGCGATAACCGCGCTGAGTGCTTCCGGTTTGCCCACCGATAAATTTATGTTCGAAGGCTTTTTGCCACCCAAAACCGGACCGCGTAAACAGGTACTGGAAGGGTTGTGCGAACGGACATTCACAACGGTGTATTACGAGGCGCCAAGACGGGTACTGGATACTGTACAGGATGTTTGTGAGACCCTTGGCGAACACCGTCATATTGTGCTGGCTAAGGAGTTGACCAAAACCTTTGAGACTTACGTTGATGGTGCAGCTAAAGATGTGGCTGAGTGGTTGCAGGAAGATCCGGTGCGTCAGAAAGGGGAATTTGTACTGATGATCAGCCCGGCTGCTGCTCAACAAAAAGCGTTGCCGCCGGAAGCATTATCGCTGCTGGCATCACTCAAGCCGTTGCTGCCGCTGAAAAAAGCGGCAGCCATTGTTGCGGAACACTACAACCTTAAAAAGAATGCACTGTATCAGGCTGGTCTGGAGATGGACGGGGAATAACCGGAAAACGGAGAAACATCCATCACAGATGAAGATTATTGATCCGCAGTTCATGCATGTGGATACAAATCTGCACAGTAATCAAGGAAAACAGGAGCGACCATGATTGAAAAGACGTTGTCTATCGAAATCAACAAGGGAACATGGATGCTCGACGTAGTGGCCGAGCGTAATGATGATGGTGTCTATGATCTGATTTACCCGCATAAAGAAGCGAAGATCCATGTGCACGAAGAGCACATGTACGGGCTGGAGTACAGTATCAGTGCACCGGAAGGGACGGAGTTTAAGATTCTGCTGGACGGAGAATTGCTGCTGGATGACCGCGTCAGTCACACCGGTATCTGCCGCGGTAGCTGCGTTATCTAACCCTCGTTCTTTTTCACCAGGGCGTCACGGATTTCCTGCGTTGAGCCCGCCGGCGAAGTTCAGCTTGCAGGCATAAAAAAGACTGCTGATTTCTCAAGGCAGTCTTTTCGTTTATTGCCGGCACGTTTTAAGACAAACGGCCTTTAAAATCTTCGTAGCTGAACTGACGGATCAGATCAAAGTTTCCGTCTGACCGCAGAATACCAATCCCCGGATGCTCAACGCCGTTGAAGAACGTGGTTTTCACCATGGTATAGTGGATCATGTCTTCAAACTGCAAACGGTCACCAATTTCCAGCGGTTTATCAAAGGAATAAGTGTCAATCACATCACCGGCCAGACAGGAATTACCGCCTAAACGGTAATCGTGAGCTTTTTCGCCCGGTTCACCGGCACCCAAAATGGCAGGACGGTAAGGCATTTCCAGAACGTCCGGCATGTGTGCCGTGGCGGAAATATCAAGAATGGCAATTTTGCCTTCATTCTCAACAATATCGACTACTTCGGCGATCAATGGTCCGGTCTGCCAGGCGACGGCAGAACCGGGTTCCATAATCACATCGAGGTGAGGATAACGGGCTTTGAAGTCTTTCAGCGTTGCAATTAAATGCTCAACATCATAACCGGCACGGGTCATCAGGTGACCACCGCCCAGATTGAGCCATTTCAGTGACGGCAGCCATTTAGCGAACCGTGCCTCAATGGCCTTCAATGTGCGTTCAGTGGCGAAGGAATCACACTCACACAGGTTGTGACAATGAAAACCTTCAATACCTGTTAAATCCACACCTTCAAGCTCAGAAGCACGGATCCCCAGGCGGGAGCCGGGGGCAGCCGGGTCATATAACGGGGTATCAGCTTCCTGATGTTCAGGATTGATACGTAATCCCATGGATATGCCGCCCAGCGCTTCACGGTGGGTATGCCACTGATTGATGCTGTTAAACGAGATATGGTTGACCAGATTTTTCAGCTCAGCAATATCAGCCTGCTTGTAAGCCGGAGAGTATGCATGGACTTCTTTGCCCATCTCCGCGGCCAGTTTAGCTTCCCATACTGAGCTTGCTGTTGCACCGTGCAGGTAAGGTTTGATGATGTCAAAGCTGGACCACATAGAGAACCCTTTGAGCGCAAGAATAATACGCACGCCGGATTCGTCCTGAACACGCTTCATCAACGTCACATTACGAATTAACTTTTCCTCTTCCAGCACATAGCAGGGAGAAGGAATATCATTTCGCTGTGTTAAATCAGTCAACCTGTTGTCTCCAATTAACGTTTGAACGGACTTTCGTCACACTCAATAACATGCCACGGTAAACCGTGAATGTTCAGCTGCTCCATGAACGGATCCGGATCAAATTGTTCCATGTTCCATACGCCTGGTGCTTTCCACTTATTCTGCAGCATCATCATTGCGCCAATCATTGCCGGAACACCGGTGGTGTACGATACGGCCTGTGCGCCCACTTCTTCGTTACAGACTGCGTGGTCACAGTTGTTGTAGATGAAGATAGTTTTCTCTTTGCCGTCTTTCACACCGGTAATATAGGTACCGATACACGTTTGGCCTGTGTAGCCTTCAGCCAGTGAACCCGGGTTAGGTAATACCGCTTTCAGGAACTCCAGAGGGACAATTTTCTGACCCTGGAAATCCACAGGCTCAATGCTGGTCATACCGATACCTTCAAGCACGCGCAGATGATTCAGGTAAGCATCACCAAACGTCATCCAGAAACGGGCACGTTTCAGGGTAGGGAAGTGCTTAACAATCGATTCCAGTTCTTCGTGGAACATGAGGTAAGACGCACGGACACCAATGTTCTGGTAATCCAGATCTTCACGTACGCTCAATGGATCAGTTTCTTTCCATTCGCCATTTTCCCAGAAACGGCCGCGCTGAGTGATTTCACGGATATTAATTTCAGGGTTAAAGTTAGTCGCGAATGCCTGACCGTGGTCGCCGCCGTTACAGTCGACGATGTCCAGATAATGGATTTCATCAAAGTAGTGCTTTGCAGCGTAAGCGGTGTATACGTTCGTTACGCCCGGATCAAATCCTGAGCCTAACAACGCCATAATGCCGGCATCTTTGAACTTATCCTGATAAGCCCATTGCCAGCTGTATTCGAATTTAGCTTCGTCTTTGGGTTCGTAGTTCGCAGTATCCAGGTAATCTGTTTTGGTTGCCAGACACGCGTCCATGATTGGCAGATCCTGATACGGCAGTGCCAGATTGATCAGCAAGTCAGGCTTTACTTCGTTAATCAGTTTTTCAACTTCAGCAGCATTGTCTGCATCAACGGCATAAACCGCTTTTACGCGATCAGCACCGACTTCTTTTTGCAGGGCTTCGCACTTGGATACAGTACGGCTGGCCAGATAAATTTCATCAAAATATTCTGGCAGGCGGGCACATTTTTTCACTGTTACAGCGGCAACACCGCCAGCACCAATAATTAAAACGCGAGACATATTTTTATTTCCCGTGACGTTAGGTAAATTTGCGCTGAATGCTAGCAGACATCAACTTTTTGGCAAGCAAAGTTAGCCGGTAACCAGCAATTTTTCAGCCCGGTATTGGCGGGGATACCACAATCTTTTTCCCGACCCGGAAGTAGGGATACAGTAGCATAGTTTCATCGCCGTTTGGATGACCGGCATTGATGGCAATGGCGTTGAGTTGTTTGTGTCTGTCTGTGGTAACGGTAGCGGCGTATACCAGCACACTGTAGCTGTCGGTGTCAGTGGTGGTATCGATGATTCGCCATTGAAGCTGTTCGATAAGGTAACTTTCATTTTCGCCGTGGCAACGGTCGTCGGCAAACAGGCAGCCGACGCGGCCATCTTCATAAATTGCAGCAAAAGGATACAACGCGCTGCAGTGAGGAAGCATAAGTTCACAAAGATGAAGTGAGCGGTTAACCAGCAATTGCAGTGGTTCGGGCAATTGTTGCGGATTATTAATCAATCTGGTTCTCCTGATAAAACGTGTTGATTTTTAAGTGTAAAAATTCAACGAAAAAGATAACCCTGCACATAATCTTTAAGCAGACAGAATATGTGCATTGAAACGGGGAAAGTGCCCGTTCAGATCACATCACCGTGCGCCCTGAAGACCTCCAGTATGCACTAATAACACAGCTGAACCAAAGGAAAATTGACCGTTGGCAATCATATCTTTAACGGCAGCAAACATTTTCCCTGAATAGACCGGCTCAACAGGTATGTTGTAGCTGCGCTGCATATCATTGCAAAACGCTTTCAGTTCTTCCGGCGCTTTGCCGTAACCACCACAATGATACTGATGATTAATTTGCCATGCTGGCATCACGGTGTCCGGAGGAAGCAGGCTCTCTACCAGTGATTCAAGGTACGCTTCACCCTTAAGCACTGCAATGCCTGTTGCGCTCTGTGGTTTTTTTAGTGCGGTAATTAACCCTGCCAGAGTCGCGCCGCTGCCCACGGGGACGACGACATGCTCAAATTCCACATCACATTCTTCAACAATCTCTGCCACGCCTTTCAGCGCGAGATGCTGACTGCCACCTTCCGGAATGGTTACTGAACGGGGATAACGTTGAGATAAAGACGAGAGCCAGTCAGGATCATCCCGTAGTTTGTAGGTTTTTTTATCAACGAAGTGGATGTCCGCCTGCCAGCGATACAAATCTTCCAGCATGGGAGTAAGGTTCGTTGAGTAATCTCCCCGCACAATCGCCGTGAATGGCAAACCAGACAATGCACATAAAAAGCCGCAGGCATGAAGATGATTAGAAAAGCCGCCACCAAAACTGATGATGCGTTCACAACCGGCGGGCAGAGCATTGAAGGTGTATTTCAGCTTTCGCCATTTATTACCGGATATGACCGGGTGGATGAGGTCATCCCGTTTTATATACAGATTCAGTTTATCCGCACCCGGCCAGTCAGGGTGGAATGGTTGCAACGGTGAAGGCAGCAATAGCTCTCCGGTATCGTGCAGAGAAATTGGTGAGATCATTAATATAAATTGTTCTGAACAGCTACATTAACAGATGTTAATGAATGATCAGGCCGGGTGCAAAGCTTGTAATCACTATTAGTTACCTGTTCCGGATAACGGAGGTTTCCAATGTTTACGAAAACAGCCGGTGCGCTGGCTTTATCTGTATTTATGTATTCTGCCGCCGCAGATCCAGTTTCTGATCCGGAGGCCGGATTCTGGCCGCACAAAGCAAAACTGGCCGGAGAATCACGGCTCAGCTATCTGTTCTGGGATGTATACGACATCAGGTTGTTTACCGCTGATGGCAGCTGGCAGGATAAGCGACCGTTCGCTCTTGAGCTCACCTACCTGCGCGGTTTTAACGGCAAAGACATTGCAGAGCGGTCGGTGAAAGAGATGAAGGGGCAGGGGATCTCTGACAAAGCCGTTCTTGACCGCTGGGAAAAGGAAATGAAAGCGCTGTTTCCCGATGTTGAAGAAGGTGACCGCCTGACAGGGGTGGCTGACAGTCAGGGAAATACACAGTTTTATTATAATGACGAACCGCTGGGCAAAGTTGAGGATGAAGCGTTTACTGACGCATTTTTTGCTATCTGGCTGGCGGAAAACACCTCAGAGCCTGCTGTTCGCAAAGCCCTGACCGGAGAGAGAAAATGAAATCAGTTTTACGTATTTTACTTGCTGTTACTTTTGCTACAGGACTGGCAGGTTGCGCTGGCGCGCCTGAGGGCGAAACCTATCGTCAGCAAACGCCTGCATTCGATTTGTATCAGTTTTTCAGCGGTGATGTTAAAGCCTGGGGCATTGTGCAGGACCGTTCAGGTGAAGTGGTTCAGCGCTTCATGGTCGACATAAACGCCCGTCAGGAAGGCGATGTACTCTTTCTTGAAGAGGCCTTCAGTTATCAGCTCGGTGACGGCGTGAAAAAGCGCACCTGGCGCATTACTCCGCAGGGAAATGGCCGGTACGCCGGTGAAGCGGGCGATATTCTGGGAACCGCAACGGGCACCAGTTACGGCAATGCTTTTAACTTCTCTTATTCCATGGATTTACCCGTGGATGATACCACCTATGAAGTCGCCTTTGACGACTGGTTTTTTGGCATGTCTGAAGACACCATGATGAACCGCTCCTACATAAAGAAATTTGGCATTACCATGGCAGAAGTGACCATATTCATGCAGAAGCAGTGATTTGATTACCCTGCAATATGGGTCTGTGAATGAATAGTGCGTCTGCAGTTCCAATAAGTGACCTTCATTAACAAAGTGATTTAATGTTATGTTATAACATTAAATTTGTGTAGAATGTTGTGAATGGCTTTCCTTCATTGGAGGAAGGCATTTTTTATATCTTTTTATGATTGAATTTGATTGAGGTTGGCTGTTTTGGGTTTCAGTTTTATTCAATTGTTATCACTTACAGGAGCGTTCAGATGATTTATAAGCCAGAAGAATTCATGCATGTCGATTATCTTTGGAATGACGAAGAAGCGAATAATTTAAATGCGGTTGAGAACTTGATTTACCGTTCCAATATTTTGGGTTCTGATCTTCGTATAACCAATACAGGAGGCGGAAACACATCGGCAAAAATCATGGACAAAGACCCGCTAACTGGTACCGAAGTTGAAGTGCTATGGGTGAAAGGTTCCGGCGGTGACTTGAGAACTTCGGTAAAAGAAAACTTCGCGACGCTCTATCAGGAAAAGCTGTGCTCGTTAAATAACGTCTACCAAACTTTCGATGACAAGGGCTATAAGGAGAAAGGTGAAGACCGCATGGTTGGCATGTTTCCACACTGTGTTTTCAATTTAAATCCAAGGGCCTCGTCTATTGATACGCCTCTCCATTTTATGATTGATGAAAAGCATGTCGATCATATGCATTCAAATGCGGTTATCGCTGTAGCCACCTGTAAAGACCAGGTTGCACTCACTGAGACGATATGGGGAGGCAAGCTTGCCTATATGCCGTGGATCAGGCCAGGATGGGAAGCGGCACTATTATTGAAAAAGACTTACGAGGCAAATCCGGGAATTGACGGTGTTTTAATGGGTCAGCACGGGCACATAAACTGGGCAAACGAAAGTAAAGCCTGTTACGACCTTTCTCTGAGTATCGCGGAACGGGCAGCCCGATTTATTGAAGAGCATGATAAAGGTGAATTAACGTTTGGTGGTGAAAAATACCAGTCTCTCACCGAACAGGAACGTGCAGATTTACTCTCTGACTTCTTACCCGTAGCTCGTGGGCTTATCTCAAAAGAGAAGAAATTTATCGCTACCGTGCAGGCTGACAGTACGATTTTACGGTTTGTGAATAGTCACGATGCATCACGTTTAGCGAGTATGGGCACTTCTTGTCCTGATCATTTTCTGCGAACCAAAATTAAACCATTATTCGTTGATTTCGACCCGCAGACAGAGAACGTTGACAGTTTAATAGAGAAATTCAAAGCGGGACTCAAGGCGTATCAGCAGGATTACGCTGACTACTACAATGCCTGTAAGCGCGAAGGCTCTCCCGCTATGCGTGATCCAAGTCCAACGGTGGTGCTTATTCCGGGCGTTGGTATGATTGCATGGGGTAAGAATAAAAGTGAATCCCGGGTAACCGCTGAGTTTTATAACTGCGCAGTAGAAGTCATGCGAGGTGCTGAAGCGATTTCTGAATACCAGGGGCTCCCTCCCCAGGAAGCATTCGACATTGAGTATTGGGCGTTAGAAGAAGCGAAGCTTCAGCGCATGCCCAAAGAGAAGCCTTTAGCAAGAGATATCGTGGTGGTGATTGGTGCCGGTGACGGCATTGGTAAAGCGACAGCCCATCGCGTAGCAGCTGAAGGCGCGCACGTGGTTTGTGCCGACCTTCGTGCAGAAAATGCTAAGCAGACAGCAAATGAACTTACCGCTAAGCTTGGACAGGGCATTGGTGTTGCGGGAACAGGGATTTCAGGCTGCGGGCCCGCTATTGCACTTGAAGTAGACATTGCCAACAGAGAGTCAGTTAAAGCAATGCTTTCAAACGTGATAATGGCGTATGGCGGTATTGATAAAATCATCGTAACTGCGGGCGTATTTAGAGCCGAAGGCGCTGATTTACTGGCTAACGACCAGATTTTCGACCTCAGCTTCAACATAAATGTGAAAGGCGGTTATATCGTTGGTTCAGAGGCTCAGAATGTGTGGGCTAAACAGGGGCTGAAGGGCGCGTTAGTGCTGACAACCAGTGTTAATGCTGCTGTGTCGAAAAAAGGTTCCATCGCTTATGACACCAGCAAGGCGGCGGCTAATCACCTGGTCAGAGAGTTGGCGGTAACACTTTCCCCGCTAGTGAACGTTAACGCCCTCGCGCCAGCTACGGTGGTGCAGGGTAGCAGTATGTTTCCAAGAGAGCGGGTGATCTCTTCGCTGAGCAAATATGATATCGGGTTTGATGAGACAGAAAGCACAGAGTCGCTGCGCAATAAACTCGCTGATTTCTATGCACAGCGTACGTTAACTAAGTTGCCTATTACACCTGATGATCAGGCTGAAGCGGCTTACCTGCTTATTTCCGGTCAGTTAAGTAAAACAACCGGGCAAGTTATCAGCGTGGACGGCGGATTACACGAGGCGTTTTTAAGGTAATCTGTAGATAAAGAGAGGAGATGCATGGCCTTAAACTGTACCGGTTTGGCCATGCATTATTTTTTAGCTCAGGTGGTGCAGCAGAACCTGAACAGGATGGCGAGGCTTGAAGCCTTCTAATCGTTTCACCTGGCTTCTGCAGGAATATCCAGTTGCCATTACGTGCTCTGACTCCGCACCCGCAATGGCTGGTTGCCAGCTTAGCCCGTAAATCGCTTTGGATGTGTCTTTATGCACTGTTTCATGACCAAATGTACCCGCCATACCGCAACAGCCGACAGGCAATGCTCTACATCGCAGCCCCGCTTTTTCAAATAATTCCCGCCATTGCGTTTCAGATTCAGGTAAGGCTGTTTTTTCTGTGCAGTGACCAAGTAAAACATACTCATGACTTGACGTTGTAGGCATGTCCGGCATCTTGTCGTACAACCATTCGTTCAATAAATACACCTCGAAGTTACCTCGTTTGTCACCAAGAGCTTTGGTGTATTCATCGCGATAACACAATACCAGGGATGGATCGAGACCTACCATCGGCAGCCCGGTTTCCGCTATCTTATTTAGAAAGGCAGCTGATGCCGCTGCAGTATCTCTGAAAGCGTTGGTAAACCCTTTCACGTGTTGAGGTTTACCATTCGGTTTGAAAGGAAGAAGGTGTGGCTTGAACCCGAGCTTTTCTAATAATTGCAGAGTGTCGGTTATCAGCTCTGCTTCGTAATAACTGGTAAAGGGGTCCTGAACGAGTAATACTGTATTTTCACGTTCATCCGGACCTATTTCCTCAACTTTCGAAAAGTCGAACAGGTATTTTTCGCTGATACGCTGTTTTAAAGTAGGAACCGAAAGTTCGGGGGCATCTACGTAACCAATCCTGTTCTCTAACAGGTTTTTAACCGGCATGGAGGTCATAAGCCGGTTGACCACTCTGGGGATTTTTGCCAGCCACGGCGTCATAGTTTCTACACCTGCTACCAGGTAATCTTTCAGCGGGCGGTTGTAACGGTGATAATAAAAATTCAGAAATCTGGCCCGGAATGCGGGGACATCAACTTTTACCGGGCACTGCGTGCTACAGGCTTTGCAGGCAAGACACTCTTCCATACTTTCAAGGACCTCATGGGAAAAATCATCCGGAGAATGCAACTTATTCCGGTAACGAGTATACCAGGAAGTACTACCTGATTTTTGTTCAAGCATCTCAGCTTGCAGATCGTGTTCTGCGAGTAGCCTTAACCACTCTTTTAACATGGATGCTCTGCCTTTCGGGCTGAAGCGCCTGTCGCCTGTGGCCTTAAATGAAGGACACATTGGAGAATTTGTATCGTAGTTAAAGCAGAGACCATTGCCGTTACAGTCCATTACGGTCTGAAAGGCATCTCGTGTTGCAACAGGGATTTCCCGATCATAGCGTCCCCGTTTTTCATCATCGATATTGACAAGTGTTTCATCGCCCGCCAATGGTGTACAAATTTTTCCGGGGTTCATTTTATTTTCCGGATCGAAGGCTGTTTTAATTTTTCTGAGTTCATTGAACAGTTCATCACCAAAAAATGCAGGACCATACTCGCTCCGGTAACCTTTCCCGTGTTCTCCCCACATTAGGCCACCATACTGAGCGACCAACCGGACAACATCGTCGGAAATTTCCCGTAACAGGGCTTCCTGCTGAGGATCACATAAATCAAGAGCTGGGCGAACATGAAGTACTCCCGCATCGACATGCCCGAACATACCGTAATGCAGACCTTTATTGTCTAACAATCTGCGAAAGGCCAGAATGAAATCAGCCAGGTTTTCAGGCGGAACAGCGGTATCTTCGGCGAATGCTACTGGTTTGGCTTTAGAGCGCGTTTTGCCGAGTAGTCCCACAGCCTTTTTTCGCATGGCATAAATTTTATTGATCTGCCCGGTGTCGCGGGTGACCTCGTAACCAATAATGCCGTTTGCTCCGTTTTCTATTTCTGTGTTGAGACGGCACTGTAAGGCATGTACTTTTTCTTCAATATCGTTCTCATCATTGCTGTTATATTCCACCATGTTGAGACCAAGTATATCCTTGCCGGAAACCTCTTTGATCAGCGATTTAACGCTGTGCCAAATAATATCCTCCCGTGCGAGGTTTAATACTTTGCTGTCTATTGTTTCTACCGAAGTGGCCTTAGCTGCAACCATTTGGGGCGCATGGCGGAGTGCCGATTCAAAGGAATCGTATTTTATATTGAGCAATACTTTATGATTTGGAATAGGGGTAATGTTAAGGGTTGCCTCAGCAATAAAGGCCAGTGTTCCTTCAGAACCACAGAGGATCCTGCTTGGATCCAGCACATCCAGTTCATCGTTTAAAATATGCTCAAGGTCGTAGCCTGTTAAAAAGCGATTTAAACGGGGAAACTTCTTAACAATTTTCTTTCGCTTACCTATACCGGTTTCGATGAGCTGCGCCAGAATTCTACTTTTAATACCACCATCAGAAATACGCTTCTTCGCTTCTTCAACAGTCAACGGAGACGTCTCGAACAAAGTGCCGTCGACCAGTACAGACTTTAATCCCAACACGTGATCAGATGTCTTTCCATAAACGAGGGAGCCCTGACCTGATGCATCCGTATTTATCATTCCGCCGATAGTCGCGCGGTTGCTGGTGGACAGATCCGGCGCAAAAAAATAGCCGTAGGGACGGAGGAAGTCGTTTAGCTGGTCTTTAACTACGCCCGCTTGCACACGCACCCACTTTTCACGGGTATTAATTTCCAGAATCTGATTCATATGCAGTGAGGTGTCGACAATGAGGCCGTCAGTTAATGACTGCCCGTTTGTACCTGTTCCTCCGCCTCTGGGGCTGAATCGAATGCCTGAATGTTGATGCCGGGCTGCAAGTTTTCCTAAAAGAAACAGATCATCAATATTCGCTGGCAGTACGATTGCTTGTGGTAATTTTTGATATACAGAGTTATCTGTACTGTAGAGCACCCGACTGCCGTAACTCTGCTGGATATCTCCTTTGAATCCGGCTTCCTTCAACTGAGCCAGAAAGTTAATGTACTCCAGCTGTATAAGTGTTCTGCTATCAAGGGCAGGGATAGATTTATGCATACCGTATTGCTCTTCTCATTATCAGCTTTACTAATGCCTGAGGCAGGTAATCTAATTTCAAAATCTAGATTGTTACAATATAACATAACATTTGTTCGTGTTTGCACGTGAATCATCATTTACAGGGGTTACCACCAATAACTATTCAGGTTACTTTTTTAAGGAGAACATATGGCTTTATCAGATCCCATAAAAACAGCACTGGTTGTCAGCGCGCATTCTGCAGATTTCGTATGGCGGGCAGGTGGTGCTATAGCCGCTCACGTTCAGCAAGGCTGGCAGGTAAAAGTAGTGTGTCTTTCCTATGGTGAACGGGGAGAGTCAGCAAAATTATGGAAGCGTCCGGATATGACGTTGGAAAAAGTAAAAGCCGCGCGACAGGAAGAGGCACAGATGGCTGCTGATATACTCGGTGCTGACATCGAATTTTGGGATATCGGTGATTACCCTATGCGCGTAACTGATGAAACCCTCTTTCGCATGGTTGATTTGTATCAGACGCTGCAACCTGAATTCGTGTTGAGCCATTCAGTGGTCGACCCCTATAATTTTGACCATCCTCTCGCAATGCGGCTCGCGCAAGAGGCGAGAGTGACGGCGCAAGCTGCCGGATACAATACGCAGCAAAAAATTCTGGGTGCACCGCCGGTTTATGCGTTCGAACCTCATCAGACAGAACAGTGTGAATGGACGCCGAATACATTTTTAGATATTACCGGCGTGTGGGACAAGAAAAGGCAAGCCATTGAATGTATGGCCGGACAGGAACATTTATGGGCATATTATACCCGTGTGGCGCAGCAACGTGGGGTTCAGGCACAAAGGAACATTGGTATCGCAGCTAAGCGGAAAATTGAATATGCAGAGGGGTATATGAAGCTTACACCAACAGTGGTGGACGCGTTATAAAAAGACCCTCTGCTTTAAAAAAGAGCTAAACGAATACCACGACTTACTTCGACGTGAGTCGTGAAATTCTGAATTTATGCCTGCGATAGAATCTCTACCGGACCATGATTATCGCAGTGCCTGTTATACAGGTAATTAACGTGCTCATTATGTTCAGTTTGCCTTTCAGGAACACCTGCAATAATTCATAATGAGTACTCTACGAACACGAATAATTATAAATTCAAGAAAATCCGTCGTCTTACCTGACATCATTGACCACCGGTTTAGAGCAATTTGTTATGAATGCATCGAATGAGAAGCGTAAAGCTGGAATAAAATCTGTGACCGGGCTGGCAGAGATTGTCGACTACAGTTTCATCGAAGCGCTCACCCGCGATCCGCAGTCCACCGAATCTGGCGATGACTATCATCCCCGTCAGGTATTTTCAGGGCATTACGTACCCGTGAAACCGACGCCTATTGCAGAGCCGATTTGTATTGCACACAGTAAAGCACTTTTCGAAGAACTCGGGTTTGATGATGAGCTGGCAAAAGATATCGATTTTATCCGCTTATTTTCCGGCGATCTAAGCAACCAGCCTGCACCAATTCGTTCTACCGGATGGGCCACCGGCTATGCGCTGTCTATTTACGGCACCGAATATATTCAGCAGTGTCCGTTTCAAACCGGCAATGGTTATGGTGATGGCCGGGCAATTTCTGTGTTTGAGGTTAATGGTGAAAGCTCCCGGTTTGAAATGCAGCTGAAAGGCGCCGGGCCAACCCCTTATTGCCGGGGAGCCGATGGCAGGGCGGTGTTGCGCTCTAGCGTGCGTGAGTTTCTTGCTCAGGAATATATGCATGCCCTGGGGGTTCCCACGTCTCGTTCATTATGTTTGATAGCCTCGGCTACAGACACTGTGTACAGACCCTGGTATGAAGACAATTCCCGGAGCGCCGACCCCACCATGATGGTTGAAAACCCGGTAGCCATTTCTACCCGCGTTGCGCCCTCGTTCATTCGGGTGGGGCAACTTGAATTGTTTGCCCGTCGTGCCCGCAGTAATCAGCACCCTGAGGCGCTGGCAGAATTGCGTGCTTTGGTTGAGCACCTTATTGTCAGAGAATACAGCAAGGATATTCCCGCAGACCAGCCTCTCGAAGCGAAAGTTATTCAGTTGGCGGGCGCGTTTCAACACCGGCTGACTGACCTTATCGCGAACTGGATAAGAGTTGGTTACTGTCAGGGGAACTTTAATAGCGACAACTGTGCTGCTGGTGGCTTTACGCTGGATTATGGGCCGTTTGGCTTTTGTGAACCTTTCGACCCGTTTTTTCAGCCCTGGACCGGAGGCGGTGAGCACTTTTCATTTCTTAATCAGCCTGTGGCTGCGCAAAAGAATTTTTCCATGTTTTGTCAGTCGCTTGCCCCGCTATTATCAGGCAGTAAAGAGCTGGAGCAACTTGACGAGATCAATAAAAGTTTTGAGGCTGTCATGCAGGAAAAGCTGGACGCTATGTGGGCATCTAAACTGGGGTTAAATACAGTCGCTCCGGAGTTTGTCATTGAACTATTGAAACTGATGATGCAGACACCGGTAGACTACACACTGTTTTTCCGTGGGCTGTCATCATTACCCGTTGAATTCAGCGCGCTGAAAGAGAGCTTTTACAAGCCGTTATCCGAATCCCTGGAAGTAAAATGGGAGCAATGGTTCGAGAGTTGGAAAGCACAAGTCACACGATGCGAGGATGCAAGCACAGTATCTGAGCGAATGATGCAGGTTAATCCTAAGTTCGCCTGGCGGGAATGGTTGGTTGTGCCGGCCTACGAACAAGCAGCAGCCGGGGACTATTCCCTGATTAACGAATTACAAAACGTTTTTACTCACCCCTACAGTGAGCAAACCAGCGAGTTGGAAAGCAAATATTGTAAAAAACGACCTGAAGAATATTTATATGCAGGTGGCGTTTCCCACTATAGCTGTTCTTCATAGCATGCCAGAAAAATTTAGTAAAAAGCCGTGCGCACCAGGGTACGCACAGCTTGGTAATCTCTTACTACCTTGCAGTTGCCAGGGCTATTTAAGCAGGCTGATAGGGCAGCGATGATTGATGAAGAATAATACGCACTTTGCCGTCTTCGCATTGTTTAAACACGAAACTTTTGTTCACAAAAATGTGACTGTCATCAGCACCGATAAAATGCACATTACATTGAACAATGGCCAGGTCGCCATGAAGAATAAAGTCTTCTTTGCTATACCAAACCTTAACCCACGGCTTTAACTTGAACCCGCCATCATTAGGATAGTCACTGTTACCACCTACAAAGTAAGATAAAGCACCTTCTTTGGTGGGTCGGAAGGTTTGCTCTCCGAAAGTCAGGGTGGGTTTAAACAACACGTGCCCATTGTCATAATCGTAATTATCAGTAAGCACCTGGTTTGAAAACGCTGCCGCGTCACCACCTTCAGCATGGACTTTGCCTACTTTTACAACGTTATCACACCAGGTTTGTAGCGCTGTATGAACCATTTCTTGGTTAAACATGTTTGATAGTTCTCCGGTTTTAGACTTTGAAATGATGTATCTGCTCTGCATTAAATAAGGCAGTACATTAATTTCTGTCTTCTTTATTAAAGTTTAACATTCCATCTCTCCGGCGTTTTGCCACTTAAACTTCAGCAGGTATCAGTAAAAAGTAACAATTCTTTATGCCAGTATTGTTATAATATAACATTACGTTAGATAGATATTTATGGTAACTCGTAATAGTTTTTCTCAATGAGGGGATGCGTTATGAGTTGCATTCACTTTAAGTCGATTACTATAAATCCGGTAATAAATTCAAATGACTAAAGACTATTTCCGCAGCATAGAGTCATTATCTGACCAAACTGCGTTTCCACTTAGCGATGTTATCAGCGAGCTGGCATTTAACCAGGATGGGCTTATCCCGGTTATTACTCAGGATAGTGAAACGGATACAGTGCTCATGTTTGCCTGGATGAACAAAGAGGCCCTGATTCACACATTGGAAACCGGCAACGTCACCTACTGGTCCCGTTCACGTAAGCAGTTGTGGCTTAAAGGTGAAACAAGCGGACATACCCAATCGTTGGTCGGGCTATCCTTCGACTGCGACGGAGATTGCATTTTGTGTCGGGTTAAACAATCAGGTCCGGCTTGCCACACTGGCCGGCCGAATTGCTTTTACTTAGCTGTAAACAGAAAAAAACACGAAGTGGTTATTAACGGAGATCCTGCCTGATTCCGGCCACTATAGCGTGCATCTTTTGTAATTTTATATATCTTTTGGAGTTCAGTTTGTCTTCTCGTGTTATTCCCGATATTACTTCGGACACTTCATCTTCTTTGCATTCAACAATTCGCTGGGTTGGTATGGACGGTATTTCCATACCGCTAAATATTGCTTTAGCTAATGCAACGCAAACCGTTGCAGCTTCTTCTGATATCTATGTCAGTCTTGATGACCGCTCAGCAAAAGGCATACATATGTCCCGTTTGTATTCATGCATCAACGATTTTGCTGTTAAGGAGTATTCAAAAGAATCAATAGAAAGCTTGCTGGAAGATATGATTTCCAGCCAGCAGGGCCTTAGCAAAAGTGCCCGAATCAGTATCGACTTTTCTCTTACGCTAGAGAAACCCGCTCTGTTAAGTGGAAGGTCGGGATTTCAGGCTTACAGCATCTCACTAATTTCTGAGAAAAATGAGCAAGACTTTACGCATCAAATGCAATTAGCAATACCGTATTCCAGCACTTGCCCTTGCTCTACGTCGCTTTCTCAGCAATTGACAGCGGAAGCTGTTGATCGTGTTTTCTCTGAACCCTTGATAGAAAAAGCGCGACTTCTGACGTGGCTACAAGGGCCGGATGGTGCAACAGCAACACCCCACAGTCAGCGCTCCTTTGCGTATATTCATTTAACACTAAATGAACAAGCATGGCCGTGCCCGGATACGCTTATCTGGGCGCTCGAAGATGTGCTTGCCACCCCGGTGCAGACGGCAGTAAAGCGGATAGATGAACAGGAGTTTGCCCGTTTAAATGGGGCTAATCAGATGTTCTGTGAAGATGCAGCAAGAAAATTACAGATGTCTCTTAGCGCGATGGATTATGTGAATAAATTCTGGTGCAAAGTGGAGCATCAGGAAAGCTTGCATGCTCATAACGCTGTTGCCGTGGTTACCAGCGACTAAATACTCAATTTGTCCTAAGGCAAATGACAAGTAGAGCGGTGTGATTTAAAGCCCTTCCCGAAAAGGGAAGGGCGTAATCTCGCAAAAAACCTGGTTCTAGTTAATTAATTCGCGTTTTTAACCCTCTGCGAATAAGCAACGCTTCGGTTGTCGGTTCCTGACCACGGAATGCTTTGTAAGATTCCATAGGAGGGCGAGAATTTCCTGTGGCCAAAATATGTTTTCTGTACTGCATGCCGTTTTCCAGCTTCAAACCACCTTTTGTTTGCATGTAGGCAAATGCGTCGGCGGCCAGAATTTCACTCCACATGTAGGCGTAGTAGCCGGCAGAATAGCCTCCGCCCATAGAGTGAGAGAAGAATGCTGATTTGTAACGGGGTGGCACGTAATCAATATCTACACCGTGTTTGGTCAGAGCAGCTTGTTCAAATTTGTTGATGTTTGCAGGGATATTATCCGGCGTGATTGAGTGCCATTCCATATCGAGCAGGGCGGCAGACATGTATTCAAGCGTGTCGAAGCCCATGTTGAAGGTTCTGGAGCTGATCACTTTGTCTAATAAGTCTTTCGGGATAGGCTCGCCGGTTTGATAATGTTTTGCATAGTTTGCAATGACTTCCGGATACGCTGCCCAGTCTTCCTCAAAGGTTGAAGGGAATTCAACAAAATCTCTGGAAACATTTGTACCAGACAAGGACGGATATTTCACATCTGAGAGCATGCCGTGAACACCGTGGCCCATCTCATGAAACATGGTGGTGACGTTATCATAGCTAACCAGCGTAGGCTCGCCGTCCGGGGCCTTTTCAATATTCATAACATTCACTACAACCGGCTTTTTATTCAATAAATGCGATTGTCCGACAAATGAACTCATCCAGGCACCGCCCCGTTTTCCGTCGCGGGCAAAGTAATCAGCATAAAAAATGGCCAGACTTTTACCGTCGATATCGAAGAGTTCGTATGCTTTCACATCAGGGTGATAGACCGGAAGATCCGGACGTGGCTCGAAGCGGATACCAAACAATTTATTCATTGTGAAGAAAACGCCGTCTTCGAGCACCCGATCAAAATCGAAATATTGCTTTACCTGCTCTTCATCCAGATCATAACGGGCTTGCCGGACTTTCTCTGCATAGTACGCCCAGTCCCAGGGTTTAAGGGTAAAGTCGCTGCCTTCTGCATCAATCAGCTTTTGTATATCTGCCGCTTCTGCTTCAACATTTTTAACTACCTCAGGTACCATGCTGCCGAGCATGTCGTAAACTGCCTCAGGTGTCCCAGCCATTTGTTGTTCCAGGCTATAGCTCGCCCAATCTTTATATCCGAGGAGGTAAGCTTTTTGCGCGCGTAGTTCTGCTAGTCTGACAATTATTTGACTGTTGTCATTACTGCCAGATTGGGCACGAAATGCAGAAGTCTCCCAAATTTTTTGTCTTAATTCACGATTTTCAAGAGAGGCCAGAATGGGCTGTCGGGTCGTATTGGTGATTTTTATTTGATACTGGCCTTCATGGCCGTCTGCCGTCGCTGCATCCGCAGCAGCTTTCACTTGTCGCTCTGAAAGCCCTGCCAGCTTATTTTTATCATCAACGAGCACGGCAATCGCTTTCGTCTCTGCCAGCAGATTCTGTGAAAATTGAGTTGTTAGGGTAGAAAGTTCTTCGTTTATGTCTTTGATTTTATTCTTTTCCACTTCATTGAGTTTCGCACCGGCATGCACGAAACTCCCGTAGGTTTCTTCAAGAAGTCTCAGCGATTCTGTATCGAGTTTAAGTTCATCACGACGGTTGTAGAGAGTTTCAATCCGGCTGAACAATTGATGGTTCAGTGAGATACTGTCGCGATGTGCAGCCAGCCTTGGCGCCAATGTTTTCTGCAGTTCACGACGCTCTGCAGAACTATCCGTGCCCGCCAAATTGAAAAATATCCGGCTGGTGCGGGTAAGCAGAGTCCCGCTCTTTTCCATAGCAATAAGGGTATTGTCAAAACTCGCAGGCTGCGGATTTTTTGCAATTTCTTCAATTTCCTCGCTGTGCTGTTTCATGCCCTCTTCAAAGGCCGGGAGAAAATGGGCGTTATCGATTTTATCGAAAACCGGTGCCTCGTAAATTAACGGGCTAGCCTTGAATAAAGGGTTGTTCTGATTGTCTTCTTTAGTGCTTTCAACTGAAACGCCCTGTTGGCTGCCGGTATCTGAAGAGGGGGCTGGCGAACATCCTTGTAAGGCCAGAATTGAAGCCGTCATGGCGACGGCGATTAGTGTTTTTTTCATTTTTTTTCCTGTCGTTTGGATTTGTTATTTATTAAATAGGGTTTTATCGAAACGTAGGCGTGCAGCTGTTGCAGGCTTTACGCTTTGCCCGTCATAAACTTGCTGACCATTTACCCATGTGGCAGCTATTTTTGTGTTGAAGGTGTGTCCGTCAAAAGGTGTCCAGCCGCATTTGTACAGGGTGTTACTATGACTGACGGGCGTAGAGTCATTCGGGTTAACCAGGACTAAGTCGGCAAAATAGCCTTCGCGAATAAATCCCCGGTCAATGATGCCATAACGTTTAGCTGGATTATGTGCGGTTTTTTCCGCCACTTTCGTTATTGTCATACGTTCAGCCATAACATGGTCGAGAAGGGTAAGTAACGCATGCTGCACCAACGGTAGGCCTGCAGGGGCGCTCATATATGGAGCTTGCTTTTCAGCCAGGGTGTGAGGTGCATGATCGGTGGCAATAATATCGATTCGGTCGTCATAGATTGCTGCAATGAGTGCTTCTCTGTCGACAGCCGCTTTTATGGAAGGGTTACACTTTATCAGGTTGCCCTTTGCGGCATAGTCTTCTTCACTGAACCACAAATGATGAACACAAGCCTCCGCGGTAATACGTTTATTTTCTATCGGGCCAGGCTTAAAGAGCGACAGCTCTTTAGCTGTTGTTAAGTGCAATACGTGAAGATGGCTTTGATATTTCTCAGCCAGACTCACCGCATAAGACGACGATACGTAACAGGCTTCAACATCACGAATAACGGGGTGATGAATAATGGAAATGTCTGTTTGCTCAGCTTGCAGACGTTTGAGGTTACTTTCTATAACCGGGCCACTTTCACAATGCGTGACAATGATTCCGGGCGCTTCACGAAATATGGCTTCTAAAGCCTGTGGGTTCTCAACAAGCAGGTTACCGGTAGATGCTCCCATAAATACTTTCACACCGCAGTGCTTTGCGGGGTCGAGATGTTTGATTTGCTCAATGTTGTCTTCTGTAGCACCCAAATAAAACGAATAGTTTGCCAATGACTTTTCTCTGGCAATAGCGAATTTTTTCTCCAATGCATTAATTGTAGTGGTTGCCGGATTTACATTCGGCATTTCCATAAAGCTGGTAATGCCGCCCGCAACAGCCGCGGCTGACTCGGTGGCGATGGAGCCTTTTTCCGTTAAGCCAGGCTCTCGGAAGTGCACCTGATCATCAATCATTCCGGGAAGCAAATAGCCTCCTTGTCCATCTATTACAGCCTCCGGACCAGAGGGCGTAATGGTGTGGGCTATTTTTTCTATTCTGTCATTTTTAATAAGTACATCAGACGGATACTTACATCCCTCATTCACAATAGTGACATTTTTTATTAATGTAGAACTCAACACACTCTCCACTTTCTTTGCACGCCATCGCGATGAGTTTGAAATGATTGATATGTTATAATGTAACATTATTGGTATGGAATGCTCAATAAAAAGGGAATGGTGGTTAGCGCACTTGATGATGACGCCTGTAAACTCCAGTCGTCATCACCTGACTGCGCTTTAATGTGAAAGAATAGTGGCACTTACTACAGTTCCGGTGGTAGCGTTCTATCAGTTCAAATTAACCCCCGCAAAAGTACAAAATGAAACTGAATGAATACGGACAGCCTGTTGGCGATGCTTTGCCAGACTGGCGACCTGTGGAGCCGCCTGCAGCATTACGCATTGATGGCAAGTTTTGCTGTCTGGAACGTCTCGACGCACAACGTCATGCTGAAAGTCTCTTCCATGCTTTTCAGCAAAGTGATGACGTGCGGAGCTGGACCTATTTACCTTACGGACCGTTTGAGTCATTGCAGGAATACCGCGACTTTCTACTTAGCATACAGGCTAAAAAAGATCCTTATCACTTTGCCGTTATCGACAAAGTATCAGGTCATGCAGCCGGTACCGTTTCTCTGATGAGAATCGATGTGATAAATGGCGTAATCGAAACCGGCCATCTGGTTTACTCACCTTTGATGCAGCGCACGGCGATTTCTACAGAAGTGATGTCGTTACTGCTTGAATATGTGTTTATCACACTCGGATACCGCCGGCTGGAATGGAAATGCGATGCATTAAATGCCCCGTCCAGAGCAGCAGCGGAGCGCTTCGGCTTTACTTTTGAAGGCATTTTCCGGCAGATGCTGGTCTCACAGGGGCGAAACCGTGATACCGCATGGTATGCGATCCTGGATTACGAGTATGCAAAAATGCGGGCCGGATATGCAGCCTGGCTTGCGTCTGATAACTTCGATGCAGCAGGGCGACAAAAGCAAAGATTAGCTGAGTTTCTTCAAAACTAAAGGCATGTGCCTGATGGCTGTTTAAGTTCCTCCGTTTGCCGGGATTGATCCCGTAAAACAGAGACCGGTACATAAACTGGTAAAACTTCCCCTCGCCGGCAGGCGGAGAAGGGAAGCTTTTGAGATTCGGGGAATACCCCCTTACTAAACAGCTATCACAGCTGCTCTGATATACTGCCTGCACCGGAAGCACTGCGGGCGATGTTATCGGGCAAGGCATAAGCTATGACATAGTCACCCACCGGCGTTTCCATAAAATGGTGGCCGCCGGCCATGATCACCAGATACTCTTTGCCGTCCTGTTCATACACCATCGGATTGGCCTGAGCGCTGGTGGGAAGTTTATCCTGCCATACCGTGTCACCGGTATTAATGTCGATAGCACGGATAAGCCCGTCAGTGGCTGCCGCAATGAAAATCAAATCACCGGCTGTCACCACTGCACCACCGTTGTTTGGTGTGCCGATATTGATTGGCAGGTGAGAGGCAATACCGAACGGACCATTGTTACGGGCGGTACCAAGAGGTCTGTCCCACAGGGTTTTGCCGGTAGCGATATCAATGGCACGTATCCCACCGTAAGGCGGTTCTTTACACAACAACCCGGTAAATGGCAGGCGCCAGCCAGCATTCACATCAATACCGTAGGGCGTGCCTACCTGTGGATCGCCTGCACCTTCAGCGCCGCCTGCCGGTCCACCGAACTTTTCATTCTCTTCTGCACGGGTCAGCCAGCCTTCTTTATCAACCACATCCCGGGGAACCAGTGTGTTATACATGGGCATATCATTGTAATTGGCAATCATAACGCCACGCTCAGGGTCGATAGCTACACTTCCCCAGTCAGAACCGCCATTGTAGCTGGGATACTGGATCCAGCGTTGATTGACAGTGGGAGGCGTATACATACCGTCATAAGCGGCTTCCTGAAACTGTATGCGGCATGCCAGTTGATCAAATGGAGTGATCCCCCACATATCCTGCGCTGTCAGCGGTGGTTTGCGCAAAGCGTGATATTCACTTACCGGCTGCGTGGCTGAGCGCTCTTCCGGCTCCACACCACCCTGAGCCACAGGTTTTTCAGTCACCCCGGTGAGAGGCTCGCCTGTTCTGCGGTCAAGCACATACAAATCGCCCTGTTTGGATGGCAGCATCAACGCAGGCACTGTACCGTTTTCAACAGGGAAGTCGAGCAGAGTGACCTGTGAACCTAAGTCATAATCCCACACATCGGCATGTACGGTCTGAAAATGCCAGACGGGCTTGCCGGTGTTTACATCAATAGCAACCAGTGAGCTGGAATATTCATGCTCTTCTTTGCGGCGCATGGAGCTGTAGTAATCAGCAGTTGAGTTACCCATAGGCAAATAAACCAGACCAAGTTTGTTGTCGCCCGTACCTGTAGTCCACATGTTCGGTGTACCTCGGGTATAGGTTTCACCCTCAGGAGGAATGGTGTCTATGTCCGGGCGAACCATATCCCATGCCCATTTCAGTTCGCCGGTCACTGCATCGTAGGCCTTAATGACGCCGGACGGTTCGTAGCGGGCTTGTCCGTCGATAACCTGATGGCCGGTGATAATCACTCCCTGAACAATGTTAGGTACACCGGTAATGGCTACGTAACCGTCGGGTGTTTCTCCCATATGCTCCTTGATGCTTACCTGGCCGTGGTCGCCAAAATCTTCGCAAGGTTTGCCGGTATCCGCATCCACTTCGATAATACGGCCGTCCAGGGTGCCTTCGACAATGCGGGCTTTACAGGTTGTCTGCCCTTCTGTCATCGCACTGGCCGGTGTTTCGTAGTACGCCACTCCGCGGCAGGCAGCAGTGTAAGGAATATCTTTTTGATCCAGTCCGGCATCGTACTTCCAGATTTGCTTCCCGGTTTTACTATCCAGTGCAAACATATTGTTCAGGCCTGAGCACAGATAAAGCCGGTCGTTCACTTTGATAGGCGTGGTTTCCGCTCCCCAGCTTTTTACATCCATCTCGCCGGTTCTGAACTCCCAGGCTCGGGTGAGTCCGGATACGTTACCTGTATTAATTTGTGTGAGGGGAGAGTACCGGGTAGCAGCATTATCGCGTCCGTAGGCCGGCCAGTCTCCGCTGGCAGGTTGATCCGCTTTATCAATCTGACCGGTGTAAGTTGAAAAAGAGGTTTTTGCCGTAGCGGGAACGGCATCGTATTGATTAAAGCCGTAGGGAACAAAAGCGAGGGCAAAGGCTACAACAAAAATTGCCACAGATGCGCCGGCATACGTGTAAGACAACGTCTTACTGAATGGTTGTTTTAACCGGGTCATGGTTAAGGCGACCAGGAGTGCCAGCACCATCACCACATCAAGCCTGGGTACCCAGCGCCAGTAGTCCGGGCCGGATTCCCATGCGGACCATAAAACAGTGCCCAGCACAACCAGGCCATACATCCACACACCGGCACGTGATTGTCGGGCCAGAAGAAAAGCAGATATCAGCATGCCAATACCTGCAAGAAGATAGTACCAGCTGCCACCTGCGGCAGCGAGCCAGCCACCGCCAACAAGCAATGGCAGACCGCATAAAACCAGCAGGGAAGACACAAATAATGTGTACTTGCTGGCAGAAGTCTGACTGGAAGTCGTCACAGTAAAATCCTTCTTAAAAATTGTAAGAAAAGGCCTCTGATGCAGAGGTCTGAAACAGGGCGCGCACAGAACGACGCGAACGGGAAGCGGGCTGCGCATTCAGATGTTGCGGTTGCCCGTTACAATTTTCGTTACGGCATGGCGGTGTTTTGGTTCAGCGGGCAGGTAAGAGATAGATGATCAGTCCGGTTATTACGCTTAACAGCATCTATACGACTAATAGCTTATATCGTGGTGTTATCTAAATGTTAATCAAAGGTTCTCGTTGTTACTTCTTTTCTGTGCTTTGTTAACGCAGGTTTCCCCGTTGCTCATTGTTCGGCGACGACCATTTATGTCCTTTAATGTTTGTTTTATGTTTATTTTTTCAAGTTATATTAACAATTGGCGGGTGGTGTTTGTTCTAGGATGGCTTTTTTCTTAAGCCAGACATGCGGAGAAAGTATGGGATCAGGTAGCGGGTTTACAAAACCATCTTCAAATCATCAACAGCCTTCAACTTCAGAATACGCAGAACAACACAAGCCTTCTTCAGAGTTTTCAAGCCGGGATGAATACCTTGAGCATGAGTTACAAATCATGTCTCCCAAAAGGTGGCGGCCGAATTTGCCATTCAGGGATTATCGCTTTGAGTGGGAAGACACGATTCCGGCACTCGCCGGCACCATTGGTAAGGTGGTGATGGTAGGTGCCATTGCTGCCACGTTTGCCGGTCAGTTGGGGCTTGGCGATGCATTTATCCTGGAGAACGTGCGTTACGAGCTGGTGATTGTGGCGTTCTTCATTTTACTGTTTTCCGGCTTTTTACTGCCCACCGCAAACCTTGCCGGTACTCACGGCCCGCTTATTCCGCTTATCCCTATTGTGGTTGCAGCCGGCGGACATCCCATGGCATTCGGACTGCTCATCGGGATCTTCGGCATGCTGCTGGCCATCAGTAAAGGCGGAAGTTTGCTGGCTAACCTGACCAGTAAAGGGGTGTGCGGGGGACTCCTGCTGTATCTGGGGTTCATCGGCACTACCTCGCAGGTGAAAAAGCTGTTTGCATGGGCGCAGGGCATAGACATGGCGCACATTGCCTTTGTGGTAATACTCAGCACAATTGTACTCTATGCCTTACTTGAGCACTGGAAGAAGCGCTGGCTGGCAGTGCCGCTCAGTTGTCTGCTTGGCGGCGGGCTGGCCTTTTTGCTGGGCGCACCGTTTGAGTTTCATACCTCTCCGGGGTTACCAAATATGAATCCGGCGTACTGGTGGGGAGAAAACACCGGCTGGATGCTGGGCTTGCCGGGTATTGAGCAGTTCATTGTGGTCCTGCCTTTCGCAGTACTGGCTGTGGCAATGTGGTCACCGGACTTTCTGGGACATCAGGTGTTTCAGAAAATCAGCTATCCGGCAAAAACTGAAAAAGTACAGATGAACATTGATGACACCATGGTGAGTGCAGCCACCCGTCAGGTAGCCGGTTCACTCATGGGAGGCGCTAACTTCACCTCTTCCTGGGGGACGTACATTGTTCCTGCTGCTATTGCTAAACGTCCGATTCCCGCCGGTGCTATCTTGACGGCGCTGTTCTGTGTTGCTGCAGGGCTTCTGGGTTATCCCATGGATCTTGCAATCTGGGAGCCTGTGCTTTGTGTAGCACTGATTGTGGGCGTATTTGTGCCGTTACTTGAAGCGGGCATGGAAATGACCAGAGAAGGCAAAACCACCCAGTCGGCAGCCATCGTGGTATTTGCCTCATCACTGGTGAACCCTGCATTCGGCTGGTCACTTACCATGTTACTGGACAATCTGGGCTTAATCGGATGTAAAGAACGCAGCGCGGAACTGTCAAAAATGAACCGCTGGATCATTCCCGGCATCATGTTCGTTGTTCTGACCGGTGTTATGGCGCTCGTTGGTTTGCTACCCGGCATTCCGGCTATTTTGAATCACGGCTGATTAATCTGCTGACGGTCGTTTTGCCTTTGTCTGCCGCTGGGGCAAACTCATCACAACGCCGAACCCGCTGTGAGTACACAGCGGGTTATCGATGAACCAGAGCTTGCCATAGTGAAGGGATGTGACAGCACTGACCATGGACAAGCCCAGGCCATTGCCGGGCGTTGTACGGCTTTGCTCTGCGCGGTAAAAGCGCCGGTCGAGGTTTTCAAATTCGCGGGGAGGAAGGCCTTTCCCGGAATCAAAAACAGCGATGATGATCCGGTGTGAGGTTTTCATCAGGTTAACTTCAATACGGCAGTTATTTTTGGCGTGTTTCAGACTGTTATCCAGCAAATTGCTCAATGCCTGAAACAGCAGGTGCATATCACCTTCAATTTCAACGGGCTCAATATTGCAGGTCAGAGATACCTGCTGATCTTCCACCAGAGGTTCGTATAAATCCACCACATCGGCAACAACAGTATGCAGGGCCACGTTGTCGAATCCGGCACGCTGCCGCTCACTTTCCACGTCGGCAATACGTAGCAGGCCGTTAAAAATAGCCAGAAGGTTGTCGGCTTCAGCCAGCGCCTCGTCCCGTAACTCCCCTTCATCCATGCGTTCCAGTTTGCTGCGTAAGCGGGAAAGCGGGGTACGCAAATCGTGGGCGATATTGTCTGAAACCTGTTTGATATTTTTGACTGAGTTTTCAATCTTATCCAGAGTTTTGTTAAACACGATTGCCAGTTTGCTTAAATCATCCCAGTTGCTGTCGATTTCCATGCGGGCACTGAGATCGCCGGTATCCATAATGTCGCTGGCCGTGTGCGACATGCGGTTGATTCTGTTGACCACATACAGGGCAACACCGAAGCTGAGTGCTGCAATCATCACCAGCATGACGGCGAAGATCCAGCCAAGAGCACGGCCAATTTTTTGTTTGCTGTACAGCGCTTCAACGTTGCGGGCTATAAAGATCTTATGATTGCCCAGGGTCACTACATCGTACAACAGGTTGCTGGCGTCCGGATTTTCTGTGCGCAGAGACATGTCTTCACGGAGATAATCAGGTAGCGACACCGGTACTATTGCCGGCACTGTGTCAGTGGTCAGCGGGGGAAGTTTCGACAGGTTTCCGGCCAGAATGGTGTTGTCCGGCCCGAGCAATGCAAGGAGCGAGTCGTTGTCAGAACTGGCTGCACGACCTTCAAGGCTTGTGGTGAGGGCGCTAAGTCCGCCCTGTGCGTAAATTTCACCAAAAGCAAAACGTTCTGCGGCAAGGGCTGCGCGGGCTTCTGTAAGCAGTTTGTCGTCGTCCGACAACGACCAGAAATAAAGAATAAATAAAATGCCCGCAGAAGACAGGGCGGTAAATAATGCGCCTACCCTGAAGCTGGAACTGCGGGTAAACGCACCAATTGCTATCAAGCGATACCCTCTGAAATGCGGTAACCGGTACCGCGAACAGTTTCGATGAGGGGGATATTAAACGTTTTATCTACTTTTTGTCGTAACCGGCTGATATGAACGTCTATTAAATTGGTTTGCGGATCGAAGTGATAATTCCATACCCGTTCCAGCAACATGCTGCGGGTCACCACTTTTCCGCGGTTTCTCAGCAAACATTCAAGTAGCTGGAATTCTTTGGCCTGCAAATCGATTTCCGTTTCGCCACGGGTTACTTTTCGGCGCAGCAAATCCAGGGTCAGGTCGCCCACTGATAATTCCGTTTCTTTCGCGCTGGTGGCAGTGCGGCCGGTTAAGCCTTCAGCCCGCGCCAGCAGCTCTTCAATGGCAAAGGGTTTGGTGAGGTAATCATTTGCGCCTGAGCGCAAGCCCCGCACCTTATCATCAACCTGACTCTTGGCACTTAAAAGCAGTACCGGTAAACCGGAAGACGAAGAACGGATGTTGTCCAACACCGTAAAGCCGTCCATCTCAGGTAACATGATATCTAAAATGACCAGATCGAATTGCTCATCAAGGGCACGGTTCAGTCCGCTTTTACCGTCACTTTGATGAAAGCATTCATGTCCGGCCGACTCAAGACCATTGCGGATGTGATCTGCAACGGTGTGATCATCTTCAATTATTAATGCTCTCATACGTGTGGTTCTACCATCAGAAATGTCAGTAACTAATACGCCATAAACGTACTTGCCTGATCACCAGAATAATCGATTTCCAGTTAAATTTAGTCTTTATGACAATCTTTTAATGATAGCAGACTGTGAGAAACTGATGGTTCAGGTGCGCCGGTTACTGAAGCGCATGGCCGGATTGTACGGGGTAAAATTCTGAACTTCACCGCGGGCCGTAATTGCCTGCACACTTTGCCAGTATTCGGGCGTCATCAGATCGCCGTGATATTCTTTGAGGATATCCTTGAACTGCTTTTTACCCACAATGAAGTGTTCGAACTGCTCGGGGAATACATCATCGGGCGCCACTGAAAGGGTATCCAGAGCATAAGGATCGTCGGACTTGGGCAGTGTTCTGAAATTACGATCTTTCATCAGGCAAATTTCGTCGTAATCATAGAATATTACCCGGCCGCCCTTGGTGATGCCGAAATTCTTGTGCAGCATATCGCCCGGGAAAATATTCGCCAGCGCAATTTGTTTTATGCACAAACCCAGTTCGTAGATAGCGTGACGCAGTTTGTCTTCATCGGTTTCCTGAAGCAGATACAGATTAAGCGGCGTCATCTTCCGTTCAATGTACAGGTGACGGATGATAAGTTCGTCACCGGTAAATTCCAGGCTGGATGCACAGGTGTCTTTCAGTTCCTGAATCAGGTCCGGATGCATGCGTGACAGTGGGAAGCGAAAGTTCACATACTCATGGGTATCAGCCATTCTGCCCACACGGTCTGACATTTTTACCATCTTGTAGCAGTCTTTCACGTGCTGACGGGTAATCTTTTTGCTTTCTGCAAATTCATCTTTGATGATTTTGAACACCACGCCGTATGACGGCAGATGGAACACCATCATCACCAGACCGCGGGTTCCCGGTGCCCGCTCAAAAATGTCGTCGCTGTTATCCAGATGCTGCAGGTAATTGCGGTAAAACACGGTTTTGCCGTGTTTATGATGGCCCAGCGACATATACAATTCAAAATGCTTCTTGTGCGGCAGCAGCTCCTGCAAAAAGGCAGCGATTTCGGCGGGATACTGGGTATCCACCATAAAGTAGCTGCGGGCAAACCCGAAGATAACACTCAGATCCTGACGGTCGGTGAGCAGGGCGTCCACATAAATTTCCTGATTGTCATTGGTATGCATGGAGATGACAAAGGGCAGTGTTTCGCCGGGCATGCAGATACGACCGATAAGGTAAGCCGATTTACCACGATAAAATACCGGCTTAAGGATTTCCACCAGTTCCACGCTGGCCAGTTGTTCCTTGTTCAGACGCTTGCGCAGCGCTGTTTCAAGGTGAGCCATATCACGGGGATAATCTTCGAAGGCAAGGTTGAAGCGGTACAGTTTGTAAATAGATTCATACATCTGTGCCACGGTAGTCGTGGTGTCGAGGCTGTTAATCACCTGCGCCCTGTCGCGGCCGGGAAGAAAGCACCGGCTGGGCAGTACAAACATCACGTCATTATCGAAGCTCTGGTGACGGAACAGACGGCCGATGATGGAATTATAGAACGTTTCAGCCAGCTCAAACTGGGGATGGGTTTCAAGGTGGCGGGTAAAAGACTCCTTTAATTCCTGCCAGAAGCTGCGATCCCGCTGGTGGACTTCCACCAGATGATAGATATCAGCTACCGCGTCGGAAACACTTTTCTCATAAATATTCAGTCTGTCTCTGGACGCGGTTTGGGTGGCAGACCACTCGCCATTTTCAAAGCGCTCTTTTGCGCCACGGGTTATACGGGTGAACCACCGGTAACTTTTATCAAAGTGGGTAAGAATTTGAAATGCGATTTTTTTCGCCAGGCGGGTATCTGTCATGGCCGGTGCTCATTAAACTTTTACACCATAACCCTAGCACATGGCGTGTCAGGGCAGTAACACTCTGGTGAATAGTAATTATAAGTCTGTCAGCAATCAGACAGACTTATATTACTACCTGTGACACTCAGTTAGCCGGCATCAGATAGATTTCCCGTACACTATTGCGCGGGTCTGCATTGATGGCAAAAGCAACAGCATCAGCCACATCTTCAGGTTGAAGTTTGTCTTCTTTGGGTTCGTCAAAGAACGGCGTATTGACCATGCCGGGGCATATTGTGGTACACCGGCCCTGCCATTCTTTCATTTCTTCTGCAAGGTTCATCCCGAAGCCATAGGCAAACCACTTAGTCGCTCCGTAGACTGACCCTTTAATTGACACTTTACCGGCCGCAGAACTGGTGAGCAGGAAATGGCCCTTTGTTTCTTTCAGATGTGGAAGCGTTAGCTTAGCTGTCCAGAGCAGCGCCTTAATATTGATATCAACCATGGTATCCCATTCCTCAGGATCTCCATTTTGAGTACCGGCGGCGTTTACACCCTTGCCGGCATTAGCGAAAACAGCATCCAGGCGTCCGAAATGGTCAACGCCAGTTTTTACTACCTGTGAAAGAGCCTCAAAATCGGTGGCATCAGCAGCCACAGCAAGGACGTTTTGAGAGCCAAGTTCATCCGTCAACTTTTCGAGTTTATCGCTACTTCGTGCAGTAATTATCAATCTATGTCCACCGGCAACTAATTTTCTGGCTGTTGCTTCACCGATGCCACTGGATGCGCCGGTTATCAGTACCACTTTACTCATCGTCAGCTCCTTCCTTTCGGGTGAATTTTTTCAAGTTAATGTTGGTACTTATGAGAGAGAAGGTTTGATCATGATTCAACTGACAGGGCAGCAGCATGCCCATTTTTTATTGCGAACCTGCTCTTAATAATGATAGTTTGGTTTCAAATAAGAAATACCTTGCCTTAATTATCATTGTCTTTTGCCGGCAGGGATTAGTGTGCCCCAAAAAAATAAAGAAAATTCCGTATTCTCTTCTTTTCGCGATTGTAGGAAAGCATTGTTGCGCTTTGTATCCCGCAATACCCGCCATGAAAGTGACGTTGAAGACATTGTGCAGGAAACTTTCCTGCAGACTTTCGCTATGGATAAAAAGAGTAAAATCCAGTTCCCCAAGGTCTATCTGTTCAAAACTGCAAAGCACCTTACCCAACGGGAAGGGACGAAAGTCTCAACAAAATTGCTCGACTATGTAGAGGATTTTGACGACGCAGGTCTCTATAATGAGGAGGATAGTGTTTTCAGCTATCTGGATAAGTCTCAGGAACAGGAAATTCTGAACGAGGCGCTGGCTTCTCTTCCGGACAAATGCAGGCTGGTAACGGCTTTGCGCCTGCTCAACGGAATGAAGCTTAAAGACATTGCGGAAGAAGTAGGGATCAGTGTGAGCACGGCAGAAAAACATCTGGCAAAGGGCATTGAGCGATGTGATCATTTTGTGCAGGCTCGTCTTAATGAAAATAATAACATTGATTCTGTTAATGAATCTTCCGTTTCTGACAACGTGAGAGCATTCAAATGAGCGACGTCGTTAACTTCCCCGGCGAAGTCTCAAAGATCCGTGAGGAGGCTTCTGAGTGGATAGCGCGTATTGAAAGCAGAAAGCTTACCTCTGAAGAGCAGGCAAGCCTGAATCGCTGGGTAAAAACCAGTCCGGTACATCGCAAAGAACTTAAGCGAATGGCTGCGACCTGGGATACACTGTCTGCTGCAGGTGCTGAGCAGGCGAAACCTATTGATGGCGCATCACTGGAATCCATTCGACAATCACGTACCCGCAGCCCCTGGCTTGAGCTCTCTTTGAAAATCGCGGCTTGCATTGCTCTCGTGGTGCTAATCCCGCTGCTCATTCATATTCAAACTACTTCCCACTACACCTCCACAAATGGACTCTACACCACTCGTGTCGGCGAGCAGGAATCACTGAAGCTCAGTGATGGTTCACATGTCATGCTGAATACAGATTCCAGGTTGTTGGTAGAATTCGAGAGCGGACACCGCAATCTGATCCTCCAAAGGGGTGAAGCTAACTTCGAAGTAGCCCATGATGCCAGTGCGCCTTTCACCGTTATGGCCGGGGAAAGTGATGTACAGGCGTTGGGTACCAACTTCTCTGTCAGAATGAAAGACCAGAGTGTTAATGTTCTGGTGTCAGAAGGGCGCGTGAGGATCCGTGCTGACCGCACTATCGCCGGGCCAGATCTTGACCAGCTGCCTGATAATCTTACCGCAGGAGGTGACACAGTTGTGGTGGATGCAGGCAAGAATGTGGTCGTTGCAGACAAAAAAGTTGAGTCTGTCGAGCTAGAAGACAAGGAGACGCTGGCACAAAAACTCTACTGGCGGCAGGGCTTTCTGGCCTTTGAAAATCAGACTCTCTCTGAAGTCGTAGAAGAAATTTCCCGCTATTCCGATTTTCAGATCCATATTGTTGATGAAGAAGTGGCTCAGATGAAAGTCGGAGGGTATTATCCCATCGATAATCTTGAAGCCGTTTTTCACACCCTTGAAGCGGGCCTGGGGCTCAGTGTCAGGCAGGTTGGCGATAAGGTTTTCTACATCCGGAACGCCCGCTCGTAAAAAAATTAAAAATATTTGTATTTAGGGTAGTGGTTTTTTCTCTTTCGTTTCTCTCTGTAGGTAAGGCTGTGCAAAAGATAAACCCTGACAGGCAAAAAAAGATCAGGGGTATCCGCTCAGCTGATGCTCTGGGGAATACCTTGACTGCTAAGATATTGAATCATGTTGTTACTATCCTTCTGTTATGCCTTGTGCTGCCCACAACGGCATTCAGTGAAGATTTCGCTGAAGACAGAGTGGTTGCGTTCGATATCCCTCATCAACCTGCCGGAAAAAGTCTGAAGTCATTTGCACAACAGACTAACCTTGCAGTGATATTTCCCCAGAAACTTGTGGCCTCAATCAGCACACCCGAATTACGTGGCCACTTTACAGTCAGTGATGGACTGGAACAGTTGCTGGATGGAACAGATTTGAGCGGACAGATTACCGTTAAAGGTAGCATTCTCATTCAGTTGCGACCAGCCCATCAAAATATGACTGAAACGCAACAAGTGAATGAAATGGAAAAGAAAAAACAGAAAAATCTGATGTTATCCGGCACCGCAGCTGCCATAGTCGCAGCACTGTCTGCTACTCCTGCAATCGGGCAGGAACAAAGCGATGACGCGAACAAAGAAGCAGAGAAATACGAACAGGTAGTGGTTACCGGTGTACGTGGTACGCCAAGAACTGTTACCCAGAGCCCGACCCCTATCGATGTTATTCAGGGCGATAAGCTTGAAAATATGCTCGGGTCCGAACCTATGCGCGATGTGTTATCACGTCTGGTACCGTCATTTCAGGCGATGAACGTGGCCAGCTCAAGCTGGAACAGTATTGCCCGTCCGGCGTCTTTACGCGGCCTGAGCGGATCTCACATTCTTGTGTTGGTCAACGGTAAGCGTCGTCATAACAGCTCACTTATCGATTTTAACTCAGGTAGTGTAGGCCGCGGTGCGAACCCGGTGGATATGGACCTGATCCCTGCATCGGCCATCAAGCGCGTGGAAATTCTGCGTGACGGTGCTGCTGCACAGTATGGTTCAGATGCCGTTGCGGGTGTTATCAATATCATTCTCAAAGACAACGCTGAAGGTGGCAATATTAATGCCAGTGCAGGTCAGCGTGCTGACTATCGCGGTACGGTAGATGGTCAGGTAGTCACTTTTGGCGGCTCAACAGGATTCGGTATTGACGAGGACGGCAGCAGCACCTGGTCTTTCCAGACCAAGAACGCACAAAAAGCAGTGCGTAATGGACTGAACACTTATGTAAACGATTACGTGTATCAGGGCGGTCTGCCGGCGGTAAAATCTGTTTACATCAGCCAGAATACCGTGGTGCCACTGGAAAACGTAACGCTTTATTCAACAGGTACTTACGCACAGCGGGAGGCAGAAGTAGGTCAGAACTTCCGTAATGTGGGCCGTACTTCTGTTATCACCGAAATTTATCCTGATGGCTATGCGCCAAACTACGCCATGGACGAGACTGATTTTGAATTGTCAGCCGGTGTTAAGGGTATGTTTGCCAAAGAGTGGGACTGGGATCTCAGCAGCGTTTATGGCCACAACGAAGTGGACCATCAGTCAACCAACTCTCTGAATGCTTCACTGGGTACAGAAAGTCCTACTGAGTTCCGTACTTACACGTCTGAGTTTAATCAGTGGACATCAAACTTTGATGCTACCCGTGCTTACTATGTTGATGACAAAGCGGTGCAGCTGTCTTTTGGTTTTGAGCACCGTTTTGAAGAATTCAATACGTTTGCTGGCGACCCTGAAGCCTACGAAAATGGCGGTTATGTTTTCAGTGGCGGCACCCTTGATGGTCAGTTAGCGCCGGTTGGTGCACAGGCTGCAATCGTAGTCACTCCAGATGATGAGGCTGATGCAGACCGCAATGTTATGGCAGCCTATGCTGAGGCTTCTGCGGACCTGAGTGATGTCTGGTCTGTTACCGGTGCTGTGCGTTTTGAACACTATGATGACAGTGCTGGTAATGTCTTCAGTGGTAAGCTGAATACCCGATATGAAGTTAGTGACGATTTCGCATTGCGTGCAACTATAAGCAACGGTTTCCGTGCACCTTCATTGTCTCAGGCCAATTTTGGCCGCACTTCAACACAGTTCATTGAAGTTGAGGGCGAATATCAGGAAGTGAAATCACGTCTGGTAAAAGTTGATTCTGATGTTGGTCAGTCTCTGGGCTCGCAGGAACTGGATCCTGAAAAGTCTCTCGACCTTAGTGCAGGCTTTACCTGGTCTCCGGCAGAAGCGTGGGATATTACCGTTGATGGTTACAGAATCGCGATCGATGACCTGGTTCAGCTGACAGGCCTGATGAAAGGCGATGGTGTATCTGAAATCCTCAGCGCCAATGGCCTGGATTCAAACATGTACGTGCAGTACTTCGCTAATGCGATTGATATGACGACTACAGGTGTGGATGTTGTATCAACCTATAAACAGGATCTGGAAGAGTGGGGCGGCCTGAACTACACCGTTGCCGCTAACTACAATAAGAATGAGATTGACAGCATTGCTGAAACCCCGGCGGTTCTTGAAGGTCTTGGCTTAACTCTTTATGACCGCAAGTCCCAGGGTTATATCGAGAAGGGGACACCGAATGAGAAGATCATTCTCGGTCTGGAGTGGATGATGGATGCTCTTACCGTATCTGTACGTGAAACCTGGTATGGCGGCTACGATGTCTACAGTAACAGCGGAGAGGAGTATGACGAACACTACGGCGGCAAGTGGATCACTGACTTAACTGTGACCTATAAAGCTACCGATAGTCTGACTGTATCAGGTGGTGCTAACAACCTGTTTGATACATACCCTGATGCTAAGCAAGGTTCAAACCCTTACGGTTTTGCCCCATACGCTTCAAATTCACCTTTTGGCCACTACGGCGCATTCTATTTCGTCAGAGCTAACTACGCATTTTAAACCTTGCGCGCCGGTCTCTTTTTGAGACCGGCTTTGTCTTACTCCTGGCTCAGGCAGAATATAAATGAAATTCAGAACGCTAAGTATGGCGGTATCCGCCGCATTGTTATTAGGACAGACAGCGCTTGCAGCAAAGCAGTCTGTACCAGCATTTTCACTTTACGACAAAACAGAATTCTCGACGCCCGGCGCATTGTCTAATGCGTGGGCTGACTATGATCAGGACGGCGATCTTGATCTTGTGGTTACCTTCAAAAGCGGTGAAATCCGCCTTTACCGAAATGAAAACGGTAAACTGACTCAGGTCAGAGATGCACCCGGATTACCCTCTTCCGGTGTTGATGCACGGGGTGCATCCTGGGGCGATATCAATAACGACGGCTATCCCGATCTTTTCATTGGCTCATTCCATCGCCCATATCATAAATATAACCAGCTCTTTATTAATCACGGTGGCAAATCCTTCGAGGACGTAGCTGAAGCTTACGGTGTTTTGCTTCCCGGCGTGACAGCACGTCAGGGTAACCTGATTGATTATGATAATGATGGTGACCTTGACCTCTATCTCGCACAGAGAATGGGGGGGAATCACCTCTACAGCAACAATGGAAAAGGCTTTACTGACGTCAGTAAATCCGCGGGCTTATATGACCCACGCAGAAGTGTAGGGGTTTGCTGGTTTGATTACGACAAAGATGGCGACCTGGATATGTTCGTTGCCAACCAGAGTGGCGACAGAGACGGCTTCTACCGCAACGATGAAGGTAAATTTACCGATATTGCTGCCGAGCTGAATATGGATCATCCCCGCCGTCCCCTTGACGAGGGTGGTGTTGGCTGCACTGTTGGTGATTTCAATAACGACGGCAACTTTGATCTCTTCGTGGCAACCTACGGCGACGATTTGCTTTACATGAACGACGGTAAAGGCGGCTTTTCTGAAGTGGCTGCAAAATACGGTATCACCGGTAATCACCACCATGTATCAGCCACCTGGGGCGACATTAATAATGATGGTCTGCTGGACCTTTATGTTGTTGGTTTCAAAGGTACTGACCCAAGACAGCACGATTATCTCTATATCAATACGGGTAACGGCTTTGTGGACATGCTGCCGAAAAATATCGCTGCACAGGATGCCGACCACGGTATTCAACTTGTTGATTTTGATGGTGATGGCGATATAGACATTTCAACAACGCACAACGATCTCGAAGTGGGTCATGAGTTCGTTTATGTCAATAAGCTGGATCCGCAGGGCAATTATCTTACCGTTGCTCCCGTTCTCAAAGGCTCCCACATCCCGCTACCCGGCGCAGAAGTCAGAGTGTTTGCTGGTGACGAACTGCTTGGCAGTCGCATGGTAGATACCGGAGGCGGTTATAACGCCCAGAACAGTGCACCAGTGCTTATCGCAACACCCGTTGCTGACTCCGTTGATCTGCAGGTGACGTTCCTGACAGAGCAAGGCAGAAAAGAGGTGTTTGTACCTGATGTTTCAACAAAGACGTGGAAGGGCAAAACCCTTTATGTCAGTCAGGAAGGGATAGAATAAATGAGATGTAAAGAGCTGGTACTGCTGGTTTCAGCAGTCATTACCGGGCAGGTAAACGCCGCAATCAGCGAAGGGCTGGTTCCGGATGACTCAAAATTTGCGTCTACGTACAGTAGTCACCAGGACAAAGCTATAGCTATCACTAATGCTAATGTCCTGACGGGTACAGACGAGCAACTGAGTGGTGCCACTGTTTTGTTTAAAAACGGAAAAATTGTGGCGGTTGGCAATAATGTCCGCATTCCGGATGGTGCCGGGGTGATTGACGGAGCGGGCCGCTGGGTAACGCCGGGTATTGTGGATCCTCACTCTCACATTGGTATTTTCTCGGCACCAAGGGTGCCGGCCAATATGGATCTGAATGAGAAAACCTCACCTAACACCGCAGATAAATGGGTGGAACACTCAGTCTGGCCACAGGCGCCGGGCTTTGAACGCGCCAGAGAAGCGGGTGTCACGACGATGATGATATTGCCGGGCTCTGCGAATCTGTATGGCGGCAGAACGGTGACGCTGAAAAATGTGGAAGCCACCAACATTCAGGATATGAAATTTCCCCGGGCGCCCTATGGCCTGAAAATGGCCTGTGGCGAGAATCCGCTAAAAGTGTACGGCGGCAAAGGGGAGTCACCCATGACCCGTATGGGCCTGGTGGCCGATTTTCGCAGTGCCTGGCTGAAAGCGGTTGAGTACAAAGACACTTGGGATGCCTATTATTCTGACGAAGAAGCAGGCAAAGATGTGACTCCACCTGAACGAAATCTTCGTCTGGAGACCATGGCGGGCGCGCTCAGAGGCGACATTCTGACGCATCTGCACTGCTACCGTGTGGATGAGGTTACTGAACTTGTCAATATGTCAAAAGAGTTTGGTTTCCATATTGACGTGCTGCATCACGGCTCTGAAGGCTACAAGATGACGAAGCTGCTGAAAGACGAGAATATCGCCGTCTCTACCTGGTCAAACCGCTGGGGCTTCAAGCTTGAGATGTTTGACGGTATCGAGGAAAACGCGGCTATGCTGGAACAGGCAGGCGTGCTCACGTCGTTACATTCCGATGCGGCAGAACTGTCGCAGCGAATGAATGTGGAAGCGGCTATTGCTATGAGTGCCTCTCTGCGCGCGGGTATCCCTATCAGCAAGGCAGAAGCGATAAGCTGGATCACTGCTAACCCGGCAAAGCAAATCGGAATTTTTGATAAGACCGGCAGCCTGGAGAAGGGGAAAATGGCTGATATCGTGTTGTGGAGCGGCGACCCGTTCAGCATTTACACCAAACCGGACAGCGTGTTTATTGATGGCGTTGTGGTTTACAACAGAAGTCATCCGGCTGATAAACCGGCATCAGACTTTGAACTGGGGAACAAAAAATAATGAAATTCAGTAAGCTTTCTCGTTATTCTATATTTCTGTTTCTCATGTCCGGCTCATCTACTATGGCCGAAACCATTGCGCTGGTGAATGGCAAGGTGATGACGGCTGTGGATAACCAGGCACTCGCAAATGCCTCGGTAATTATCAAAGACGGTGTCATCTCTGAAGTGGGTAAGGGCGTTCGTATTCCTGATAATGCAAAAGTTATCGATGTGAAAGGTTCGGTACTCACGCCGGGATTTATTGCCACCGACAGCACACTGGCGGCCAGCGAGATTAATGGGCGTGCTAATGCCAATGATGATCGAACTCTGACACCAAAGCTCACAGCGGGTTTTGATATTCAGTATGGGGTGAACCCACGTTCGACACTTATTCCCATTGCCAGAATGGAGGGTGTGACCCGTGCTTTGGTGAGTCCGAAAACTAACAGAAGCATGGCCCAGCCTTTTGCCGGCCTGTCCGCGGCGATTTCACTCAGTGCAAAAGGGCCTACGATTGTCAGTGCCGGTGCTGCAGAAGTGCTGGATCTTAAAAGCTATCAGTCAAAGGTGAGCCGTGGCGCTGCCTATCCGCTGCTTAAAAAACAGCTGGCAGGTCTGCAGAAGCAGCTGTCCGACAAAGGCATTACTGCTGATAACTGGCGGGAAAAAGTTGAGCAACTGGATCCGGATACAGCAGCGCTGCTTCCTGTCATGCTAGGCGAACGTCCGCTTATTATCCGGGTGGATAAAGCCATTGATATTGAGAACCTGCTCAGGTTGCTGAAGCCGTTCCAAATCCGTGCAGTGCTTCAGGGCGCGGCCGAAGGCTGGCTGGTGGCTGACCAGATTGCTAAGCAGAATGTTCCCGTTATTGTCGATACCTATATGAGTCTGCCCATGGACTTCGACATGCTGAATACCCGCCTTGATAATGCAGCGCTGCTTGAAAAAGCCGGTGTAACGGTGATTATCCGCGCCGACAAGGATGGTCATTTTGCCCGCAATGCCCGATATTATGCTGGTATGGCTGTGGCCAACGGGATGGACAGGCACAAGGCTCTGCAGGCTATCACTTCTGTGCCTGCAAAGATATTCGGAATGAAATCCACTGGTGCACTTGCCAGCGGGATGACGGCAGATGTGGCTGTGTGGAGTGGGGACCCCTTTGAACCCCTTTCACAACTTCAATATCTGTTTATCGCAGGAGAAGCACAGCCGCTTTCCTCCAGACACACAGAACTCAGGGACAGATATCTGCCATGAAGCATTTAATTAAATTCTGGCTGGTCGCAGCCAGCTGTTATCTTCTTGGGTGCTCTCCAGCACCAAAAGAGACCGCCTCTGTCGAACAACCTGCCGAATCATCCGGTACCGAGATCCGCTGGGACGGGTACGGCGTGCCTCACGTTTATGGTGACAGCGCGGAATCGGTATTCTATGGCTTTGGCTGGGCGCAGGCAGAAAGTCAGGGAGATATCATTCTCCGGCTTTATGGTCAGGCGCGGGCGAAAGGTGCCGAGTACTGGGGCGCAGACTATGAGTCCACCGATAAATGGCTGATTGCCAACGGCGTTCCGGAAAGGGGCGGGCAGTGGTACCAGGCTCAGGAGCCGGATTTCAAAGCCAATCTAGATGCGTTTGCTCAAGGCATCAATGACTACGCTGAGGCGCATCCGGAAAAATTGGATCAGGACGTGCTGAAAGTGCTCCCAGTAAGCGGTGCGGATGTGGTGACTCACGCCCACAGGCTGATGAATTTTATCTACGTCGCTAACGAGAGCAAAATCATCGGCGACCGTGCGCCACCGGTGAAAAATGGTTCCAATACTTATGCGGTGATGCCGTCGAAGTCAAAGAGCGGTAATACCCTGTTGCTGCAGAATCCGCATCTGCCCTGGGCATCCGGTTTCTTTACTTATTATGAGTCACATCTGACCGGGCCAGACTTTGAAATGTACGGTGCTACTCAGGTAGGTCTGCCGGTTATCCGCTTTGCCTTCAACCAGAATATGGGCATTTCCAATACAGTGAACGGCATGCTGGGAGCAACCTCCTATCTGCTGACATTGAATGACGATGGCTATGTATATGACGGTGAAACGCTGCCGTTTAAAACGGAAACCAGGCACTATAAAGTGTTGCAGGAAGATGGTTCTTTTGACGATAAAACCCTTGAGCTGAGACAATCTGTGCATGGTCCTGTGTTTGTTCGTGATGACGGTGTGACAATTGCTCTGCGCGTTGCCGGCCTCGACCGCCCCTTCATGCTGCAGCAGTATTACGACATGCTGCAGGCAAAAAACTTTGATGAATTCCAGACCATCATGAAACGTCTGCAGGTCCCTACCTTCAACATCACTTATGCGGACAAAGCGGGGAATATTGAATATCTGGATAACGGCATTCTGCCGAAGCGTAAACAGGGCGATCTGGATTTCTGGAAAGGGCTGGTGCCGGGAGATAGTTCAGAGTATTTGTGGATTGAGGTTCACACCTACGAGGAACTGCCAAAAGTCATCAATCCTGACAGTGGTTTTGTACAGAACGCCAACGATCCACCCTGGCTGGCGACCTATCCTGTGGTATACAAACCTGAAGATTTCCCTGCTTATGTGGCAACCAAAGGCCCGATGTCTTACCGGGCTCAGGGTGCGGTTAAGCGAATGGCGGAATCCGGAAAGTTGTCTTTTGCTGAGTTTGAGGAAATGAAAACATCCACTTATTCACTGATGGCAGAGCGTCTGATGGATGAACTTCTGACAGAAGCCAGAAAGAGTAACGATGCGGAAATTCAGCAGGCAGTAGCGCTGTTTGAGAACTGGGATAAAACCTTCAGCGAAGACAGCCGCGCGGGATATCTGTTCGAAGAGTGGGCAGCACAGTTTGCCGGTCCCCGTCCACGATTCAGCAGCGAAGCGAATTATGTGGAAGGCTGGAGCATGGAAAAGCCACTGTCTACACCTTATGGCATCAAGGATCCTGCTCAGGCAGTCGAGATGCTGAAAACGGCTATTGACAATACCAAAGCCAAATACGGCAGAATGGACCCGGTATTCGGGGAAATTTCACGCTTCCGTATTCAGGATAAAGATGTTGCCGGTCACGGTGGCTACGGAAACCTGGGGGCGTTTAACGTAATCACCTGGGTCGATCCTGATGAGGATGGTATCCGTGAGCCCTATCACGGTGAAACCTGGATTTCGATGATTGAGTTCTCTACGCCGGTTAAAGCTAAAGGCCTTATGGCTTACGGTAACTCTCGCCAGAAAGGCTCTGAGCATTATTCTGATCAGCTTGAGCTGCTGAAAGATGAGCAGTACCGGCCGTTCCTGTTGCTACGGGATGAAATTGAAAAGAATACTGTTAACACAGAGCATATCGATGGTAATTTCGATAAATATTAGAAATCAGAGTTTCATGTTATGACATTCTGATTAATTACAGAAACGGGAGCAAAAGCTCCCGTTTTTTATAATTCCCGCTTACAGAGTGGCAATCTCAAGCATGCCGCTTCCCGTAAACCATTTCCTTTGACTACTGACGCGGCCCGTCAGCGATTTTGATTAATTTACCATTGTGAAAGTCGAGCAGACGCAGAAATTTACCGTTACCCATGTCATAAATGTAGCGGGTCACCTTGACGTAATCGTCCCGCTTGCGAATAAAACCGAGATCTTCCTGCGAATCCGGCTGGCCACACTTCTGAATGACGTCATAGGTGCTTTCTCCTTCCAGTACCAGCTTTGTTCCGCACCGCAAACCACTTGCGCTGGTCGCGGTTGAAAGCAGTAAAGTAATGGCCATAAAATGGCTCTTTCTTGTGCGCATGGTAGCTCCTTGCTGACAGTTTTTGAAAAAACACGCCTCCACTATAGCGTAGCGGCTACAGCAATGCCTGCCAGAACAGCCTGCTTCCGCTGAATAGAGCAACGGAAGTGTGACGCGCAGCAATAAAACTAAATAAGTCCTTTCAGACGCGCCAACCCCAGCGCATTGCAGGTGGTGGCATCAAGGATTTCACCCCTTTTAATCATCTCATCCAGATCAGATAAAGCAATGCGGTGGCAGGTCAGACCTTCTTCCTCAGGGTCGAGATTCTGTTCGGTCATGGTGAAATCTGTAGCAATCCAGATGTGATAACCCTGATTACAAAAACCGTAAGCTAAATACTGATAACCCACGTGAGTCCAGTTTTTTGCCAGCAAGCCTGTTTCTTCCTGTAGTTCGCCGGCAGCTAGTTCTGCCGGATCGGCTTGTCCATTCTCTTCCCAGGTGCCCTGGGGGAATTCCAGCTGACGCTTTTCAACCGGGTAGCGGTATTGTTCTACCATGTACACGTATCCGGCCTGCACGGGAATAACAACGGTGAAGTCCGGTTTTTCCATCACGCTGTAAATGCCTTGCTGGCCACTAGGACGTTCGATGGCATCTTCTCTTACCCGCATCCACTTATTTTCATACACCACTTTGCTCGTCAGGGTTGTGATTTCTGCTGACATCGGTTTTGGCTCCTGAATTGTTTCTTGTATTTGAACATCTTAGTTCCCGGGTTCCACAGAGATTCATCGGTTATTTTTGTTTGTCTGCCGAGGAATAAATTAATATTTCAAACTCCCGCTTCAGTTAACTCATGATTTATGATTTACTCCGCCCGCAGCACTACTGACCAGTTGTTCAGGTTTTGACCTGACCGTTCTTCATGCTGCCACGCATATAATTCTAAGAGTCTCATCAAGGCTCATCAAAGGGCTTTCGGGCCGTACCCTGACTTCAGAAACGGATGCCATGACATCCCGCTTATCAACTTCGATAAGGCGTATTTTCGATTCAATAATAAATTCTTAGGGAACACTTTTTATGTTACAGGACAAATCCCGGTCGTCTGCATTTCGACTATCTCTTCTTTCTGCCGCAATCATCGGATTACCGTTAGCCGTTTCTTCTCAGGCCGTCGCACAGGAGCAAACTGATCCGGCTGCAGATGCCAGTCTGGAAAAAATTCAGGTAGTGGGTTCACGCCGCGTGGGACGCACAGTGAATGATTCACCGGTACCTATCGATATCATTGATGCGTCTGCTATTGCTGCGACAGGTTTAACTGAAACCAACATGATTCTGAACAACCTGCTGCCCAGCTTTAACTTTCCGCAACCTTCTATGACCGATGGTACTGACCACGTGCGTCCGGCACAGCTGCGCGGTCTGGCTCCTGACCACACTCTCGTTTTAGTTAATGGCAAACGCCGGCATACCAGCGCACTGTTAAACCTGAACGGTTCTGTTGGCCGGGGTTCTTCTGCGGTGGATTTAAATGCGATTCCGGCTAACGCCATTAAACGTATCGAAGTTTTACGTGACGGTGCGGCTGCCCAGTACGGTTCTGACGCTATCGCAGGTGTGATTAACATCGTACTGAAAGATGCCAGCGAAGGTGGCGAAGTGTCTGCTACCTACGGTGCCAACGTGACAACTATGGATGGTGTGCCGGAGTTAACCGGAGTCAGTGTCGGTGATGATGGTGATCTTGCTTTCCAGACCGGCTCCGACCGCTCTTTAACGGATGGTCAGACAGCCACACTGCGCGGCAACATCGGCTTCGAATGGGGCAATGACGGTTTTGTAAATGTGTCTGCTGAATACCGTGACCGGGGCCAGGCCAACCGTGCCGATTACGATCCCCGTGAAAACTATGCCCGCGACGAAGAAGGAAATCTTGATCCCCGTGAGTTAACGGTGGACCGTTACAATCATGTTTTCGGTAACGGTGACGTGGAAGACTATGCGCTGTTTGTGAATGCCGGAAAAGCGATTAACGATAAGGTTGAGTTTTACGGTACAGCCGGTGCCAGCAAGCGTAATTCTGTCAGCGGCGGCTTCTACCGCAGAGCACAGGATTCACGGAACATTACATCCATTTATCCTGACGGTTTCCTGCCACAAATTACCACGGATATCAAAGATTCGTCTGTACTGGCCGGTATCAAAGGTTATGACGAAGTCTGGAATTACGATTTATCTGTCACTCATGGTGAAAACGAGCTGGAATACGGTGTAGCCAATTCCCTGAATACGTCTTTGGGCCCTGACAGCCAGACAAGTTTTGACGCCGGCTCTTTAGAGTATCAAACCACTGTAGTGAATGCAGATGCGTCACGCCTGGTTGATACCGGTGTATTCTACAGCGAAATGAACTTCGCAATGGGTGCTGAGTATCGTCATGAAAGCTATGAAATTACCGCAGGTGAGGAAAGCTCTTACATTCAGGGTACGTTCGGTCCCGGCGGTGCGGTTTCTGCAGATGGCTCCTTAGGCGCGGCCGGTTCCCAGGTATTTCCGGGTTTTACACCGGAATCAGCGGGCAAGAACAGCCGCCACAACTACAGCTTGTATGTCGATTTGGAAGCAGATGTACTTGAGCAGTGGAACGTTGCTGTTGCGGGCCGCTTTGAAGACTATTCCGATTTTGGCAGCACCTTTAACTGGAAGTTGTCTAACCGGGTAACTGTCACCGATGAGTTTGCTTTACGTGCATCGGTATCTACCGGTTTCCGCGCTCCGTCATTACAGCAACAACATTTCACTGCTATATCTACCGTTTTTGTAGACAGTGTTCCGGTAGAAACAGGTACCTTTGCACCGTCCAGTGATGTTGCGCAGGCGCTGGGCAGCCCCGGTCTGGATGCAGAAGAATCAGTTAACTACAGCGCAGGCTTTACCTGGTCACCGTCTGCAGACTTTAACCTGACAGTAGACTTCTACCGCATCGATATTGACGACCGCATTGTGTTGTCAAACAACCTGTCCGGCGACGCAATAGCGGCGTTACTTGAAGGCACCGGTGCGACCAGCGCGCGTTTCTTCTTAAATGCGATTGACTCCCGTACGCAGGGTGTCGATATTGTGTCAACGTATACGCTGGACACAGCAGAGTGGGGCGCATTTAACTTCAATGCCGGCATAAACTTTAACGACAATGAAGTCACCCGCGTTATCGATGCACCGGATGTGCTGCAGGGCGCCGGTTTTGACCAGAGTAACTTGTTCTCTGATGTTGAGTTGCGCCGGTTCGAAACGGCTTCGCCTGAAAGTAAAGTTAATTTAGGCGTCACCTGGTCGTTTGACCGCTACACCACAACGTTAAGAACAACCCGTTACGGTGAAGTAGAAGATCCGTCCTCCACCGCTGAGCTGAATGAAATCATTCCGGCGGAGTGGGTAACCGATCTGGACATTAATGTAGCGTTAACGGAAGGGTTGTCTGTGTCTGTGGGCGCAAACAACGTATTTGATGTGTATCCTGAGGCAAGCCGCTACACGGTAGAAGCGCCGACCACCTTTACTTATATCATGCCTTATTCAGGCTTTTCGCCTTACGGCTTTACCGGCCGCTATGTTTACGGAAAAATCACTTACCGTTTCTGATGATGTGAACCGGGTAATAACAACGTGATATACGCGGTGCACAATGCACCGCGTTTTTCGTTCCGGCCTCAGCTGCCGGAAAAAATCATCGCACTGTAAGCCGTAAGATGGATAAGATTGTCATTCAGTTGCACATCGTTTGTTGTAATACCGTCCTGCCAGGCAAACAGGCAGGCTGCATCCGGCGGCATGCCATTTAACCGGTACCCTTCCACATTTGCGCCTGAAAAATTAATCATGACATAAACGTGTTTGTCATCAAGGCCATTGCTTCGTTTGTAGATCAGCACTTTGTTATCATCGTCCTTAAGCACAATTTCTGTGGCACCGCCGGTCAATGCAGCACTGTTTCCGTTTTTATTAGTACGTAAACCGACCAGTTGCGTAAATGCTTCTGCATACTCAGCAAAGCGGGTTTTGCGTTCCCAGTCGATATCACTGGTATCATCGAACCAGCCTGACTCTTTAAAATCCTGCCCCTGAAACAGCATGGGAATACCCGCGGTTGTGAGGGTAAGGACGCCGGCTAAAATGCCTTTCTGACGGGCAAAGTAGTTGTCATCCACACCGCCCGGCGCTACTTCCTCAACCAGTCTGGCCTGACCGTTAGCGACTTCATCATGGGATTCGGTATATACCACTCTGGCAAACGGGTTTCCGCTGACCACTCTGGTAATCGCGTTAACCACCGTGCTTAAATCGACATAACTGTCTTCGGTTTTTGTCAGCGTATCGCGGACAGGATGAACGAAACCTGCGGCCCACTGTGCCGTATAGCCACAACCGCCTTTGTCTAAAGGATCGGTAATGTACTCATGACTGTGAAGATCTTCTGCAATGGTCATTTTACCCGGGCAGGACGTCTGAATACGGTGATTGATGGTTTTAATCAGATCGTAGGCTTCAGGGATATCGTCATCGCCGGTATCGGCACCGGACACACTGCGCATATAAGGCACCATATCCATCCGCAATCCGTCAGCTTTAAATTCGTTCAGCCACATCAGTGCATTGTCGGTGAGATAGTCCCGCACCTCCTGACGGCCATAGTCAGGTCGCGTATCTCCCCATGGCGTAGCACTGCGGTAATCATTGTAGAAATAAATGCCGCCTTTATCGTTCTCGTGCCAGCCGTCAAACTGCCAGATATCCAGGTCGCCCGGGCCTAAATGGTTGTAAACCACATCAAGGATCACACCGATGCCCATGCCGTGAGCTGCATCGATAAAGGCTTTCAGTCCGTCAGGTCCACCGTAGGCTTCTTCTACTGCAAAGGGATAGGCAGGGTTGTAGCCCCAGCTGATATCGCCGGCGAATTCATTCACAGGCATGAGTTCAACCATAGTTACACCCAGCGCTTTCAGTTCAGGCAGCTTTTCTATGGCCGATGCGAATGTGCCGTGGCCATCTTCGAGTTTATTAAACGTGCCAATGTGCATTTCATAAATGACGCGCTCATGAAGGGGGGCGGATTCAAATTCTGTGTGTTGCCACTGATATTCATCATCGTAAATAACACTGTTTCCCACACTGTTTGTGACCTTACGGGCACGGGGATCGTTTTTCAGTAACAGCTCATCCTGCAAGGTGGTGATAGCAAACTTGTATTCATCACCGTTTTTCGCGTTGTCAGCAAAACCAACCCAGATTCCGCCTTCACGGGATTCCAGAGGATTTGCAGTCTCATCCCATTCATTAAATGTTCCGGTTACACATACAGATTTGGCGTTCGGCGCCCACACTGCAAACTGATAACCTGACTCTGCCTGGCTGACGCCTAAAACTCCGTTAAACGCTGACATAAGGACTTTCTCCGGGAAAAATAAAATCTGATAGGGATGTGTAAGCTGAGATAGCAAAGACAGTGCCGCAACGCGCCGGACGTTGTAGCGGAGTGTACAGCGCTTTTTATTCTCTAATAATATGAAAAATATAAAGTTATTCCCGTGCAGAATTCTATTGCCCTGGCCTGAACGCGGTGCCCATTGAGCTCCGGAAGAAAAAATTACGGAATGCTCCGGCAAAATGTACGCAATGAAATTCCCGTTTTTCCTGTCAAAATATGATGAATCGCAATATGAAAAGGCAGAAAAACGCTCTCTTTAGGAGTAAATTGTCTGTTCTGACGGTGTTTTACACAGAAAAAGCAAAATCGCGGTTGACAGATAGACGTCTATACGGCAAATTGTCCGTATGAAAACAATGATTAGCACCACCGGCACGATGATTATTACCACCTCTTTGAGGGCGGTCGCTGGCTAGTGCGCAACATTGCAACCAGACATCGAAAGCCCGCCCTCACCAGGAGCGGGTTTTTTTTTACGCAATCGAGCGTTGATGTAGCAAAATAAAACCGAAAGGAGCATTACATGAAAGTCTTAAAGTTTGGTGGATCTTCTCTGGCCGACGCACCCCGATACCTGCGTGTGACTGAGATTTGTATGACCACCCACCAAACCGATGGCGCAGCAGTAGTGCTTTCTGCGCCAAAGGGCGTGACCAACGCGCTTTCTTCTCTTTGTGAACAGGCTGCCGCAGGGGATGACTTCCAGCCTCTGTTCGAAAAGTTAGAGCAAACTGTTCAGGGTATTGCAGACGAATTAAACACCACTTTAGATAATTTCGCCCACGACCACGTTTCTTCATTCATCTCAGAGCGCTTATCTGCGCTTAAGCAACAACTGGAAGGCATTAAGTTGCTTGGTTGTGCTCCGGATTCTGTGGCTGCCGGCATCTTAAGTATCGGCGAATACATCAGTGTGACGCTGTTCAGTGCGATTTTGCAAAGTAAAGGTGTGGTTAACAGTATTATCGACCCGGTCGAATACGTGCTGGCACACGGCGAATATCTCGACAGCATTGCTGATGTGGCAATGAGTAAAGCCCGTTTCAGTGACGTAAAGAACGACGGTTCAGTATTACTGGTTATGCCCGGCTTTGTTGCTGTTAATGAAGAGGGTGAGAAAGTCACGCTTGGCCGTAACGGTTCTGATTACTCTGCTGCCATCCTTGCGGCCTGTATCGATGCAGACTGTTGTGAAATCTGGACGGATGTAGACGGTGTTTATAACGCTGACCCGAATCAGGTTGAAGGGGCAGTATTACTTGATAAGCTGACTTATCAGGAAGCCATGGAGCTGTCTTACTTCGGTGCCAAAGTACTGCACCCGAAAACCATTGGTCCTATCGCTCAGCACCACATTCCCTGCCTAATCAAAAACACCCTGAATCCTTCTGCGCCCGGCACGTTAATCAGTAACGAAGCCAGCGAGAAATGGACGTCAGTGAAAGGTATTTCGCAGCTCGATAACATCACGATGTTTAATGTTGCCGGACCGGGTCTTAAAGGCATGGTAGGCATGGCAAGCCGTGTGTTTGAGGTGATGAGTAACGCCAATATTTCCATCAGCCTGATCACCCAGTCCAGCTCGGAATACAGCATCAGCTTCTGTATACAGGAAAAAGATGCGGCCCGTGCACAGCAACTGCTGGAAGATGCCTTTGCTCTGGAACTGCAAAACCAGTTGCTTGATCAGATTGAAGTGCGTCACGACTTAGCCATTGTTACTCTGGTCGGTGATGGAATGCGTCACACAAAAGGTCTGGCAGCCCGTTTCTTTGCTGCGCTGGCGCAAGCCCGTGTGAATAACGTAGCCATTGCTCAGGGATCTTCAGAGCGTTCCATCTCTACGGTTATCGAAGCGAAAAAGGCGAAGAAGGCGGTACGGGTTATTCACCAGAATTTCTTCTCCGATCGCCACACCATTGACGTATTCCTGGTTGGCTGCGGTAACGTAGGTAAAGAGTTACTGGGTCAGATTTCCCGTCAGCAACCTGCACTGTTGAAGCGCAATATTCAGTTACGTGTATACGGTATTGCCAACAGCCGCAAACTGCTGCTTAACGCGCAGGGCATTGATGTGTCAGGCGACTGGCAGTCTGCACTGGCAGCTTCTGAGGAGTCGTTAAGTGTTGAGCGTTTGCACCAGTTTGTTAACAGCAACAGTCTGGTAAATCCGGTGATTGTTGATTGTACCAGTCACGAAGCAGTCGCTTCACAGTACGTGGATATGATGGAGCAGGGCTTCCACGTAGTGACGCCTAACAAAAAAGCCAACACCGACACCATGGCGTATTACCGCCAGCTGCGCAGAACCGCGCAGAATACAAATCGCCAGTATTTATATGAAACTACCGTAGGTGCGGGCTTGCCGGTTATCGATAACCTGCAGAAACTGTTCGCTGCTGGTGACGTGCTGCATCAGTTCGAAGGCATTTTATCCGGTAGCTTATCCTATGTGTTCGGTAAGCTTGAAGAAGGTATGAGCTTGTCTCAGGCTACCAGTGCAGCAAAAGAAAATGGCTATACCGAGCCGGATCCACGTGACGACTTAAGCGGCATGGACGTGGCCCGTAAACTCCTGATCATGGCACGTGAGGCCGGCCTGGTGCTTGAATTGTCTGATATTCAGATTGAATCTGTGTTACCGGAAGGTTTTGCAGAAGGTGCATCAATTGATGAGTTTATGCAGCAGTTACCTGAGCTGGATGCAGCATTTGGTCAGCGGGTGGAAGAAGCCAAAGCCAACGACAGTGTATTGCGTTATATCGGCAGTATCGATGGCGACAAGTGTAAGGTAACCATTCAGGCGGTGCCGCTTACGCATCCTCTTGCGGCGGTGAAAGACGGTGAGAACGCGCTGGCAATCAGCAGTGACTATTACCAGCCTATTCCTTACGTTATCCGCGGCTACGGAGCGGGTGGTACGGTAACCGCTGCCGGTGTGTTTGCTGATATTCTGCGTACCATGCCGTGGAAACAAATGGTGCTGTAATTGAAGGATGAGTAGTATGAAAACCACCCGCGCTTATGCGCCAGCCTCCATCGGCAATGTAAGTTTAGGTTTTGATGTGTTGGGTGCCGCACTGGCACCCGTTGACGGCACTGAGTTAGGCGATGTTGTTGAAGTTAAAGATGCAGATGCATTTTCTCTGACCGCCACCGGCCCGTTTGCCCACAAGTTACCGGCTGGTGCCGATAACAACATTGTTACCTTGTGCTATGCCCATTTCTTTGAAGAAATGGTAAAAGCCGGCAAGCCCACCCGTCATGTTGAACTGATTTTGCATAAGAACCTGCCTATTGGCAGCGGCCTTGGCTCCAGTGCCAGTTCTATCGTTGCAGCCTTTCATGCACTGAATGCACACTTTGATTATCCCTTTGATGAGAATGCGCTTCTGTTAATGATGGGCGAACTGGAAGGGCAGATTAGCGGCAGCATTCATTATGATAATGTTGCTCCCTGTTATCTTGGCGGATTAACCCTGATGACCGGCAATGATGCCGAAGTGACGGTGAAATTACCGGTTATCGGCAGCTGGTACTGGGTTGTGTGCTACTCTGGAATAAGTGTTTCCACATCGGCGGCCCGGAATATATTACCGAAAGAAGTGGCGATGGCAAATACGCTGACTTTTGGTCGTCAACTGGGCGTGTTCGTGCATGCGCTGCACGCGCAGAACGCGGGCCTGGCAGCCAGTGTGATGCAGGATGTAATAGCTGAACCTTACCGCAAGTCATTATTGCCCGGCTTCGACGAGGCCAGAGCGTTCAGTATGGAAAATGGTGGATTAGCATTCGGGATCTCCGGTTCTGGTCCGACAGTATTTGCTGTCTGTGACGATGCTGAAAAAGCCGAAGCGATTCGTGAATGGCTGCAGGCCAATTACGTACAAAATGAAGATGGCTTTAGCCACGTTTGCCGGATCCCTGATAAGGGTGCGGTAGAGCAGCAAGTGTAAAGATTAAAGGTATCCCAGGTGGAATTAGTAAATTTAAAAGTAGCATCAGACACCGCTTCCTTTTCAGAAGCAGTAAAGCGCGGTTTAGGTCAGGAGCAGGGCTTATATTTCCCTACTGACATTCCGAAATTAGACGACATCGACGGCTTGCTCAAAAAGCCTTTCGTTGAGCGCAGCACAGAAGTGCTTACCGCCTTAATCGGTGATGAGCTGGGCGAAGGCACCATTGGCAGTATTGTTGAAGAGGCGTTTACCTTTCCGGCTCCTGTGGTCAGTGTAAATGACAAAGTCGCCACACTGGAATTGTTCCACGGTCCTACACTGGCGTTCAAAGATTTTGGCGGCCGTTTTATGGCGCAGGTGCTTTCCCGCATCAGCAATGGCGAACCCATTACCATCCTTACCGCCACGTCCGGTGACACCGGTGCCGCTGTTGCCCATGCGTTCCACGGTATCCCGAACATCAATGTGGTGATTTTATTCCCGAAAGGAAAAATCAGTCAGCTGCAGGAAAAGCTGTTTACCACGTTGGGTGATAACATTCATACCGTTGCTGTCGAGAGTGATTTCGACGCCTGTCAGGCGATGGTTAAACATGCGTTTGACGATCCGGATGTACGTGAAGGTTTGCATCTGAATTCAGCAAACTCTATCAACATCAGCCGTTTGCTGGCGCAGGTTTGTTATTACTTTGAGGCGGTTAGTCAGCTTACGCCGGAACAGCGTGAAGAGCTGGTTATTTCGGTGCCGAGCGGTAACTTCGGTAATCTGACAGCAGGTATGATTGCCAAGTCTATGGGCTTGCCCATTAAGCGTTTTGTTGCGGCAACGAACCTGAACGATACAGTTCCCCGTTACCTGAAAACCGGCGAATGGGCACCCAATCCGACGGTTGCAACCATGTCTAATGCAATGGATGTCAGCCAGCCAAACAACTGGCCCCGCATCGAAGCGCTGATTGAGCGTGGTTACCTGGATAAGTCGTGCCTGCGCGGTGAATGTGTCGATGAAGAATATACACAAATCGCCATGCGTCAGCTTGCGCAACGGGGATACACCAGCGAACCTCATGCTGCCATCGCTTACCGTGCGGTAAGTCACGATCTGACGGATAATGAGTATGGCCTGTTCCTTGGTACTGCACATCCGGCTAAATTCCGCGAAACCGTTGAGAATGTTCTCGGACAGCCTCTGAGCCTGCCTCAGGCACTGGTAGAGTGTTCCAGTAAAGAAAGCCAGGCTGTGCCACTGCCAGCTGACTACGAAGCGCTAAAAGCGCACATGTTCTCTATATTGAAATGACAACATGGCAAGATGTGCTGGGACTTGAGAAGTCCCTGCCTTATTTTAAATCACTGATGGCCAGGGTTGATGAGGCCAGGGCTGCATCAGTGGTGTTTCCTCCTGAACCGGATGTATTCAATGCATTCGCTCTCACACCCCTGAATAAAGTGCGGGTTGTGATCCTGGGACAGGATCCCTACCACGGGCCGGGACAGGCGCACGGATTATCTTTTTCCGTACAGAAAGGTGTAAAGCTGCCCCCATCGCTGAAGAATATCTGCAAAGAACTGGAAACGGATATTGAAGGGTTTTCTATGCCTTCTGATGGTGATCTCACGTCGTGGGCTGAGCAGGGTGTATTGTTATTAAATACCGTGCTGACGGTGGAGCAGGGGAAGGCACACAGCCACGCAAAGTTTGGCTGGGAAACGTTTACCGATAACGTCATAGCCGCCATTAACGAACACACCAGCAATGTGGTGTTCCTGTTGTGGGGCAGTCATGCGCAAAAGAAAGGCGCTAATATCGACAAACAGCGACATCTGGTACTGGAAGCACCACATCCGTCTCCGTTGTCGGCCTACAAAGGTTTTTTCGGGTGTCAGCATTTCAGTCAGACAAATGCCTGGCTGCGCAAACACGGGCAACCTGCCATTAACTGGCAGATATAAAAACCTGCAGGGTGATATAACGAAAAACGGCCACCTGATATCAGGTGGCCGTTTTCATTTTATCTTTCCATCGATTCCAGTTCGTACTCAAAACCGTAGTCGATTTCTGCCAGTTCTTTTTCCAGTTTGAACCTGTCCTGTAAGGCTTCGATCTCTCTCCACTTTCTTTTCTTGCTTTTAGTTTTAGCCGGAGTTTCTTCAATATTTAACATCGCAAACAGATCTGACTTATCCACTAGGATCTCCTTTTGTTTACCACTAACATCAGTGTCAGAGTTGAATGTTTTTTCATCCTTCTGACTACTTTTGTATCACAGTCGACACGATAATAAAATGATTAAATTTACCTTTTATTAACAAAATGTGACGATTGCATGACAGCGTGTGGTTTGCCCAATGAAAACGGCCAGTAAAAACCGGCCGTTTGTCAGATGCACTTATTTGGCGTGAACCAAATTAACTTTCCTTAAGTTGGTGCATTGGCGTTTCTGAAGCGATTAATGAGTTGCCGGGTAGAAGCGTCAAACGCATCGTCTTCTGCTTTACCCTGAATGCCGTCAAGAACCTGATTACCAAGTACTTTCCCTAACTCAACACCCCATTGATCAAAGGAGTTCACCTGCCAGATAACGCCCTGGACAAATACCTTATGTTCATACATTGCAACCAGCGCGCCAAGTGTTTGCGGATCCAGTTTTTCGAACAAAATTGTATTGCTGGGTTTATTACCTGGCATCGTTTTGTGCTGAGCCAGTGCTTTGCGCTCACTTTCATCAGACACCTTACCTTCAAGATCAGCGTAGCATTCTTCGAAGGTTTTTCCCTGCATAAGTGCCTGAGTCTGACCAAAGCAATTCGATGCCAGCATGGCGTGATGCGTGTCGTTCTGATTAGGCACATTCAGCGGCAGCATAAAGTCTGCGGGGATGATAGAGGTACCCTGGTGGATTAACTGATGGAAGCTGTGCTGACCATTTGTGCCTTCACTTCCCCAGATAACCGGGCCGGTTTCCCACTCAACCACATCGCCGTTCTGCGTGACCTGCTTACCGTTACTTTCCATATCAAGTTGCTGCACATAAGCTGGCAGTCCACGAAGATAATGATAGTAAGGCAACATGACGTGAGACTGTGCATCGAAGAAATTACGATACCAGACGCCGAGAACTGCAAGAATAACGGGCAGGTTGCTTTCAAATGGTGCATCACAGAAATGTTTGTCCATTTCATGGGCGCCTTCGAGCAAGCCTTTGTAGTTTTCAAAACCTAGTGCCAGTGCGATGGGTAAGCCAATCGCAGACCACAACGAGTAGCGTCCGCCAACCCAGTCCCACATGGGGAAAATGTTTTCTTCCGCAATCCCGAACTCAGTGGCTGCTTTAACGTTTGAGGATACGGCAACAAAGTGTTTTGCAATATCTTCCTGAGTGCCGCCCTGTTCCAGGAACCAGGCTTTCGCAGTTAAGGTATTCTGCAACGTTTCCTGAGTAGAAAACGACTTAGACGACATAACGATTAACGTTTCTTCGTGATCCAGAGACGTCAGCACATCATGAATATGACAGCCGTCTACGTTTGCTACAAAGTGCACTTTAACGGCATCATGGGTGTACGGCTTCAGCGCCTCAGTCATGATTTTAGGGCCCAGGAATGAACCGCCGATACCAATGCTGACTACGTGTTTAACTGGCTTGCCGGTATAACCCTTGTGCTCACCGGAATGCACTGAAGCCGTAAAGGCTTCAATTTTGTCCAGCGTAGCCAGCACTTCCGGCATCACATCTTCACCGTCAACCATAACAGGCTTGCCACTGAAGTTACGCAGCGCTGTATGCAGTACAGCACGTTTTTCAGTGTTGTTGATGGTGTCACCGTCAAACATGGCTTTACGGTGAGTGTCCACGCCCTGTGCTTTCGCCAGTGCAAACAAGTGTGCAAGCGCTTCTTCGTTAACACGGTTTTTTGAATAATCAATAAACAAACCACAGGCCTGCGCCTGCATGGTGTCTGCACGCTCAGGCTGCGCGTCAAACCAGTCACGCATGTGAGTCTTTTTGATGTCTTCTGCCAGCTTCGACAAATTAGCGAAAGCTGGCTGTTGGGTAAAATTTGTCATTGTCTGAATGTTTCCTGATACCAGCGAAGTTTATTGACCCAGTTTTTCTTTCAGCATGGTTTCCAGTTTTTCCTGGTCAGCTGCAAAGTTACGGATCCCCTCTGCCAGCTTTTGTGTCGCCATGGCATCTTCGTTCATGTCCCAGCGGAAACCTTTTTCGTCCAGTTTCGTGCCCGGTGTTGCTGTGGCGCCTTCGTCTTTCAGTTTCACAGGCAGCGCTTCGGTGCTGTTTTTGAGTTCTTCCAGCAGATTCGGGCTGATGGTCAGACGGTCGCAACCGGCCAGCGCCTGAATTTCACCAATGTTACGGAAGCTCGCGCCCATGACTACCGTGCTGTAACCATGCTCTTTGTAGTAGTTATAGATGCGGGTTACTGAAACCACACCCGGATCTTCTTCTGCGGTGTACTCTTTCTTATCTGTGTTTGCTTTATACCAGTCAAGAATACGGCCCACGAACGGGGAAATAAGATAGACACCGGCTTCCGCACAGGCACGTGCCTGAGCAAAGCTGAATAACAGTGTCAGGTTACACTGGATCCCTTCCTGTTCCAGAATTTCAGCAGCCTTGATGCCTTCCCAGGTTGAAGCGATTTTGATCAGAATACGTGACTTATCGATACCTTCATCGTTGTAAAGTTCAACCAGACGTTTTGCTTTAGCAATAGTCGCGTCGGTGTCGAATGATAAACGGGCATCTACTTCTGTAGAAATACGACCCGGGATTACGCCGGAAATTTCTTTACCGATAGTAACAGCAAGCTTGTCAGAGGCATCTGTTAACTGCTGAGCCGGATCCTGTGACTGTAATTTGGCCCATGCCACTGCATCGTCAATGTAACCCGCATATTCAGGGATACCTGCGGCTTTAAGTAAAAGAGACGGATTAGTCGTAGCGTCTACAGGCTCGTACTTTTTGATCGCTTCGATATCGCCGGTATCGGCAACGACGGTAGTGATTTCGCGCAACGCGTCTAATTGATTGCTCATCGTTTCTCTCTGAATGTGTGACCTAAATAAATGAACAGCCCGCCACCGGAAGGGGGCAGACTGATTGAATATGTTGGTTGTAAACAACTGAATCAACCACTATGTAGGGTTTGTATGTCCGGACGGTTAAACCAGATCGAATTTAGTAAATTTATAACAGACTGGCGGGTTAAATAACACAGCAAAGCGCTAAATTATCCCGCTATAGCGTATAAACATAACGGTTTGACCCCAATTTGGCAGGTAAAAGGGCAAAAACGCGGGGCAGACCGTGATATTCTTTGCGCCGGAGTTTGATAAGCCCGATGAATATGTTACTGCGGTGTCTGATAGTAAAGAGGAAATTGAATTATGTTAGTTGTTGTTTCACCGGCTAAGAATCTGGACTTTGAAACGCCGGTGCCGGTAGCGTCGTTCACGCGGCCTGCCATGTTGACATCTGCTGAAGCACTGGTAGAAACCTGCCGCAAACTGACGCCGGCAGACCTGTCTTCTTTGATGAAGATCAGCGATAAACTGGCGACACTGAACGCCAACCGTTTTGACTCTTTCACTACCCCGTTTACCAAAGACAATGCACGTCAGGCGCTTTACGCCTTTAACGGCGACGTGTATACGGGCTTAGATGCTTATTCATTGTCTGAGCAGGACGTGGAATATGCACAGCAACATTTAAGAATGCTTTCCGGCCTTTACGGTCTGTTGCGTCCGCTGGACTTAATGCAGCCTTACCGCCTGGAAATGGGGACCCGCCTTGAAAATCCTAAGGGTAAAAATCTGTATGAATTCTGGGGAACAGATATCACCCTTGCGCTGAATAAGGCGCTGGAAGAGCAGGGCGATAATGTACTGATTAATCTGGCTTCAAATGAGTACTTCAAGTCAGTTAAGGCGAAGTCGCTGGACGGCATGATCATTACGCCACACTTTAAAGATAAGAAAAACGGTCAGTATAAGGTGATTAGTTTCTTTGCTAAAAAGGCGCGGGGATTAATGGCCAGATATGTGATTCAGAAACGTATTGAAGACGTAGCGGGCTTAAAGGCGTTCAGCGAAGCGGGTTATGTCTTTTCGCCAGAGCAGAGCACTGAAACGGATTTGGTATTTTTACGGGATGAGGCTGAATAAGCCTCACCCCGACACAGACACTTAAGCCAGTACTTTATTTAATGCGGCTACACAGGCATCGGTTTCTTCCGGTGTACCCACGCTGATGCGTGACCAGGAATCATAGCCTGGCCACGTACGGCCAACTACTTTGATACCTTCATCTTTCATCTTCGCAGCAAACTGGTCGTGGGGCATGCCGGTATCCACGTAGATGAAGTTGCCCTGCGGATTTTTCGCGTAAGGACGACCCAGTTCTTCAGCAACTTTCGTCAGTTTAGTACGCTCGGTTTTGATGCGATCGCGCATGGTGTTCAGGTTTGCATGGTCATCCATACTCGCCATTCCGGCCACCAGTGCCAGATAGTTGACACCACCCATACGCAGTTTTCCGCCCAGAGATTTAGCCTGATCTGCCGGCATAATGGCATAACCTAAACGTTGTCCTGCCATAGCATGAATTTTTGAAAACGTACGGCAGATAACTACGTTATGGCCTTCGGCAACCAGCTTAGATTGCACGTTTTCCGGATAAGCATCGGACATTTCAATGTAGGCTTCGTCGATGAATACCTGCGCTTTTTTCGATACCCGTTTAGCAAACGCTGTCAATTTGGCCGGGTCGACCATGCAGCCGGTGGGGTTGTTAGGGTTACATACGTACACAGCCGTGGTTTCTTCAGTAACTGCAGCTTCAATGGCATCTAAGTCGAAACCCATTTCTGCATCCAGAGGCACGTAGGTGACATTGGCACCCATGAACTCGGCGCCGCGGGGAATACCTTCATAAGTGGCCATCGAGGTAACGAGGTTATTACCGTTTTCAGTTATCCACTCTGCATAACCGAATAAAATGGGTGATGAACCATTCGTAACAACGATTTGGTCTTCAGAGACACCTTCCTGCGCGGCAATTTTCTTTTTCAGCACATCGACAGTGGCATCTGTGTAACGGGCGAGATTAAAAAGTTCACCCTGCATCGCTTCAACGGCCTTCTGTGAGGGACCGAAAGCATTTTCATTCGAAGACAGACGAACCAGACCGTCATTAACATTTGGCGTTGCAGACGGGAAATGTTCAGTTTTCATTCCCGCTGCCTGCAGCTCTTTTACACCGGTATCGAAACAACCCGTAAGGGCAACTGCACCCGCACCTAAACTAAATGTTTTTAACCATTTACGGCGCGAAGCACCTTCAGCAGAAATGTTCCCGGTTAATTCTTCAGACATGAGTTCCCTCTTATTTTGGGTAGTGGTAGTTGAATGACCAGTGTTTTCTTATTGTTATCACCTGGATGTACGTACTCATATAATGCAACAGATATTCCAGAAACCTGAGAGGCATGCCGTTGGGCTGTTAATGGAGGATAAAGCGCCGTTTAATAGCGGTGAAGTGCCGGTTATGTCACAAAATCAGTGGCAGGCGGACGCCGGCTAAGCAGGAAATGTTCTAATCTGATGCGGCACTTGAACCAAAATGGTGAAAGGCTTATCAGTAAAGGTAATAACGCTGGCTGTCTTTATATAAAGATGAAAGTGCGGACAGCAGAGCCACATAAGTGGCAGTATCAGCTCAGGACATCTCATCAATTAGCTTAAGGCTGGCGGGTAATCTCTTTTTCAAAATGGCATACCGCACCCAAACCGCGGCCACAATCGCGCCGTTTACAGCAAGCTGGGTTAACCACATCGTCCAGGTGGCGTACAGAACAATATTGATAACAGCGATGATAAGTAAGGCGCCGAAAAGACCTGCACATGCCAGTGCACTGTACCACCAGTAAGTGACCTGTCGCTGATATTGATGGCGTTTAAACGTAAGCATACTGCTCACATCTGTGGTTTCTATCTGCCATTGTTTCTGTCTGAAAGAAAAGCTCCAGATGCCGAAAAGCAATGCAACAGGCGACAGCGAGCCAATGCCCCACATCTCCCAATTGGATGCGGTCAGGAAAAGTGCTGTGTAAGCAGCATAAATGGATACAGCGACAGCCATGAGCAGATCGATATACGCTTTTACTTTCATACTCCGCTGCGCCCGTGTCACCTGCTTTATCAGCTTTTCTGCATCGACGTTGGGTGTCGCCGCTTTAAAGGCCTTTTGCCATTGTTCAAACTGCGGGTCCATGGTTAATTCCTGTTCATTATTTGTTCTAGTTGCTTTCTTGCACGGTGTGAGCGCTGTGCAATGGCATCCTCTTTAAGCCCCAGTACATTACCAATTTCTGCAAAACTGAAACCTTCCAGTTGCAATGCAATCACCTGGCGGTAGGGTAAAGGAAGCTGGTGAAGCGCTGTCATGAGATCAATGGCATTTTCCTGATGCGCATTTTTCTCCTGCAATTTATGGTCAAACAACATTTCGTCTGATGAAGGACTTTCATGCCGTCGTTGCTCTTTGAGAACATGGTCAACCGCGCGATTGTGGGCGATACGTGTAATGTACGTTTTAACACTGGCTTCGCCGCGAAATGCAGATGCTCCGCTTTTACTGCTGTCGAGCGCACGCCAAATTGCAACAGACATATCCTGAATCAAGTCTTCCTGTAAGCCAGAATCTGCTTCATGGGTGGCAGCAATCCTCGCCAGCAAGGACGTGAACTGCTGCAATAGCTGAGTGATTTGCGATGCATCCAAACTGCAATCCCTGCTTATCGTTCTGAAATATTGCGCTGATATACGCAGTACCATGTACAAGCCAAAACCGGCCCTGATAATACGACTGAAAGCAGAATGGTATAGGGCGCCAGTGCCAGCAACAAGCCCTGTATGATTGCAATAACGCAACATGGTTTCCACATTTTGACGACAGCGCTGATGCTATCCTGTACCGCACGCAACGGGGGCCGGCATGCAAAGAAAATTCTGGCAGGAGCAAAAATGAGCAGGGTCATCAGGGGAACGGCTGACGCGAAAATCAGGCTAAGATGCCAAACTTTAATACCATTCCCGCTCATATGGAAAAACATGGCCACTGCGTCATCACCTGCAAGTGCATAAGCCACACCAAATTGTTGAGCGGCCACAATGACACCGGTCACACTGTATACCGCTACAGATAACCAGTTTTTTGCGGCAAAGACAGACTTCACGGAAAAGGCACTGTGATGGTGAAGATAGCTGAGAACCGGCCAGACTGAGGCGACAACAAATGCTCCGGCCCATTTCGACAGGATCATTCCGGCGGGGCCGGGAATGAGTTGAATACAACCCGAGATAATCATTGGCAGAAGGCAGAATAAAAAAAGCTTAACAGGTGCCGTTTTAAACAGGGCCCATCCTTCAGCCAGCCAGATGTAAGCCTCAGAGAAAGAGTATGTAGTTTTTAAAGATGCCGGTATTCCGTTGCCGGGTATGGAGCTGGTATTCATTGTCACGGTATTTTCCTTTTTGTCAGATGACTGAAGTGTTTCAGTTAACTCCATAGACGAGGAGAATCCGGGGATCCTGACAAAAATTTTATAATTTTTTACATTAAACCGTGAATGTATGGAGAAAGCCGCAGGAAAATGCAGTCCTGTGGCCTTCTCTTAAAGAGTGATACTCAAAGTTTTACAATCATTTTCCCTGTGTTCTTGCCGTCGAACAACATGTTCAGGCCGCTCTGTGCATTTTCCAGCCCTTCAATAATATGTGCCCGGTATTTAATTTTACCTTGCTGCACATAAGGTGTGAGCTTTTCGAGTAATTGCGGGATCTCGCCCCAGTGATCAGGCATAGCAAATCCCTGGATAGAAATACGTTTTTTGATAAGCGGGATCCAGTTGGGGCCGGGGGAAGGGTTGTCGGACTGGTAATCTGCAATCATTCCGCAAACGACAATGCGCCCGTGTTCGTTCATCCGGTTAACGATAAGCTGTTGCACAGGGCCGCCGGTGTTTTCAAAAAATACGTCAATACGGTTGGGGGTGAGGGCATCCAGCTGCGCTTTAAGGTTATCCGTCTTGTAATTGATGGCGCCGTCGAAACCTAACTCGTTAACAATCCAGTCTGCTTTCTCATCGCTGCCCACAACGCCGATTACCCGTAATCCGTCAGCTTTAGCTAGCTGACCAACGATGGATCCCACAGAACCTGCAGCGCCGGTTACAATCAGGGTTTCACCAGCCTCAGGTTTGCCGAACTTATATAACCCCGTGGTGGCTGTCAGACCGGGCAAGGCAAACACACACAGGGCCATCTCTTCGCTGATGCCGGGTTGTAACTTGTTGAAGCCTTTACCATCACTGACAAGGTATTCCCGCCAACCTGTCATACCCATCACTTTGTCGCCTTCAGAAAAATCGGGATGGTTAGATTTTATGACTTCACCCACACCGCTGGAGCGCATTATCTCTCCGAGTTCCACGGGCGGGATGTAACTTTCTCTGTCTTCACTCATCCAGCCCAGCATGGCGGGATCCAGCGACATATGCGTTTGTCGGATCAGTATTTCACCCTCACCGGGCATGGGAACCTGCTTTTGCTCTGTGCTGAACAGGGATGCGTCAATCTGACCTTTCACCGGACGTTTAACGAGTTTGATTTCTTTATATTCAGACATAATGCCTCCTTTAATCGAATAGAAAGAGTGTGGGGATGAAGTTTGCGCTTGCAATAGTCACATGGGATAACGGAACAAATTGATGCGCTGAAGCCGGTGATTTGTGTATAGTTTCAAACAATCAAAATCACCGGACAGGAAAGGGTATGTATACATTATACGGATTTGCAAAAACGCGCTCAGTGCGTGTGGCATGGGCACTGGAAGAGTTAGGCCTGCCTTATGACTACACGTTTATTAACTTACGTAAGGGAGAGCATAAATCGGCAGAATTTCTCGCGCTTAATCCGGCGGGTAAAATTCCTGCACTGATGACAGATTGCGGGCCAATGAGCGAATCTGCTGCCATCGTGACCTGGCTGATGGATAAGCATGGTTACGAAGAATTCATGCCGGTATTGGGTAGCAAGGCCCGTATGCTGTACGAACAGGCAATGGCATTTGTAATAGCAGAGCTGGAGCAACCGTTATGGAACAAGGCAAAGCATGATTTTGCACTACCGGAGGCACAGCGACTTGAAGGCATGAAAGATGTCAGTATTTACGAATTCGGTGTGGCGCTGAAAGGGTTTTCTGCGTTGCTCGGAGACCAGGATTTCCTTACCGGACACATGTTCAGCGGAGTAGATATCGTCGCCGGACATGTGCTGTCATGGGCAAAAGGGTCTGGTATGGATTTGACGTTTGATAATGTGAAACAGTATGCAGAGCGGGTACTTTCCAGGCCTGCTTATGAGAAGGCCTGGCGAAACGAAAAAGCGCATATGCCTGCATCGCTGTAACATCGCACTGACAGTTTGAAGCCGGAGATTACTCGACGAACATCTCCTGCTGAAACTTAAGTGTCTGAACTTCATTGCCCCGCTGAATATCGACGTTGAAGCGAAAGGTTTCTCTGTCATTAAAGGAAAGCGGGGCAAGATAGTAAATCGCTTCGCCTTCTTTTACCCGTTTGAAATTCAGTGTTTTGTTGTTACCTAAAAGATTTCTCGCCTGACCCTTAACGGACACAACCTGAGCTTCTCCTGTTGCGCTGTCGAGCACTGAAATATTCACCAGCGCATTATATTTACTGCGCACAATGCCGTAATTTTGCGCGGTTTCCGGGGTGAAAAACGTGGTGTTCACTACGATGTAATGCACATCCCATTTTCCCAGCGTTTGTTTTTGTTCGGCTAATGCCGCAGGGACGGTTAACAGTATAGTTAAGAGCAGGCAGAGGGCCGGCAGACGGGAAAGGTAGTTCACAGTGTCTTCACCAAATTCAACTAATCACACAAAATCAGTACAGAAACAAAAAGGGTAGCGAAACCGCTACCCTTTTAAAACTTAGTATAAACCAAACGTATTTTGCAAAAGGATTTGCAGGAACTGTAATCCGATGATGGCTATCAATACCGATAAATCCAGACCACCAATGGGCGGAATAATACGGCGGATAGGAGACAGAAATGGTTCTGTCAGTTGATACATCACGTACTCAATAGGATTTTGTCCCTGCGATACCCAGCTGAGGATGGCGCGGATAATCAGGATCCAGAACATCAGCGAGAGAGTTTCTTTCACTACGGTTAAAAACGCCAGCAGGATAATAGATGCCGGATTGATGTTTCCACTGCCAAACAGCATGACCAGCGTCACAAACTTCAGTGCCGCGACAAGCAGGGCTAGCACGAACGTTGCCGTATCAAAGTTACCGACAGACGGGATGATTCGGCGAAGAGGCCCCACTATGGGGTGTGTTGCTTTAACGATAAACTGGCTGGCCGGGTTATAAAAATCTGCCCTGACCAGTTGTAACCACAATCGTAATATCACCACCATCAGATACAAATCAAACAAGGTACTGATAAGAAAGACCGACGCGTTGCTCATTAACTGTTTTTCCTGTGAAGCTTAAACTTAAAGTTGTTTCGCCATTTCTTCGGCTCTGTTGACGGCGGCACGCATGGCTGCGCTTACCGTGTCCTGCAAGCCTTTATCGATAAATGTATTGATAGCAGCAGCGGTTGTGCCGCCCTTAGAAGTAACCTGAGCTCTTAACTCGCTTAATTCAATATCCGGATTGTGACAAACCATTTCAGCCGCACCCAGCATGGCTTGCTGAACCATGTTTCTGGCGGTCTGCGCATCAAAACCCATTTTCATGGATTCTTCCTGCATGGCCTGCAAGAACAGGAAGAAGTACGCTGGGCTGCTGCCTGCGGCGGCGATGACGCCGTTAATGCCGTCTTCTTCCTTTACCCAAACCGTTTCACCCACTGCGCCCATGACGTCGTCAGCGTACTGGCGGTCTTCGCTGCTTACTGTGTCGTCAGCGTACAAGCCTGTCATACCTTTGCCGATAAGGCTTGGGGTATTGGGCATGATGCGCACCACCGGATAATCGCCGCCCAGCATTTCCTGCAGGCGTGATACCGGCAAACCGGCTGCAATGGATAAAAACAGTTTACCGGACAGGTCGTTTTTTTCCTGCAAGGCGGCAAGCATGTCGCCCATCATTTGTGGCTTTACCGCCAGCACAATAGCATCGGCAAACTCACAGGCTTCATCATTCGACTGCGTGATCCGGATGCCAAACTCTTCCTGTAGTTTTTCCAGCTTGGGGGTTGAGGGATTACTGGCAAGAATATTGTCTTTGTCGTAGCCTGACTGGATAAGTCCGCTGATGATGCTGCGACTCATGTTACCTGCGCCGATAAATGCCAATTTTTTCTGTTGCATGAAAACCCTTATGTATTGCGTTTAAAACTCGTGAATAGCGACCCGGTCAATCAGTTACGCGCACCAAAAATAGCGCTGCCTACTCTGACCATGGTAGAGCCGTGTTCAATGGCGGCTTCAAGATCGCTGCTCATTCCTACGGACAGGGTATCAAAATCGCTCAGCTTTTGTTGATATTCCGCGAATAAATCAGCCAGCGTGGTCAGGGTTTGCGCCTGTTCTTCCTCGTCCGGAGAGGCTTTTGGTATCGCCATCAGCCCCCGCAATTTCAGGTTGGGCAACCCGTTGATAGTATCAATCAGGGCTGGCAGTGCATTGACCTGAATGCCTGATTTACTGTCTTCATCATCAATATTAAGCTGTATGCACACATTCAGTGGCGGCATGTGAGAAGGTCGCTGGTCGTTCAGCCGCCGGGCAATCTTTTCTCTGTCTACAGACTGCACCCAGTCAAAATGCTCTGCAACGACTTTGGTTTTATTCGATTGCAGCGGGCCAATCATATGCCATTCAATATCAGTGAGGGCAGACAGATGCTGAATCTTTTCAACGCCTTCCTGTACGTAATTCTCACCAAACAAACGTTGTCCCGCTTCATACGCCAGGTTGATATCAGATACTGGTTTAGTCTTGCTGACCGCTAGTAATTGCACGGATTTTGGAGGACGATGCGCATTGGCAGTAGCTTGTTCGATTCGCGATTGGGCGGATTTCAGTCGTTCTGCTATTGTTTGCATTAATCATCTGGTGTTTGGAGACGTGGTTGTGGATATTACCGAACTTTTGGCTTTCAGTGTTAAAAATAAAGCTTCCGATTTGCACTTGTCGGCTGGGTTGCCGCCGATTATTCGTGTCGACGGGGAAATGCGCAGACTGAATATCCCTGAGCTTGATCACAAGCAGGTACATTCGCTCATTTATGAAATCATGAATGACAAACAGCGCAAGGAATATGAAGAGAATCTGGAAGTCGACTTTTCCTTTGAAGTAAAGGATTTATCCCGTTTCCGTGTTAACGCCTTTGTACAGAATCGTGGTGCTGCTGCGGTACTTCGTACCATCCCCAGTAAAGTATTATCACTGGATGATATTGCAGCCCCGCCCATTTTCCGTGACCTGATTGACCAGCCTACCGGCCTTGTTCTGGTGACCGGTGCGACAGGTTCGGGTAAAAGTACCACGCTGGCAGCCATGATTGATCACATCAATAACACCAAACGGGACCACATTCTTACCATTGAAGATCCCATTGAATTTGTTCATGAAAACAAGATGAGTGTTCTGAACCAGCGTGAAGTGCACCGCGATACACACAGCTTTTCTAACGCGTTACGTTCGGCGCTCCGTGAAGACCCTGATGTGGTGCTGGTGGGTGAGTTACGGGACCTGGAAACCATCCGTCTTGCGATGACCGCAGCGGAAACCGGTCACCTGGTATTTGGTACGTTGCATACCAACTCAGCGCCGAAAACCATCGACCGTATTATTGACGTTTTCCCGGCGGAAGAAAAAGCAATGATCCGCTCCATGTTGTCAGAATCATTACGGGCAGTTATTTCGCAAACCCTGATGAAAAAAGTCGGCGGTGGCCGGGTAGCGGCACATGAGATTATGGTGGGCATACCGGCAATCCGTAACCTTATCCGTGAAGACAAAGTGCCTCAAATGTACTCGGTTATTCAGACCGGTCAGGCGCATGGTATGCAAACCATGGATCAGGCACTGCAAAAACTGGTAGCATTAGGCGTTGTGAGCCATCAGGATGCAGCGGCAAAATCCACCGATAAAAACAAAATGATGTAGGAGATAAAGGGTGAAACTGCAGGGGTATTTTGAGAAAGCGACAGAACTCGGGGCTTCGGATATTTTTATTACCGTAGGTTTCCCTGTCAGTGCCAAAATAGACGGGCAGCTGACCCCGTTAGGTGATGAGCCGTTATCTCAGTTTCAGGCCAAGGAACTGGTTCAGAGTGTGATGGAAGAACGTTACATCCGTGAACTGAATGAACTGAAAGAAAGTAACTTTGCAGTTGGTATTACTAATGTAGGGCGTTTTCGTTGCAGCGCATTCTGGCAACGGGACTCCATTGGTATGGTTGCCCGCCGGATCGTCACAGAAATTCCTAAAGTGGATGAACTGGGACTGCCTGCGGTACTTAAAGACATTATCATGAGTAAACGTGGCCTGGTGCTGATGGTGGGAGCTACCGGTACCGGTAAGTCTACCTCGCTGGCGGCACTGATTGACCACCGCAATCACAATTCCAAAGGGCATATCCTTACTATTGAAGATCCCATCGAGTTTATTCACCGGCATGGTTCCTGTGTGGTAACACAACGTGAAGTGGGCATTGATACCATGAGCTTTGACGACGCATTGAAAAGCTCTCTGCGTCAGGCGCCCGATGTGATCCTGCTGGGCGAAATCCGCTCTATGGAAACCATGGAATATGCCATGTCATTTGCTGATACCGGCCACCTGTGTGTCGCGACTCTGCATGCTAATAATGCAAACCAGGCGATAGAGCGCATCATGCACCTTGCACCTAAGGAAATGCATAACAAGTTGCTGTTCGATTTGAGTTTGAACCTGAGGGCCATCGTTGCCCAGCAACTGGTGCCGAAAAAAGACGGCAAAGGCCGGGTAGCTGCTATTGAGATCCTGCTTAATTCCCCGTTTGTGGCTGATCTTATTCAGACAAACCGTACCGGTGAGTTAAAAGATGCCATGAAGAAAGGCAAAGAAATGGGCATGCAGACATTTGATATGGCGCTGTATGAATTGTTTAGAGAAGATCGGATCACCTATGACCAGGCCATTCATCATGCCGATTCACCGAATGATTTGCGTCTGATGATCAAACTAGACAGCAGTGAAGGCAATGAGCTGGGTTCTTTGTCCGGCGTGTCCATCGATATGGATGACTGACTCTTCCGATGCTGAAGTTATTTGGTCATGACGACCGTTTTCTGGTTCAGCAGGTTCGCTCTGAGCTGGATGTCGCCCGTATTCCGTACCTGGTAAAAAATGAATATGCCGGTGGTGCGGTGGGCGAACTTCCCTGGCAGGAAACACAAATGGAATTGTGGCTGCTTGATGAGCAGTGGTTCGGCAAAGCGAAGGGAATCGTTGATGCGCTTACCCCAAGTAGTAATAAAGGGGAGAACTGGCAGTGTACCCATTGCGGGGAAGAGAACGAAGGGCACTTTTCACTGTGCTGGCAATGTCAGGCCGTGAAAGCAGAGCCGGCTTACTGACCGGCTTTCTCAGTACTGATTTTCTGCCCAACTGGTGAAAATCACGCAGGCAGAAACGCTGTCGACTTTATCTTTAGTCAGTTTCTTATAGCCACCTAATTCGAACAACATAGCTTTGGCATCCGCCGTAGACAACCGTTCATCCCAGGTCTCCACTTTTACGTTAAAGCGGCCGTGAAGGCGGTTTGCAAATCGTTTGGCCAGTTGCGTCACCGGTTGTTCAGTACCGTCCATATTCAACGGCAGCCCGACAATGACGAGATCCGGTTGCCACTCATCATAGATCCTCTTAACCTTTTCCCAGTCCGGCACACCATCCTGTGCTTTCAGGGCGGCAAGAGGAGAAGCTGTACCGGTTATCTCCTGACCAACAGCCACGCCAATACTTTTTGTGCCAAAATCGAAGCTTAAAACAGTCCGGCTCATATCAGGCGTGGCCAACCTGCGGCGTAAGCTGCCATACATCCACGCCCAGTTTCTTCACAGCAGACTGCCACTTCTTGTGTACGGGCGTATTGAACAGAATGTCTGTGTCGGCTTCCACCGTCAGCCAGGCATTTTCCTGCATTTCCTTCTCAAGCTGGCCGGCTTCCCATCCCGCATAGCCCAGCGCGATGATTGCATGCTCGGGGCCCTCGCTGTGACCGATGGCAGAGAGAATATCTTTTGAAGTGGTCACAACAACACCCGGTGCCATTTTCAAACTGGAACTCCAGTCACCGTCATCAGAGTGGAGCACGAAACCGCGCTCCTGACTGACCGGACCACCGGCCAGCACAATATGCTCTGACGTACTGTCGGCAAACTCCGTGTCTTTATCAGTTTGCTCAAGCAGTTCTTTCAGATTCATGTTCGATGGCTGGTTGATCACAATACCCATTGCGCCTTCACTGTTATGTTCGCAAATGTATGTGATAGACCGCGAAAAGTAAGGGTCTTCCAGTGACGGCATTGCGATCAGAAAGTGATTTTGCAAGGACTTCAGTTCTGTCATTCAACGTTACCTCAAAGCTGCCAGTTTAGTTTCTATGGCATCAAACAATTTACCCATAATACTGAAATCGAAATGGGCTTCAATTTCACGGACACAGGTGGGGCTGGTGATATTTATCTCTGTAATACGATCGCCAATCACATCCAGACCAACAAACAAAATGCGGTGCTCTTTCAGTACGGGCGCAATCGCGTTCGCCAGTGCTCTATCAGACTCACTGACTGCCTGGGGACGCCCGGTACCGCCGGCTGCCAGATTACCACGGGTTTCTCCCTTCGTGGGTAAGCGCGCCAGACAATAGGGCATCACTTCACCGTCTACAATCAGAACCCGTTTGTCACCCTCTTTAATGGCCGGCAGATATTCCTGCACCATCATCTGTTGGGTCCCGTTTTTGGTCAGGGTCTCAATGATGACGCCCAGGTTATTACCATCGGGTTTTACCCTGAAAATCGATGCGCCGCCCATACCGTCCAGCGGCTTACAGATTATATCCTGATGTTCTGCGTGGAAACCTCTTACCAGCTGAGGATTGCGTGTTACCCGTGTAGCCGGAATTAAATCCGGGAACCAGGAAGTAAATAACTTTTCATTGTAATCCCGCAGCGCCTGAGGATTATTGACTACCAGCGCGCCTCCGGCTTCCGCTAAAGACAGCATTTGTGTGGCATACAGAAATTCACTGTCGAAAGGCGGGTCTTTTCTCATCAGCAGAACATTGATATCTGCCAGTGCCATGGTCTCGCGGGGCGACAATGAATAGAAATCCTGTGCCTGGTCCCGTACGGTAACTTTACGCACGGAGGCCATTGGCTTGCCGTTATCCAGATAAAGATCGCTCATTTCCATATACAACAGGGTCGCGCCGCGTTTCTGCGCTTCCAGCATCATGGCAAAGCTGGTGTCTTTATGGGGTTTGACAGACGAGATAGGGTCCATCACAAAGCCGACTGAATAGCTCATCGGGTGATTCTCTTTTATGTAAACGGGGTAATACCTCTACTATGGCGTTGATATTGCTAAAATCAACACCTTTTCGCAGGTAATCATCGTGCTACACCGCGTTAGCCGGCGGTTTGTTCCGGAAAAGTGAAGATTATCTTGTTGCCGCCCGACTGGCGCTGCACGATTTGCATGGTTCCGCCAAGACCCGCGGTAATTTGTTGATAGCACAATGCCAGACCACCCGGTGCCGAATGCCGTCTGAGCAGAGTGGCTGCTGCCGGCCGCATGGCATTGTGAATCGTAGTGCGCGGAATGGCCTGTCCTTCATCTTCAACAATGTACCTGATCATCGGGTAATTGCCATAGCTTGTTTTTGATGCGGAAAGCCAGATTTTTCCTTCGTTACGGTTAGGGTAGCTGTGATGGCACACGTTTAAAATCAGTTCGTTGAGTATTTGTGTAAACGTGCCGGCAGCAATGGTGGAAGTACAGTCCGGGTCTATGTCGATACAGGCTTTAATATCAATATGCTTCGCTGCGCTGGCTATGACAGAAAGCATGGTGCCGGTGGCTTTCGCCAGTGAAATCTGCTTTACCGGATTGTGAGTGATAAGGCTGATGTAACCGGATAATTCATCCAGTCTGCGAACCGCTTCGCCAAGCATGTCTGAACCGGCTCCGGTTGAGCGGTTTAATGCATTATAAAATTGATTCAGTTCTTTACGGGAGAGCTGTTTTAAACTCACATTTCTTTTGTTCTGAGCGGTAATCACTTTTTGAAAGGAAAAAGTCGTCTTTACCACAGCCAGTAACGCTTCTGTTTCTTTGATTAAACCCGATGCCATAGGGCGGAAGGTTTTAGGGAGCGGGCAACTGGCAAGAATATGTTCGGCCTCTGTCATTTTCAGGGCCAGTTTTTCAGCGGTTTCTTTTAAATACTTATTTTCTTCCTGCTGCTGAGAAACCTGCTTTTGTAAGATCCAGTTGGCGCTGTTTTTTCCTTGCTGATAATCACAGTAAGCAAAAATTTTACTCAGGTTTACCGCTACGGCCTGATAGTGGGCAATGGTGTGGGGATCCGGAGTTTGCTTCTGACCGCCGGTGACCGCCAGAGTCCCGATACATTTATTTTCACGGATCAGCGGGAATGACCAGCAACTGGTGATCCCGACTTCTGCCATTTCCGGTGAAAAGTCCTTCCAGTTCGGATGGGCTGCAATGTTATCGATGAAAAAGGGCTGGCCTGTTACGGCCGCCGGCCCGCAAGCGCCTTCCTTTTCACACAGTTTCATTTCGTGAATGGCGCGAATAAAATGCTCAGGCAGAGAAGGGGCGGCTAACAGGGATAAGCTGCCGGTTTGCGGTACAACCTGCATGACTGCAAAACGGAAACTGGTGGTGTGCTGTTCCAGAAATTGTAAGTAGAAGGTCACCACTTTTGCCAGAGGCTGACCGTCGAGAATACGTTCAAGACAGGCACTGTAGACCTGATCTAAATTCAACCTGCCGGAGGCGATGGCCGGATTACCGGCGGAATGTACGAGATACATAAGCTTTTTATTGTTTTTCTGGCTTAGTTATTTTTTAACCTGTTTTAGCATACAAAACAAGTATGACGTTTATAAGTCTCCATGCTGGGACTGTAGAATAGTAATGGCAGCAAGAGCTGCTGTTTCTGTTCTTAATATGCGCGGGCCCAGACTGACAGAGGTATAGCCGCTTTCATTTGCCTGATGAATTTCCTGCTCAGACAAACCACCTTCCGGTCCGATAAGCAAACGATAGCCTTTTGATGAATAGGGCGTTTTTACCAGTGGTGAATCTGCGCCCGGGGCTAATGTTAAACGAACAGCCTGAGTCGTACTCGCCAGCCATTGATTCAGTGTTACCGGCGCATTGAGTACCGGAACCACATTACGTCCGCATTGCTCACAAGCACCGGTGATGATTTTTTGCCATTGCTGAATTTTCTTTTCCCAGCGCTTTTCATCCAGCTTCACTGCACATCGTTGTGTCAGTACCGGTGTGATTTCAGTAACACCCAGCTCGACACTTTTCTGTAAAACAGTATCCATGCGGTCGCCTTTCGACACACCCTGACCCAGATGAATTGGAAGAGGTGACTCTTTACCGATGGTCAGGCAGGCGTCAGCTTCAATGACAACCTGTTTGCGGTTCACTGCGATAATCTGGGCACTGTACTCATTACCATCGCCGTTAAACAGCACAACGGGATGATTCGCTTTGAGTCGCAACACAGTTGCTACGTGGTGTGCAGCGTCATCATTAAGCAGGAACTCTTCGTCCAGAGGAATATTACCGGGGTGGTACAGGCGCGGGATTCGCATGGTGATATCACTATAACTTCAGTTTTATAAGCGTTATATGATAGCGAGTTTGCGGGTGCAGACGCAATGTCTGCACCGCAGTAAGCGGGGGAATTTAGTTAACCTGAACACTGTTCGGACGGGTTTCTTTGGAAATGTTACTTAAATCCGTCGCAGCACCGCTCTTTCGGGCGTGAACAGTATTTTTACCTTTGTCAGAGGTGAGGGCAAAACCCAGAATGAAGAGAACAATCACAAAAAGAACAGATAGAAAGAACATTTTAAAATCCCTTAGTTTAGCAAACCGGTACTTGGCGATAGCTAAATAACCAGATACGTCATTACGTCTTACATCCAACATCGGATCCTGATGTTGTAAATCCATACGAAAGAAGTCACTTTCTTCCGGTATTCTGGTTCGTATTTCCTGCCACTGAGCGGCTTGTAAGCCGAAAAGTGATGACTGAATATAGACTAAAATCTGCGAATTTCCAGCCTTTCCCGATGCCGGATTTATTCAATTTTGTTATTAGCACTAAAATCAGTTGGTTAAAGAAACACGTTGTCGAGCATTCATCGCGCTGTTTTTTTCACGCACTGCAAACTTTACGTTGATGCGATGACAGAAATATTATCGTCAGCTTATAAGTGTTTCATCATCTGAATTTATACCATTGTATAAGGCAGAAAGCAGAGCAGGGGCATTGCGTGATCTACCGCAATATTGCTATCGTATCCCCCGCTCTGTGCAACGATTCGCGCATTAACAAAGGAAACAGAAATGGAAGAAACTTTATCAATGTTTACTGCTTCAGATATTGAACGGTATATTAATACATACGCTATTCCCTGGGCGATCAACATCGCTATGGCAATTGCGATCTTCGTTATTGGACGAATCATTGTCGGTATACTGCTGTCTGTATTCCGTCGTGTGATGGCAAAATCCAAATACGACGAAATGCTAATCAATTTTGTAGAGTCGATTGTCTCTGCAATACTGATGTTGTTCGTTATTGTGGCATCACTTGACCAACTGGGCGTGGATACCACCTCTCTTGTTGCTATTGTGGGGGCAGCCGGTTTAGCTATCGGTTTATCTCTGCAGGATTCTCTGAAGAATTTCGCAGCCGGCGTTATGTTACTGGTATTCAAGCCGTTCAAACAAGGCAACTATGTTGAAGCCGCAGGTACTGCCGGTGTCGTTCAGAAGATTGGTATTTTCCACACTGTGATGACGTCCCTGGATAACAAAGAAATCACTATTCCGAACGGTAAGATTTACAGCGACAACATCACTAACTACTCTGCAAAAGACACCCGTCGTTGTGATATGACGTTCGGCATCGGCTACGATGATGATCTGCTGAAAGCTAAGCGCATTTTGCAGGAACTGGTAGATGAAGAAACCCGTATTATGAAAGAACCAGCCTGCTTAATCGGCGTGGCTGAATTAGGTGACAGTTCCGTTAACTTTACTGTTCGTCCGTGGGTGGCTGCCGCCGATAACCTGGCCGTACGCCTGGCCTTTACTGAAGCGGTGAAATTGCGTTTTGACGCGGAAGGTATTTCTATTCCTTATCCGCAAATGGATGTGCACTTTTTCAAAGAAGCTGACAAAACAGTATCTGCGAAAGAATCAGCATAATTCTGTTTAGTATCCTGAGTACTTAACACTGATACTAAAAACCCCCTTTTTCGAAAGGGGGTTTTTTATTAGTGCCAGTCGGGTCGACTCCTGACACCTTCACTGTGGTTGGCAGCTACTTACAGGAAGGGCGTTTAGCTGTTCCCTGATAATCCGCCATGGCAGCCTGCATATTGGCCTGCAAGTTTTCAATACGGCTTTGCGGGGCAGGGTGAGTGGACAGAATTTCTACCGGACGCTGACCATTGCTGGCGGCATCCATGTTCTTCCATAACTCTACTGACTCCCTGGGATCGAAGCCTGCCTGCGCCATCAGTGCCAGGCCGATAAGATCGGCTTCAGACTCGTGGGCACGGGAGAAGGGCAGCGTAATCGCAACCTGTGAACCCATGCCAATAGCCGCCATAATCGCACCGCTGTATGCCACCTGGTTTGCTTCAATTGCCGTTGCTACGGCTTGCGTACCCAGGTTTGTCAGTGTGGAAGTCGACATACGCTCGTTACCATGATGAGCAATAACATGGCCGATTTCGTGTCCGATAACGGCTGCTAACTGGGACTGGGTTTTCGCCACATTGAGCAAGCCGGTATAAACACCGATTTTACCACCGGGTAATGCAAAGGCGTTGACCTGGTCATCCTGAAAAACCACCACTTCCCATTCACCGTTAAACACCGAGTCCGGTACCAGCGGCGTCAGCGATTTTGCAACACACTGAACGTAAGTATTCTCTACCTGTTTACTGGAAACCTTCAGTTCCTCTTTCATACTTGAAAACGCCTGACCGCCCATTTCGGCCATTTGTGTTTCAGAGTACAACAACACCTGGTTGCGCCCGGTCGGGGATGTAGCACATGCGCCCAGCACACTTGCCAGTCCCGCCACTGCGAGCACCTTCATCCGTTGTTTCATTTGTGTCCCTCTTCTGCGTTTTTTCATTGCTTAATACTAATTAAGTGCCTGTTAAAAAGCCACTGGCAAAGGTTAACTACGAAGCGGTAAGCAAAAGAGTTTTTATTGTTAAGCAACGGTTCAGCTTCGTTGTGGGAAAGTGTTCAGACAACAAATAAAGGGAAGATAAGATGACATAAATTCGTCATCTCCCTGACTTATTGCTGTCACACCGTTTCCTTAGGTTATTGAAATTTTGTTGTATGCACACTCAGCCGCATGCGACGTATTTCTATAATAACTTCTAAAGGAAACAGCATGTTGATGCAAAATAAATTCAAACTGGGATTACTGGCGTTGGTGGTATCTGCCGCTCTGACAGGGTGTAGTTTAGATGGCGATGACGGTGCCGACGGTGCACAGGGCCCTCAGGGTGAACAGGGCGAAACCGGGAGTGATGGTCAGGACGCCACAACAGGCGTCGCACTGGAAGTTGTGGGCCGTGCAGTTGTTGGCGGGGCCGGTGCTGCTGAAATTGTGCAGTATCATGCGGGTACACAAACCGTTTATGCAACTAACGGTGAATCAGATACCATCTCTGTGATCAGCATTGCAGAACTCACCGGAGATGCCCTGGAAGCGCCGGTTACTTCTACCAACCTCACAAACACATCAATCGAATTACCTGTTGAAGCAGACGGTACTGCGCTGGCCGGCCTTACCAGTATTGCGGTGTCCGGCGATTTGCTGGCTGTCGCTATTCCCGCAGATGAAAAAGCTGATAACGGCTTTGTACTTTTCTACAACGGCCTTGATGCCGGCGAGCCGGCTTTCCTTTCCGCTGTTGAAGTTGGCAACCTGCCTGATAATGTTGTTTTCACTCCGGATGGTACAAAGGTACTCACTGCGAACGAGGGCGAACCGTCAGATGATTACACCATTGACCCTGAAGGTTCTGTAAGTGTTATCACTGTCACAGACGGTGTCCCGGCAGACACTGCAACAACCCTTACATTTGAAAGCTTCAACGGCCAGCAGGCAGAGCTTGAAGCCATGGGTATGCAGTTCCCTAATCCGTCCGGCCGTACTATAAATGGTGTTGCCATTAACACCACAGTCGCTATGGATTTAGAGCCTGAGTACATCACAGCCACCGATTCTGTTGCTTACGTTACCTTGCAGGAAAATAACGGTGTCGCCGTGGTTGATCTGGAAGCCATGACTATCAGCATTATCGGACTGGGCGTAAAAGACTGGAGTCAGTACCAAATTGACGTGCAGGAAAATGGTGAAGTCAGCTTTGGTCAGTACGAAGGTCTGTATGGCGTTTATATGCCCGACACAATCACCAGAACTACGTGGAAGGGGGCAACTTTCCTGCTGACTGCAAACGAAGGTGATGCCCGTGAGTACATTTTCAGTGCAGATGATGAAGCATCCTGTCTGGCTGCCGGAGGTCTGGAGTTTGACGACGGTGACTGTCTGGCCTACACCGATGAAGTTAAAGTCGAAGATCTCACTGCCGCAACAAATTCAGAGCTGGCCATGTTGCAGGCAAACGGTGAAGCAGATGACCTGCGGGTGACGCTGGGTATGGGCGATGCCGATGGTGACAGTGAATATGATGCAGCATATACGTATGGCGCACGTTCTTTCACTATCTGGGATCAGAACGGCCAGGTTGTATTTGATTCAGGCGACGATTTTGAACGCATTACCGCCTCTGTACACGGTGCAGCGTTTAATAACGGTGATGATGAAAATGAAGGCGACAGCCGCTCCGAAAATAAAGGGCCTGAGCCGGAAGCCATTACCACAGGTACACTGGGCGATCGCACTTATGCCTTTATCGGTACTGAGCGTATGGGAGGCATTTTTGTTTACGACATCACGAATCCTTACGATGTCAGTTTCTCTGAATACGTGATAAACCGTGATTTGACGGAAGGGCTGACGGCTGATGACAGTATTGGTGATCTGGCGCCGGAAAGTCTGGTATTTATCAGCCCGGAAGACAGCCCTACCGGTGAAGCTTTACTTGTAGTGGGTAACGAAGTCAGTGGCTCAGTCTCACTGTGGCAGGTAACTGCTAAATAAAACTTCTGCCTCTTTATACCTCTTCAGAAAGCCTGAATGCATTAGCATTCAGGCTTTTTTGTTTGTCAGAAGTCCGATGACTTTTGGGTCTCAAACGGCTAAGCTACGAAAAAACGAGAGAGTTATTCATGACTAAAAAAGTTGTTATCAGTGGTGTCGGCCTGTGGACACCTGAACACGTAATCACTAACGAAGAACTCGTCGCCAGCTACAACGCCTACGCAGACAAGTTTAATGCAGAAAACGCGGCACAAATTGATGCCGGTACTGTTGCTGCCAAACCTCATTCCAGTGCAGAGTTCATTGAAAAAGCGTCCGGTATAAAGCAACGCTACATCTACCGTAAAGAAGGCGCGCTGGATGTTGAACGCATGCGCCCGGTCATTCCTGAGCGGCAGGACGAAGAGTTGTCCCATCAGGGGGAAATTGCCCTGGAGGCTGCGAAGAAGGCGCTGGCAGCGGCGAATAAATCACCGGAAGACATCGATGCAGTGATCGTATCATGTGCTTATACACAACGGGCTTATCCTGCCATTGCAATCGAAGTGCAAAACCAGCTGGGTATCAAAGGTTTCGGTTTTGATATGCTGGTTGCCTGCTCGGCGGCCACATTTGGCATGCACCGCGCATGGGAAATGGTGGCATCCGGCAACGCCCGTGCCGTGCTGGTTATCAATCCTGAACTGGTGTCACCTCAGGTAAATTACACCGACCGTGACAGTCACTTTATTTTTGGTGATGTGGCAACGGCCACGGTGGTAGAAAGCGAAGACACCGCAAACAGCGACCATGTATTTTCGGTGCTGAGCACAAAAGCGGTGACGTCGTTTTCAAATAACATCCGTTCGAACTTTGGCTACATCAGCCGCGCTCACGATGTTGATCCGTACGGTGAAGACAAATTATTTCACCAGGCCGGCCGTAAAGTATTTAAAGAAGTATGCCCGATGGCTGCTGACCATATTGAGGCACACCTTGCCAGTCACAGTTTTACGCCGGCAGATGTACGCCGCTGGTGGTTGCACCAGGCCAATATCAATATGAACCTGTTAATTGCTAAGCGTCTGTTAGGGCGGGATGCGACGGCAGATGAAGCGCCAATCGTACTCGACCGTTACGCTAATACGGCATCAGCGGGCTCAGTCATCGCATTTGCATTGCATCATCAGGATCTTCAGTCCGGTGACGTGGGCGTACTGTGTTCTTTCGGTGCCGGATACTCCATCGGAAGTTTAGTTATCCAAAAGCAATAAGTTGCCGGAAATAGGGAAGTTATGATTTCAGATATTGGTTACGGCCTGAATGCAGCAGGCTATCTGGTTCTGCTGCTGTTGTTATTCACAGTCCGTAAATCCGGTCTGGCGAAGCACTTGCTGGTGCTCGCCACGATGGCAACCATGGTGTGGTCACTCAGTTTCGTCACCAGGCTTACAGGCCCGGTTTCCGGTCCGCATTTGCTGATAGCAGACACTCTCAAGCAAATGGTGTGGTTATTATTCATTGCCGGCTGTCTGCAGGATAACTTCAATAATCTCTGGCAGGTGCTGCGCAGGCCGGCGACGATGGTGATCCTCACGCCGCCGGTGCTGGCGTTATTTCTTCCTTTTATTTCTACAATTCCTCACTCCTGGCAGTTTCTCTTTCTTACCGTGTTATCACTGGAAGTACTTATTCTGCTTGAAGTTTTATTCAGACAGGCGGGTGAAAATCAGTGGGCGTATAAACCGCTGGTGCTCTACCTTGGCGCCATGCACCTGTTCGAATTTGTGATGTACGCCAATGCCACTATGGTCACAAAAATAGAGTTGGTCTACGTGGTATCAAGAGGGTATATCTATTTACTGATGATGCCGCTGCTGGTGGTAGCTATTCGCCGTATCAAGCATTGGGGCGTCGATATCTTTATCTCCCGTGAAGTGGTACTGCACAGCTCCCTGCTGCTGGTGGCCGGTATCTATTTGCTGGTAATGGCGCTGGCCGGTTATGTGGTGAATTATATCGGCGGTAACTGGAGTTCCACGATTCAGACTGTGCTGGTGGTACTGTCTCTGGCACTGCTCATCACAATGGTCCTGTCGAACAGTTTCCGGACGCGGATAAAAGTATTTATCACCAAGCACTTCTTTGCCAACCAGTTTGATTACCGGGTTGAATGGGTGAAGCTGACTCAGGCTCTGTCTTCGTCAGAAGCCGGTGCAGCGCCGGATGTTTATGGCAATGCATTGCGGGGTGTGCTGGGTGCCATCAACTATGAAAACGGCACACTGGTGAAAGCCACCGGTATCGATTTTGACGTGGTGGCCAGTGTAAACAGTGAAGGAATATCGGCAGACGAAATTAAAATCCTCAAGCAACTTATGCCATTCTGTCAGCAAACCAACTGGCTGGTTGATGTGGATGAGTATGCATCAAAGCCTTTTGAGTACAATGGCTTGTTGCTGGACAGAGAGGCGCTGAAAGGTTGTCGCTTTCAACTGGCACTGCCACTTTTAAATTCAGAACAAATTTGGGGCTTTGCCCTGCTAAAAACAAAAGACAGTGAGGCACTGACACTGAACTGGGAAGTCCGCGATTATCTTAACGCTGTGACTGAACAGGTTGGTACATACTTACTACACCATGAAGCCGCCAATGCCGTGGCAGAGAACGCACAATTTGCTGCTTTCAACCGGATGTCAGCGTTTGTACTTCACGATTTAAAAAATGTGATGGCGCAAATCGACCTCATTCTTTGTAATGCCGAACAACACAAACATAACCCTGAGTTTATTGAAGATACCTTTGAAACTCTGCATTATACTAAGGCGCGCATGGATAAAATGCTGCGTCAGCTCACCGAGAAAAAGGTCGATGAGCCCGGTGTGTTCTCAGCGCACACACTCTCTGATTTAACCGGTAAGCTGATAGAAACCCGTTGTCAGTCGCTTAAACCAGTACCTGAACTGGTGGTGGAAAGTGAAGAAAAGGTAGTGGTCGATCCTGAGAAATTCAGTAATGTGATGTACCATCTAATCAGTAATGCACAGCAAGCCACCGGCGATGACGGTTTTGTCCGTATAACGCTGGAAAGTGACCTGGCCGGTCAGCGCCAGATTGTACGGATTGAAGACAATGGCTGTGGCATGGATGAAGCATTTATTGAACAACGGTTGTTTAAGCCGTTTGATACCACAAAAGGTAACGCGGGCATGGGTATCGGTGCCTATGACGCAAAAAATTATATGCAGTCTATTGGCGGCAAATTGTCGGTAGAAAGCGAAACAGGAAAGGGAAGTTGTTTTACCCTGGTGTTCCCGCTGGATTAACAGATTTCATTTCCCATAATTCATATTTACTAATGGAAACGTGCGAATGACGGATACGATTCTTGTTGTCGATGACGATCTCGGCATCCAGAAACAGTTAAAATGGAGCTTTACTGACTACAACGTGGTATTTGCAGATGACAGAACCTCTGCGATTGCCCAGTTACGTCGTCATGAGCCCAAAGTAGTGACTCTGGACCTGGGTCTGCCACCTGATCCTGCTAATGCCTCTGAGGGGCTGAAAACCCTTGAAGAAATCATGGCTCTGGCACCGCGGACCAAAGTGATTGTTGTCACCGGCAATAACGATAAAGAGAATGCACTGAAAGCGATTGATCTCGGGGCTTACGATTTTTATCAGAAGCCCATTGATTCCGATACTATCAAGCTGCTGGTCAACCGCGCCCTGAATCTGGCTAATCTGGAACATCAGAACCGCATTCTGGCGAAAGCCCGTCCTGCCATGGGACGTATTATCGGTAATTCTGAGGCAATTCAGGTTGTTATGCGCAAGGCCGAGAAAATTGCCGGCACCGATATCAGTACGTTATTACAGGGCGAAAGTGGTACCGGTAAAGAAGTGTTTGCCAGAAGTATTCACGAACACAGCCCCCGTAAAGACAAGCCTTTTGTCGCGATTAACTGTGCGTCGATTCCTGAAAACTTGCTGGAAAGTGAATTATTCGGCTACGAAAAAGGTGCATTTACCGGAGCTAATAAAACGACTCTGGGTAAAATCGAAACGGCTCAGGGCGGTACACTGTTTCTTGATGAAATCGGTGATATGCCTATTGGCCTGCAAGCTAAAATGCTTCGTTTCCTGCAGGAGCGGGTGATTGAACGGGTTGGCGGGCGAACAGAAATTCCGGTGGATATCCGCGTGATCTGTGCAACCCACCGGGATTTGCAACAGATGGTGGCAGACGAAACCTTCCGTGAGGATTTATATTATCGTGTGGGCGAGATCCCTATCTTTATTCCGCCACTGCGTGAGCGCGACCAGGACATCATTCTGCTGGCCCGTACATTCCTGAATACATACCGGGAAGAGTTCGGTGCTAAAGCCAAGAGCTTCTCTGATACCGCCATCCAGGCCATGTTGAATCATAAATGGCCCGGCAATATCCGTGAAATGCAGAATAAGCTGAAATCTGCCGTCATTATGGCTGAAGGCTCTGTGGTGCAGGCTGAAGATTTGGGCCTTATGGCACCACGGGGAGACAACGAGCCGGAAACGCTGAATTTACGGGAAGTCCGTGAGATGGCGGAAAGCCGTGCTATCAGACGGGCCTATCAGACAGCCGATAAAAATATGTCAAAGACTGCAGAGTTACTGGGTGTGACCAGGCCGACCCTGTATTCTCTTATCGACAAATACCATATGGAAGACATTAAAACCGGCGTGTAACTCCCGCCGGTTATTCCATTGGCCACTCAATACTGGCCAGGTTGTTCAGGGACGTTTTTATCTGCACATCAGTGAGTGAGAACTTCCCTTCCAGCGGAGAGGGCGGCAGAACATTGTCGCTTTCTTTGCAGGCTTCAATGGCGCCCACCCAACAGTCTCTTTGGGATATTTTTGCTGCGTACAGACAATAATCCATCACCGCGAAGGTTTTTACCCAGTCCATTTCATAAGGATTTCTGGGACACAGAGGCATTGCACAAAACCCCACGCTGCAAGTGGCGTTGATCACCACATCATCTGGTAAGTGAAAACGCTTCTGACGCACCGCCTCAATAAGTCTGTCAGCCAGTTCCACCATATCATTACGGTTAGCGTTGCGGCACACCGCCAGAAATTCTTCGCCACCCCAGCGGATAAGCAAATCTGTCTGCCTGAACACTTCTTTTAATATACCGGTGAATTGCACCAGGAAGCGGTCACCGGCAAGGTGACCGTACTCATCATTGATTTGCTTAAAGTGGTCTATATCAATTAAAAAGCAGAGTAAGTCATGATTTGGCGGAAAGGTCTCATCATTAAGACTGGCGTAGTGATGTTGCACCCGGCTGATCTCACCCGGCAATTGAGCTGAGAGGAAGTTGCGGTTATACAAGCCTGTGAGTGCATCACGCATGCTGACCTGCTCCAGCGCATGATAAGCTTCTTCCAGCTGTTGATTTTTCTGCTCCAGCTCAGTGGTCCGGTTGCGGACTTCCAGTGCCAGCCGCTGATTTTGCCGGTACTGGTTATAACGGCTCCACAGCAAAAAAAGAAATAGTAACAGGGACACCAGGCTACCCAGCGATAACATACTTTCCAGGTTATGCTGACGCACCTGAGCCAGTTCAACAGTGCGGTTTTTCTCCTGAATCTCGAAATCCCTTGCCTGACGTTCCATCTCCACTTTGGCTTTCAGCTTCTCAAAGTAGATCGCCTGCTCCGTGTCCATCTGGTGTTCCAGTCTGGCGATGGTTTCGTCAACAGAGTTGAAAAAGGCCGGAGGCAGCACGTCCAGACGGGGGGCGATGTCATTATCGGCAGTCTGGTGAGCAATAAACCGGGCGACGGTGGTTTCCCGGCTGGGGGGGGCAGCCTGCAAATCTTCCTGTCTGACCGTACCCTGGGCACTAAGCAGCGAGGGAAATAATCCAAGCAGTGTAATCAAACTGCCTGACAGATAACTTTTCATCTTCATCCTGTTCAGAAAAAGTAAAACCGGGGAGCACAGTGACACCGTGCTCCCGTTGTTGCGTATTGGCGCGCTTTGCATTCCATGCAAACGCCTGCACCCGGCCGCCACCTTGTGGTATGTCTGTCAGGGTGTTTTATTTGTCAGTAAAGGCCTGATGTCTTCACTGCTTTGATTTTCTATCCATATTCTGATGAGTCTGGAACGGCAGATCCCTGTTTCTGCCGACAACTTTCCAAGTTTCTCAATTGCGCCTTCAGATAATGTAAATGTAGCACGTCGCATGGGACCGCAAGGCGTAATGTTGTCTTTGTTAGCAGAGTCCGTTGCCGGATAGACCTGCCTGATAACATGGTTACCTGCTGCGTAGGCCAGTGCGTCGTCAATAAATTCATCAACGCTCACCGGCTCAACAGGTTTAGCTGACGGCGTGGATTTTTTGAGGCTGCACAGACTCATAAGATTTCCCCTCTCTCCGCGACAGAAGTTCTTCAATGATATTGCGAATTTCTGCTGATGCTTTTCCGTCCGGCTCACTTTCCATGACTGACTGTCCAGACTCTTCAGAATCGTCATACATATTGCGGCTGTATGTCACTGAGTCCAGTACCGGTACTTCAAATGAACGACAGACATCTTTTGCTTCAAGGATCCTGCTGCCCAGCGAAGGCAGAGAAGGGCACTGGGTAATTACAAAAGCAGCATTCATGTCGGGATTCACCATTTTGCAGGTTGAAAGAATATCTTCCATATGGGGAACCGTTTTCAGATCCCGCCGTTTGGGACGTAACGGAATAAGAATGTGGTCAGCCACTGCCATCGAGGAGCGCAGCGCAAGGTTATCCTGTCCGCCACAGTCAATGACTACGTAATCGTAGTGCTCGCGCAGGCTCAGTAATTCGTTGCGGATCTTGCCGTACAACTGCACGCAGTTAATCGACGGCAATTTATCATTAGCTTTGCGTTCCTGAATCCAGTCTGAAGTAGTGCGCTGCGGATCGCAGTCGACCATCAGTACACTGGCATTTTTTTCAGTTCTCAGATAAACAGCGATATTTTGTGCAAGGCAGCTTTTGCCACTGCCGCCTTTCTCGCCACCAACCAAAACGATCATCGTTCGTTCCTCAACTTTTGATCCGTCATCACGGATAAACGGTTAACGAATGTGACTGAAAAAGTGAACATGAGCCGGATTAAGGACTATGCTTGTTCGGTAACCCCGCTATCATTATCTGTAATCAGATGGCAGACCGGAGGCTTTGCGTCACGGGCTTTCGCACCGCTTTGCCTTTTTCAACAGTACATTTTCGGGTAAGCGGCGGGGATGCCATGGCTTACCGGTAAGTCAGGATACTAGTCAAAACAAACGGTGTGCGCCGCATGCCTCACGATATTTAAGAATAAAAAAATATACCTGTCAGACCAGGTGGCCGGTGGCGACAAACGGGCTGCAGGACTTGGAAATCCGCGGTTCGCCCGTGTAAATCATTCTAATTAAAGTTATATCTGTTAATATGCCAACACATGGTGTTATTGAAAACTATACCCGCAAATAAGGAGAAGGGAGTGGTAAAAACATCCCTGTTGAGTTTGGTTCTGCTGGCATTCAGCACAGTCAGTTTCGGGCAGAATAATGCAATGGATGAAGCGTTTGATTCATTCAGTCATCTCTATGAAGAACGTTTCGGCCAGATCAGGGCATGCATGAACCCCACATTTCAGCGTTTCAGTGTGTGTTCTCCTGCTCTTCGCAACGATGGTAATGCGCCGTATATTCTGCATCACGGTAAACCTGTCGATACAGTGGTTGTTCTGCTTCACGGATTAAGCGATTCGCCGTTTTATATGTCTGGCATTGCACGGGCGCTGCACGACAAAGGTTACAACGTTATTGTGCCTTTAAACGTAGGACACGGCCAACTGGATGCCAGCGACGAAATGAGCGACAGCAATCTGGCAGAACGCTGGGGTGCACACCTGAGTGATGTCATGGCGCTGGCACCGCAACTTGGTAAGCACGTTTATCTGGGCGGTTTTTCCACCGGCGGCGCGCTTTCTGTTCAGCATTATTTGCATCACCCTGACAACATTGACGGCCTGATGTTATTTTCCGGTGCTCTGGCACTCGACAGCGGCGTAGAGCGGTTATCCGGGATCTGGGGAATTCAGTGGGTCGCCAGGTTTCTTGACGGTCACTATGAAACACAGGGGCCGAATCCGTATAAATATCCCACCATTGCCAGTTTTTCCGGACTTGAACTGATGGAAGTGATTGATGATGTGAGAGACCAGTTTGAACAGGGGAAAACTGTAGACGTACCTGTATTTGCCGCACATTCTCAGGCAGACACCACTACGCCTATTACAGGTATTGAAGATTTAATGTCGCGGGCAACCACGAAAACCAATACCTTTTTTATCATCGATGAGAGTTATAAATTATGCCATGCTGATGTGGTGGTGAATAAGAAAATGCTCAGTGATATGCATTTCGATAAATCCGGTGTGGATTTACGTGATCCCTGTGCGGCTCCCGGTGCTAATCCGCTGTTCCGCCAGATGATTATGATGCTGGGCAGCTTTATGGATGAAGCGGCACAGAAAGCCGGTTAATTGATTGACACAGTGCCCGGGATTGATTAATTTAACTCCATTATCGCTACGAACTAACATTGCAAACTGGTCAACATGATTTTTCAAACTTTGTCACAACCAGGCAAGCCACAATCTGCACTCATTATTCTACTCGCTATTCTCAGCAATTGGCGGGTTCGTTAGTACGTAAATGAACTGAAGAAAACCCGCCGCGAAGGCGGGTTTTTTGTTTTCGTCTTCGCGGTTTTAACAAAATACGGAGACGACAGCCATGACTCACCCGGTAACCCGGCAATTACATGCCATGCACGATGCAGTGAATAATAACGACTTAACTGCATTACAAACCCTGTATTGTGAAGACGCTTTTCTGGTTGATAAACCACGGGTATCCACACGCTCTGATCTGCAGCGTGCCCTCAGTGCTTTTAAACAACGGTATATGCCTGAACATATCGTCTCGCAGGGCGACGAGGTTGTCATTGAAGCCGGTGACACTGCGCTGGTCATAAGCAAGCTGTACCTGAATGCAACCGGCGCGGTGGACTGCAATGTGAAAAAAGCCATTTATGTATTCAGAAAAAATGCAGAAGGTGAGTGGCAATGCGCCATCGATAACTTCTTCGGCGTTGATCTGATAGATTATGTGTAGGTGATTTTGCTTACTTTCCGTTTTTTAAGTGGCCGGCCAATGGCAATGCGGCCATTGAAAATACGGATATCGCCACCATATCGGGTAAACTGCAAAGACAGACCGGCATTTAGGTTTGTCCGCTAACCGGAAGCTATATCCTTGTTGACGCAGGAAATTGAAACAGACAATAACGACAGAGGACCTTCAGTGAAACTGGTCTTCTTTTTGTTGTGGCTGTTGATTGCGTTTACCACGGGGAACGGTGCAGAGCGGCAGGTCCATGCCCAGTCAGACAGCCTGCAAAGCTCTGAACACGCTGCTATAGCATCAGGCCGCTCAGAAGGTCTGATAACACGATATCTGCAGCCCCAATCCCATTCCGGTGATCGTCCGGAACCGCTGCTGTTTACCGGCTCTGAACTGAAACTCGCCGGCGTTTACCGGATGCTGCTTAGTGTCGCTTCCGGTTTTTCTGAGCTGGCTGCCCGGCCTGCACAGCCTGTTTTTTCGCGCCCTCCTGCCAGGGCGTCTCCTTAATCCTTCATATTTGATATTTACGGGCCTCTGGCCCTGTTTACAATTTTTGAAGGACAATTATGAAACCATTTTCTGCACGGGGCGTGATGACCGCACTCGTGATTGTGCTCGGCCTTTTGAGCGCAATGCCCAATATTTTACCGCCGTCATGGCAACAACAATTACCCGGCTGGTATACCCAAAACCAGTTGTCTTTAGGCCTTGATTTACAGGGCGGTTCCCATTTATTGCTGGCCGCTGATACAAAGCCACTGTTTGATAAAGCCTTTACCGGCATGAAGGAGAGTCTCACTAAGGATTTGCGGGAAGCGGGGATCCGCTATCAGGTACTGTCTGCTTCTGACAATACCCTGCGCTTATCGATATCAGGAGCCGGCGGGCAATTTCAGCAAGCCCGTGAACTCGCCTTTGCTTACCGTACAACGGGGCAGGGCGAGCCGCAGTTCACCATTGAGCAAAACGATAACTTGCTCACAGTCAGTCTGTCAGAGTCGTTTAAGGAGAACCTGGTCAGTGATGCGCTGGAGCGCAGCGTGGAAGTGGTGCGCCGCCGTCTGGATGAGACCGGACTGGTCGACCCCGGCATTTCACGGCAGGGTAACGATGGCGTGCTGGTACAGATGCCGGGCGTTACAGACCCGTCACGTATCAGGGAGTTACTTGGAACAACCGCGCAAATGGAATTTCACTGGGTTGTTACGGATAGCAGTCGTGGCAGTACCGTGATAATGCAGGATATGGACGGCCAGCAACAATACCGTCTGGAAAAGCGGGTTGCGATGAAAGGTGAGCACATTACTGATGCTCGGCTTGCTTTCGACCCTGACACAGGCAACCCGGTGGTGACTTTCAAGCTCGACAGTTCCGGCGGCAATATTTTTGCAGCAATGACCCGTACACATATCGGTGAGCCGCTGGCGGTCGTACTGGACGGTAAGGTGATCACAGCGCCGGTAATACGGGCGGTGATTGGCGCATCGGGTGGGCAAATCAGTGGTAATTTCACACCGGATGAAGCTAAAGATCTGGCACTGATGTTACGTGCCGGTGCGCTGCCTGTACCCCTGACTGTGATTGAAGAACGGACTGTGGGTCCTGATCTCGGTAGTGATGCTATTAAGATGGGTCTGAGTACAGGACTTGCCGGTGCTGCACTGGTACTGGTGTTCATGACGGCACTCTACCGGCGCTGGGGGGCGATTGCCTGTGTAAGCCTGATGATTAACATGGGGCTGCTTTTTGGCGTGCTGAGTTTATTCAGGGCCACACTTACTTTACCCGGAATTGCCGGCATTATTCTTACTCTGGGTATGGCGGTAGATGCCAATATTCTGATAAACGAACGTATCAAAGAAGAGTCGTTGAAAGGGCGTGTCGCCGGGGCGGCAATCCGCGCCGGTTTTGATAAAGCCTGGTCAACCATCCTGGATTCCAGCCTGACAACCCTGATTGCCGTGAGTCTGCTTTTTATGTTTGGCAGCGGGCCGGTAAAGGGTTTTGCGATTACTATCGGTATTGGCCTGTTTACGTCCATGTTCACGGCCATTGCGGTAACCCGCCTGTTAATGTTGTTTGCTATCAGACGCCGTGAAAGAGAAGTGCTCCATTTCCCGGGATTCCGCTGGCTGTCGCGGACAGATAAGAAGCCGCTGAACTTCCTGAAAGGCCGTGTGGCAGGCTTAATTACGTCTGCTGTCTTGTCGGTGGCTTCCGTGGTGCTGTTTTTCAGCCCCGGATTGCATTACGGCGTTGATTTCACCGGTGGCACACTGGTGGAAGTGAAAAGCCATAACGTGCAGGTGGAACAACTGCGTAATGCTCTGACAGAAGGCAACATTGAAGGCGCCAGCATTCAGGAGTTTGGCCGGGAAGGCGATTATCTTATCCGCGTCCCTCAGGTAACTGCGGACACTCCGGTTGAACAGCCTGCATTGCAAAGTCAGCAGGTTGAGCAGGTGAAATCTGCAGTAACCACACTGGATGACCAGGCAACCTTCCCCCGTGTGGACATGGTTGGTGCGAAGGTCAGCGGCGGCTTTGCTGATGCTTCTGTGCTGGCTGTGCTGATTGCCGGAGGGGGGATATTGCTGTATTTGTGGTTGCGGTTTGAATCGCATTTTGCACTGGCAGCAACGGCGACGATTGCGCTTGATCTGACAAAGACCATCGGATTCTTTGCGCTCACCGGACTGGAATTTAACCTCACGGCAGTAGCAGCATTACTGGCCCTCATCGGCTATTCTATCAATGATAAGGTCGTGGTGTTCGACCGCATCCGGGAAGGATTCAGGGCTACACCGGATAAACCCATTATTGAAGTACTCAACCGGAGTATTTCTGCGACCTTGTCCAGAACATTGTTTACATCAATGACTACATTTCTGGCTTTATTGCCTATGGGGCTGGCCGGCGGGGCGTCTGTCGCGAGTTTTGCGCTACCCATGCTTTTTGGCATCGTAATTGGTACCAGTTCCTCTATTTTTATAGCATCGCCTATTTTGTATTACCTTGGAAAGCGGCGTGAAAAGAAAGGGTTAAAGCAACTGCGTCCCACCGCAGAGGAGGTGAGAGAATCACTGGCGCACATACCCTGAGCGTCGCCACGAACAGAGTCTGCAACTTCAGGTAACTTGCAGACTCTTACTGAAACGGAAATAACCTGTAAAAAGGAAACCTATGTTCGCCATCGATTACCAGATCCTTATAGCGGCTGTATTGCTGTTTGTCGGTATTCTGTCCAGCAAACTGTCCCCAAGGCTGGGTTTACCTCTGCTGGTACTATTCTTACTGGTAGGCATGCTGGCAGGAGAAGACGGACTGGGACTGGCATTCGATGATGCCAGCACAGCACATGCGCTGGGTACACTGGCACTGGCTATGATCCTCTTCGATGGCGGGCTGCAAACTTCTTTTTCTTCAATCAAGCTGGTGTGGAAACCTGCTTCATTTCTGGCCACCTTCGGAGTAGCCATAACGGCCGGGATAACCGGTTACGCAGCAGCCTTTATTCTGGGTGTACCACCTATGGTGGGATTGCTTATCGGGGCTATCGTCGGTTCTACCGATGCTGCTGCAGTATTCTCTATTTTGCGGAACGCCGGTGTGCATATCAGTCCGCGCCTGAAAGCTACGCTGGAAATTGAAAGTGCTTCCAACGATCCCATGGCGATTTTCCTTACCGTGGGCATACTTGAGCTGCTCACCAGTCAGATGAAGCCGGGGTGGGATCTGGCGCAGCTGTTTATTCAGCAAATGGGCATTGGTACCTTTGTCGGGCTTGGCGTCGGCTGGGCTGCAGTAAAACTCATCAACCGTATCACACTGAGTGCGGCAGGGCTGTATCCTGTTCTTGTCGCAATATGCGGCTTTCTGACGTTTGGCATATCTGCCAGTCTGGGCGGGAGTGGCTTTCTGGCAACGTTCATCGCCGGGGTCTTTATCGGTAACAGCCGGTTTGTACTAAAACGGGCTACTTTTATGTTTCACGACGGTCTGGCCTGGCTAAGTCAAATCGGCATGTTTGTAATGCTGGGACTGCTTGTGAATCCGGCATCGCTGCTTAAGGTCTGGCTGGAAGGACTGCTCATTGCAGCTGTTCTTATCTTCGTCGCCCGTCCGCTGGCTGTTGCTCCGTTTCTGGCCTTTGCCGGGTTCAACAAGCGGGAAATCGGGTTGGTATCATGGGTGGGGCTTCGCGGATCGGTGCCGATTATTCTGGCTATTTTTCCGTTGTTGTTCGAAATTCCCCAGGCCTATCTCATTTTCAATGTGGTGTTCTTCGTTGTATTGATTTCGGCTACCTTGCAGGGTTCAACATTGCCGTGGATGGCAAAGAAACTGAAGCTGATTGAAAAGGCACCGGTAACACCGGCTGCCACCCTGGAAATCAGTGCTCTGGGCGAAGTTAACGCTGACATTGTTCAGTACACGCTGGGAGATTCCGCCAAAGCTGTTAACCGGACGCTGGCTGAACTGGCACTGCCTGAAGGTGCGGTGGTGGCAATGATAACCCGTGGTGATGCGGTTTTTCCGCCAAGGGGATCAACGTTGTTACTGCCGGGGGATCATATCTTTATTCTTATCCGCCCGGGACTACGGCCCTTCATCGATTGTATTTTCTCCCACATATCGCAGTTGGAACCGTCAGCTTTTAAATCCGGAGAGTTAGTGCTGAAAGGCGCGGCAAGAGTGAATGAGATAAGCCATGCATATGGTCTGGACCTGGGAGAAACAAAAAACATCACACTGGATGCCTTCATCAGAAAGCATCTGAGCGACGACGTGGCAGAAGGACTCACTTTGCATCATGCCGCCGGGCGATTCGAAGTTAAAGCGGTGAGAAATGGTCTGGCTGTGGCAGTGCAGTTTACTGCAGACAGCCGCCTGTCAGAGTCGTGATTTTTGCTTTGAAAAACGGCCTGTGAGGTGCTGACATATCAGGCCTGAAATGGCAGTGATGAAAAAACTAAGGTTTCTGCCGTACTCTGTATCAAGGGGAAAAAGTATCGGGCTGATACTGGCTGTTATGAACAATGCGCAGGTAAGGTAAAAGTCCGATTGTGTCACGAGTCTTACCGGGATAAGAAGCAAGCCTGTCAGCGCAGATAATATAAAGTTTAAAATGATATCGTCCATGACATCAGTTCCGTTTTATCTGATGTTTGAGATGATCAGAGATTACGCCGTCTGTTTTATTATGGCAAGGTAGACAGTGCCACAGAGCGTGGCACTGTAATGAGTTGCAATCAGAACTTAATGTGATGCAGCGTACTTTTCGACTTCAGACCATACCCGAAGCAGGTTACCGCTAAGTACTTTCTCGATGTCTTTGCGGCTGTAACCACGATCCAGCATACCCTGAACCAGATTCGGGTAGGTAGAAACATCTTTCAGACCGGTTGGCAGAGAATCACCCACACCATCAAAATCTGAGCCGATACCCACATGGTCAATACCAATCAATTCTACGACATGGTCAATGTGGTCCAGCACCTGACTCAGCGTAGAATACGGATAGGGGTTTTCCTTGCGGTACTTTTCATCAAAAGCAGCGACTTCTGCACTGTCTTCACCCATTTCTTTGATAAGTTTGTTTTTCTGTTTAGTCAGATTATTCCGCCAGTCCTGGGTTTCTTTTGAAACAAAGCTGGAACCAAAGTTAATCATGATCACGCCGCCGTTTTCACCCAGCTTTTTCACCATATCGTCGTTCATATTACGCTCAAATCCCGGCGTGTATTTACGCAGGGAAGAGTGTGAAGCGATCACCGGTACCTTGCTGATTTCAATTGCCTGATAAAAAGCATCATCGGAGACATGAGAGATATCCACCATGATCCCCAAGTTGTTCATTTCAGCTACCAGTTCCTTACCGAACGGGCTCAGGCCATGCCATTGCCGGCGCAGGTCATAGGATGAGTCAGATATATGGTTAGACAGCGAGTGGGCCAGCGTAATGTAGCGGATACCGCGCTCATAAAACGTTTTCAGATTTTCCAGGCTTCCCTGCACCGGTGAACCGTTTTCCATGCCCATGGGCAAAGAAATGAGTCCTTGCTTAAACTGGGCTTTTACATCCGCCACGGATTTTGCGATGGCAAATTTTTCCGGTGAACGGTAGACCATGGCTTCAACCAGGTCGATAAGCTGGTGGGCTACTGCTGTAGACTCGTCGGAATTATCCAGGCTGGCCGGCACATAAATAGACATGAACGGTGCTGTCAGACCACCTTTTTTCGCGCGGGGATAATCAAAGTCGCCGCCTTCTGTCGCAACGCTCACGTCTTCCCATTTTGCGTGTACGCGGTAAGGAACATCAATGTGACCATCCACAATGATGGTTTCCTGTGCGATAGCCTCAGCTTCTGCTGAAACCGGGGGAATGGTTTCTGCCTGTGCAGCATAGCTGCCGGTCAGTAACAGTGCCGGTATGAGAAGCGACAATGGCTTTTTAGTTAAACGTCCCATGGATTTTCCTTCGTTCATTATTATCTATGTTGTGTGTTCGTGAATTGCAAGCGTTCCGGCAACGGGTAACTTAAGCAATCGTGCTCATGTAGCCTACGAAATATTTAAATTGCCTACAATCATCACACCCGTTGCGCCAGCTAAATGCACTGAAATAACAGGTAAAATGAAATGCTTATCCCGGGTTGTTACGTCAACGAAAGAAGCTTGTAATAAAAGTTTAAATTTTGATATGGTTTTCAGGGCGTGACTTCCCGCTTTAAATACGGGATACTGCCTGTCGACCTGTTACCGGCAATTGAATGCGGTGGCAGGCTACAAGAATAATCTTCGTGGTAATCCTCTCCTAATCTGTGTTTGGTGAGTCCATTGACCAGAGTTGTTAGTGGTCGCGTACGCAGGGACTGCAGGCTTTCACCAATAGGGCAATTCCCCTGGCGAATTCCATTTGTTGATTACCACCAATAAACGTAATGAGAACAGAATTATGGCGATTAACTACACCCCGCTGAATAAAGAAAAACACAAAGATGTAAAAATAGCGGTGAACAACGCGTTTGCTTTCGCGAAAAATACACACTTATCTGCTGCGTCAATCCGTGAATACGCGCAACTGGCCTCTACTATGCCAATCGTATTTATCCAGGATCCTAACAGCGACCGTTATCACACTGTTGCCATGCTGGGTATGGAACAAAACCAGAACCTTTTCCTGGCGACAGACAAGTGGAAAGGCCCTCACGTACCAATGAACATTCTGCGCTATCCTTTCGATGTTCGTCCTGAAGGTGAAAAGCTGGGCGTTTACATTGATGAAGAAAGTGAACTGGTAGGTAAAGAAGAAGGTCAGCCGTTATTTAAAGAAGACGGTTCTCCTTCTGAGTTTCTTGATAACCGTCAGAAATTCTTAGGTGACCTGGCAAACAGTGAAATGCTGACTCAACGCTTCATTCAGAAAGTGGTTGAACTGGAATTACTGGACGCCATTCAAATTCGCCTGACTTACAAAGACGGTCAGCAGCGCAACGTGACTGGTATGTACAGCATCAACGAAAAACGTCTGATGGAACTGCCGGAAGAGAAAGTACTGGAATTGCATAAGCAAGGTTTCCTGGGTGCACTGTATGCAGTAATGATGTCACTGGGTCAGTTGAACCGTCTGGTTGAACTGTCTAACGACACGGCGAATCCGATTGCCAGCATGCAAATTACCGGTGAAGCAGCTCAGGCAGCCGCACAGCCAGCTGAAAATGCGTAAATAATTTGTTCAGAAAACTAAAAAGCGGGCATTGCCCGCTTTTTTTGTATCTTTTTTGCGGTGTGAATTCTCAGGCCGCAACAAAGGGGATAATATCGCCGGTGATACCGTGTTTCATCCTGGCTTTCATACAGTCTGCGGTGCCGTAATCAAACTCTCTGCAGGTGGACGAGCGTTTTTCATAAATTGAGCAGCCGATATTGCCGCCAATGTCACCTTCCAGGGCCACACACCGCGGTGAAGGCTGGTTTGTGCCTTTCATTGCAACCAGGGAAGGGGAGATCTTTTCAGTCAGTTCCGGCGGTACACTACCACCGGTAAACGGGTCAGATTCTGCCCAGTAAAACGATACACGAAACGTGGCGCAGCAGGCACCACATTGTATACAGGGATTCATTACTATTCTTGCTCCACACTACGTGCACAACAACCAGCAAATTCCGGGTTGGCCATCACATTGTTACAATGGTTTTGATGTCTTTCAGGCAACAAACAGAGTGTGTCAGAACGACCATGTTGCCGGGACGGCGCATTATTCCAGAGTGCCGGAAAAACGCAATAAAACATTGCACTGTCGCACTATTCTTTTTTTATCCGGGGTGTTTAATTACCATCAGTCGTCTGAGGAGGGATCATGATTGAATTACAACACTGTGCGGTGTCACTGACACCTGATTTTACCTTTGGCCCGGTTAGTGCGGCACTGACTGAAGGCCGGCATCTTGCCATAACCGGGAAAAACGGCAGTGGTAAATCGGCACTGGCGGCCGTGCTGGCCGGAGAGGGCGAGGTGGTCAGTGGTGAAAGACGCCTGACCTGTAAGACAGGGTGGGTCAGTACTGCACAGCAGCAGGCATTGATTGCTCAGGAAAAGAAAAAGGATGACGCGGACATTCTTGATGTCATTCCTGTGCCCAGCACAGCCAGGGAAGTTATTTTACGCCAGATCAATATGGCTGATTGCGGGGAGGCATTCACTCTGCTGACGAACGGCCTGCGGATGACCCATTTTCTTGATAACGCCTTTTTGGGGTTATCCACCGGTGAAACCCGGAAAGTACTGCTGGTTCGCACCCTGTTAGCTTCACCTGATGTGCTGGTGCTTGATGAACCTATGGATGGCCTTGATACCGCATCCTGCGAGTTTTTGCAGGAGCACCTGCAAAGTATTCAACACCGTTGCACTATCGTGATGGCGCTGAACAGACTCAGTGAGATCCCGTCTTTCGTCAGACAACTCTGGCTGATGCAGCAAGGGCAGTTGTCCTGGCAGTCAGAGGGCGGCGGAGTTGAGCAAAGCGATTTAGCTCACCTTAAACAATTGCTGCACATGGAGAATACATCTCTCACCTTGCCGGAGAAAGACGAAACACGGTATTCGCCGCAAATGGCTGAAGGTGATAATGTGCTGGTGAAGCTGGTTAACGGCAAAGTGAGTTACGACAACCGCGTTATTTTCTCGGGTCTGAACTGGCAGATTAACCGCGGGGAGCACTGGCAGGTTACAGGCCCTAACGGGTCAGGTAAAACCTGTCTGCTAAATATGATTACCGGTGACGATCCGCACTGTTACACCAATGACCTGACAGTTTTCGGCTACAAGCGGGGCAGTGGTGAAAGCATCTGGGATATCAAGCAGCATATCGGGTTAGTGTCCAACAGTTTTCATCTTCAGTACCGTGTCAATTGCAGTGTATTGCATGTGGTATTGTCCGGCTTTTACGACAGTATCGGGTTATACGAACAACCCGATATCAGGCAAAAACAACTGGCCCGTGAATGGCTCGAACTGGCTGGTATGGCACACAGAGCTAATGAACCTTTCCAGTCACTGTCTTTCGGTGATCAGCGGCTTTTACTTATTCTGCGGGCGATGGTGAAGCATCCCACGTTGTTAATTCTTGACGAGCCATGTAACGGCCTGGATGAAATTAACCGTCTGAAAGTACTGGCACTACTTGGCATTATCGCCGAAGGGAAGGAAAGCACATTGTTGTATGTGAACCACCACAGCGAGGACAAAATTAACGGCGTTGAACTTGTGCTTGCCATGGGACGCCACAATCAGGAAGCACAGGCTTAAGAAACGGTTAAGCGGGTGCCCGGTACTTCTTCAGTCCGCAAGTGAGCCTTGAACTGGATTATACCCACCGGGATCTGGGATACAGGAGCTATCATGCGATTTATCAGTCTTATCTTATTTGTTATCAGCATTTCTGCGTATGCACAGTCTTATGAAACGAGACTGACTGTTGCCGCTGACGGTTCCGGTGATTATACCTCCGTTCAGGATGCCATCTACGCTGCCAAAGCCTTTCCCTGGACAGACGTCACCGTGTTTATTAAGAACGGAGTTTATAAAGAGAAGGTCAACGTATTTGCATGGAACACCCGCATCAAAATGGTAGGAGAAAGCAGGGAAGGCACAATTATCACTATGGATGACCATTTTGATAAACTGGCGAAAGGCAGAAACAGCACCTTCCATACCTACACGGTACGCGTGGCCGGCAACGATTTTACCGCTGCCAACCTGACTATCCGTAACACTGCCGGGCCGGTGGGGCAAGCCGTTGCCCTGCATGTAGAGGCTGACAGGGCGGCGTTTTATAATGTCAGTATAGAAGGCTACCAGGATACCCTTTATGTCGCCGGTGAGGGCCACAGAAGCTACTTTGAAAACAGTATGATAAGCGGCTCAGTGGATTTTATCTTTGGTGAAGGAACGGCATTGTTCAGTGGTTGTGAAATCCGCTCGCTGATAAGCAATACCTATGTGACCGCTGCATCCACACCACAGGATCAGCCTTTCGGACTGGTGTTTGATAACAGTCACTTTACTGCCCCTGACGGTGTTGAAAACGTGTATCTGGGACGGCCCTGGCGGCAGTTTGCGGCAACGGCTGTGATGAACAGTCATCTGGACGGGCATATCCATCCGGCCGGCTGGCACAACTGGGGGGATCCGTCGAAGGAACAAACCAGCCGTTATGAAACCGGCGGGAATACGGGAGAGGGGGCTGCCGGCTCAGACAGAGTGAACTGGCAACACGCACTCAGTGAACAGCAACGTCAATCCTACAATAAGGCCACCGTATTACGGGGCTGGTCACCGGAAAAACCGATCTAAATCCTGCCTTTTGATCGCTTTCAAGCCCCCGTCCTGCGGGGCTTTTTTCGTTGCCGGTAAATTTTTTAAAAAACTTTTCACGTATCCATTCTGATTCTTTTTTAATCTTTTCATGGGCTTTACATAAACAACTGTATATAAAAACAGGCTGCAGCCCAGTGTTTACGTGGGTTTTAGCCGTGTTTTTCCTTGACAGTGGGGAAAGTAGAGACCAAACTGTCTAGCAAGTGGGTAAATGTGGCGAATTGTGGATCGAGTCATCAACGAATTGCAGATTGGTACTCAGAAAACAAGAACAACAAGAGCACAAAAATATAAAAGGCTAGGGGAATGTTCCGCGGCGCTAATGCAATCAATCTGGATCCCAAAGGTAGACTGGCTATACCAACAAAATACCGCCAGTCACTTCTGGATGATTGTAACGGACAACTGGTCTGCACAATCGATACACAGCAAAGCTGTTTGCTACTTTACCCACTTCCCGAATGGGAGGAGATCGAACTCAAACTGAGTAAGTTCTCCAGTATGGTTCCGGCTGAACGCCGGATGCAGCGGCTGCTACTTGGTTATGCCACCGAAGGTGACATGGACAAGAGCGGCCGTTTTCTCTTATCCGCGCCTTTGCGCCAACACGCAAGTCTCTCCAAAGAAGTCATGCTCGTCGGACAGCTTAACAAATTTGAAATATGGGATGCTGATATTTGGGCTAAACAAATTGATGCAGACATGGAAACCGAGCGTGATGGTGCATTTGAGCTTACTGACCGCCTGCAGGAATTTTCACTATGAGCAACACCCCATTCAGTCATGTTTCGGTGTTGCTTAATGAATGTATTGACGCACTGGCGATTAAACCGGACGGCATTTATATTGATGCTACATTCGGTCGCGGCGGACATTCCGGCAAAATCCTCGAAAACCTTGGTGCTGAAGGCCGCCTGATCGCGTTTGACCGTGATCCTCAGGCGATTGAAGCTGCACAGCGTTTTGCAGATGACAAACGCTTTACCATTGTTCATGAACCCTTTGGCGAGATGGCCCGTGTTATCAGCGAAATGTCTCTGACGGGCAAGATCGACGGTGTGCTGATGGATCTCGGTGTCTCTTCTCCACAGCTCGATGATGCTGAGCGTGGTTTCAGCTTTATGAAAGATGGTCCGCTGGATATGCGCATGGACACCAGCCGTGGCCAGAGTGCTGCCCAGTGGCTGGCAGAAGCTGATGAGCAGGATATCACCCAGGTAATAAAAGAATTCGGCGAAGAGAAGTTTGGCAAACGTATCGCCCATGCCATCGTGGAAACCCGTCAAACAACGCCTCTCACACGTACCGCTCAACTGGCTGAGCTTATTGATAAAGCTGTGCCGGTAAAAGACAAATTCAAGCATCCTGCTACACGCGCTTTCCAGGGGATCCGTATTTACATTAATGCGGAGCTGGAACAACTGCGGGTGGGGTTAAAAGCGGCTGTGGATGTACTGGCGAAAGATGGCCGTCTGGCTGTGATTTCTTTCCATTCTCTGGAAGATCGTCTGGTTAAACGTTTCATTAAAGAACAGAGTCGCGGCAAAGTAGTGCCCGCCAACTTACCGGTAACTCAAGCTGAGATTGATGCCGACAAAGTTCTCAGGGCGCTGAGCAAGGCGATTAAACCGACCAAAGAGGAAATTGCACAGAATGTGCGCTCCCGGAGTTCTGTATTACGGGTGGCCGAAAAACTATGACGGACCGGCAGAATTCACGGACGACGTCTCCGACAAACTTCAGTTTAATACTGATTCTGGTCTCAGATTTGACCCGCAACAAGTTGCGGGTTTTGTTGTATTTAATGGTTGTAACCAGTGCTATGGCTGTGGTGCTCGGCAGTCACCTGAACCGTCAGCAAAATATCGCCATGGAAACACTCATGCAGCAGAAAGATGATCTCGATGTGGAATGGCGAAATTTAGTGCTGGAACAACGGGCACTGACAGAACACAACCGCATTGAAAACGAAGTGGAAAAGCAATTAGATATGTACCGGCCAACCGCCGATCAGGAAGTGGTAGTAAGACTGAAATGAGCATATTTGCACTCCCTGCCAAAAAAGTGAAACGTGGTGCCAGACAGAATGTGACCCCGTCACCGGTGCAATGGCGCTTTGTACTGGTCATTGCCATTGTCATGCTGGTGTTCGCCGGGCTTGGCGTCCGCGCCGCCTACATACAGGTCATTGCTCCGGATAACCTGATTGCGCAGGGCGATAACCGTACCATGCGTACCAAAGATATGCCGGCATACCGCGGTATCATTACCGATCGCAATGGCGTAGAACTGGCTGTCAGTGTGCCGGTGCGTGCTATTTATGCCGACCCGAAAATTATCCACGAACAGGGCGGACTGGAGCAGTTTGAACGCTGGGAAGCGCTTGCCGATGTGCTGGGCCGCGATGTAGAGGACTTACGCAGCAAAGTACAAAATCCCAAGCGCCGGTTTGTTTATCTGCAACGTCAGGTGTCTCCGGCCATGGCGGATTATGTTGCCAAACTGGATATCCCCGGTATTTATCTGCGCCGTGAAAGCCGTCGTTATTATCCTAATGGCGAAGTGACAGCGCAACTGATTGGTATCACCGATGTGGACGACTCCGGTCTGGAAGGTCTGGAACGGCTTTATGATGACTGGTTAACCGGTACACCGGGTTCAAAGGTTATCCGCCGTGATGCCAAGGGACGCCAGGTGGAAATTCTGAAATCCACTGACGGAGAGGAAGCGGGGAATCTGAAGCTGACAATCGATCAGCGGATTCAGGCACTGGCCTATCGTGAAATCAAAGAGGCGATGCTTTATTACCAGGCTGCTTCTGCTTCCGCTATTGTGCTCGATGCCCACACCGGTGATGTGCTGGCCATGGTCAATGCCCCTTCTTTTAACCCCAACGATCGCAGCGATGTGTCTCCCCACCGGATGCGTAACCGTGTGCTGACCGATGCCTTTGAACCCGGTTCATCGCTGAAGCCGCTGGCAGTGCTGTCAGCGCTGGAATTCGGCAGTGTAAAAGTGGGTGATATTGTAAATACCAACCCGGGCTGGATGCGTCTGGGCGGCAGTCTGGTAAAAGATGCCCGTAACTACGGAAAACTCACCTTAGAAGAAATTATTCAGCATTCGTCAAATATGGGGACCTCCCGTCTGGCACTGGGTGTACCGAAACCATTTTTGCTCGATACCTATTACAACATGGGACTGATGAGTGATACCGGTACCAACATGCCGGGTGAAAGTAACGGTCTTTTCCATGAGCGCAGCCGTTGGTCTGATTTCGAACTGGCTACCTTATCCTTCGGTTACGGTATATCTGTAACTACCGCACAGCTTGCGCGGATGTATGCCACTCTGGCCAACGGCGGTGTCAGCATGCCGCTGAATATTGTTAAGCAGCCTCAGTCCACCGGTTACAAACCGGAACCTCAGCGGGTGGTGTCTGAAAAGAATGCCCGTGCCGTGCTTGAAATGATGGAGAGCGTTGTGCAGCGTGGCGGTACAGCCACAAAAGCCGCAGTGCCGGGTTATCGTGTGGGCGGAAAAACCGGTACAAGCCGTAAAGCTGTCGCCGGTGGTTACGGCGACGAGTACGTGAATATTTTCGCCGGTGTGGCCCCTTTATCTGACCCGCAAATCGTTACGGTTGTACTGATCAATGAACCCGGTGGTGATCTTTACCATGCCGGTGATACAGCGGCGCCGGTGTTTTCTGAAATTATGGGCGGTGCCCTGCAACTGCTGAATATTGCCCCGGACGACAAACAGGTCACGTCTACGAAGTGGCTGAACGGAGGGCGCAATGGTAGTTAATGCATTTGAACAAAGTTTAAGCGTGTTGCTGGCAAAGTTCGGTATTACAGCGCCGGATGTCCGCATTCAGGGGCTGACGCTGGATAGCCGTCGGGTTACCCCGAAACTGGCCTTCGTGGCAGTAAAAGGCCATAGCATGGATGGCCGTGAATTTATTCCGCAGGCTATCAGTCTCGGTGCCAAAGCCATTCTTGCGCAAACCGGAAAAGTGCGGGAGCACGGCCGCATGGAAATGCGTGGCACCACGATTATTGTTCATCTGTATGAATTAACAGACATCCTGTCATCACTGGCCGGGGCGTTTTACGACTATCCCGCCACCAAAATGCAATCTGTTGCTGTCACCGGTACCAACGGAAAAACCTCCGTCGTGCAAATGTTATCCCAACTTACTACCGCCGGCGGAACACGCTGTGCAGCAGTAGGGACGCTGGGTGCAGGGCTGTTTCAGGGGGCAGATACAGAGTGGGAACCCACACCTGCCGGCAATACCACCCCTGACGCTATCCGCATGCAGTATTTATTGGCAGAGTTTGTGCAACAAAACGCGCGGCAAGTGGCATTTGAAGCGTCTTCTCATGCCCTGGTGCAGGGAAGGCTCAGTCAAATCAAAACGGATATTGTGGTGTTTACCAACCTGTCGAGAGACCATCTTGACTATCACGGCACCATGGAAGATTACGGTGCGGCCAAGCGTCTGGCTATGCAACTGCCGGGCGTCAGCACAGTAGTACTGAATGCCGATGATCCTGAAAGCGACCGCTGGCATACCAACAAGCCCTCCGGTGTTACCACTGTGTGGTTCGGCATGTCGGAATTGGCAGCGCAAAAGTCAGAAGATCGCCATTGTTTGGCCACAAATGTGAAATATCATCCGGACGGGTGTCAGTTCAGACTGGTATCAAGCTGGGGAAGCCGTGATATTCAGGTGCCGCTTCTGGGAGCGTTCAACGTGCACAACCTGCTGGCTGTGATTTCAGTCATGCTGGTGCAGGGGCTTCGTTTTGAAGAAGTGGTGGGGTTATTACCAAAGGTTTCTCCGGTAGCCGGAAGAATGGAAGTATTTCCTTTTACCGCACATGCGAATGTCATTGTGGACTATGCCCATACTCCGGATGCGCTGGAAAAGGCGTTACAAAGCACAAGAGCGCATACCCCGGGGGATGTGTGGTGTGTTTTCGGATGTGGTGGCGACCGTGATAAAGGCAAGCGTCCTCTAATGGGACAGGCTGCTGAGGCTGTAGCCGATCATCTTGTCATCACTACCGATAACAGCCGTTCAGAAGCGCCGGAAGATATCGCCCGTGATATCCGTGAAGGACTGACACAGCCACAACGTGCGGTGGATGAGCCGGACAGAGAAAAGGCCATTCGCCACTGCCTGGAAAAGGCAGCACCGGAGGATTTGATCCTCGTGGCGGGTAAAGGCCATGAAGATTTTCAGATCATCGGTGAGCAAAAGAAAAATTATAACGAGCGGGCCGTGGTAGCGCGGCTGCAAAGGGAGTACAGCTAATGATTCTGACCACGCTGTCCTGGATTGCCGGTAAAGTGAAAGGCACCCTTACGGGGGAAGACCGGGACGTAAACGGGGTAAGTACAGATACCCGTACGCTAAAAGAAGGTGATGTGTACATTGCCTTAAGCGGCGAAAATTTTAATGGTCACCGTTTTATTGCTTCGGCGGAGCAGGCCGGTGCCAGTGCAATAATAGCCAGCGAACCGGTGAATACTGCTTTGCCTGTCATTCAGGTAGAAGACACGAAACTTGCTCTGGGTTTACTGGGTGCTGCGGTAAAAGCGCAGGTCGCACCAAAAACTATTGCCGTGACAGGCAGCAGCGGCAAAACCACCGTAAAAGAGATGACTGCGGCAATTCTGGCACGCCGCGGCAATGTGCTGGCAACAGCGGGTAACTTCAATAATGACATCGGTGTGCCGCTGACATTATTACGTCTGGAAGAAGGCCATGATTACGCAGTAATGGAACTGGGTGCTAATCACCTTGGGGAAATTGCGTACACCACCGAACTGGTGAAGCCGGATGTGGCGACCATTGTCAATGCCGCCGCTTCTCATCTGGAAGGATTTGGCAGTCTGTTAGGTGTTGCCCGTGCAAAAAGCGAAATTTTTAAAGGGCTGAACGAACAGGGCGTGGCTATCGTCAATGCTGACAGTCAGTTCGCAGAGTTCTGGTTGGGCAAACTGAAGTACAACAATGTACTTACTTTCTCACCCCAACAGCAAAATCAGTCGGATTATACAGCAGAAGACATCACCGTCGGACTCGACGGCTGCGCTGAATTCAACATGGTCACCCCGCAGGGGCAAACCGGTATCCAATTACGCATCCCCGGTATTCATAACGTGGGTAACGCACTCGTAGCGGCCGCGCTGGCCATGCAGGTGGGAGCGACCCTGGAAGACGTACGTACCGGACTGCTGAACATGGCGCAGGTGAAAGGGCGTCTTAATGTAAAAGCGCTGTCTGACCATTTCCGCTTGCTGGATGATACTTATAACGCCAATGTGGCGTCGGTGAATGCGGCTATTGATACGCTGTCCACGTTCTCCGGTTTACGGGTTCTGATCCTTGGTGACATGGCGGAGCTGGGTGAAAAAGCCCGCTTTTACCATGAGCAGGTAGGTGAGTACGCCCAGCAAAAGGGCATTGATTACCTCTTCACTCTGGGTGTACTGAGCCAGAGCGCCAGTGCTGTATATGGTAAGCAGGGATTTCATTTCACCAATGTGGAAGCGCTGATGGAAACATTGAGTAGTGTGCTGATGGCCGATCAACGGGATATTTCCGTGCTGGTTAAAGGTTCGCGCAGCTCGCGGATGGAACGGGTAGTGGAGGCCATTGAGGTATCCCGCCTGGGAAAGTTTGAACGCCGTCGGGAGCGCATTGCATGTTGATATGGCTGGCCGACTGGCTTAAACAGTTTGAACCGGGATTCTTCGTATTTTCCTATCTGACGCTCAGGGCAATTTTAAGTACCCTGACGGCACTGGTGATCGCGATTGTTATCGGACCGAAAATGATTCGCTGGTTGCAGCGTCTGCAAATCGGTCAGACCGTACGTGACGACGGGCCGCAAAGTCACCTTTCAAAAGCGGGCACGCCGACTATGGGCGGACTGCTCATCTTATCGGCGATTGTGGTCAGCGTGTTGTTATGGGCAGATTTAACCAACCGTTATGTGCTTGTGACTCTGGCCGTAGTGATTGGCTACGGCATCATCGGCTTTGTTGATGATTACCGCAAAGTGGTGCGTAAAGACTCCAAAGGCTTAATTGCCCGCTGGAAATACTTCTGGCAGTCAGTCATTGCACTGGGTGTGGCGTTTTACCTGTACAGTAGTGCAAACCTCGCCGCTGAAACCTCTTTGCTGGTGCCTTTTTTCAAAGAAGTCATGCCGCAACTGGGTCTGTTTTATCTGGTGGTCGTGTATTTTGCGCTCGTAGGCACATCGAATGCTGTCAACCTGACGGACGGGCTGGACGGACTGGCTATTGTACCCACCATACTGGTTGCCGGTGCACTTTCCATTTTTGCCTACGTCACCGGTAATGTGAACTTCGCGACTTATCTGAATATTCCTCACATCCCGCTGACCAGCGAGCTGGTTATTGTGTGTACCGCTATAGTGGGCGCCGGACTGGGCTTTTTATGGTTTAACACTTATCCGGCTCAGGTATTTATGGGCGATGTGGGTTCACTGGCTCTCGGCGGCACGCTGGGTATTCTGGCAGTCCTGGTACGTCAGGAAATCGTGCTCATCATCATGGGCGGTGTTTTTGTGATGGAGACCGTATCGGTGATCCTGCAGGTCGGCTCATTTAAGTTACGAGGAAAACGTATTTTCCGCATGGCACCCATCCATCATCATTTTGAACTCAAAGGCTGGCCGGAACCCCGCGTGATTGTGCGGTTCTGGATCATTTCTCTGATTCTGGTGCTGGTGGGACTGGCTACACTGAAGCTGCGCTGATTTATGAACAAATTGCTGGCATCACAACATGTTGTCGTGGCTGGTCTGGGAATGACCGGTCAGTCTGTTGTGCGCTTTTTAACAGAAACCGGTGCGTCGGTGAAAGTCTGGGATACCAGACCGGACGCCAGAGTACCTGACAATATCACTGTTCCTGTCACCGCCGGTGAAGTGCCGCCGGGATACTGGGAAAATGTTGATACCCTCGTGCTCAGTCCGGGGATTTCGCCGTCCCATCCGTCGGTGAAAAGTGCTGCGCTGTCCGGTGTGGAAGTCATTGGTGATATCGAGCTGTTTGCCCGATTGTCGCGCACGCCGGCTTTCGGCATTACCGGTTCAAACGGAAAAACCACCGTCACGCTTCTGCTTACACATATTCTTAATCAGGCCGGACTGAAGGCCTGTGCTGCCGGCAATGTTGGCCGTCCGGTACTGGACACCATTAGTGAAGGATTTGATTATATGGTGCTGGAGTTGTCCAGCTTCCAGCTTGAAACCACATCATCTTTAAATTTACTCGCCGCCACGATTCTGAACGTGAGTGATGACCACCTTGACCGGCATGGCACCATGGCAGCATATGCAAACGCTAAGCAGCGTATTTTTGCGCATTGTCAGCATGCTGTTATCTGGCAGGGACATCCGGAAACCATTCCTCAGTCTCACGTTGCTGAAACGACACTCTACCAGGCCAGCGAAAGTAAAACCGGCTTCGGCTTTGTCAATCAAGCGATTACCTGGCAGGGCAAAGCTGTTTTGCCTATGAGTGAAGTAAAGCTGGTAGGTACACACAACGTGCTGAATATTCAGGCCGCACTGGCAATGGCGCTTGTTGCCGGCGTGAGTATTGAAACCGCCTGCAACGGAGTAAAGACCTTTGAGCCGGCTCCCCACCGCTGTGTGGAAATCGCCAATACACAAGGCGTACGCTGGATAGACGACTCTAAAGCGACAAATGCCGGCGCCACGCTGGCGGCTCTCGAAGGACTGGGCCGGGATAAAACCGGAAAACTGATTTTAATTGCCGGCGGAGATGGCAAAGGGGCTGATTTGTCCGTACTCAGGGAACCCTTGCTGCAGTATGTGGATTTGGTGCTTACCATCGGAAAAGATGGCAGACAAATCAGCGACCTGATCCCGGGGGCACATTATTTACCCGATTTACCTTCTGCGGTTCAACTTGCAGCTCAACAGGCTGAGCCCGGCGATATGGTGCTGTTGTCTCCGGCCTGTGCCAGTATCGATATGTTTGATAATTACGCTCACCGGGCACGGGTTTTTGCTGAAGCGGTTCACGGAGTATCCGGTAAATGAGTACAGCAGCGTCTGAGCAAACAGGCACAAAATTATCTGAGATTTTTTCTCAGCGTCACGGTGCGGCAAAATCCGCGTCACCTTATGATGCCGGTCTGATTCTGGTGGCACTGGCGCTGGCAACACTGGGGCTGGTAATAGTGACCTCCGCTTCCATGCCCGTGGCTGATCGTTTGTACGGTAATCCCTTTTATTTTTCCATCCGTCACGGCATTTATCTTCTTGTCGCCATTTTGTCTGCCGGTGTGGTGCTGCAGGTGCCCATGAGTTTCTGGCGTGTGATCAATCCCTGGTTATTGCTGGCTGCCATTGTGATGCTGCTGGCGGTGCTGGTGATGGGGCGTTCTATTAACGGTAGTACCCGCTGGATTGTAATAGGGCCGCTGACCTTACAACCGGCGGAACCTGCCAAGCTGTTCTTCTTTACTTATCTGGCCGGTTATCTGGTGCGCCGTTATGAAGAAGTGACAGAAAATATCAAAGGCTTTATTAAGCCGCTGGTGGTGTTCTTTGTACTCGCCTGCTTACTGCTGCTGCAGCCGGATTTCGGTACTGCGGTGGTAATGTTCACCACCACAATGGGACTGTTATTTCTGGTGGGCGCAAGGCTCTGGCAGTTCTTTGCCATTGTGTTTGTTGGCTTACTGGCCATCGTGTTCCTGATCGTTTTTGAAGAATACCGCATGCGGCGGGTCACGTCTTTCCTTGATCCCTGGGCCGATCCCTTTGGCAGCGGTTATCAGCTTACTCAGTCGTTAATGGCCTATGGCCGGGGCAGCTGGTTCGGACAGGGGCTGGGCAACAGCTACCAGAAGCTGGAGTTTCTGACTCAGGCTCACTCCGATTTCATTATGGCAATTCTGGCCGAAGAACTGGGCTTCACCGGTGTGCTGATTGTGCTGGGACTCATTCTTTTCCTCGTTGTCCGGGCTCTGAAAATCGGCAATCACGCACTGGCTAAGCAACGGCCTTTCGAAGGATATCTGGCTTACAGCATCGGGATCTGGCTGAGCTTCCAGACTGCCGTAAACGTTGGTGCCAGTGCCGGCATTCTGCCCACGAAAGGTTTAACACTGCCACTTATCAGTTATGGCGGTACCAGCCTGATTGTGATGATGGTGTCGGTGGCCATGTTGCTGCGGATAGATTTTGAATTGCGGGTCGACGGTGTTCAGGCTATCGGCCGGAAAGATAAACGTAAGAAGAAGCCGGCTCCGGTTTCCTCAGCTGCTGAAGACGGTGAACAACCGGAACAAAAGAGTAAAGAAGATATCAGAGCCATGTTAGAAGAAGTAGAAAAGGGGGCGTTGAATGACTAAGCGCTGTCTTATCATGGCTGGCGGTACCGGCGGACACGTGTTTCCCGGACTTGCCGTTGCACATGCGCTGAAAGCCGACGGCTGGGATGTACACTGGCTCGGCACCGCAGAAAGGATGGAAGCGCAGGTTGTGCCTGAAAACGGATTCCCCATCCATTTTATCCACGTGAAAGGGTTACGGGGTAAAGGGTTATCAGCCAGAGCCAGCGGATTTATGGCGCTGATGAAGGGCATGGCAGAAGCCGGAAAACTGATTTCCTCACTCAAGCCTGATGTGGTCATCGGCTTTGGCGGTTATGCCAGCGGACCGGGTGGTGTTGCTGCGTGGTTACGGGGAATTCCTTTAATCGTGCATGAGCAGAATGCGGCCGCAGGTATGACGAACCGTATGCTGGGTAAACTGGCAAAGCGCATTTTACTGGGCTTCGATAATGCCAGAGGCGGGTTTGGCAGTGCAGCAAGCAAATGCATGACGGTGGGTAATCCGGTGCGCCGGGATATTGTGGCAATCGCGCCGAAAAAAGAAACCCATTCGCCGTTGCGTATGCTGGTGATTGGTGGCAGCCTGGGCGCTAAAGCGCTCAATGAGGCTGTGCCTGCTGTATGCAAGAATCTCTATGGGTTAACTATCCGTCACCAGGCCGGGAAAGGTAATGCAGAAGTGGTTCGAAGTGCTTATGCCAGTGGCAGTGTGGATGTGCAGGTCAGTGAATTTATTAAAGATATGGCGGCAGCCTATGACTGGGCTGACTTTATCGTTTGCCGTGCCGGCGCACTGACTGTAGCTGAAGTGGCAGCGGCGGGTTTACCGGCGGTGTTTGTGCCACTGCCTCATGCTGTTGATGATCATCAGACAAAGAATGCCCTGTCTCTGGTAGAGGCCGGGGCTGCGGTGTTATTACCGCAAACAGAATTACAAAGCGGGCTGGGCAAAGTGCTGGAAAACTGGCTGCGTCATCCCCAATCCTGTCTGGCCGCTGGCAGAAAAGCCCGTCAGGCAGCGATAACCAATGCAACACAGCGGGTCGCAGAACAGTGTGCCCTGCTGACAGGAGACAAAGCGTAATGGTAGGTGAAAAACCATTCCAAAACCCGCAGATGCGTAAAGTGAAGCGCATTTTCTTCATCGGTATCGGTGGCGCGGGCATGGGCGGTATTGCAGAAGTACTACTAAACGAAGGCTATGATATCGCCGGCTCAGATATACAGGCCGGTGCGATGACAGCACGGCTGGAAGAGCTGGGTGCTGAAATCTTTATTGGCCATCATGAAGACAATGTTACAGCGTCTGATGTGGTGGTGGTCTCCAGCGCGATCAACGAGTCAAATCCGGAAATCCGCTATGCCCGTGAACATCGCATTCCTATTATCCGCCGGGCCGAAATGCTGGCTGAACTTATGCGTTTCCGTCATGGTATTGCCATTGCGGGTACACACGGAAAAACTACCACGACCAGCCTGATTTCCACTATTTTTGCCGAAGCCGGCTGGGATCCCACATTTGTTATCGGTGGTCTGCTTAACAGTGCGGGCACAAACGCACGTTTGGGTAAGAGCCGCTATCTGATTGCTGAAGCAGACGAAAGCGATGCGTCGTTTCTGCATCTTCAGCCTATGGTGTCCGTGGTGACCAATATTGAGCCGGACCACATGGGTACCTATGAAGGTGATTTCAACAAAATGAAAGACACCTATCTGGAGTTTCTGCATAACCTGCCATTCTACGGACAGGCCATTTTGTGTGGTGATGATGAAGTGATCCGTTCTCTGCGGCCGAAAATTGGCCGCAACATCCTTACTTACGGTATTGAGCCGGGTAACGATGTGCGCGCAGAAAATATTGAACTCAGGTTCGGTCAGGCGCAGTTTGACGTGATCCGTCCTGACAGGCCGGTACTGAATGTCACGCTGAATCTCACCGGCATGCATAATGTGCTCAATGCCCTTGCTGCCATTGCTGTCGCCACAGATGAAGGGGTCGGTGACGACGCTATCGTGACGGCACTGAAATCCTTTGGCGGTATCGGACGACGGTTTGAAGTACTGGGTGAGTTTACGACCAGCAAAGGCGATGTGTGTCTGGTTGATGATTACGGCCATCATCCGACTGAAGTCAGGGCAACCATCGCGGCGGCCCGCACTAACTGGCCGGATAAGCGGCTGGTCATGGTGTATCAGCCACACCGTTACACACGTACCCGCGACTTATATGAAGATTTTGTTGAAGTGCTCTCACAAGTGGATGTGCTGTTATTGCTGGATGTGTATGCAGCCAGTGAACAGCCCATTGAAGGTGCTGACAGTAAAGCACTCTGCCGGTCCATCCGTTTAAGAGGTCAGGTGGAACCTGTTTACGTGGGTGAACCGGATTCTCTGGCAGAAATTCTTGCCAGTGTGATGCAGGAAAACGACGTGATCATGACTCAGGGAGCCGGTAATATCGGCCAGATTGCTAAAAAACTGGCAAAATCTGAATTGGAACCAAAAAAATTTCAACGTGAGTGGCAGTGATGGCTGAACAGGTAAATCCACAAAAATTTGGTCGTGTAGCAGTAATGTTTGGTGGTGATTCTGCTGAGCGTGCAGTATCGCTGAACTCGGGGAAAGCGGTACTGAATGCCCTCCTGAGGCAGGGCGTAGATGCCTTCGCATTTGACCCTGCTGAGCGTCAACTCACTGAATTGATTGATGAAAAAGCTGATCGTGTGTTAATCATGTTGCACGGACGTGGTGGCGAAGACGGTGCGATGCAGGGCGCATTACAGCACCTGAAAATCCCCTATACCGGCAGTGGCGTGCTGGGGTCTGCGCTGGCGATGGATAAGATCCATACCAAACAAATCTGGCAATGTCTTGGTTTATCTACCGCAAAATATCAAATTGCTGACAAAAGTGACTTTGAAGCTGGATCATGCGGGGCTATAATGATGGAATTGGGGAATGAAGTCATGGTCAAACCAGCCCGCGAAGGTTCCAGTATCGGGATGGCGAGAGTGACAAGCGCTAAACAACTAGAAACTGCCGTTCAGGACGCCTTTCAATATGATAATCAGGTCCTGTTAGAGCAGTACATCGATGGCCCCGAGTTCACTGTCTCTGTTTTGCAGGGCAGGGCATTGCCGTCGATCCGCATGTCTACCCCCCATACTTTTTACGATTACGCGGCCAAGTATCAGGACGATACAACCGTGTATCAATGCCCCGGTGGTTTGTCGGAAGACAAAGAAGCTGAACTGGCAGCATTGTCGCTTCGTGCGTTCAATGCATTGTCTTGCAGCGGCTGGGGCCGCATTGACGTAATGCAGGCTGCTGACGGCACGTTTTACTTGCTTGAAGCGAATACCGTACCCGGCATGACTGAAAAAAGTCTGGTGCCGAAAGCGGCGAAAGTGGCCGGTTTGAGTTTTGATGAACTGACGCTGGAAATTCTGGCGACCAGTCTCTCATCAGACTAAACGGAGCTTGTATGACAAAGGCGAAGCACAAGAAGATTCAATTCTGGTCCGGCGTGGCATTTCTGCTCGCGGTCATTAGTGCTCTGATTGTGGGCGGCATTAAAATTCAGGATTACCTGCAGGATGCCCAGAGGGCACCGGTACAGGTGGTGGATTTTTCCGGTGAGTTCAGCCATGTGGATGTAACCAGGCTGGAGCGCCTGATCCGCAAGTCACAACCGGGAAGTTTTTTCTCGCTGGACGTCAATGAAGTTTACAAGCTGGTGGAAGCCCAGCCATGGATTTATCGCGCATCGGTACGTAAGCAATGGCCAAATACGTTAAAGATTTATCTGGTCGAGCAAAAGCCGGTGGCGCAGTGGAACGATGACTTTTTGCTGAATCCCTACGGGGATACCTTCAGCGCCAGTGTGGACGACATGACGCTGCCCAGACTTTTCGGGCCGGGCGGCAGTGAAAAAACCGCGCTGGAGGGCTACAACGCTATGCAGTCATTGTTGGCTACCACTGCCATGCCTATCGCAGAGCTGACGTTAAGCGAGCGGTTTGCCTGGCAGATTCAGCTGGCCAATGGCATTGAGCTGAATCTGGGCAGACAGGAATTTATAGATCGGTTGCAACGGTTCATCGATGTGTATCCGTTGCTGGCGAAGCAACCTAAAGCGGTGAAGTATGTGGATTTACGCTACGACACCGGGCTGGCAGTCGGCTGGCAGGATGCACAAGACGAAAAAAGTTAATGAGAGAGTTTAGGAATACCATGTCAAAACCTGCTGAACGCAACCTGATTGTCGGACTGGATATCGGTACCAGCCAGGTGAAAGCCGTTGTCGGCGAATTACTGGCCGATGACCAGATCAGCATTGTTGGTGTAGGCACGCATGCTGCGCAGGGTATGGATAAAGGTGGCGTAAACGATCTCAACCTGGTAGTGAAATCTGTACAACGTGCAGTCAGTGAAATGGAGTTGATGGCCGATTGTCAGGTTTCATCCGTATTCATGTCCATTTCCGGCCGTCATGTGAAGTGCCAGAACGAAAGTGGCATGGTACCGATCAACAACCAGGAAGTGACACAGGAAGACGTGGATAACGTGATTCATGCAGCGCGCTCGGTGCCTATTGCGTCAGAACGCCGCCTGCTTCATGTGCTGCCGCAGGAATTTACGATTGATGTGCAGGAAGGGATTAAAAATCCCGTTGGCATGTCCGGCGTCCGTATGGAAGCTGAAGCCCATATCATCACCTGTGCCGATGATATGGCAAAAAATCTGGTGAAGTGTATCGAGCGTTGTGATTTGAGCTCAGATCAGCTTATTTTCTCTGCTCTGGCATCCAGTTACGCTGTATTAACTGATGACGAACGTGAATTAGGCGTTTGTGTGGTGGATATCGGTGGTGGCACCATGGATATCGTTATTTACACCGACGGCGCAATTCGTCACACTGCTGTGATCCCTGTGGCGGGGAACCAGATAACCAGTGATATTGCCAAGATTTTCCGCACTCCTATCAGTAATGCGGAAGAGATCAAGGTGAATTATGCTTGTGCGCTGAAAGACATGGTCAGCATGGAAGAGAATATCGAGGTGCCCAGTGTGGGCGGTCGTCCTGCCAGAGCCATGTCCAGACACACCCTGGCAGAGGTGATTGAACCTCGTTATCAGGAATTATTTGAGCTGGTGCATAAAGAGATCCGTGCCAGCGGTTTTGAAGAGCAAATTGCAGCAGGCCTGGTTCTGACCGGCGGTACCGCCAAGATGGAAGGGGCTGTTGAATTTGCGGAAGAAATCTTCCAGATGCCTGTGAGAGTGGGCAAACCAATAAATATGCGCGGGTTATCGGAATATACCGATGACGCAAGTTTTGCAACTGTGGTGGGCTTGCTCCACTACGGCAAAATGCAAAGTGATAATAAAAAATCCAGTAAGCAGAAGTCCGGCGAAAGTTTCTTTCAACGGGTGCAAAGCTGGTTTAAAGGTGAATTTTAATTTTATTTTGGGGGCGCTAAGACTACGGCATACGGTCGCACGGAGGCATCCGACCGGCGTAACTATGACCTGGCTTAGTGTTGTAAGACGTACCAATCCGGAGAGTAAGTATGTTTGAGTTAATGGATAGCCACGGCGAAGAAGCCGTAATCAAAGTTATCGGCGTCGGTGGTGGCGGCGGTAATGCTGTAGAACACATGGTGGCACAGAATATTGAAGGCGTAGAGTTCATCGCGGTGAACACTGACGCTCAGGTATTGCGCAGCTCTAGCGCAGATGTGACACTGCAAATCGGTTCATCGCTGACGAAAGGTCTCGGTGCCGGAGCTGATCCGAATATCGGCCGTGAAGCCGCTCAGGAAGATCGCGAAACCATCCGTCAGGCTTTAGACGGCGCTGACATGGTGTTTATCACTGCCGGTATGGGCGGTGGTACAGGTACAGGTGCTGCGCCTGAAGTTGCCAGAATTGCCCGCGAAATGGGCATTCTGACGGTTGCTGTAGTGACCAAGCCTTTCCCGTTTGAAGGCAAAAAGCGTACTGCTTTTGCTGAACAGGGTATCGTTGAGTTAGCGAAAAACGTTGATTCACTGATCACCATTCCAAACGAAAAGCTGCTTAAAGTGATGGGCCCGGGCACGCCACTTCTGCAAGCTTTCAGCGAAGCCAACAACGTACTTAATGGTGCGGTACAGGGCATTGCTGAACTGATTACCCGTCCTGGTCTGATCAACGTTGACTTCGCCGACGTAAAAACCGTGATGTCTGAAATGGGTACTGCGATGATGGGTAACGGTGTTGCATCCGGTGCAGACCGTGCTGAAGAAGCTGCTGAAGCCGCTATCGCCTGTCCGCTGCTGGAAGACATCGATCTGTCCGGTGCACGGGGTATTCTGGTGAATATCACTGCCGGCCCTGATTTCTCCATCGACGAGTTCGAAACTGTGGGTAACGCCGTTAAAGCGTTTGCATCTGAAAATGCTACCGTGGTTGTGGGTACGGTTATCGATATGGAAATGGCCGACGAACTGCGTGTAACGGTTGTTGCAACCGGTATCGGCGCAGAGCGTAAGCCTGACATTTCACTGGTAAGTTCTGAAGGTTCCCGTTTATCCGGTGCAGCCCGCGAGTTCGGTACTTCAAGTACCAGCGAAGCCCGCGCTGTAGGCTCTACCGATGGTAACCAGGCACTGAAAGTAGAAAGTGAAGCACAGCCGAACAACGATTTAGAATATCTGGATATTCCGGCATTCTTGCGTAAACAGGCAGACTAAGCTGTTCATTTCGGGGAATTTTTCTCCGGAATTGTTGTCAATGTATAAGAAGTTGGTGTTTAACCAAGGTCAAGTGTGACAGAAATTTGACAAAATAAACTTTTGTCTATATAATACGCGACCGCTTTTTGAACAGGTAAAAGCAACGAAATGATTAGACAACGTACAATCAAACAATCGGTACAAGAGACCGGTATTGGTTTACACAAAGGGGAAAAGGTCACCATGACTCTCCGGCCTGCGCCTGCGAACACAGGAATTGTGTTCCGACGCATTGACCTGGAACCCTATGTGGATATCCATGCGCGTGCAAACGCGGTGGGTAACACCATGCTGTGTACGTGTGTAAACAATGAAGATGGTGTCAGTATCCACACTGTGGAACACCTTGCTTCAGCGTTAGCTGGTCTGGGCATTGACAACATTATTGTTGAAGTAGACAGCAACGAACTGCCGATTATGGATGGCAGCGCCAGCCCGTTCGTTTTCTTACTGCAATCTGCAGGTATTGAAGAGCTGAATGCGCCTAAGCGTTTTATCCGTATCACGAAGACAGTTCGGGTTGAAGACGGAGACAAGTGGGCCGAGTTACGTCCTTACGATGGTTTCCGCGTGGATTTCCGTATCGATTTCGATCATCCTGTGATTAGTCAGACTAATCAGCATATGGTGATGGATTTTGACAGTTGTTCGTATGTAAAAGAAGTCAGCCGTGCCCGGACATTCGGTTTCATGCGCGACCTTGAGTACATGAACGCGAACAATCTGGCACTGGGTGGCAGCATGGAAAATGCTGTTGCTCTGGACGAGTTCCGTATTCTGAACCCTGAAGGTTTGCGTTATGATGACGAATTCCTGAAGCATAAGGTTCTGGACGCAGTGGGCGACCTTTATATGGGTGGCCACAGCATCATTGGTGAACTGGCAGCCTATAAAACCGGTCATGGTCTTAACAACAAACTGTTGAATGCTGTGCTGGAGCAGAAAGATTGCTGGGAATATATCACTTATGAAAACCAGGATGAGATGCCCATCCGGTATGCAGAGCCCGTCATAGCATAAAAAAATCTTGTTTGAAAACCGCCTTTTACAGGCGGTTTTTTTGTACCTGATGTAAATTTTTAATACCAAAACTGTCCAAAAGATTAATCACTTCAAAGGGAAGTGAACTATCCTTAGTGGTAAACTCTCCACATAAACAGGCAACGATCTGTTGTACGCGCAATTCATGTTTTTACTTTCGGGGAATGAACACTGCCTATGAGCACTCAGGGTTGTCCCGCTAATCTTTCAACGCATCAATGCCGGATTGAGCCGGTATTTGTCCGCTGCCTGCCAGCTTTACTGTTATTTTATGCATTGGTGCTCCTGTTTCTTTTCCCTGCGGACGTAATTGCAGCTCCCGTCGCTAAAGAAGCGCCGGCGACAATTCCTTACAGTCAGTATCATCAGCGTATCTGGGATACCCGTAACAATATGCCTCAGGTCTCTGCCATCAGTATTGCAGAAGACAATACCGGTTTTATATGGGTAGCCACAGAGGGAGGACTGGCCAGGTTTGATGGCAACCGGTTCCGTATTTTTGATGGCAGAACATCTCCGCTGTTTTCCGATCCTATCCTGCGAAAAGTCTTTGTGACACCGGATGACAGGTTGTTTGTCGGTACATCAAATCACTTGCTCAAAATGGAAGACGGGCAAATAGAAGAAGTACTGTTTGACGGGAAGTCTCTGGGAGCAATTAACGATATTATCTGGTTTAACGGATATCTTTACGCTGCCGGAGACGGTCTTTTCCGGGTTTCAGCAAGTGGTGAACATGTAAACCGCATAGCAGGGGAAGCCGGGCATATCCGAACCCTCGCCACAGATCAACATCGCCTCTGGATTGGCTCAAGTACCGGACTGAGTTATCTGGACGGGCAACACATCAGCCAGTCAGTGCCCGCAAGCGGGCTGCCATCCGGCGCGCACATTATTCACCTTGCGCAGTATCGCGAGCAGCTTCTGGTGGGGACATCTGAAGGTCTTTTCATTGCCAGCGACAGTGGCAAACTCAGGGCGTATGAAACCACGTCCGGCGTAATTAACGATCCTATTGAGATGTTATTTGCTGACAGTAAGGGCAACCTCTGGATAGGCGGTAAGCAACGTCTTCTTCAACTTACCGGCCATACTCTGGTAGAAGAAGTTAACGAAATTAAAGGCAGAACGTCTCCCTGGTTTGTGTCTGCCTTCGAAGACAGAGCGGGCAACCTGTGGTTTGGAAGCCGCACTCACGGTCTGCAGCGTTTGCGCTATGACGGAACAGCCAGTCTGGGTAAAAAGGCCGGACTTGATGAACCCTATGTCTGGACTTTTGGCAATCAGAGGGACGGGATCCTTGCCGGTACGAATGCCGGGCTCTATCTGCTGAAAAATCATCAATTCACGCCTTTAATACAGGATGCCAGGTTGCCTAATCATGTGGTCTATTCAATATTAACGTCCACAGACAATTCGCTATGGCTGGGAACACGCAGTGGTCTTGTGAATCTTGATGAAAACTACCAGGTGTTACAGCGGTTCCCGCAACTTGATGGCATGCAAATTAACGGCATTGAAGAGTTTCCTGGCGGCGATGTGCTGGTAGCCTCTACAGGCGGATTGTTTCGCTGGGATCAGGAAACGCTGCAAAAAGTTTCGTTTAGTAACGGTGAAGAGATTGGTAATACCCGCTTTGTGTTTGCAGACAACAATGGCGATATCTGGGCGGGCACCACCGGCGGCCTTATTCACCTGAACGGGAATGGTGAGCGGATACCTGTCAATGATGACATTCTCAACACAGTGTCAATTGCCTATATCGGACAACTCAAAGACGGCCGTATGCTGATCGGGACTTTTCAGTCCGGCTTTGCGGTTCAGCAGCAGTCTGGCTGGTACTGGCCGGATGAACGTCAGCTACCGGCATCCGGCGTGATGTTTATGGCTGAACAAGACGACAATCTGGTCATTTCCAGCCTGAAAGGTGTGTATCAGATAAGTAAGTATTCACTTGAAGCCGGAGCGCCGGTGGAGGTGTCTATGCTTGTGGACGATTATGGCCCGGAGTCCGACACTGACGGGATCCGCTGCTGTAACGGCGCGGGAAATGCGAAAGGTCTTGTTGACGGCAATATACTTTATCTGCCCACACTCAACGGAGTGGCAACCATTGATTTAACTCTGAGTGCGATTAACCGCAGAGGACTGGTGCCGGTAGTCGATGAAATCATTGTGCAGGGTGAATCCGTGACAAAGTCGGGGGCTTTACTCCCTGAGGGGGAGCGGAATCTTCAGATCAATTACACCAGCCCCCGATTTTACCGTAACAGTGCACTGGAATTCCGTTACCGCCTCAACGGATATGACCGTGACTGGATCAACGCCGGAAACAGGCGGGAAGCGTTTTACACGAATTTACCCCCAGGTGATTACACATTTGAAGTGGAAGCCCGTCTGAAAGAGTGGAATGCCTGGGGAGAGCCTGCCTTTTTCCGTTTTTCCATGCCGCCGTTCTGGTACGAACAACAATGGATGCGACTGGTATTTGTGTTGCTCGCTGTCCTTGCTTTCTGGGCGGTATACCACATCAGAACCCGCCGGCTGGAGCGCGCCAGACTGCAACTGGAGGCAATGGTAACTGCGCGAACCGCGGAGCTTGATAAAGCAAACAAGCAGCTGGCTGAAGCCAACGAACAATTGCAGCAGGCAAGCCTGACCGACTCCCTGACCCGGCTTAACAACCGCCGCTATCTCGATACCTTTATCGATAAAATCCTTGCGAAGGCTGCCCGCCAGCAACGGGGGGTATTTTGTATCATTCTCGATATCGATAATTTCAAAGTCCTGAACGACGAATTAGGCCATGCTGTCGGAGACGATATTCTGGTTAAATTTGCGGATATTTTACGCAGGGAAGTGCGCAGTGCCGATCATGTTATTCGCTGGGGCGGCGAAGAGTTTCTGATTGTGCTGGATGCAGGCATTTCCGTAAGTGAATTTATCGGACGCCTGATGTGTTCCATGGAGCTGACACGCTGGCCTCATCAACAACGGCTCAGCGCGCCGCCTACCTGTTCCGTTGGCGTGTGTTATCACCCGCCCGGCGGGGAGGCCGGCTGGACGTGGTCACATACCCTTATCCTGGCTGATAAAGCAATGTACATGGTGAAGCGCTGCGGGAAAGAGGGCTGGCTTCAGTTACAACCGCAGCAACCTGTGGCAGAAGATTTACCGGAAAAAGTCATTAAACAGAAGCCGGAGATGCTGGTTAACAGTAACCGTTTCCACATGGAAGGTTCACCGCATATTCTCGCGGCGTTGAGTAACCTGAAGAATAATATTTTTCCGTTACGGGAAAGAAAGTAGCCATCCTCCGTGTATTTTGTCGTCAATTCTGCTTACCTTGTCTTACGGGGTATGAAAAAAACGCACTGAGTATCTGATTGTGGTTTGTTCATTTGCATTAACAGCGGTAAACTAGTCCGGATTTTATTAAGAGTGCCCGATGAAACTAACGATAACCTTTATTGGTAAGCAGAAGCGATACAGGAAAAGCATCAGTGTGAGAACACTGGTGAGTTTTACCGTACTCTCGTCGTTATTCATGTTAGTTTCCAGCCGTTCCACTGATTCCGTTTCCGAAGATATTGCCAGAATTAAGCTTGCTCAGGCCGCTAATGAAGCCGGAGGTGCAGAAGTTGATGCACTTGCCGCCAGCACACGTCAGCAATTACAAATTCTGGCAGAGCGTCTCGCTGAAATGGATGCGACGGTGTCGCAACTTGATGAAAAAGGCAAATTAATTGCCGCTGAATTTGGGATGAAGGCAGAAGATTTAGACGCCTTTGACCCCGGCACTTCGCCAAAAAACGTGGATAATGAACCCCTGATGGAACAAATCGCCGCTTTACAGCAGACTGTGTCTGCGAAAAAACAGCAGCTGGCGATGCTTGAAAGTCTTGTCCGGGGGCATCATATCCATGAACAGAGTCAATTATCTGGCCGGCCAATAGCGTCGGGATGGTTGTCTTCTTATTACGGCATGCGCGCAGATCCTTTTACCGGCAATCCAGCAATGCACAAAGGGCTGGATTTTGCGGGTAAATCTGGTGATGACGTTGTTTCCACTGCTGCAGGCATCGTGACCTGGGCAGGAGAACGTCACGGTTATGGCTTACTGATAGAAATCGATCATGGTGATGGAATGGTGACCCGGTACGGGCACAACCAGGCACTGTCGGTTGCTATCGGTGACGTTGTAACAAAAGGTCAGACTATCGCAGTGATGGGTAGTACCGGCCGCTCCACAGGTGCTCATGTTCACTACGAAGTAATAAGAAACGGGCAACAAATCGATCCTCTGCCGTACGTTACCAAAAGACGTTAAGCAGCAGCCAGAAAAGGTTTACTCCGGTAAACCAGCACAAACAGATAGGGTGACAACCATGCACATGATGTGCGCGGCGTCATTTATTTTAAATCTACGAGCCCACCGGGATGCCGGTACTCGTAAAAAAGTAGTGGAATCATCAACCAAATGTTTGCAAGCATCCTGAGGAAAGTATTCGGTAGCCGTAACGACCGTCTCATAAAAAAACTAAAAAAGAACGTCGATGCCATCAACGCATTGGAAAAGGAATACGAAGCGTTAAGCGATGAGCAACTAAAGGCGAAAACTGCCGAACTCAGAGCACGTTTGGAAAAAGGTGAAACCCCGGAAGATATCCTTAACGATGCCTTTGCCACCGTACGTGAAGCCAGTAAGCGCGTTTACGGTATGCGTCACTTCGACGTACAGATGATTGGTGGTATGGTACTGCACACAGGTAAAATTGCAGAAATGCGTACCGGTGAAGGTAAAACCCTTACCGCGACCTTACCTACTTACCTGAATGCACTGACCGCTCAAGGTGTACACGTTATTACCGTGAACGATTACCTGGCCCGCCGTGATGCCGACTGGTCCCGCGAATTGTTTGAATTCTTAGGCATGACAGTAGGGTGTAATGTGCCCGGCATGTCACCGGATATGAAGCGTGAGGCCTATAACGCTGACGTTACTTACGGAACGAACAACGAATTTGGTTTTGATTACCTCCGTGACAATATGGCCTTCAGCCCGCAGGATCGCGTTCAGCGCCCGTTGCACTACGCGGTAGTGGATGAGGTTGACTCTATTCTTATTGATGAGGCAAGAACGCCGCTTATTATTTCCGGTGCAGCCGAGGACAGCTCTCACCTGTACAGAGCGATCAATACGGTGATCCCTGAACTGGTTCAGCAGGAAAAAGAAGACGAAGAAGGGCAGGAAGGCGACGGCGATTACACTGTTGATGAGAAAGCCCGCCAAATTCACCTGACTGAACGGGGTCAAATCCACGTTGAAGAAATACTGCAACGTAACGGTATTTTGCCGGAAGGTGAATCACTGTTTGCTGCCGGTAATATTTCCTTGCTTCACCATATCAATGCCGCATTGCGTGCCCACAAGTTATTCCAGAAAGATGTTGATTACATCGTAAAAGACGATCAAATCGTCATTGTTGATGAGCACACGGGCCGTACAATGGAAGGCCGTCGCTGGTCTGAGGGCCTGCACCAGGCAGTTGAGGCCAAAGAAGGCGTGAAGATCCAGAACGAGAACCAGACTCTGGCATCGATTACCTTCCAGAATTATTTCCGTTTATACGATAAACTTGCCGGTATGACAGGAACTGCCGATACCGAAGCTTTTGAATTCCAGTCTATATACGGACTGGAAACCGTGGTTATTCCGACCAACCGTCCAATGGCCCGTAAAGATATGGCCGACCTGATTTATCTGACTGCACAGGAAAAATACGACGCCATTGTGGCTGACATCCGTGTTGCAGTGAAAAAAGGTCAGCCGGTACTGGTCGGTACGGTGTCTATCGAAAACTCTGAACTGCTGTCCCGCTTTCTGAAGAAAGAAAAAGTGCCGCATAAAGTGCTGAACGCCAAGTTCCACGAACAGGAAGCGGATATTATCGCTCAGGCTGGCCGTCCGGGCGCTGTTACCATCGCGACTAACATGGCCGGTCGTGGTACCGATATTGTGCTTGGCGGTAACTGGAAAGCCGAAGCTGAGAAACTGGAAAACCCTACTGAAGCGCAACTTAAGAAACTGAAAGATGAATGGGAAGCGCTGCATCAGCAAGTACTCGATGCCGGTGGTTTGCATATCATTGGTACCGAGCGTCACGAATCACGCCGTATTGACAACCAGTTACGTGGTCGTGCCGGCCGTCAGGGCGATCCCGGTTCCAGCCGTTTCTACCTGTCGCTGGATGATGCACTGATGCGTATCTTCGCGTCTGAGAAAATGGCTGGCATGATGAAGCGCCTGGGCATGGAGCATGGCGAAGCCATTGAGCACCCGTGGGTAACCCGCGCAATTGAAAACGCCCAGCGTAAAGTGGAAGGCCGTAACTTCGATATCCGTAAGCAGTTGCTGGAATACGATGACGTGGCTAACGATCAACGTAAGGTCATTTACGAACAGCGTAACGAACTGCTGGACGAAGGTGACATCAGCGAAACGATTAAAGCTATCCGTGTAGACGTGGTAAATGGCGTAGTTGATGAGTACATTCCTCCCCAGTCACTGGAAGAAATGTGGGATGTACCGGGGCTGGAAGAGCGTCTGAAAGCAGACTTTAAAGTCGACTTGCCAGTGCAGAAATGGCTTGATAGCGATGACAAGCTGTACGAAGAAAAACTCCGTGAGCGTGTTCTGACAGAAATCGAAGGCGCTTATCAGGAAAAGGAAAATGCGGTAGGCCCGGATGTACTGCGTCAGTTTGAAAAAGCGATCATGCTGCAAAACCTCGACAGTCACTGGAAAGAGCATCTGGCCGCTATGGACCACCTTCGTCAGGGTATTCACCTGCGTGGTTACGCCCAGAAGAATCCTAAGCAGGAATATAAGCGTGAATCCTTTGAACTCTTCTCGGGTATGCTTGAAGCATTGAAAGTGGAAGTTATCACCATCTTGAGCCGTGTGCAGGTAAAAGCTGAATCTGACGTGGAAAAGGTGGAAGAGCAGCGTCGTCAGGCTGACGATGTGCCTAAGAACTTTAATCATGAAGAGGCACCTGAACAGGCACCGGAGGCCGATGGCCAGTCAGGCATCCGTTCTGAAATGCGCCAGGGGCCTAAAGTAGGCCGTAACGACCCGTGCCCTTGCGGTTCTGGCAAAAAATACAAACAGTGCCACGGTAAACTGTCTTAATGAAAGAAGTGCATGTAGCCGTAGGTGTAGTACTTCGTGACGGGTTCGTTTATATCTGTAAGCGGCCCGACGACAAACATCAGGGCGGAAAGTGGGAGTTTCCCGGTGGTAAAGTGGATGCCGGCGAGACGGTGACTCAGGCACTGGCCCGTGAGCTTAAGGAAGAGATTGGTATTGATATACAAACCAGTCAGCCACTGACTGTTATCGGTCACGATTACGGAGATAAGCGGGTACTGCTTGATGTTCATACAGTCACGGACTTCGCCGGTGAACCTGCCGGTCTGGAAGGACAACAGGGTAAGTGGCTTAAGCTTTGTGCACTGGAGCCCGAAGATTTTCCCGCGGCGAACGTGGCGATCATAGAAAAGCTTCAGGGCTGAACTTACTCTGCGTCTGCTTTCAAATCAGAAACCCCGGCCATAAAAAGTCGGGGTTTCTCGCATTTATAATCTGTTATTTCGTTACAACCATGTAATGATTGAAATAAATACAAAAAAAGTCCGGTATTATAATCTGACTACGCCAAAAGGCTAGATTGACAGATATTCCGCTGCGTTCGGTCTTTTCAGGTGCCCCCTAAGTCATTGAGATCTTATACCTAAATGAAGTTGTTGTGACATTTGTGCATAAGGCGACAAAGATGCACTTGTAGGGAGATCACCCCACAACCAGATTTCCTCCTATACCAAGGTATCCTGTTTGATACCTAAAAATTTCAAGCCTGCTCTAAACCTTTACTAAACGCGCTGTTAAGCAAACGTTCATTCATAGTAAATTTCCGAGGTTTTCCATGGCACTGAAAAAAAGCACTGAGGCCAGCCCGGCCACACCGGCCGTAAGAGTTGACGCGAAACTACGCAGAGAAGCAGAAGAGCAGCGAAAAAAGGCCCGCACGCTCGCCAGGCAACAACAAGCTGCCGAGCGGGTAGCGACCGCGACAGCTGAACTGGCCAGTGGCATCAGTCAGTCTGCCAGCGCGACCGATCAGTTGGGTACTGCCATCAATGAAATTGCGGCCGGTGCAGAGGAGTCCAGCAGTGCGAGTCAGGAGAGTCTGGCGGCGATCACACAGATATCTTCATCACTTAAATCTCAGCTTACCTTATCCGGACAGACCCTGGATAAAACCAATGTGCTTCAAACCTTCGTTGACCGTGTTATGGGCAACCTCGGCAATATGATGGACAGTGTAAAGACTGCGTCCGAGCACCAGTCGCGCTCTGTAGTCATGATGAGCGAACTGGAACAGCAAGCGTCTAATATTGGTGAGGCTGTTAAGCAGGTAACCCGCATTGCCGACCAGACCAACTTACTTGCATTAAACGCAGCAATCGAAGCCGGACGCGCCGGTAAACACGGTAAAGGCTTTGCCGTTGTGGCTGATACCGTACGTGCTCTGGCTGAAGTATCGGACAAGAGCGCTGCCGACATCGCCATGCAAATCGAGCAAATTCAGCAGCAGTCAAATCAGGTTTCTGACGCAGTAAAACAATCATCGCAAGCCGCGTTGGAAGAAGTGACAAAAGGCGAAGCGGTAACCAGTCAACTGGCCAAAATCAAAGAAGATATGCAGATCATTGCTAACGGCTCTGAATCACTGCAGACTAAAATCCGCGAAATGGATAATGCCGCAAAAGAAATCCAGGCAGGGTCTGAAGCCATTTCCTGTGCTGCTGACGAACAGTCTTCTGCTGCCCAGGAAGTGTCCAGTAACATTTCAGAGCAAAGTAGCGCTCTGTCACAAGCTGAGCAGGCTGCCCAGTCTCTGGAAATTATTACTGAAGAGCTTAAAAATAGCACCGACATCAATAAAAGCGCGGAAGAAGTAGCGTCCTCGGCAGAAGAGTTATCTGCAAGCATGGAGGAAATCAGCCGCTCAACCACAGAAATATCCACGGCTCTGAATCAGATTAATAACGGTGCGCAACAGGCAGCATCAGCGGTTGATCAGGCGGTGAGTAATATTGACACCCTCCGCGATGGTGTGGCGGAAGCCTCTGCTCAGTCTGAAAACGCGCTTACCCGTGGCGAGGCAATAACAGAACTGCTGAAAGAGAACCGCGCACTTATTGAAGAAATGGTGGAAGGTATCAATACCGCACTGGAAACCAGCAAATTAAACGTATCAGCTATTACTGATATGGAATCAATGACCCGCACTATCGACAAAGTTATCGATACCATCACCACAGTGTCAGTGAAAACCAGCATGCTTGCCGTTAACGGTGCTGTGGAAGCAGCCCGGGCGGGTGAATATGGAAAAGGATTTGCCGTGGTATCTGCCGATATTCAAAGCCTTGCCGATGAGGCCGCTGAGAATGTTGAACAAATCAAAGATCTCATCAAAGCCATTCAGGATCAGACACAAAATGTAAAAACTGATCTGACCAACGTGGCAGAAAGTGCCTACCGTGAAGTGCAAAAAGCAAAGCAAACCACTGAAGACATCGCCGGTATAGCAACCGATATGGCAGAAGTGCTTTCTTACAACAAGGAAATGCAGCAAGCCGGCGAAGAAATTGCAGCCGCTGTAGCCCAGGCGCAGAAGGGCCTGGAGCAAATTGCCGCAGCGAATGAGCAGGCCAGCAGTAACTGTCAGCAGGCATTGTCTGCCGCAGAACAGCAGAGCAAAGGTGTGGAAATTCTTGCCCGCTCTATTGAGGAAATTTCCTCTGTCGCTGATGAAATGCAAAACAGCTAAGGCCGGTTGATTCAGAGTTAAAGGTGAGGTGAGACCATGCAAGAAATGGAAACTCAGGAAATTACCGCAACAGACACCGAGCTGCAGTTTGTTTCTTTCCAGATTGGAAAAGAGAAATTTGCATTTCCCATGCAGTCTGTTGGCGAAATTATACGTGTACCTGTGATGGTAGGTGTCCCGCTGGGGCCCCACCAGATGATGGGGCTGGCAAACCTGCGGGGTAATGTACTGCCGGTTTACGATTTACGGGCTATTTTGCTGTCGTGTACAGCAGAGCAAACAGAAACGTCCCGTGTTGTCGTTGTGGAGTCAACGTTAGGTATGACGGGCTTTTTGGTCGACAAAGTAAACCGTGTTTACAGCGTACCGAAAGACACCGTGGTAAATGACAAGCAAGGCGATTCGTCAATCTCTTACGACTACCTGCAAGGGTTAATTAAGCAAAAGAACGAACCGCTGGAGCAGATCCTCAATGTTGAAAACCTGGTGCAGTCACAGTTAACCGTCAGCCATAAAAAAGACGGTTCCGGCCTGCAACTCCAGCAAAACCGCACTGGCTCGCAAGAGAACAACAGTGAAGCCGAAGATGATTTGCAACAACTGGTGTGCTTCTCCATAGCCGGACAAGAATTTGCTTTTTATCTCCATGATGTAGGCGAAATTGTGCGGGTGCCCGACGACATATCCGCCTTACCTGACAGCAATCCTTCGGTACTGGGGCTGGTAAATCTGCGGGGACGGATTATTCCCATCGTCGATCTGGCCATGAATCTTGGCATGCAGCCCTGCGAAATGAACGATGCTACCCGCATCATCATTGTTAACTGCAGCGACAGCAGTCAGTCCGCTGTGGGCTTTGTGGTCGCGAAAGTCAGCAATGTGGTGAGTATATCGCCGACGGCGCTGGAGCCTGTTCCGTCTGTGTGTAACGACGGCTATACCGATGGCGCGCTGGAAGCAGTGTACCGTGTGGAAGGCACAAAGCGACTCATTTCTATCGTTAACTTGCACAGCGTTTTCCAACGCTCGCTAAGCCAGGCGCTGAGCCAGGTTGATTTACAAGATGAGGTTTCTGATATGGCTAATCAGGACGAAGGGGTGCTGACCGAAGAAGACTATGCCCAATACGTGATCTTCTCCATTGCCGGTCAGGAGTACGGGGTAAGCATCGAAGATACCCAGGAAATAACACGCATTCCCGACAAGTTGGAAAGCGTGCCCAATACACCGGACTACCTGCAAGGCATTGTCAATCTGCGGGGCACGGTACTGCCTGTGATTGATTTGCGTACCCGGCTTGGATTACCCAAAGCGGAAGCCACTGACCGGCAGCGTATTGTGGTGCTTACCCGCAATAAGCAAAAAACCGGCTTTATTGTGGATGGCGTGGCAGAAGTTAAAACCGTCATTAGCGATTCTATCGAAGATGCGCCTTCACTGTCTGATGAGCAAACCGAGCTGTTAAACAAGCTCATCAAGCTCAACAAAGAGCAGCGCATCATTCAGCTCATCGAGCCGTCGGTACTGCTGAACGACAACGATATTGCAAAAGTAAATGGGGGTTAACGGGAAGATGGCAGTCAAAGTATTAGTGGTAGATGACTCTGCCTTGATGCGGAAACTGTTCACACAGGTTTTCACTGCACGGGGCTATCAGGTTGATTCAGCCCGCGATGGCGAGGAAGCACTGACGAAATCAGCAGCTTTTAAACCTGATGTGATTACTTTAGATATCAACATGCCGGTAATGGACGGTCTGACCTGTCTCAGTCTGCTAAGAAAGTTTCACCAGTGTCCGGTGCTGATGCTGTCATCGCTGACACAGAAAGGTGCGCTGGTGACACTGGAAGCGCTGGCACTGGGAGCGGCGGACTTTGTTCTGAAGCCCGGCGGAACGGTAAGTGCGGATATCAGCGACATTGAAGATGAGCTGATTTCCAAAATTGAAGCCCTTACCGCAAACATCAGGCGAACGGCAGCACCGTCAAAGCCCGTGCACACGCAACAGCAAACGGCAGCGGTAAAAGCAACGGCAGCGCCGGTAAAAAGCAGCAAGGTTCAGGTGGTGATGATTGGTGTATCCACCGGTGGCCCGCGCAAACTTGAGCAGATTTTGTCTCAGTTGCCGGCCAGCTTTCCCTGCCCGGTAGTCGTGGCGCAGCATATGCCAAAAGCGTTTACCGCCGCACTGGCGAAAAGGTTGAATGATTTGTGCCCTCTTGAAGTGGTGGAAGTCAGCAGCCGTATGCCGGTGGAGACCGGCAAAGTATATATCGCAAAAGGGGATGCAGACCTGTCGTTCGTTAAAAACCAGAACACGGTGTTTGTCAGGCCCATACCGGCCAGCCCTAACTTCCTCTGGCACCCCAGCGTAGATCGTATGGTGGAGTCGGCACTGGGGTGTTTTGATCCCAGACACATGCTGTGTGTCCAGCTTACCGGTATGGGGTGCGATGGCGTGGCTGCCATGTCGAAAGCCTACAGCAGAGGTGCTGTGACCATTGCAGAGAGTGAAGCAACCGCGACTGTATTTGGGATGCCGAAAGAACTGATTCAGGCGGGGTGCGCCAGTCATGTGCTTGACAGTCACGCCATCGCTCAACGTATTAATCATTTGTGTAAGCAATAGGAGTACGCTATGGGACTGAGAAAAAGCCGCGGAGAGTCTGCCAGTCAGGCTGACCGCAGACAAAATAGCAGAGACCTGGCGTCCCTTATTGACGATTTACAGGCGAGTTGTGCCGATGTCAGACGTTGGGCGGCAAGAGATCTGACGAACAATCTGGCAGCCCGGACTGCTTTGCTTGAGCAAATTGACATTGAGCACGAGCCCACCGTACTGGAGGCGTTATTCAGCGCTGTTGAAGGCATGTGTGACGAAGATATGGCCGGTGCGCTGCTTGAAAAGCTGAAGTCGGAAGATGCGCAGGTACGTAACGGGGCAATTGAGTTGCTGCAAAGCCAGCCGGTACTGTTCGCAGCCCATGTAAACGAACTTTTATGTGATGAAGACAGTGATGTACGGATTTTTGCCGTGGACGTTATCGGCGCTATTCGTCATCCGGATGCTGCAACGTGGTTGCACAACGTCGTGTTGAACGATAACAACATCAATGTGGTGGGTACCGCAGTAGATAAACTGTCAGAAATTGGCGATAGCGGAACGCTGGAGGTACTCGAAAAAGTATCTGCCCGTTTTCCCGGTGAAGCTTATATCCAGTTCGCGATTCAGTGTGTTCGGGATTCTGTTGCAGGAGAGGGTGTATGACCAGCATCCGGACAACGTCGCCGGCAGAGGATATTTCTGACGCTGACTTCGACCGGTTCCGCTCAATGTTCTACCGGAAAACCGGCATTTACTTCGAAGATTCCAAACGATACTTCGTTGATAAACGGTTGAAAGAGCGCATGAAGCAAACCGGCCATAATCTGTTTAAGAGTTACTTTACCTTCATGCGTTTTCAGGCGTCCGGAGAAGAGCTTCAAAGTCTTGTTAATGCCATGACGGTGAACGAAACCTACTTCTTCCGCGAGGAATACCAGTTCGAAACCATGTGCCGTCATTTAATGGATGATTTAGACAGCATGCGCCTGGCGGGTGAGGATCTAAGGATCTGGTCAGTACCCTCAAGCACAGGTGAAGAGCCTTATTCCATAGCAATTTACCTGCTTGAGTACTGGAAAGGACTGGATCAACGCGACGTGGAGATTGTGTCGTCTGATATCGATACCAGTGTCCTTGAACATGCTAAACGAGGCATTTATTCCAAGCGGTCTGTTCAAAATATTCCGCTGACTGTCCGGCAGCGTTATTTCACTCAAAAGGGCAATGAGTTCCATTTGAGTCCCGACATTAAAGAGTCCGTGACTTTATGTCTGGCGAACATTCTTGGCGCTGAAGTGCCCGGCCGTTTCCGTTCATTCGACCTGATTTATTGTCGCAACCTGCTGATTTATTTTGACGACGATTCACGTCGTAAGGCAGCGCAGGTGTTATATGACGCACTCAAGCCCGGAGGATACATTTTCTTAGGCCATAGTGAGTCCATGAGCCGCATTTGCTCATTATTCAAAATTAAAAAGTTCGGTGACGTTATTGTTTACCAGAAGCCCGGGTTCGAGGGAGTCAGCAGATGAAAACTATCATGATTGTGGATGATGCCAATACTGTCCGTACCTACCACCGGATGATCGTTGCCAGCGCGCAACGCCATGTGGAAGAAGCAGAAAATGGCGTAGAAGCGCTCGAAAAGGCAATGGGTAAACAAATCGACCTGTTCATGGTTGATGTCAATATGCCGAAAATGGATGGCTATCGTCTGTGTCAGGAAATTCGCCGGGATGCAGGATTGAATCAGGTGCCTATTATTATGATAAGTACGGAATCTCAGGCTGCAGACGCGACCCGGGCATTCGACTGTGGTGCAAACTTCTATATGACCAAACCCGTGGACGGCACCACGTTAAATGACATGGTGTCACTGATGCTGGGAGAATAATCATTATGAGTGAGCTGTTAGATACATTCATCGGTGAATCCAGGGAAAATCTGGAATCTGCCAGCCAGGAGCTGCTGACCCTGCAAAACAGTGGCTATGACGCTAAAGCGGTCGATACGATTTTCCGTGATATTCACACTATCAAAGGTTCATCGGATCTGTTCGATATCAAGCCGCTGACCCGCCTTGCTCATGCCTCTGAAGATTTACTGGATTGCATGCGTGCCGGCGAAGTGTCTTTTACCGATGAACTTGGTGATGTGCTGTTAGAAGCATTTGATCAAATCAGTACATTTTTTGATGAGCTTGAGTCGGGAACCCATCAATTATCTCAGTGGGAAGAAACGTCCACCGGGCTAGCTGCCAGATTGCGTAGTTTTATGGAACCGGCATCCGGCGGGGTCAGCACAGACACTGAACAAGGAGATAGCCATCTCAATGATAGCAGCGCATCTGATTCTCCGGCTACTGTTGCTCCTGTACCTGACAAAGCGGCTGCCTGGCTAAATGAGCTAAACGAAAAGTGCCGTATCAGCGCGTTTTTCAGTGCACTGGAAAGCGATGAAATGGTTCATGTTATCCGCTATACACCGGATGCAGACTGTTTCTTTCGTGGTGAAGATCCGTTTAACGTCAGTCTGGCAACCCCGGGGCTTATCTTTCACACTTTGTCCCGTAAAAATCATGTAGAAGGTCCTGAAGATGTTTTCCTTTGCCACCTGGACATTACAATCCTCTGTGTGGCCAGTACAGCTTCACTGGCCGGGCACTTTGCGTATTACGAAGGCCAGTATGAACATGATGCCATTTCCGCAGCCAGCTTTTACTCATTATGTGAGCCGCTGCTGACCGGCTTCTTACAAAGTGATGATGCTGATGGTATCACCGAAGCGGCAGCTTTGGCAGACAACGAGCAAGTGGCCCGCATATGCAGCTTCCTGTGTGCTTCGCTGAATCCGGACTCCGTACACTGGCAAATCAGTGAAGGGCTTGAAAAACTCGCAGCAGGTGAGGCCCTGTCACGCTTCTGTGATATTGCCGCTTCAGCCGGAGATGCTGCTTCTTTCGAAGAGCAGGCGCAGGCTGAAGCCAGTGACGCTTCAGGTAATGAGTCTGTCACTGTTGAAAATAACGCTGAGGCACCAGACTTAACGACAGATGACTCCGGTTGCGGAAATGGTGATGGATTATCGCCAAGTGCCCTTGCCATGCTGGAGCAGCAACAGGCCTTACTGGAACGCCTGGCGGCAGGCGAAGGCAATCCTGCATCGCTGGCGTCAGTGAATCTGGTTGTCAGCCGTGTACTGGGTGCTGATGTGGTTGAACGGTCTGTTGAAGACTTGCTGACTCTCATTGCCGGTGAACAGGTTGAAGTACCTCAGGCTGACACAGGCGAGGAAGAAGCTGACGCTGTAATGCCTGAGGCAACTGCTGCTAAGGAAACTGAACAAAACGTTCCTGTCGCTCCGGAGCCTGCTGCGGAAGAGGCGGCGCAGAGTACAGCTCCGGCTAAAACGGCAGAGCGTCAGGTACCACGTACGTTAAAAGTTAATCAGGAGAAAATTGATTACCTGATGGACCTGGTGGGCGAGCTGACAGTAGCGAAAAATTCTCTGCCTTATCTTGCCCGGCAGGCAGAAGAAGAAGGCGGCAGCAGAAAACTCAGCAAACAGATTAAGTCACACTTCACGATTGTGAACCGTCTTACCGAAGAGCTGCAAAGTGCTGTTCTGCAAATTCGTATGGTTCCGGTATCTCACGTGTTTCAGCGTTATCCCCGTCTGGTTCGGGATCTGGCCCGTAAGCTTGATAAGAAGATTGACCTTGAAATGCAGGGGGAAGACACGGAATTTGATAAGAATCTGATTGAGTCTTTGTCTGAGCCTTTAATCCACTTACTTAGAAACAGTATCGATCACGGTATTGAGTCTCCGGCTGACCGTCTCAGTGCGGGTAAAAATGAAACCGGAAAAATTGAGCTCATTGCCACACCGCAGGATGACAACGTAGTGATAGAAATCCGCGATGACGGTAAGGGCATTGATCCGGCGAAGATCAAAATGCTGGCTTACCAGAAAGGCGTAATTACCGAAGCGCAGCTTGAATCAATCAATGATGACGAAGCACTGCAACTGATATTTGCACCCGGCTTTTCCACTTCCGAGCAGGTGTCTGATTTATCCGGTCGCGGTGTGGGAATGGATGCCGTGAAAACCATGGTTACTCAGGCTGGCGGTCATATTGAAATGCAGTCTGAAGTGGGTACCGGCACACGGTTCCGTCTTGTGTTGCCGCAAACCATGTCGGTTAACCGTGTGATGATGTTTGAAGTCAGCGACCAGATGTTCGGCGTCAGTATGGACAGCGTGGTGGAAACCGTAAAAGTGCGCCCTGAGGAAATCCAGCAAATCAAGAATCATCAGGTGCTGGTTATCCGCGACAAGCTGGTACCGCTTCATTGCCTGCGTGACTATCTGGGTTTTGCACCGGAAACGCAAAATACAGAAGAACAGTCTATTCTTGTAGTAAACACAGGCAATGGGGATATCGGTTTGGTTATCGATAAATTCCATGAGGGTATTGATGTTATCCAGAAGCCTCTTGAAGGTGTGATGGCGGGCTACGCCCACTTCAGCGGCACAGCCTTACTGGGTGACGGAAGGGTTCTGCTCATTATCAACATTCCGGAGTTACTGTCATGCCGATAATTTTCAAGCAAAAAGTTGCAGCACTCGACGGCAACTGTGAAATCGATTTAGCGGAAGAACTGGATCTCTGGCTGGCAGAGAATCCGAAAAGGCAGGTTAATCTGAAAAAGCTCACCCACGCCCATACCGCCCTGTATCAGGTTTTAATTAAACATCGGACCGGTATTTCTGTATGGCCTGAAGCGGGAGAGTGGGGCTGGCTTAAACGTGCCATTGATGCCGGTTTATATAACGCGGAGTCTCAGGCATGACAAAAGTGCTTGTGGTTGCAAACCGTAAAGGTGGTACAGCCAAAACAACGACAGTAGTGAATCTGGCTTACGCACTGAGCGAGAAAGGGGCGAAAGTGCTGGTGATTGACCTTGATAATCAGGGTCACATCGAACTGGGTTTCACTGCACAACCGGACTTACTCTCTGCACTTTCTCAACCGGCGTGGATGAGCGAATTCGAAGAGTTCAAAGGCGTGCTGGCATACAGCGACAGGATCCATCTGGCGCTGGCACATACCGACAGCGCCTTTGATGAATCCGCATATACCCTGAACCGGTTCAGTCAGTTGTTTGATGACGCAGGCGACGCCGGGCACTACGACATAATTCTGGTTGATACGCCGCCTACACTGGGGCCCCGGTTGTTATCAGCACTTGCCGGCGCGCACCGCATTGTTATTCCGGCCGAGCCGACGCCACTGGCTTCTGATGGCGTAAACAAGCTGCTGAATGCGTGTATGAAAGCTATCAGAAATAAGCACTTCCGTGCCAGCGGCATTGATATTCTGCCTGTGATGGTGGATGGCAAATTACGCATACATCGTCAGACACTGGGTCTCTGGCAGGAGAAATTCGGAGCGGGCAGAATTTTGCCTGCTATTCGTCGCAACGTGAAACTGGCGGAAGCATTCGCAGTACATCAGCCAGTCAGCGAATATGCGCCACTTTCCGCAGGAGCGAAAGACTATCGCTCTTTATGCGACAGTCTTTTCTCATAGAAACGAGGTGATCAATGAAGACCATCCATTTAGTTGACGATTCGGCGACCATGCTGATGAGTATGGAAATGCTGTTAAAACGTGCAGGCTACGACATCATTAAATCGGAAAATGCTGAAGCTGCGCTGACAACACTGCAAAGCGCGTCACCAAAACTCATCATCACCGATTTGAACATGCCGGGAATGAACGGCATCGAACTGATTAAAGAAATAAAGAAAAATACGAAATTCAGATTCACACCTATTTTGATGCTGACCACTGAATCCCAACAAACTAAAAGGGAAGAAGCAAAGCGTGCTGGCGCCACAGGATGGCTGGTAAAACCTGTCGAACCTGATCAATTGATCGCAGTAGTAAAACAATTGGTGCCGTAGGAGGCTTTATGGTGAATTTACGAGAAATATTTCTGACTGCTGTTGCACGCCTGAAGCAGGCTCAGTGGTACGCGAGTCCGTCTGTACAAGCGGCGGTACTGTGTATTACCGGAACAGGTATCGCGATGGTAAGCGTGCTGCTTATAAACCAGTTTGCCGGAACGCAGTTGTCATGGTGGGGAGCAATTATTTGTAGTCTCGTAACCAGCGCTCTCTGGGTTGTACGTCAGACCGTGGCTGAAACACGGTATATCGATGAACTTGAAACAGCACTGGCGGAAGCAAATGCCTATCTGGACAAAACTTCAGAACAGTTGCATACCACTCACCAGCAGGTAGATGAGTATGCAAGTATTTTGAACGGACAGATTGATGGTATTTCTAACATTACCGAAGAAGCTTCCGTCGACTTGATGAGTGCCTTGTATCAAATTGAAGAAGTCATTCAAAACGGTATCGACAGTATTGAGCTTTCCCAGCGTAATACTGCTGACTTTAAAGAAGAAAGTGCAGCGGAAATTGACCAGGCAAACCATCGTCTGGAAGAAATTACCCAGTTAATAAATACCCAGCATGAACACGACAAAGCGCACACTGCGGCGATTCAGGAGGTCCTGCAGGAAATTGATAAGCTCAAAGAGCTCACTGAGCTGGTAAAAAACATCGCGTTTCAAACCAACTTGCTGGCACTGAATGCAGCGATTGAAGCAGCCCGGGCCGGAGAATACGGGCGAGGATTCGCTGTGGTGGCAGAGCAGGTAAGAACCTTATCTTCCCAGTCGTCAGAGGCCGCGGAGAAAATTGAATCCGGGATCCGTTCCGCCATGGAAACGGCAAAAATCCACGGTGAAAAATTGCTCTCCACGAATCAGAGTGACGAAACCTGTGAGTTACTGACGTCGTTCTCCGGCTCTCTGGCCAGCATGACAGCCCATTACCGCCGGCTCGAGGAATTCAGCCCGCGGATGCTCAATTGCTTCAGCGGCGTAGCAAAAGACATCGCCGGTAAAGTCAGCGGGGCAATCGGTAAGATCCAGTTCCAGGATATTATCCGCCAGCGCGCCGAGAACGTAAAACTGGAACATGAAGCCCTGGTAAGCCTGTTCGGCCAGTTCTCTGACTACATTGACGGACGCAAGGCTTTCGACGATTCATTCAATTTAAGTACGGCGGAAATGTTTGAAAAATATGTCATGGAAGATCAGCGCCGTATTCACTTCGACCTGACCACCTCTACCGGTGAAAAGCGGGTAGCGCCGGAAGAAACCCGGGAACCGAAAATCGAGTTGTTCTGATCTGCATAGTTTCAGAAATGAAACAGGCCGCTCTGTAATAAGAGCGGCCTGTTTTTTATCGTCTCACACTAACCGGTACTTGGTGGCAGCACAAACCTTCAGGATCAGAACTCAATCCGGTCGGCGGTGGCGAAGGCCACGTCTAATTTGAAATATGCTGCTTCATTTATAAAGTGCGGATAGGTTTCTTTGTCACCTTCCCAGACATAATCTGAACCGTCAAAACCCCGGAATACAGGCGCACCCGGAAGCAGTGGCGTAAAATCCTGATCCTGAATGCTGTGATGGATCATGGCCTTACGTACGCCGTTCTCATCCAGCGGGAATTTTACCTCATAACCCAATCTGAAAGCCTCGCAGGCAGGCAGCGAATTCATTGAGCTGCTATCTGTATTCCAGGCGACACAAAAATCCAGAATCGCTTCCGCCATCGTTTGCGTTAACTGGTAAACATCTTCCCGTAATACGCCCTGTGGCTGAGCGCCGACTTCAATCATCACACCTTTTTTACCCACGGTGCATAAATAGCCATGAGATGCGTAGTCTTTTTCATCTTCCACCAGAATATTGGCTTCCGGCATGACGTCTTTAACAAACCGGGCGAGTTTGGTATTGAACTCGTCGGTTTCCAGCACAATAAGGGTAGCGCCCATGTGGCTGGTGGTATTGTGAATGTCGATGAAAAAATCTGTTGCAGCATTACCCTTCGGGCCAAAGCGTTCATTCAGCGATTTTGCCAGAATAGCCTCTCTGGCCGGGTTGTCTGCCGCAAGACGTTCAGCAGTAAACTGCCGGTTTAAATCTTCATCCAGAAAACGGACATTAGCGTTCATAGCCGCCGAATTGGCAAAATCACAGGTGACATTCAGAGACGAGAAGCGCTCAGGCAAACCAGACTTCTGCCAGTTGCGGATAAGTTGAATACCACTGGTCTCGTTGCCGTGAGTACCGCCAATAAGTGCAATTGAATTTAACATAAGAGAAAAGCCTTATCTGAATTCGGGCTGAGTGCCCGGATACATTCACACAAAACGCTCAACGGGGAAGGGTTTAGTGTTTAAAAAAATCGTCCTGCTGCTGACTGAGCATTGCTTCAATGTCCTCGATATCAGGCATTCCGGGCGGTGTATCAGAATGTTGCTTTGGCCCGGGAATCGCGCGCTCTTCACCAGCCCATTCTCCCAGATCGATAAGCTGGCATTTCTTGGAACAAAAAGGACGATGTTTATTTTCTGCAGACCACTCGACAGATGTGCTGCATACAGGACAGTTAACCTTCACTGAATTCACTCTCTTTCAGGTAAAAAGTATGGCGGCAGTCTAGCAGGCTGCCATAGCAAAAGACACTGTATTCTCCACAGAGGGAGACTGTCCGGCTTCGTTTTCAAACAGCATAAAGCGAATGGCGAAGCGGTATTTATTGCCGCTGAGAGTAGGGTAATACCCCTGATTGGCATCACAGCGAACGCGGATTAATCCGCATTTGTCATCAGCTACACCCTGATAAAAGCCGTTTGTGGCTTCCATGGGTTTAAACGGACCTCTTTCCCGCAGGAACGACAACAGTACCGAAACTGTTTCTTCCAGCAATGCCAGGGATAAAAGCCATTCCTTCATCGATTCCTGAATGTCTTCTTTGGAACGGTTAAGCCAGTAGTGCAAATTGGGTAAGTCAAAACTGCAGGTGCCGCCGGGTATGGAAAATCGCTGCCGGATACCGTTAAGAAATTTATCATCTTTCAGCGCTGTGCCGAATTTGCGTTCCGCTTTTAGCTTTCCTTTCAGGCGTACAATCACTTTTAAGGACTGTTCAAGCGCGTCTGTATCAATATTCGGATATTGGGACCAGTGCACCAGATTGCGTTCATGCACATCAAGATCTTTAATCAGATCCGTACGCAGATCAATCCGGTCCAGCAGATCCATAAGGGTGAATAATTGCTCGAAGAAGTACACATGCAGGGCTTTATTCTGCACTGAGGCACCGGTCTTCAACTGCGCAAGCAGATGCTCGATGCGCAGGTAATTCCTCACTTTTTCTTTAAGCGGAAATTCGTATGTGGTGCTGGTCATGTGGGCCTCTCTGATAAACTGTTAGCACTACAGCGCAAAAGTGCCAAAATATCAAGCCCTAAGGAAAAAACAGCCATTCAGCTACCGGGGGGATTTCTCTGCTGCTTTCAGTAATATTTGATGTAATTGTTCAACCTGAGCGGGTAAAAGTTCAAGCGCACCGTTGTTATCTATAATATGACTGGCCTTAGCCAGCCGGTCATGACGGCTGGCCTGAGATGCCATGATCCCGCGGATAGTTGTCTCGTCACTGCCATCCCGCTTAAGTGCCCGCGTAAGTTGAGTGTCTTCCTCACAGTCAACCACAATCACAGTATCTGCCATTGCATCAAGTCCGTTTTCTATGAGCAGAGGCACCGAAAAAATCACGTAGGGGCTGGTGGCTGCTTCCAGCTGCTTTCGCATTTCTTCCCTGATTGCCGGATGGAGCAGGGCGTTAAGCCACTGTTTTGCCGTTTCATCAGCGAATACCTGTTTACGCAACGCGGCGCGGTTCAAACTGCCGTCTTTTTGTAAAATGTCACGGCCAAAATGACCGGCGATTTTCGCAAGCGCCGGCGTACCGGGTTCAACCACCTGACGGGCAACTACGTCAGCATCGACAATGGTTATGCCGAGCTGCGCAAATAAATCACTGACGGCAGACTTGCCGCTGCCGATCCCGCCGGTTAACCCTGCTACATAAGGATGGCTCATGCACCCGTCACCCAGGCAAGATAACCGTCTATGATCTCTGCCTTGTACAATAATGTGAGATAACCGGCGACGGCGAGATACGGACCAAAGGGGATCGCAAGAGATTTACCGGAGCGCTGAACGATCATCAGTGTGATACCTGCCGCGGCTCCCACCACGGAGGAAAGCAGGATAATAATGGGCAGACCCTGCCATCCGGTAAAGGCGCCTAATGCGGCAAGCAATTTAAAATCGCCGTACCCCATTCCTTCCTTTCCGGTAAGCAATTTAAACAGCCAGTAGACAGACCATAAACTTAAATAGCCCGCAGCAGCACCAATAATGGCATCCACCGGACCTGTAAAGACAGATTGAGTACTTAAGATCAGTCCCAGCCATAGCAATGGCAATGTTAATTGATCCGGCAGCAGCATTTTATCAAGGTCGATAAAGAGCAGCGCAATAAGAATAAAGACTACCAATACCGCCCAGATGCCCTGCGCTGTGGCACCGAAATGCCAGGCTGTAAATGTACACACCAGCGCGGTGAACAGTTCTACCAGCGGATAACGGATTGAAATACCAGCCTTACACCCGGCACATTTCCCGCCCAGCATCAGATAGCTGATCACAGGAATGTTTTCCCATGCCCGGATTTTGTGATGACAGTGGGGGCAGGTGCTGTCCGGTTTTACCAGATTAAAAGGTTCCTGCTCTGCGGGCTGTTCATTTTCGTGAAAGTAACTTTGGTATTCCGCTTTCCAGCTTCTCTCCATCATGATGGGGAGACGGTAGATGACAACGTTTAAAAAACTGCCAACCAGTAAACTGAAAATGAAGATGGTGGTGAGAAACACCGGCAGACTCTGCTGCATTAATGAAATGATGGCGTCCATATAAGCGCTTTATTTTTATCGTGTTCTGATACAACAAGACTGCCCGAAAAGCAGTCCTGTCTCAATGAATAATTAGGGCTAACTATATCAATAGCTGGGTTTTATACTACCTGACCCATCTGGAAGATAGGCAGATACATGGCCACAATCAAACCACCGATGATGACACCCAATACAGCCATAATGATAGGCTCCAACAGGCTGGTTAAACCATCAACCATGTCATCCACTTCTGCTTCATAAATCGAAGCAACTTTTGATAGCATTTCATCTACTGCTCCCGATTCTTCGCCGATAGCAACCATTTGGGTAACCATATCTGGAAATACATTGGTGGCCCGCATGGCAGTATTCATTTGTAACCCTCCCGCTACTTCTTTCTTAATGAATAGAATCGCTTCACGATAGATGGCGTTACCCGAAGCGCCTGCGGCAGAATCAAGGGCACCTATTAAGGGAACACCTGCAGAAAAGGTAGTTGATAAAGTTCGTGCAAATCTTGCCACAGCCGCTTTTTTCAGTATTTCTCCAACCACAGGAGTTTTTAAGATTAGCGCATCCACCTTATCTCGCAAAACGGGCGATTTGCGATGAGCTCTGATAAACAGGAAAACTCCGGCAGCTATACCTGCACCGATAAATATGCCGTAATCCTGAACAAAACGGGAAATAGCAAGGACAAACAAAGTAAACGCCGGGAGCTCAGCTCCGAAACCGTTGAAAATCTCTTCAAACTGGGGGACAACAAATACCAGCAAAATTGTAGTAACGATGAAAGCTACTACAACCACAGCAATAGGATAAAACATAGCCTTTTTGATTTTTGATTTGAGCGCTTCTGCTTTTTCTTTATATGTCGCGATTCGATCGTAGATAGTTTCCAGTGCACCGGATTGCTCACCAGTCTTCACCAGATCACAGTATAAATCATCGAAATAAAGAGGGTGTTTTCTTAAGGCAACTGACAAAGGATTACCGGCTTTAACTTCATCGGTAATTTTACTCAGCATTTTACGCATGGCAGGTTTATCATGGCCATTAGCAATCATTTCCAGTGATTGTATTAAAGTTACACCGGCACTTAACATTGTTGCGATTTGGCGAGATATTACGCAGATGTCTTTAGCATCTATTTTCTTTTCACCACTGAATAGTGGCTTGCTCATCTTCTTAACTTTGTAAGCAGAAATTCCCTGACGTCGTAATAAATTTTTAGCTTCAGCCAATGTTACAGCGCTGATTTCACCTTTGCGATTACTGCCCTGTCGATCTTTTCCTTGCCAAACAAAGGTTTCAGCTGTTTTTGCCATGATCTATTCCTGAAAGTAACTTAATTGGAGCTATACAAAAGTTAGATAGCTGAGCTTTATTAGCAGAGACCTGTTGTCTTACACGTACCAGTTATTGTCCATTGAATTGGGGCACTGATACCGTTTGGAGTCATTATATAAGTAGCACCGTCTACTTCCGCTGTACCAGTTGCGGTAATAATTCCATCGGTGATAGACACAGATGAGATTACACCTGATGCGCCTACTGCTGCTGGTAAGCCGTTTGAACCTGCATCGGCATCGCCAATTGCAGTTATTCCACCACTTTGGACTGCAACTTCATATGCGTTTTTAAATGATGTAGTTGCCATCATCACTTCTGAGAATTTGGCTTTTTTGGTGTAGGTTTGGTATGCAGGTAAGGCTACTGCGGCAAGAATTCCGATAATAGCAACAACAATCATCAACTCAATTAGAGTAAAGCCTTTCTGTTTTTTCGTTTGAAGTATCATCATATTGTATCTCCGGAATTGCGTGTATCCTGTGAACTTGATTCTGGTTTCAATGAGTAAAGTTTATAATTAAAATTTTTACTTATTTCTCGAGATATCTAAGGCTCAGTATAGAACGCGAGACATCGCTTACAAGTATCTGGAACTATACATATGAATAGTTAGGTTATGCTGAGAAATGCCTCTTAAATCCTCGTTCTTCATCTAACGAATCCCCAAGGATAATATGGGAACTACTAATGTCGACTGTTCTTGTGCCCGGACTTTTTAATCATCTGCCGGATAAATCTCGACTGAGAAATATGAGTTATCTACTTATTGTTCAAGGGGAGAGGGAACTTAGATACTGAATCAAAAATACCGTGGCTGTTGAGTTGAACGAAAAGAGCCCGGTAAAACCGGGCTCGTCATATTATGAAATGATTAACATAGACCCGCTGCTTTGCAAGTGCCGCTGATGTCCCACTGAACGGGAGCTGTCACGCCGTTAGGAGTCAGAATGTAGGTCACGCTGTCTACTTCTGCTGTGCCTGTTGCAGTGATTACACCGTCAGTAATAGATACTGATGTAATGACGCCAGAAGCACCTACAGCCGCAGGAAGGCCATTTGAACCTGCATCAGCATCACCGATGGCTGTAATATCACCACTTTGGACTGCAACTTCGTACGCAGTTTTAAAGGCGGTGGTCGCCATCATCACTTCAGAAAACTTCGCTTTCTTGGTGTATGTCTGATACGCTGGCAAAGCAACTGCTGCCAGGATACCGATGATAGCAACAACGATCATCAGTTCGATAAGAGTGAAACCTTTTTGGTTTTGAGCGTTAACATTTTTCATGGTATATCTCCGGGTTTGCGTATAAGCGCTAAATTAAATAATTCATTCAAAGTTACGATTTATACCCGAGTCGTCCTTTTCAACGTCCCCGGTACTTGATGCTCAGTATAGGCGGAGCAAGCCAACTGACAAGTATTCAGAAATATACATATGAATAGGTTCTACAGCAGTGAGGGGATGAGAGTGAATACCTTTAGGGGATAACGGGAATGTATCCACTCTTTTGATTTTTAAGTGAATTTTATCCTTTCATAGCGACACGAAGCGACAGATCGATAGCCTGAACGTGTTTCGTTAATGCCCCTGAAGATATGAAGTCAACCCCTAATTTTCCTAAAGATTGCAATCTTTCTTCCGTAATATTGCCAGACACTTCGAGTTTACTCCGGCCTTTTGTGATGTCGACTGCGCTTTGGATCTGATCGTTTGTAAAGTTATCCAGCATGATGATATCTGCACCGGCATCAAGCGCCTGCTCAAGCTCATCAAGGCTTTCCACTTCCACTTCCACCGGTTTGTCCGGATGATTTTGCTTTGCGATCTGTACAGCCTTCGTAATCGATCCACAGGCAAAAATATGATTCTCCTTGATCAGAAAGGCATCGAATAATCCGATCCGGTGATTCTGACCACCGCCACAGGCGACAGCATACTTCTGGGCAAGACGCAGTCCGGGCAGCGTTTTACGGGTGTCCAGTATCTTCGTCGGATAGCTGTCAAGCAGCGATGCATAGTGATGTGCAACGGTTGCCGTGCCGGAAAGGGTTTGCAGAAAATTCAGCGCAGTGCGCTCAGCGGTGAGAATGCCTCTGGCAGGGCCGGACAGTGAAACCAGCACGTCATTAGCTTTGGCTGCACTCCCGTCTTGTGTATGGATCGTGATATCTATTTGTGGATCGATCAAGTTGAATGCCGCTTCCACCCAGGCCATACCACAAACAATACAATCTTCACGGGTAATAATGGTGGCTGTGGCCTGCGTGGATGCATCAATCAGGTTAGCGGTGATATCTGCACCGGCGTCGGCGATGCCGCCCAGATCTTCAGCCAGTGCTTCTGAGACTTGCTGGCGGATCGCGGCTTGAGAAGGAATAGTCATGCTTACGCTCTGCTTATATTAAAGTGTACGCAATATTAACCATTCTCCGCGCTGAGTAAACTCAAGCTGCTTTAAAACGCTCATTCCGAGTAAAATTTGTTCACCATTCATACCGGGGTTGAGATTCGCACGTACGTTATGAACAGTAATATCGCCAATAGACACACTGTTTAACTCAGTTCTTGCAACGCGAACCACACCGTTGGCGGTTTGTGCCAGTGCACTGCCCGTAGGAATTAAGCCAAGTCTTTCCTGCAGATGTGCGGGAATGGCAACATCTGTTGCGCCGGTATCGATCATAAACTCAACCGGTACGCCATTTATCGTCCCCGCCGTGACGTAATGACCGGCGCGGTTTTGTTTCAGCCGTACTTCCGTCTGATTATCAATGCGCACCGATTCCGGTTCACGATTCGGGTTTTCCTGCCGGTCAAGCAAGTCGCCAAAAACAAATGTCAGCAAGCCCAGCCCGCAAATCCAGGCCAGTATGTACATCCACTTTCCGGCATTATGTTCACTGCTCACCGTTCCCCCGGCTATATATAAGTGTCTAACTTTGAAAGTTATATGTAGGGTTATTCTTGAGTATGGCAATAGCAGATGTCAAACTTAGGCATGACCTGAGATTTTCTGTGCGACCATGGATTTTATCCCCGACAGTCAGTACACACCGTCACCGTTCTATGATGAGCGGCCGGAAGATGCCTGCATTTCATTGCTTGTCATCCATAATATTTCATTACCTGCCGGACAGTACGGTACAGGTGACATCCGCCGGTTGTTCACCGGAACCATTGATATCAATGCACATCCTTCATATGGCGATCTTAAAAACGTAAAAGTATCCGCTCATTGTGTGATTTACCGTGACGGGCAGGTTGAACAGTTTGTGCCGCTGTCGGCAAGAGCCTGGCATGCCGGGCTTTCTGTTTTTCAGGGGCGTAATAAATGTAACGACTACGCCATCGGTATTGAAATGGAAGGTTGCGATAACGAACCTTTCACTGCTGAGCAATATCAGGCATTACAACGGGTGACACAGTTTATTATCGACACCCATCCGGCCATCACCATTGGCAGAATTACCGGACACAGTGATATTGCACCCGGCCGTAAAACCGATCCCGGAGAGTATTTTGACTGGTGCCGGTTACGCACAGGCTTGTCGTTTGAAGCGACAAAGCAGTAGTAACGTTAATTAATATTGTTTAAGTGATAACGGGTCACAGGACCCGGGCATAAAGGAATAATGACGTGATTCTGATAAGTCTTTTACTGGCGCTGGCGTTTGACAGAATGTTCTTGCGGAACCGCTACTGGCAGTCACCGGTTTTTGTTAACTTCTGTTTGCGAAAAATGGGAATAAGCGGCGACGATACACAGGCATCCCGCAAAATCTGGCTGTACCTTCTTATACCGGCGGCGCTTTTAGGGCTGACAGAAACTTACATTTTCGGTGGCTTTCTGACATTTATCGTTCAGACGGCGGTGCTGTTCCTTGCTTTGGGTTGTACTAATTTTCGCCGGATTTATAAGTCATGGCTTCAGGCTGCCCAGCGGGAAGACAGAGAAGCCTGTGATTTGTATGAAAAAGAACTACATCTCGGGTTGCTGGGTAAAGAGGATAATGAACCGGAGCCGGACGACGGCACACGTATGCAGCAGTTACTTTTGCTGGCAAACTTTCGTTATTACGGCGCGGTAATGTTGTTCTTTATATTCTTCGGTGCACCAGGCGCATTGTTCTATATGTTTGTCCGTGAAGCTCACCATTATTACCGCGGCAAACACATGGAGGCAGCGCTGACCACAGGGCAGTTGCTCTTCGCACTGGAATGGTTACCAGCCCGTGCGGTGACATTGGGATTTTTGGTGGTGGGGCATTTCTCCCGCGCCACATCCGTCTGGCTTGAGAAACTGACAAATGTGTCTGAAGGCACGCCGGCTGTACTCTGGTCTGTAGCCCGTCAGGCTGAAATTATTGAAGCCGGAGACGGCGCTACCTGCAGCAGAATGACAGCGTGTGCACACGTTCAGGCAGGAGTAAAACTGGCAAAAAGGAATATTATCTTTATTCTCGTGATCACATCTGTTCTCACCATTACCGGTTGGGTTGCCTGAATCTTAAAGCACGTTAAATCAACTGGATTTGAACAGAAAAGCAACATATCTCGCTCATCAGACCAGATGGTGTTGTAAAAAAATTTCAACAATTTCAATATCTAGCTCGTCTAAAAGGTTAAATGTAAGTTACTTTCGATGGGTGACTATTTACCTCCATTTCGATCTGCCCTAAACTAGATAGGTAAAATGGTATGACCAATGAGTGGGTGGCAAGTAACTTTGTTTACATTATGGCCGCCCCTTTTCATAAGCGAGGAACCGCACAGGTATGCGCCACGGTCGGAAAAAATTATCAGATGTCATCACTGAACAGCTCGAATCAATGATTCTTGATGGCACACTGCTGGCCGGACAACAGCTACCTCCTGAACGCGAACTGGCAACCCAGTTTGATGTTTCCCGTCCTTCGCTCCGTGAAGCAATTGGCAACCTGCAGGCCCGTGGTCTGGTTGAGCGCAAGCAGGGAGGCGGCACCTTTGTCAGCCGTAACCTCAATGCGGCAATGACCGACCCGTTAATGGCGCTTATCAGCCGTCGTCCGGAAACGCAATTCGATTTACTTGAATTTCGTCATGCGCTGGAAGGTATGGCTGCCTATTACGCAGCGCTGCGGGGCCAGCCTGAAGATTATCAGGCACTGCAGGCCGCGCTGGACAACTTGCCGGTACCCGCTCCCGGGGAAAGTAAACGTGCTCTGGCAGAAGCGGTCGGTGAATTTTATATGGTGATGGCGCGCGCCTCCCATAACATGGTGTTGTTACATGTAATGAGCACCATGCAGACCATGCTGGTCGAGAATATTGAACGTAACTTCGAAATGTTTGCCTTACATCAGAATGATGAAATAGACATTAACGCCGAAGTCAGACGTCAGCGTAAGGAAATTCTGGCTGCTATCGCATCCCGCGATCCAGAAGCAGCAAGACAGGCGTGTAACGCCCACCTTGCGTTAATTGAGAAAACGCTTCTGGCGATTAACCAGCGTGACAGCCGAGTGCAACGCGCGTTAAGACGCCTGGAGATTTGAGGCACTGCCTTAGTAATACCTTGCCGGTTTGTAACAGGTAAGAAAAGAAAAACAGTAAGCCGGTAAGGCCTACGTTACGTACAACCTGGTTTTAGTCTTTCCATCCTCCGGTTTTGCCGGCAAGGATGGTTTTCAATATCAGCAACAATAGGATGGCACCATGACTGAAATGATGCACCAAGATGTGGATCCGCAAGAAACACAAGAATGGCTGGAGTCGTTAGAGTCAGTTTTAGAAGAAGATGGCGTTGAAAGAGCCCACTTTTTATTAGAATCACTGATTGAGAAAGCACGCAGAAATGGTGCCCACTTGCCGTACGATGCAACGACGGCATATATCAACACCATTCCTCCCGGACAAGAACCCACCATGCCGGGTGACCAGACTATTGAAGGCAAAATCCGTAACGCGTTGCGTTGGAATGCCCTGATGATGGTTCTGCGCGGTTCTAAGAAAGACTTAGAGCTGGGTGGTCACATTTCAAGCTTTGCATCTTCTGCAATGCTGTACGATGTGGGTTTCAACCACTTCTACCGCGCACCAAATGAAAAAGATGGCGGCGACTTCGTATTCTATCAGGGCCACGTGGCTCCCGGTATTTACAGCCGTGCATACATTGAAGGTCGTCTGACCGAAGAACAACTGGACGGTTTCCGTCAGGAAGTAGACGGCAAAGGTCTGTCTTCTTACCCGCACCCTAAATTAATGCCTGACTTCTGGCAGTTCCCCACTGTATCTATGGGCTTAGGTCCAATGCAGGCCATCTATCTGGCACGTTTCCTCAAGTACCTGACTGACCGTGGTATCAAAGACTGTTCAGAACAGCGCGTATGGTGCTACATGGGTGACGGTGAGTGTGATGAGCCGGAAAGCTTGGGTGCTATCGGTTTGGCTGCCCGCGAAGGCCTGGACAACCTGACTTTCGTTATCAACTGTAACCTGCAGCGTCTTGACGGCCCTGTACGTGGTAACGCAAAAATTATTCAGGAACTGGAAGGTACGTTCCGCGGCGCAGGCTGGGAAGTGATCAAAGTTATCTGGGGTCGCTACTGGGATCCGCTGTTAGCCCGCGATACTTCAGGCAAACTGCTTGATTTGATGAACGAGACTATCGACGGTGAATACCAGAACTGTAAAGCCAAAGGTGGCGCTTACACCCGTGAGAAGTTCTTCGGTAAGTACCCTGAGCTGAAAGAAATGGTTTCTAACATGTCAGATGAAGATATCTGGCGTCTGAACCGTGGTGGTCACGATCCGGTTAAAGTTTATGCGGCATACGATCGTGCAACGAAGACTAAAGGTCGTCCACAGGTAATCCTTGCTAAAACCGTTAAAGGTTACGGTATGGGTGCTTCCGGTGAAGGTAAGAACATTGCCCACCAGGTTAAGAAAATGGACAAAGAAGCGGTTAAGCAGTATCGCGATCGTTTCAACATCCCTGTATCTGACGAAGCATTAGCTGATCTGCCTTACTACAAGTTTGACGAAGACAGCGAAGAGATGAAATACCTGCGCGCCCGTCGTGAAGCCCTGCATGGCTACATGCCGGTTCGTCGTGCTAAAGCAACTGAAGATCTGCCAGCGCCTGCTCTGAAAGCGTTCGACGCTATCACTAAAGGTTCCGGTGACCGTGAAATCTCTACCACTATGGCGTTTGTACGTGTCCTGACTGCGCTGCTTAAAGACAAGCAAATCGGTAAGCGTATCGTACCTATCATCCCTGATGAGGCCCGTACGTTTGGTATGGAAGGTCTGTTCCGTCAGGTAGGTATCTACTCTTCACAAGGTCAGAAATACGAGCCACAGGATTCTGATCAGGTTGCTTATTACCGTGAAGACAAGAAAGGTCAGGTACTGCAGGAAGGTATCAACGAACTGGGAGCGATGGCATCGTGGTTAGCAGCGGGTACGTCTTACAGCACCAACGATCTGCCAATGGTTCCGTTCTATATCTACTACTCAATGTTTGGTTTCCAACGTGTTGGCGACCTGGCGTGGGCAGCCGGTGATTCACGTACCCGTGGTTTCCTGGTTGGTGGTACTGCTGGTCGTACAACGCTGAACGGCGAAGGTCTGCAGCACCAGGACGGTCACTCTCATACTCAGGCGGCATTAATCCCGAACTGTGTGAGCTACGACCCGACTTACGGTTACGAAGTTGCTGTTATCGTACAAGACGGTTTACGTCGCATGCTGGAAGATCAGGAAGACGTGTTCTACTACCTGACAGTCATGAACGAAAACTACAAGCAGCCTGAAATGCCTAAGGGCGTTGAAGAAGGTATCGTTAAAGGTATCTACAAGCTGGACACTGTGGGCAGCAGCGATAAGAAAGTGAAACTACTGAGCTCCGGTACCATCCTTGAGCAAGTGCGTGAAGCTGCTGCGAAACTGGCGTCTGACTACGGCGTAGAAGCAGAAGTTTACAGCGTAACGTCGTTCAACGAACTGGCCCGCGATGGTCAGGATTGTGACCGTCACAACATGCTGCACCCTGAAGCGACAGCGAAAGTACCTTACATCACTGAAGTACTCAGCGAAGGTAACGATGGCCCGACTATCACTGCAACTGACTACATCAAGAACTACGGCGAGCAGGTACGTGATTTCGTACCGGGCGCATACCGTGTACTGGGTACTGATGGTTTCGGTCGTTCTGACAGCCGCGCGAATCTGCGTCGTCACTTCGAAGTTGACGCTGCATACGTGACTTACGCTGCGCTGTACGAACTGTACAAGGCAGGTTCTGTTGATGCCAAGACGCTGTCTAAAGCAATGACGGATCTGGGTATTGATGCTGAGAAAGTTAACCCACTTTACGCATAAGCTAAGGGAGACTAACGAACATGGCAGATATTAAAGACGTACTGGTACCGGATCTGGGTGAAGATTCGGTAGAAGTAATCGAAATTTGCGTAGCAGTGGGTGACTCCGTAGAAGCGGAAGATGCACTGGTTACGGTAGAAAGCGACAAAGCCAGCATGGATATCCCTGTACCGTTTGCCGGTAAGGTATCTGAGCTGACTGTAAAAGTTGGCGATAAAATTTCTGAAGGCGATTTGCTGGCGAAACTGGAAGTAGCGGGTGACGCAGATAGCGCACCTGCGGCTGAAGAAAAGCCTGCTGAAGCACCGAAAGCTGAAGCACCAAAAGAAGAAGCGCCTAAGCAGGAAGCGGCTCCGGCTGCTTCTGGCAGCACGTCTGTGATTGAAGTAACGGTACCGGATATCGGTGACGCTGCTGACGTAGACGTAATCGAAATTCTGGTAGCTGAAGGCGATACCGTGGAAGCGGAAGACGGCCTGATTACCCTTGAAACTGACAAAGCAACCATGGACGTTCCTTCGCCGCAGGCGGGTAAAGTGGTTAGCCTGAAGGTAAAAGAAGGTGACAAGGTGTCTGAAGGTTCTCTGGTCCTGACTCTGGAAGTCGGTGGTGGCGAAGCTGCTGCGCCTGCACAGGAATCAGCACCGGCGGAATCGCCGGCACCAGCAGCAGATTCTGCGCCGGCCGCTGAAGAAGCGCCTGCAGAAGAAGCTGCGGAAGAAGAAATTGAAGTTCAGGTACCTGATATCGGTGGCGATACTGATGTAGACGTTATCGAAATTCTGGTTGCTGAAGGTGATACCGTGGAAGCGGAAGATGGCCTGATCACGCTGGAAACTGATAAAGCGACCATGGATGTGCCTGCACCTAAAGCCGGTACCGTTACCAAACTGCTTATCAAGCAGGGTGACAAAGCGTCTCAGGGTACACCGGTTATTATGCTCAAAGTGAAGGGCGCGGCGAAACCTGCTGCACCTAAAGCGGAAAGCAAGCCTGCAGCAGCGCCGGCTCCTGCCGCGCAAGCGCCTCAGCAGAAAGCGCCGCCGGTTCCGCACCATCCGTCTGCAGGCAACAAGCCTAAGACCGGTAAAGTGCATGCGTCTCCTTCTGTACGTCGTCTGGCCCGTGAATTTGGTGTTGATCTGACTCAGGTTGACGCAACAGGGCGTAAAGGCCGTATTCTGAAAGAAGACATCCAGTCTTACGTGAAGCATGAACTGGCCCGTCCGAAAGCGACAGCCGGTGCCGTAGCGTCTGGCAACACTGGTGGTGGCTTACAGGTTATCGCACAGCCTAAAGTTGATTTCTCCAAGTTTGGTGAAATTGAAGAGAAGCCGTTAACCCGTATTCAGAAAATCTCCGGTCCGAACCTGCACCGTAACTGGGTAACCATCCCACACGTTACGCAGTTCGAAGAAGCGGATATTACTGACCTGGAAGATTTCCGTAAGCAGCAGAACGTTATCGCTGACAAGCGCAAGCTGGGTGTGAAAATTACGCCGCTTGTGTTCATGATGAAAGCGGTAGCCGACGCACTGAAAGCGTATCCTGTATTTAATACTTCACTTTCTGCGGACGGTGAGTCTTTAATTCAGAAAAAATACTACCATATCGGTATAGCAGTAGACACGCCGGGAGGCCTGGTTGTGCCGGTTGTCCGTGATGTTGACAAGAAAGGCATCATGGAGATTTCCAAAGAGTTAATGGAAATCAGTGTGAAAGCCCGTGACGGTAAGCTGAAAGCTGCTGACATGCAAGGTAGCTGCTTCACCATTTCAAGCCTTGGTGGCATTGGTGGTACAGCATTCACGCCAATCGTTAATGCACCTGACGTAGCCATCCTTGGCGTATCGAAGAGTGATATTAAACCGAAGTGGAATGGTAAAGAGTTTGAGCCTCGTCTGATGGTGCCGTTGTCACTGTCATACGACCATCGTGTTATTGACGGCGCGGTGGCAGCACGCTTTGCTGTGCACTTAAAAGCAGTTCTGGAAGATATGCGCCAGATGTTGCTTTAGAAAATGAGTGAAGGGGAGGGTTGATTACCTCCCCTTTGTGATTTTTATGATCATAAAGCCAAGTTGGCTTTACAGGGCTCGCAAGCCCTAGTTACAATCCGTAACGCATATTTATCAAATATTTGGACAGATTTGAGGTCACAATGAGCGAAATTAAAACGCAATTAGTCGTATTGGGTGCAGGCCCCGGCGGTTACTCAGCCGCTTTCCGCGCAGCCGATTTAGGTATCGAAACCGTCATCGTAGACGCCCGTGAAACACTGGGTGGGGTATGTTTGAACGTAGGCTGTATCCCTTCAAAAGCCCTGCTGCACGTCGCTAAAGTGATCAAAGAAGCCAAGCATTTGTCTGCGCACGGCGTAACCTTTGGTGAGCCAAAAATCGATTTAGACAAAATCCGTGAGTACAAAGACGGTGTTGTTGGCCAGCTGACAAAAGGTCTGGCTGGTATGTCTAAAATGCGTAAAGTTAAACACGTTCAGGGTTACGGTAAATTTACCGGTGCAAACACCCTGGAAGTAGAAGGCAAAGACGGCAAAACGACTATCTCTTTTGAGAAAGCGATCATCGCTGCCGGCTCAGAGCCGGTATCTCTGCCTTTCATCCCTGAAGACGATCGCGTAATCGACTCAACCGGTGCACTGGAAATGAAAGATATTCCGGAAAAAATGCTGGTACTGGGCGGTGGTATTATCGGTCTGGAAATGGGTACAGTTTACGAAGCACTGGGTGCGAAAATTGACGTGGTTGAATTCCTTGACCAGTTAATCCCTGCTGCTGACAAAGACATCATGAAAGTCTTCATGAAAGACTATAAAGACAAGTTCAACATCATGCTGGAAACCAAAGTGACCGCGGTTGAAGCAAAAGATGACGGCTTGTATGTAACGTTTGAAGGTAAGAATGCACCTTCAGAAGCAGTTCGCTACGACAAAGTGCTGGTAGCGGTTGGCCGTCGTCCTAACGGTAAACTGATCGGTGCTGATGCGGCTGGCGTTACTGTTGATGAGCGTGGTTTCATCAATGTAGACAAGCAAATGAAAACTAACGTTGACCATATCTTCGCAATCGGTGACCTGGTTGGTCAGCCTATGCTGGCGCATAAAGCGGTTCACGAAGGTCACGTTGCTGCTGAAGTTATTGCCGGTAAGAAGCATTACTTCGACCCACGTTGCATTCCTTCAGTTGCCTACACTGAGCCGGAAGTTGCCTGGGTTGGTCTGACTGAGAAAGAAGCGAAAGAACAGGGCATTAACTACGAAACTGCAACATTCCCGTGGGCAGCTTCTGGTCGTGCAATCGCGTCTGACGCAACTAACGGTATGACCAAGATGATTTTCGATAAAGACACTGCACGTGTTATCGGTGGTGCAATGGTTGGTACCAACGCCGGTGAAATGCTGGGCGAAATCGGTCTGGCTATCGAAATGGGTGCTGATGCAGAAGACGTAGGTCTGACTATCCACGCTCACCCGACGCTGAACGAGTCAATCGGTCTGGCGTGTGAAATCTTCGAAGGCAGCATCACTGACCTGCCTAACCCTAAGGCGAAGAAAAAGTAAGTTGTTTAACAGCTGAATAAAAAAACGAGGCAACTGCCTCGTTTTTTGTTTTTACGACTGACGTTTTAAGTCCCGAACTATTTGCTCATGGTGGCTTTGGAAGGTGAGCCCACTGATTTTACCGGTTTAGGTGTCACTGTTAATCCGCCTTCACACTGCTTGTCTGACTGACGGGCTTTCATCGATTTTACTGTCTCCGGGCAATATCCTTTGCGGCAACACTGGCTCAATCTGGCTTCATGTTGTGCACAGCGTTCGTGGATAATACGGACAACATGACGACGCAACCATTGCAGACCCTGGTCCACGTCCTGACGTTTATGCCATAACAAAGACACAGGCGTTGGCATAATTTCCACCGGTGTTTCGAATACGGCCAGGCGGCCGGCAAAAATATCGTGCTCTACCACTAATGACGGCGCCACACAGATAAGATCGGACTGCTCAAGTAACGGCGGCACATTGTGAAAATCGTTCACCGTCATGGCGATCCGGCGGCTCAACCCTAAATTATTCAGTACCTGGTCTGTGGGACCGGTGGTATCGCCGGTAATAGACACTAACAAGTGTTGTGCATTGACAAATTCTTCCAGCGTTAACCGTTCTTTCGCCAGCGGGTGCTCAGGGCGCATAACAACCACATATTTAGGCTCAAACAGAAACTCTGAACGGATAACTGAATTCGGTGCTGTGTACTTACACACAGAGAGTTCGGCCTCTGCGTCAGTTAATATTTTCTCACTGTCACTGTTCGGGTTCGGAATCGCGAAAATATTAATACCCGGCGCTTCCCGCTCGATGATTTGGCGGAGCGGACCCCATATCATTTTTACCAATGTATCAGTGGCAGCAATACGAAACGTACGTTGCGATGTGGCCGGATCAAACACGGTAGGGTTCACGGCGGTTTCAAGCTGACTCAGCGGCCCCTGAATCTGTGTCCATAAGTTGCGGGCAAAAGAAGTCGGCTGTATACCTCTGCCATCTTTAACAAATAACTCATCACCCCAGGCCGAACGCATACGGGACAGGGCATTGGAGACAGCGGGCTGTGTCATTGCCAGTCTGTCAGCGGCGCGGGTGATAGCGCCTTCAGTCATGATGGCATCGAAAATCATCAGTAAATTTAAGTCTTGTGTTCGCATAGCAGCACTCCGGTGAACCTTCGATAAATATATTACATGTAATGATGTGTTGTATATAAAAAGATAATTATTTTTATTGATTGGCGGTGTGCATAATGCGCAGCATCCTCACTCAACGAGATCGCCAACCATGTCTGCATTAATAAAATTCTCTTTAGCATTATGGGTCACCATTCTGTTAACCGCCTGCGGCGGAGAAGAAACAAACCCGGCTAATCAGGCTGCTGCCAGCACAGCAGCGCCTGCCATTCCTGTTGATATTGCGCCTGTTATCCATCAGGAAATCGCTCAATGGGATACTTTTACCGGTCGCCTTGAATCGCCGCAAACAGTTTCTCTGCGCCCGCGGGTGTCAGGCTACATTGACTTCGTTGCCTTTGAAGAAGGTGAATGGGTTGAGCAGGGACAAACCCTGTTTCTTATTGATAACCGCGCGTTCAAAGCTGAAGTCGACCGCTTATCTGCCCAGCTTGAAGATGCGCAAAGCCGCTTACGTTTAGCTCAGCAGGATTTAGAGCGGGCTGCGTCATTGCGCCGCACCAATGCAATTTCGAAAGAAATTGCTGATGCCCGTCAGGCTGCAGTTGAACAGGCTGAAGCCAGCGTGTCTTCAACCCGTGCTGCATTAGATTTAGCGCAGTTAAACCGGGGTTTTGCCCGTGTTGAAGCGCCTATTTCAGGTCGTGTTTCCCGCGCAAATATTACTGCCGGTAACTATGTCACCGCCGGTCAAAGCGTACTGACCAGCATTGTTTCAGTCGACCGCCTTTACGCCTACTTTGATGTTGATGAAAGTACTTATCTTGCATATACCTCTGCGCCTTCTGAAGTGTCTCAGCCACTTGATCAACTGACCGTGGCTATGCAACTAAGTAACTCTGAGAAATTTGAGCATTGGGGCCAACTGGACTTTGTTGATAACCAGGTCAACCCGAATACCGGCACAATCAAAGTGCGGGCGGTGTTTGATAATACTGACGGCCGGCTGGTACCGGGATTATTTGCTCACCTGCGTCTTGCCAGCGGTGAATCCCGCGATCGTATTTTAATTGATGAAACGGCCATCGGTACCGATCTCAACAACAAGTTTGTTCTGGTTGTCGATGAAAACAATGTTCTGGCTTACCGCGCTGTGACGCTAGGCGACAAAGTCGGTGCGCTCCGCTTTATCGATGACGGGTTATTCCCTTCAGACAAAATTGTCGTGAACGGCCTGCAGCGCGTCCGCCCCGGTGCCACTATTGCTCCTACGGAAGTATCTATGCACAGCAGCGAAGCCTTCGAGCAGTTGCAGGTTTGGCAGCAAAATATAAATCAGAACAGTGACCTGGCCGCAAATGCATCACCTGCGAATGCGCCTGAAGGAAGTCGTTAATGAATCTGTCTACGTTTTTTATACACAGGCCTATATTTGCCGGGGTGTTGTCACTGCTGATCTTTATCGGCGGTGCCATTGCCGTGTGGCAATTGCCCATAACGGAATATCCCGAAGTGGTGCCGCCTACCGTGGTGGTCACTGCTAATTACCCGGGGGCCAACCCTAAAATCATTGCAGAAACCGTAGCCAGTCCGTTAGAACAGGAAATCAACGGGGTAGAGGATATGCTGTATATGTCTTCTCAGGCTAACTCTGATGGCAGAATGACACTGACCATTACTTTTGCAATCGGTACCGATCCCGATGCTGCTACAACACTGGTGCAAAACCGGGTTAACCGCGCTTTGCCACGTTTGCCGCAGGAAGTGCAGAGACTGGGTGTGGTGACCGAGAAGTCTTCGCCGAACCTGACCATGGTTGTGCATTTAACATCGCCGGATAGCCGTTATGACATGCTGTATTTGTCGAACTATGCTGAGCAAAATGTCAAAGATGAACTGAACCGTATTAATGGTGTGGGCGAAGTGCGCTTATTCGGTGCCGGGGAATACTCCATGAGAGTCTGGCTGGATCCGAATAAAGTGGCCGCCCTTGGCATGAATGCCGGTGATGTGATTTCCGCTATTCAGGCACAAAACCAGCAGGCAGCCGCAGGTAGTCTTGGTGCCCAGCCGGCCGGTGGCAGCGAGTTTCAGTTACTCATCAACGTTCGCGGTCGTTTACTGGATGAACGTGAATTTGGTGACATCATCATTAAAACCGGCGACGCCGGTGAGATTTCACGGTTAAAAGATGTGGCCCGTATTGAACTGGGTGCGGATTACTACACCTTACGTTCGTTACTGAATAATCGTCCGGCCGCTGCGTTACCTATTTTCCAGGCGCCCGGTTCCAATGCGATACAAATCAGTGATGATGTGCGCGCTACCATGGCTGATTTGTCTGAAGCCTTTCCGGAAGGCCTGGACTACGACATTGTGTATGACCCCACAGTCTTTGTGCGCGGTTCCATTAAAGCCGTAGTGAATACTCTGTTCGAAGCCGTATTACTGGTTGTATTAGTTGTTGTGCTGTTCCTGCAAACCTGGCGTGCATCCATTATCCCTCTGGTTGCTGTACCTGTGTCTCTGGTAGGTACGTTTGCATTTATGCAACTCATGGGCTTTTCATTAAATGCGTTATCCCTGTTCGGGCTGGTGTTAGCTATTGGTATCGTGGTGGATGATGCCATCGTTGTGGTTGAAAACGTCGAGCGGAATATCGCTGCCGGGCATTCGCCTGTAGAAGCCACAACCATCGCCATGAAAGAAGTGACAGGGCCTATTATTGCCACCACCATGGTACTGGCAGCGGTGTTCATTCCTACGGCATTTATGTCCGGACTCACCGGCCAGTTTTATCGTCAGTTCGCCCTGACAATTACCATTTCAACGGTGATTTCAGCCATCAACTCGCTGACGCTGAGCCCTGCATTATCGGCCTTGTTGTTAAAGTCTCATGATGCACCCAAAGACTGGCTCACCAGAGGCATGGATAAGGCGCTGGGCGGATGGTTGTTTAATCCGTTTAACCGGTTCTTTGACCGTGGCGCTAAAGCGTACACTGCCGGTGTGGGTTCTCTCATTCGTAAATCCGGCATCATCATGGTGCTGTATGCAGGATTACTGGCACTCACATGGCAGCAGTTCAGTAGTACGCCTACCGGTTATGTGCCGGCTCAGGACAAAATGTATCTGGTTGCGTTTGCCCAGTTGCCTGACGCGTCTTCACTGGACAGAACGGAAGACGTGGTACGTCAGATGTCCGCGATTGCGTTGCAGCAGGACGGCGTGTCTGATGTCGTGGCATTCCCGGGGTTGAATATTAACGGGTTTACCAACAGCCCCAGTTCCGGTGTAGTGTTCTTCCCGTTAAAGCCTTTCGCTGACAGAGAAGGGAAGGGGCTCACTGCCGGTGCAATTGCCGGGCAGTTAAACCAGAAGTTTGCAGCAATTAAAGAAGCGTATGTCGCCGTGTTTCCGCCTCCGCCTGTGCTGGGCTTAGGCACAATCGGCGGTTTCCGTCTGCAGTTGCAGGATCGCGGTAATCTGGGTTTTGAAACCTTAAATGAAGTCACGCAGCAAGTGGTGCAGAAAGCCTGGGCAGACCCGGTACTCACCGACACATTCAGCAGTTACCGCGTGAGCGTGCCGCAACTGGATGTGGACGTGGACCGCACCAAAGCCATAGGAATGGGCGTGAACATTGATACATTGTTTGACACCTTACAAGCCTATTTAGGATCGGTGTATGTGAATGATTTCAACCTGTTCGGACGCACCTATCAGGTGAATGTGCAGGCTGACTCTCAGTTCCGTCAGGATGCAGAACAGATCCGTCAGTTTAAAGTGCGCAATGCACAGGGCGAAATGATTCCGTTAGGCGCGTTTTTAGACATCAATCATACCGCGGGACCGGACCGGGTTATGCACTACAACGGCTACGTTACCGCTGAAATCAACGGTGCTCCTATGCCCGGTTTCAGCAGTGATGAGGCGAAGGTTGCTATCGAGAAAATACTCGATGAAACCCTGCCAATTGGCATGATGTACGAGTGGACAGAATTAACCTATCAGCAAATTCTGGCCGGTGATGCATCCATGTATGTGTTCCCGCTGGTGGTGTTGCTGGTGTTTCTGGTACTGGCTGCACAATATGAAAGTTTGTCATTACCACTGGCCATAATCCTTATCGTGCCTATGACTTTGCTCAGCGCGTTAATCGGTGTGGGCATTTACGGCGGAGATAACAATATCTTCACCCAGATCGGGCTCATTGTGTTGTTTGGTCTGGCCACGAAGAATGCCATTCTGATTGTTGAATTTGCTAAAGAACTGGAAGAGGAAGGGCACACTGCGCTGGAAGCAGTAAAAGAGGCATGTCGCCTGCGTTTGCGCCCCATTCTGATGACATCCATTGCTTTTATTATGGGTGTGTTGCCCATGGTAATTTCGACCGGAGCCGGTGCAGAAATGCGTCAGGCCATGGGCGTAGCGGTATTCTCAGGCATGATTGGCGTGACTTTCTTTGGCCTGGTACTGACCCCCGTGTTTTATTACCTGCTACGCCGGAACCGTAAACCGGCACCCGCCTTAACGTCTCAGGCGCAGTCCCACACAGCTTAGACCCGACGTGGGACTCCTTTTGCCGCCCTCCCCGGGCGGCTTTTTTATGTCAAAGACACAATTCATCACAATTTGATCGTAGTAATGCCTTTTTCATTACGTATCCTCAGAGCATTGATGAATCAACGCCAGACAAGAAAAAGGAAAACTATGAGTAAAGCAGCTGCCGCTATTATTGGCACAGGACTGGTTATCGCATTTGCCGTGCTGGGAGGCCAGCTGGCAACGGCGCTGGTGGATTTTAAAACCTGGGACAGAGTTGTAACTGTGAAGGGGTTGTCAGAACGGGAATATCCGGCAGACCAGGTGATCTGGCCGATACAGTTTACTGAAGCCGGCAATGATCTCTCAGCACTCTATGACACGCTGGAAAGCCATTCAGATAAAATTACCGCATTCCTTACAACCAGCGGCATAAGCGCTGACGACATCAGCTTTAATCAGCCGGTGATCACCGATAAGCTTGCGCAACAGTACGGCGGCGATAACAGGGTGGAATTCAGGTACAGTGCCAGCCAGACAGTAACCGTGTACTCAACCGATGTAGAAGTGGTAAGAAAAGCCATGGCCGATATTTCTGATCTCGTTAAACAAGGTATCGTGTTTTCTAATCAGCAGTGGGATGCTCAGCCTCAATATGGTTTCAGCCGGTTGAATGAGGTGAAGCCTGACATGATTGAAGAGGCAACAGTAAATGCCAGGGAAGTGGCTGAGAAGTTCGCCCGGGATTCTCAAAGCCGGATAGGTAAAATTAAGCGGGCTAATCAGGGGCAGTTCACCATTACGCCACGGGATGCACATCAACCGCACATCAAAAAAGTCAGGGTTGTTTCAACCATAGAATATACCTTAACCGACTAACTGATACGATGTTCAGATTGCGGTGCATACGGCATAGCGTCTACACTAACTGCCTGGAATAATGGTGCGGCCGTATGGGGTTGCACACCTGGCAAACGGGGGCTTCATGGCAGTAAAAGCAAACCATCCTGATCAGATGGAAATTTTTGCTGTACCCAGTCCCTGTATTGGTGTTTGTCAGGCCGGTCCGAAAGGCTATTGTCTGGGGTGTTACCGTACCCGTGACGAGCGTTTTCACTGGTTGCAGATAAACGATGCCGCCAGACGAACCGTGATTAAAGCCTGCCAGAAACGTAAAGCCATGGCTTTGCGGCAACAACAGTCCGACGATGGCGGGCAGGCAACGGTTGAAGAACCTCAGCAACAATCTTTATTTTCCGACAACGGGAAGCAATGACGTGGCCACAGCAATCAAGCTGTTATCAGTATTTCGTTTTCTCCCGTATTTACAATAAGTTGCTATACTCAAAATCAAGAAATAAACAAGGTTTACTTATGTCGATGGAAAAGTACGTCAGTTACGCCACACAATCTTTTACGTTCCCGAATATTTGTCTGAAAATCCGGGATGTACTGGATGATCACCGCAGCGACATGGATGATGTGGCGAAGCTTATTGCCGTTGATCCCTCGCTGACGGTAAAAATTCTCCGTCTGGCTAACAGCGCTTTATTCCGCTTTCCTTCCCAGATTGATTCCATCGCCAAAGCGGTCAGTGTTATCGGAGGCGAGGCGCTGTACAACCTTGTGGTAGCAGAAACAGCGAATACAGCGTTCAAGCACTTCAACAGTGCTCATATCCGGCTGGACAAGCACTGGTATAAGTCAGTGTATAACGGGTTACTGGCCAAAACGCTGGCCAAACAGTCAAATATCCGTGGCAGTGAACGGTTCTTCGTGATGGGTATTCTCTGCCATTTCAGCGAACTGGTGGTGGCCAAAGAAGACCCTGAACTTTATCTGGCGTATCTTGAAGATAGGTCCGGTGACTTACCATGGGAAAAGCAGGAGAAGCACTTCGGGTTTACCTTTGCAGCCTGTTCCGGGGAAATTATGGAGCAATGGCGCTTGCCCCTTCCTCTGTTTTTCCCGGTAAAATATGTTCACAATATAAGGAAACACGCTGAAGAGGCGGATATAGGTTTGTTGGCGTGTTCAATGCGGGTTACAATTCGGGAAATCATGAAACCGGAGTACGGCGATATTGAACTTTTCACGCCGGAAATGGCCAATACGTTGTTGGTTGAAGGAGAAACGATGGATAACGCGATAGCCTGGACAAATGCTGAGGCTGAAAAGGTATCTGCGCTAATCCTGTAGAAAAACAAGGTCGCCACGGACGGTTCATAACAGTGCGCTAAATAAAAATATTAAAATCCATGTTAAATCCGTTTACTGCGAGATTACTGGTCGTTGTTGTCTTATTTTCCGGCAGCATCACCGGCGCCATGGCCGCCGACCGGAATCTTATACAAACTTTATATCATTCTGACTTCGACGAAGTGGGTGATGGCGGGCAGCCCCGCTTTACCCTGGACGGAGAAGTTGGTCTGTTGTCTGCGTCAGGGAATACCAATGCTAATTCCCTGAAAGCGGCCTTACATTCTGAACATGAAACTGCGAAATGGAATAATAACTACTTCGCAGAAATGCTGTACAAGCAAAGCAAAACAGAAAACGATGACGGTGAAACCACCAGTGAAGTTACCGCTCAGCGTTTTTTTGGTTATGCGCAATTTGATTATAAACTTATGACGCCCGGACAACGTACTTTCATGTACGCTGATTATGAGAATGACCGGTTTAACGGTTATAAGTACCGGTCCTCACTGGCAGCAGGTTGGTCTCAGCGATTGTGGAACGAGGATGAAAGTTCATTTCGTTACAGCGTAGGCCCGGGTTATGCTTTCGTCGGGGTGGAAGAGGGTACTGAAACCAATGTGAATAATGGCCTGATTGCAAGAGCGTCAGGTGAGTATCAGTATCAGTGGAACACGGGGGCACAGCTTCGTCAGTTTATGAGTGCAGAGATCGGAGCTGATAATATTAAAACCAAATCAGTCACCGCTTTATCAGCCAATTTATTTGATTCGCTAGCCATGAAACTTGCATTCAATCTGGCTTATGAAACCGAACCTCTCGAAGATGTAAAAAGTGTAAATACGGAAACCACAGTCTCTGTGGTTTACCGTTTTTTCTGAAGAATAATAAAGCGACGACGCTGAAGACAGCGCGCATCTGGCCGGGCCATCAGGATGGCTACCGGGCTTTTGGATGGGGAACAATCACTATCATGGATGATATACGCTTTGCCGGCCTGAACGGAGTCTGTTCAATACCGGTATCATGGAAACACATATTTTAGGAATGCAAATGAAAAAGCAACTTTTAGCTGTCGCTGTGCTCAGCGCAATGGGTACCACTTCTGCACTGGCACAAGATGATGCTAAACCGTTTACTCTGGAAGGTGGATTAGGTTTCATCTTCACCTCCGGTAACACGGCAACCACGTCTATTAACGCGTCTTTAGAAGGCCATCAGGAACTGGAAAAGTGGAGTAACGACTACACAGTTGAAGGTCTGTACAAGAAAGAAACGGTAACTGACGACGACACTGGCGAAGACGTAGAACGTACTTCTGCGCAGAAATTCTTTGCTTCAGGTCAGGGTAACTACAAGCTGGAAAATCCTGATTACCGTTTATTCGGCTTCGCCTCGTACGAAGATGACCGTTTCAGCAGCTATAACTACCAGTCTACTGTCGCTGCCGGTTGGAACCAGAAGGTGTGGCAAAACGACACAACGTCTTTAGAGTATTCAATCGGTCCTGGTTACTCCTGGGCAGAAACGCAAGAAGACGTTGAGCAAAACAGTTTTATCGTTCGTGCTTCCGGTGCATTCGAATGGCTGATTTCTGATACAGCGAAATTTTCTCAGACAGTGAGTACGGAAGTGGGTGATGAAAACACCAAGTCACGTGCAGAGTCTGCACTGACCGCCACCATCAGCGGCAACCTGTCGATGAAGCTGTCAGTTAAACTGGACCACAACTCCCGTGTAAACGAAGGCGTTGAAAAGCTTGATACTGCCACAGCGGTAACACTGGTATACAGCTTCTTCTAAGCCTTATCCGTTGTGAATGAATATAAAAGCCCTGATTTACAGGGCTTTTTTGTGGGAGTTACTCAATACCTTCAGGTTATCTTCTGTCAAAGTTCACCGGCTTCTCCGGTGTCTGATAGTACCCTTCTCTGAGCAGGCGTTTGAAACGGTCCAGTTCACCTTTTTCTTTCAGGTTATTCAGGCCTCTGTTAAACAGCTCCAGCACCAGTCGCTTTTCTTTGTTTTTAGGTATCAGCAGGTGAGTGGTGACAGTAGAAACCAGCGGACTTATCTGGTGAATTTCATCCCGGTCTGCTTCGCTGAAATCACGTTGCAGAAGATACCAGCCGGTTAATTCATCGATAGGGAAAATATCTATGTCGCCGTCGATCAACTGGTTGAAGTTTTCATCGTCAGTGTCTGCCGTGCTGATGTTTTTGCCTTCTTTAATGTATCGGGACAGCTCATTGTTATAAAGATAGTCTTTCGTAACCCCCATGGTGTAGTCGTTCAAATCATTCAGACCTGACCACATATCGGGACCGGATTCATTGTTGACGTAGAAAACCAGGTTTTCTGATGTGACTGGCTCGCTGTGCCAGAAGGTCTTTTCCCGATCCCGCACATAGTTGCCGTATGAAATGGCGTCATATTCGCCATTCTCTGCACCTTCCAGTGCGTCTTCCCAGGAAACGTAAATAAACTCAGCCCGTACACCGGTCTCCAGAAACACTTCGCTGATGATGTGATTCATGTAGCCGTTGTGTTCCATCTCTTCAGAGGTATACGGTGCGTATTCTGTGGTGGCAATTTTCACCGTCATCCAGGTGTGAGCCATGGCTGCGGCGGGTAACAACGCGGCGGTCAGCAGCGCTGTTTTTATAAGTCGTAGTGATAACATATCAGAAATATACTCCCAGGCTGATGTTCAGGCGGTGTGTGGATTGCGGATCATCGTTGAAGTTTAACCCCATGCCGGACCCGCCGGAAAACCAAATGTTTTTGCCCTGAATACTGTCGACATATACGAATAATTTAGACCAGCCGAAGCTGCATCCGTTTACCCACTGGGTACTGTCGCTGCCGGCTTCTGAGTCTCCTTCCACGCGGGAATATTCACTGTAGCAGGTAATATCCTCTAAAGAAGCGACAGTGAAAGGTAAGCTGTAAGCCAGGTTAGCCATATACGACTGACCTTCGCTGGCCATCAGGAATGGCGCTTCAAACGAAGACAGGGCCAGCCGGTCCTGAAGTTGTCCTTCCGGGGCGGCCAGGTCGTAGCGGTAATCCAGATATTGCAGCTCTACTTTCCAGGGTTTCTGGTTATGGCGCAGGTGTACAGCATAAGCGGTCATGTCTCCGCTATCCTGTGTATCAAAATTAAATATGTCACCCTGTTGAAATGAAACGCCGATGTCGGTGGTGGAGCGGGGAAGCAGTCTGGCTTCGTAGTTTACCCGCAAGTTGTACTGGCCATCTTCCTGATTACGGTATTCGCCGTCATCAGCGACGTCAAAGGAATAGCGGCCAAAGCGGGCGGCATTATTGTATTCATCATTCAGAAAATAGCCGGCGTGAACCGTAAACGGACCCCGTTCATAGCGGGCAACAACTCCTGCATCATAATCATCTTCAAAACCAATATAGTAATTGGCGGAGAACCAGAAGCTGTTTGAAGCGAAAGGTAACAGGCCGAAGGGGACTTTAGTGATACCGCCGGTGACATCCAGGTATTCGTCGTAGTGCCAGGTCAGATCTGCATAGCGGACCGTATCGAAATCAGTATTTTCATACCACCGGTAGTCAGCTTTATAGGAAAAATCATCGAATTTTCCATCGACGGTGAGTTTGATTGATTCAAATTCCAGTCCGTCCCGTATTGCCGGTGCCTGCCAGTCACGGTGACCGTAATTGACTCTCACATGACCGCCAAGGTTAAAGTTATCTTCTTCTGCAGTGACGGGACCACACAAGGCGGTTATCCCTAACGTCATGCACAGTGCGTTTCTTCTCATCATGCTTAAAAGCCCTGAGGTTGAATACGTGCGCCATCATGGCTCAACGTAGCAGGTGTTAAATTTTTGTGTCACAGAAAAGATACACGGCAGCACAATGCTGAGATCAAACAGAGCAGGATTTAACTGAGGAAGGCGTGATCAGAAGAGATAAAAAAATCCGGTGTACAGAGACACCGGATTTGATTTTGAACATAATCCTTTTTAAGGGATCAGTGCAGAAGACGGGTTTTAATTGTGCCTTTAATGTTTTGAAGCTGGGCCAGACCTTCATCGGCCTTGTTTGCTTCCACATCAACAACTACGTAACCGATATCAGCAACGGTTTGCAGGTACTGAGCTTCAATGTTGATACCTTTTTCTGCGAATGTCTGGTTAATCTGGTTCAGAACACCCGGACGGTTTTCGTGGATGTGCAGTAAGCGTGAACGGCCGGGGTGATCCGGTAAGGATACTTCAGGGAAGTTCACAGCAGACAGAGTTGAACCGTTGTCAGAGTATTTCGCCAGTTTACCGGCTACTTCAATACCGATATTTTCCTGCGCTTCCTGTGTGCTGCCTCCCACGTGTGGGGTAAGGATCACGTTATCAAACTGACGCAGCGGCGATTCGAATTCTTCAGTATTCGATTTCGGCTCAACCGGGAATACATCGATAGCGGCACCGGCAAGGTGTTCGCTTTCCATGGCTTCAACCAGTGCATCAATATCAACAACGGTACCACGGGACGCATTGATAAGAATGGCGCCTTTTTTCATTTTCGACAGTTCTGCTTTGCCAATCATGTCTTTAGTAGACAGGGTTTCAGGAACATGCAGAGAAACAACGTCAGATGTCGCCAGAAGGGTATCCAGTGATTTCACCTGCACAGAGTTACCCAGTACCAGCTTGTCTTCAATGTCGTAGAACTGAACGCGCATACCCAGGTGCTCAGCAAGAATGCTCAGCTGTGTACCAATGTGGCCGTAACCAATAATACCCAGCGTTTTACCACGGGCTTCGTACGAGCCGACAGCACTCTTTTCCCACTCACCGCGATGGGCTTTGGCATTCTTTGACGGTACGCCGCGAAGAAGAAGAATTAACTGGCCCAGCACCAGTTCTGCTACAGAACGGGTGTTAGAAAATGGTGCATTGAATACAGGAATGCCTTTAAACTGAGTGGCTTTTAAATCTACCTGATTGGTACCGATACAGAAGCAACCTACAGCAACCAGCTTTTCAGCGGCCTGAACCACGGCCTCAGTGATCTGAGTTCGTGAACGGATTCCGATAAAGTGAACATCTTTCACTTTTTCGATGAGATCTTCTTCTGACAGGGAGGTCTTCAGATACTCAACATTGGTGTAACCGTTACTGTTTAAGGTTTCAACGGCACTTTGGTGAACGCCTTCCAGTAGCAATATACGGATCTTGTCCTTGGGTAGGGATACTTTACTCATTGCCTCACATCTCGAATAGTTGGTTGCAAAAAGACATCTGGACGTCTATATGGGCAAAATAACAGATATCGTTGTTGGTTAAAAGCGCTATTTCATTCAGCAAGCCTTATATCCGGCTTGCTGATAGGGTGGTTAAGTTTAGTCGCTGACCGTAATTACGCCCGAACCGGTTGCTACCAGCACAATATCTGCGCCACGGTTAGCAAAAATACCGTTAGTGACTACGCCCGCCAGACTGTTAATAGCATCTTCCATTTCCCGGGGATTGATTATGTTCAGGTTGTGAACATCCAGTATCACGTTGCCATTGTCAGTCACCACGCCTTCACGGTAAACCGGATCGCCTCCCAGTTTTACCAGCTCTCTGGCTACGTAAGAGCGCGCCATGGGAATGACTTCAACAGGAAGCGGAAATTTGCCCAGTACCGGTACCTGTTTGGTGTCGTCTACAATACACACGAAGGTTTTCGCTACCGCTGCGACGATTTTTTCACGCGTCAGGGCTGCGCCGCCGCCTTTGATCATGTGCTTGTGTTCTGTCACTTCGTCAGCGCCGTCAACATACACAGAAAGGCTGTCTACTTCATTCAGCGAAAATACTTCAATGCCGTGGGCTTTAAGTTTTTCTGTTGATGCGTCAGAGCTGGATACTGCACCAACAATCTTGTGTTTAATTTCTGCCAGCGCATCAATAAAAAAATTAACCGTTGAGCCTGTGCCCACACCAACAATGGTGTCCGGCTCTACATATTTTATGGCTGCTTCGGCTACAGCTTTCTTCTTCGCGTTCTGATCCATAGGGGTTCTCCAAAGTTTTGCAGAAGTTTAACTGAAAACTGCAGGAATGGGAGACGAAATTAAGGGCAATTAGTCTTATCCGGCCGTATTACGCCGGAAGGTGTGATGATGAGATCCAGGGGGAAATCCCAGGGTTCAACCGGCAGTGCATCAACCTGCTGGCAATCATGCGCGATACCGGCAAGCTGGGGACGGGAAGCTGCGTTGCGATAAGGAGCCAGCGTACGATCGTAAAATCCGCCACCCATGCCCAGCCGGTTTCCTTTTTCGTCGAAACCGGTGAGCGGCATCAGGATTAAATCATGACGGGAAAAAGGTATGACATCAGGGCAGCGTAACTGAGGCTCAGCAATATTGAAGCGGTTACTCACCAGTACGGTGTTGTCATGATAGTGCAAAAATAGCAGATGCTGACGGTTAAACGGGTGCAGTACCGGCAGGCTGACGGTTTTATTCTGGGCTGCGGCGGTGGTAATGGTGTCCGAAAGGCTGACTTCTCCGTCGTTTGCCAGATATGCCGCAACATGTGTGGCGTGTTGCCATTCCGGCAGTGTCGTCAAGACACGGCTCAGGCGCTCAGGAGCCTGAGCCTGCGTCTCTTCAGACAGGTTGTTGCGGCGTAACCGCAGTACTTTGCGTAACTCCTGACGTGTTAATCCTGCGCTACTGATTTTTTCCATCGGGTAATAAGAAGAAACTTAAGGTGTCGTAAAGTGTATCATTATTCACAGGGAGTGTGAGGGCGGCATCAATGCCGGTTTGCCGCAATTGTTTGTCTTCAGTGAATAAATCTTCTGTTAAAGCCACTATAGCTAAACAGGGGTCCTGTTGTCTGAACTGAGTGATTTCTTCATTGGTCACCGCTTTCGCTGACAGCAATAACAGGTCATATTGCCGCGCCTGTAATTTTCGGGCGGCTTCCTTCACATCACTTTCCGTTTCGGCATCAATCTTCAGGCGGTTGAGTATGACGGTGATTGTTGAAACATCTTCCTGTGCTGACAAAATCAGTATTGCCGGGTTGTCTTTGATAAACGGAGCGACAAATCTCTTGCCCGCAGCATCCTCCTGATTCCCGCCAGTCTTCTCTCCGGCCGTGTCCGCCGGCACTGCAAACGTCACACAGGTACCACGGCCCTGCCAACTGCGCACTTTAATCTGGCCTTTCACATTATCAGCCAGACGGCGCAAGCCGGATATGGCAACCACCTCGCCATGCTCGCCGTCAGGGGTTGCATAGAGTTCCATTAACTGGTCCCGGTTCATACCACGGCCATGGTCCTGCACTGAAATAATAAGCTCGGAAGGACGGTAGTAGATTTGCAGATGTACTGATGTGTCTTTTGATGAATAACGGATTGCATTCCCGGTAATTTTTAGCAGAAGCAAACCCAGTCCTGCTTCGTCAAGTATCAAATGTTCCGGCACCGATGCATCCAACTGACCGGTCAAAATAATACGCCCCCTGCGTGCTTTACCGGCCATCGTATGAAAGATGTGATTGAAGAACGATTTCGTTTCGATGATGGTGCGGCCCTGAGAGTCTGCCTTGATATCAGTTTTACCTGTGGCAAGCACACTTTCTACTGCCCGCATCAGATTCTGACTGCTTTCGTGAATAAGCCCCAGTGAATCCTTAAATACGGCAGATACCGGCGTCGTTTTCGTTTCTTCTTCCAGCAGACGGCTGAAGGTACAAATGGATTGCAGCGGGGTTTGAAAGCGGCGGCTGATATCTGTGAGATATTTAGATTTCAGGGTATTCATTTGCCGTAATACCAGGTTTTGCTTTCGCAATTCCAGATGTGCCATCACACTTTTCCCCAGTGTAGTTAATGCAGATTTTTGCATTTTGCTCAGGCGTTTAGGCTCGCTGTCTATGGCGCAAAGGGTGCCCAGGGCATAACCTTCCGGAGTGATAAGCGGTGTACCGGCATAAAAACGGATATTTGGCGGGCCGGTGACCAGCGGGTTATCGTGAAAACGTTCGTCACGGTGTGTGTCGTTAATCTCCATTAATTCATTATCGAGAATCGCGTGGCCGCAAAAAGAGATATTCCGGTGCGTTTCTGAGGCATCCAGTCCTACTTTGGATTTGAACCACTGACGGTCAGGATCCACCAGACTGATAAGGGCTATAGGGGTGTCACAAATCTCCGAAGCCAGAGATGTGATGTCATCAAATAAGGTTTCACTTTCTGTATCCAGGATGCCGTAACTGAGCAGTTCGGCCAGACGTGCTTCTTCATTTTCCGGTAATGGCGGTTGAATCATGATTCCCCCGGGGCTGTCCTTAAGTCATAAAAAAAGCGCCCGGAGGCGCTTTTAGCAGGGAAGTACTCCTCCGGACTTTATAAAGCGTAGGTGTCGATGAACAATTGTTCCAGTTTTTCGTGATTAACATCGGTTGCGACATCAATCATTTTCGCTTCAGTCCATAACGGGCTTGGTGTTGAGCCTGCCGGAGCAACGACCGTTTGTCCTCTGTCCAGTTCACCGGTGCCCACACGGGCGTGGCCACGGGTGATGGTAAACAGTTCAGGGTTAACCAGCCAGGCCAGCGGGTACGCGTCGTGGAAGAAACACACCCGCTCTTCACGGTTTTGCGAATAAAAGTCGATATAAAACTGTGATGCACGCTTAACGAAGCCGCCCAGTTTTTCATTCCCCGTTTCCAGTGTATCCAGGAAAGACGGTGCGAAAGGTGCTTTCAGCGTGACATCAAGACCAAACATGGTAACAGGCCAGTCGGCAGCGAATACAATGGCTGCGGCGTGGGCGTCGTTCCAGATATTGGCTTCAGCCACCGGCGTTACGTTACCGTGTACAAATGCCGCGCCGCCCATAATTGCGATACCTTTAATCAACTTCGGCAATTCCGGCTCAAGACGTAATGCCAGCGCCAGGTTGCCTAGCGGGCCAATAGCAACCAGGGTGATTTCACCAGGATATTTGCGGGCCATATCTACGATGTACTGCGCTGAACTGCGGGGATCGAGCTCCCGCTCAGAGGCTTCCGGAAACGTATTACCGAAGCCGTCATCACCATGTACGAAATGGGCATAACCTGACTCAGGGCCAACCCAGGGCATGCCCACACCTTGGGTGACAGGAATGTCCTGACCGGCGTATTCACACAGGGTCAGCGCATTTCTGGCAGACATGGTTACCGGTACATTACCGAAAACGGTAGTCAGGCCCAGCACTTCAATTTCAGGATGTTGAAAAGCAAAGAAGATCGCCATTGCATCATCGATGCCCGGATCAGTATCAAGAATAATTTTGTGTGTCATAGTTGTCCTTTTGAACTATCAGACATGTTTCGCGAAGAAGCGGTCTACTTCCTTCTGCTGCGGTATAGATTGTGCGGCACCTTCACGGGTAACGGCGATGGCAGAGGCGGCACAGCCACGGATAAGTGCTTGTCTGGCGTCTGTGTGATTACTGTAGGCCGATAAAAAATAACCGATAAAACAGTCACCGGCGGCGGTGGTATCAACGGCATCCACCGTAAATGCGTCTACTTTGATCACATCGCCACTTTTACGCAGCATCATCACGCCGTCTTTACCCAGTGTAAGAATCACTTCGCCATGTTGCCAGTTAGCTTTAAACCAGGTGACGATATCTTCAACATTGTCCTGACCGGTAATCGCTGCAGCTTCGGTTTCATTTACAATGAGCAGATCAACACATTCCAGCGGTAAAGACTTAACTGATTCGCTCATCGGCGCAGGGTTAAACGCAACTTTCAGTTGCTTCTCTTTTGCCTGCTTCAACATATCAGCAATGCTGCTGGTCTCATTCTGGGTAAGTACCCAGTCAGCTGAACTGGTATCACTGAGAGCTTTTCTGACTGTCGCTTCATTGATTGTCTGATTAGCACCGCCGAACAGCACTATGGCGTTCTCACCGTCAGGGGTTACCTGAATAATGGCATGCCCTGAGGCCGTTTCGGTACAGGCAACATACTGACAATCAACGCCATGGCGAATTAATGTTTGTTTGAATGCCGCATCAGACTGATGAATTGCGCCCACGTGCTTAACATCAGCACCGGCCTGTGCCAGTGCAATAGACTGGTTTGCGCCTTTGCCACCAAGCAACTGAGTGTATTTTGTTGATGCCAGTGTTTCACCCGGCTTTACGAAATGATCTACGTGGTAGACGTGATCGATATTTATCGAACCAAAATTAATGACTGCCATTTCTACTTTCCGTCGAAAGAGGGCGCCTTCCGAAATGCCGCTGTTCATCGTTCGCCCGTGAACCGAAATGTTCAGGGCGGAAGAATCTTCATAGCCGTAGGCTTCCCGGTACGCGCCGGGCTTGCACAATAGCTACGCGGTCATCTTCCTTGGTTTAAAGCATCGGCCAGGGACATGAATGAACTGGCAAACATTCCAGAAGACAGTGTAATTAAAAAACAGCGCAACAGAGTATATCAAACGACACGGTTCGTGAAGCAGATCACCCTTAAAGTTTTGAGAACTTTTCAAAAAAGGCTGTTTTATTGGCTCTAAGCCTGCTGTAGCAACGTATTACATGCCTGACCATTTGGTTAAGCTTGTTGCTTTATTGAGCAGGTTTTATCGATAACAGTGTTGATCCTAAAGCATTATGAGGAACGTGAAAAGGGGAGAAAGACTGACTGCTCAAACACTGTCCATGAAATTGGTTTAAACTGGGTTTTAAGCAGCCTTTTTGGTAGCATGACCGCAATTAACTGATGGAAAGAATACGTGGATAAACAACTCGATTACGACCGTGTCACTAATGTGTTGTCACAATACGATGTCATCGCAGACGGTGCTGAAATTCAGGGCACATTGTGCGGTATGTTATGTGGCGGTATGGCGGTATCAGAACGGAAGTGGATGGATGTACTGAAAGACACCATGAATGAGGGCGCAGCGTTTGCCCCGGAACTGACCGTGGTGCTTACCGATGTATTCAATGAATTATGTCAGCAACTGATTGAAGCGGAATTTTCCCTCAATCTGATGTTGCCGGATGATAAAGCTCCGATTAATGACCGTGGTCTGGGTCTGATTAACTGGGTGCAGGGCTTTATGCTTGGCTTCGGGTTGTATCAGCAAAACCTGATGCAATGTTCTGAAGACGTCAAAGAAGCGTTGCAGGATTTCGCCGATATCTCCCGCATGGAAGAGCCTATGACCGAAGATGAAGAATCTGAGCGGGCGCTGTTTGAAGTGGTGGAGTACGTCAAAATTTCTGCACTGCTTTGCTTCAACGAACTGGGCGAGTCGCTGCTCGAAGATCAAAAAGATAAACCTTCCGTACACTGATCATGATAAGCAAACAGGAATTTATTGCGCGCCAGCACCGCTTGCTGGCCTTGTGTGAACCGGAAAGCGTGGTAGTGATCCCTGCTGCTTCGCTGATAACACGCAGCCGCGATACAGAATATCCTTTCCGCCAGAACAGTGACTTCTGGTATCTAACCGGTTTTGACGAGCCGGATACCGTGTTGTTGCTGTCGAACCACAGCCAGTTTTCCGACCCTTACCGTGCAATGGCGTTTCGTCCGAAGGACAAAACAGCCGAAATCTGGCAGGGCAGGCGTTTAGGCGCTGATGCCGGTTTGTCAGAGTTTGCTCTGGATGAAGCGTTTGAGCTGAGCGAACTGGAGGATGTGCTTTCAGAATGGCTTGGCGGACACGATAATGTGTATTTTCCGTTTCAAAGTCCGCTGCGGGAAACCCTGTTTGCTATGCATAATAAGTTGGCGGCAGCGCCGAAAGAAAATATTTCTCCGGCGGCACTCTGTGATGTCACACCGCTTATTCATGAAATGCGGTTATTTAAATCTTCCTGTGAAATCGCGCTGATGCAGGCTGCCGGAAAAATCTCCGCGCAGGGACATATCCGCGCCATGAAATTTGCTCATCCCGGCTGTTACGAATATCAGCTTGAAGCAGAGCTGCATCACGAATTTGCTATGTCCGGTGCCAGACAGCCTGCCTACGGCACCATTGTGGGCAGCGGTGATAATGCCTGTATTTTGCATTACACCGAAAACAACGCACAGGTTTGTGACGGTGATTTGATCCTGATCGATGCCGGCGCAGAATATGCGGGTTATGCTGGTGACATCACCCGGACGTTTCCGGCCAATGGAAAATTCAGTGCGCCACAGCGCAGTATCTATCAGTTAGTACTGGATGCTCAGCTTGCCGTACTCGACAGGATCGGGCCCGGTATGACACTGAACGAAGCCGGTTTAATTGCTGCTGAAGTGCTTACCGCCGGTCTGGTCGAACTGGGCCTGCTGAAAGGCACTGTGGCAGAAAACCTTGAAGGATTGCATTACCGGCAGTTCTTTATGCACGGCATAGGGCATTATTTAGGGTTAGACGTACATGATGTGGGTGACTACCGTCAGGACGGTGAAGATCGCCCGCTGCAACCGGGTATGGTGATCACTATCGAACCCGGACTTTATATTGCGCCGGACGCAGATGTGCCGGAAGCCTATCGCGGTATAGGTGTGCGTATTGAAGATAATCTGGTGATCACGGCAACCGGTGCTGACGTAATAACTGCAGATGTACCGAAAGAAATCAGTGAAATTGAAGCGTTAATGAGGAAGTCATAACCGGTGTCTGAATTTGATGTCGTGATTATCGGAGGCGGAGCTACAGGTAACGTTATTGCCCGCGGATTGCTGAAACACACCGGCTTTTCTGTTGCGCTGGTTGAAGCTAACGCTTATACCTCAGACGGTTCTCATCCGGGCTTCGATGCCAGAGTGATTGCACTGGCAAAACGCACCGTGGATGAGCTGGCCGCGCTGGATATCGACGCAGGTTCTGCCGGTGCCGTGCCCATCAAGCATATTCAGGTTTCAGACAAAGGAGCTGCCGGGCTGTGTCAGCTCAATGCTGATGACTTTCACGTCAGCCATTTCGGGCAGGTAATTTCATTGAAGCATCTGGGTGAAGCCCTGCAACTTCCGCCGGAGACCCCGGGATTCAGTTTGTTTTGTCCGTTGCATGTGAGTTCAGTCAGCCGCACTCAGGATGCCACGGAACTTACCTTAAGCAACGGTGAAACTCTGCGTGCCAGGCTGGTTGTTCTGGCAGATGGTGGCCGTTCGCCACTGCATGAAGAGCTCGGGTTTGAGCGTACTGCAGAGGATTACCAGCAAACCGCCATTGTGGTGAATGTCATCACGCAAAGGCCTCACGAACATCGTGCTTACGAGCGTTTTACCGCGGAAGGGCCGGTGGCTTTTTTACCTTATGATCCGGGCTTTGCCACCGGACACCGAAATGCCTGCGGCTTTTCCGTTGTCTGGACAGTGTCGCCTGAACGTGCGGAAACTCTGATGCAGTCCGGTGATAAAACTTTTATTCAGGCGCTGCAAAAAGATTTCGGCTGGCGGCAGGGCGCAATTCTGCATGCCGGTGAGCGCACTGCGTACCCTCTTACACTGCAGCGTACGGTGAATACCACCACGCACCGCGCAGTCGTGTGTGGTAATGCCTCGCAAACACTTCACCCCATTGCCGGACAGGGTTTTAACCTTGGCTTACGAGACGCCAGTGCGCTGGTGGCTCAACTGGCTGATGCTGATGATCCCGGTGCTTTTCATGTGTTGCGCCAATATGCGCTGAACCGTGAGCAGGACAAAAAGGCAACCATCACGCTGACCGATGGCCTGGTCAGGTTGTTTTCCACTGATAACCGGGGTTTGCTGGCAGCCAGAAATGCCGGTTTGATGGCGATGGATAACTGTCCGTCGCTGAAATCGTTTTTTGTCAGACAAACCACCGGATTTGCCCCGGGCGCATAATATTCAGGAGAAAGAGCATGGATACAGTGGATATTGCAATTGCGGGTGGCGGCATGGTGGGATTAAGCCTTGCAGCAGCCTTGCATGACAGCGGGTTATCTGTGGCCGTGATCAGCGACCAGCCATTTTCCCGTGAGGTGCCGGCAGAACCTGCGTTACGGGTCAGTGCAATTAACGGGGCTAATTATTCAAAGTTGTCAGATCTTGGCGTATGGCAGCGCATGCCGCAAGAGCGGGTAAGTGCCTATCACACGATGTCCGTCTGGGATAAAGACAGCTTCGGAAAAATTCATTTTTCGAAGGAAGATTTACCCGCGCCGCAACTGGGACATATTATTGAAAACCAGTTGCTGACCAATGCGCTGGCTGTCACCGTAGCGCAGCAGTCTCACGTGAAATTAATCGAAACCCGTATTCAGAAGGTACTTAGCGGCCAACGGGAAACCATGCTGATGCTGGAGAACGATCAGGTTCTGGCCTGCCGGTTACTGGTCGGTGCCGACGGTGCGAATTCCTTTGTGCGCCGGCAAGCCCAATTTCCTCTTACCTTCAAGGATTACGGTCATACGGCAATCGTCGCTACAGTGAGAACCTCCGTACCTCACGAACAGTGCGCGAGACAAGTATTTACCCCGGACGGACCGTTAGCGCTGCTACCTTTATCTGAGCCGGATCTGGTGTCTATAGTATGGTCTCAGACCAACGAAGTGGCATCGTCTTTAACCGGGTTGAGTGATGCAGCCTTTAATCATGCCCTCAGTGCAACCAGTGACGGTGTTCTGGGCGTGTTAACGGTAGAAAGTGAAAGACACAGCTTCCCGCTTACCATGCGTTATGCCAGACAGTGGGCAAAGAATGGCATGGTTATTATCGGTGATGCGGCACATACCATTCACCCGCTGGCGGGGCAGGGAGCGAACTTAGGGATGCGTGACGCTTTTGCGCTGGCAGAAACCCTTAAAACCTGTATTCAGGATGATAAAGATTTTGCATCCCTTGAAAATTTACGGGCGTTCGAGCGGGCGAGAAAGGCTGACGCAATGGCGGTGGTCGCTGCAATGGACGGGTTTAAAACGTTGTTCGCCGGAAACCATCCCCTGAAGAAATTTGTGCGCGGGGCCGGGCTGGTAATGACTGACGCCATTCCCGCTATCAAGCGTCAGTGGCTGGCTCAGGCGATGGGGTGGTAGCGCGCAGCAGTGCATTCAACGATTCCCGCGTGAAGCGGGATTCACCATTCCGGAAGTTCTGCGTCTCTATTTCTACTTCCCCTTCAGCCAGCAGTTTCATCGTCAGCACATCTTCATTATAAAGCTCTGCAACAATCTTCAGATCGTTAGCATTTTCGATACTTCTGACTCTGTAGTGACAGCGTTGACAATAGCTTGACAACGCTGTCAGCAAAAGAGAGTTTACTTGACGTAAAGTGACCTCAATTTCGTTTTTCATGGTATTTCCCGATTAACTGTGTAAAGGGGCAGGAAGACAAGTTGCCACATGAAAGCTTTTACACATACCGGATGGCGACTATCCGGCAACTATTTTTGGAATCGTAGTTTTTATTAGTATACTCTTCAGTGTAGTCAGGTAATTTAGACAAAAGTAGTAATTTTTATTGGTGAGTATTAAAAAGATGTAATGCTAATCCGCGCCAGCGGCTAAAAACTGACATCCCATTGTAAGCGCCAGGTTATCCGGTCTCCCACCTCTTCACTCTGTTGTTCCATGCTGATATGACTGACTTCCGCGGTCACTTTATTGTTATGACCGTTGATAAACCAGTTAAATGCCAGTGTGCGTTCGTAAAACTTGTCGCCGTCATCACCGGTTTTCGGATCGTACGTGGCATATCTGGCTGCCACTTCAAGCGGCGCAGGCCACCAGGCAAACTGTTCATTTAAGAAGTATCCGGCCTGCACGTAATAGCCACGCAGGGTTGTTTGCCGGTTCCCGTTAATTCTGTCGGTGACCTCTTTTTCGTGATATTCGCCCTGAGCGTTAAAACCCTGATAGAAGAATGCGCCGTCGACGAGATATTGTTTTACGTCGTATTGGTCGGGGGTTTCACCAATATCGATATTATCCAGTGCGCCAGGACCCGACGAGGAAAAGCGGGTATAGATACTGCGGTATTTTGCGCCGGCTACAGCAACAGCGGCTGCAGGTTCTGACGTACGTTTGATATCACTGTTTTTAAATCCGGTTTCCTTACCCAGAAAGTTCCACTGGAAACGTCCGGCATACATGGGGTTACCATCGTGATTGTGATATTCACCGCGACCGGAACCGGTTAACAGAGCTGTCCAGTAATTAAAGTTTGCCGCGCCGCCTTCATCAATATGCCCATAAACCGACATACCCTGCTGGCGATCCAGAGTAAAAACACGGTTGATGATTGAGCGGTCCATCATTTGCTGTCCGCCGCTGCTCACACTACGCTCACGTGAGTATTCCACTTTCCACTGACCGAATTTCACCTTTATTCCGTCATATTTTTCCAGCGCGATGGTGGCGTTTAATGTGCGGGAATCTGCTGCATCGTACTCCCAGTAGTACTTTATCCACTCACGAACAACGTGGCCGCCAACCTTTAGCCGGGCACGGTTAATATCGAACTGATTGCCACTTTCAGCAATGAAATCGCCAATGTCGTTGGGTTGCCCGGCGCCCGGGCTGGCAAAACGAAACTGCGTTCTGCCACGGATTTGCACAGAGTACTGATTATCCGCTGTGGCATAAGTCAGGCCGTTACCATCGTAGTCTGAGAATAAAGACGTGGCATTGCTGTTAAATGCAGAAAGAACACTGAATGTAATGAAAAGAAAGCGTAGAGAAGAACAAGTAAAAGACACATTTCACCTTGCAGCCGGTAAGAATGGCAGCGGAGTGTATAGTCTTTAGTCGTATATTCAAAGGTGATTGTCACAAAACTGACATATTAAACGACCCATGACATACCAATAGCCGCCCCCGCTCCCATGCCCAGAGTAAAAAGCAGTACACCGGCAAGCAGATTCTCTGCCGGAAACCTCGTTGTTGATACTGGCGGCGTATGTTCGCGGTTCACAGTGGCATCCTTATCTATGGTTGATTAATAACGTTAAGTTTTAACCACTTCATACTAAGCATACTGCCAGCCCGGAACCACTGAACTCATGAACGGATCTGAAACAGATTAACGCTGTAGCCTGCTTTTTATAAACTCCGCCAGCGTGCGGCTGACCACCGGATGCTGGGTATCCTGATTGAACAGGCAAATATTGACTTTACCCAGGCGGGGCAGGCGGCTGTCTTTTAATATAGTTAAATTCTCCGGCATACTTGAGCGGGCGAGGGCGGTGATCCCCAAACCCTGCTGAATAGCGGCAACCAGACCGCCCAAATCAGCATTGGTATAGGTAATTTTCCATACCCGTGTTTGCTGCTTTAATTCATCAATTACCCGGCTGCGGTACATGCAACCGTCCGGGGCAAGCACTAAGGAAATATGGTCGCTTACCAGCGGTCTTGCCGCATCGCCTACCCATACCATATCGTCTTCCAGCACCAGTTCACCGCCGGCTTCCGTATCAGGATTCACCAGAGCCAGTATTAAATCGAACTGACTGCGCCTTGAAGCATGGAGCAAATCGCGGCTTAGCGATGAGGTCACTTCCAGTGAAACATCCGGGTAACGCTTGGAAAATTCACCAATTAAACCCGGTAACAGTGTTGAGGCGAATTCATTCGGAATGCCAAGACGCAGGCGGCCACTTAACGGAGCGGGGGTTAACGAGCGGAAAATGGCATCGTTCATCTCAAGCAATTCTTTTGCTTTAGGGTAAAGCCAGTTGCCATCGTTACTGGGCAGGTGCCGCTGACCGACTTTGGTAAACAATTTCCGGTCTAACTGCTCTTCCAGTTTTTTGATTTGTAAGCTGATGGCAGGCTGGGAACGGCCCAGCCATTCACCTGCTTTAGCATATCCACCTTGCTCAATTACACTTACGAAAGTACGTAAGTTATCCAACGACAACTGCTTCATAATGATTTGAAATGCTGATGATATGAGTTTCTTATATTATATTTGCAAATGTAAGGATAAGAAATTCCAATTTGATTGGTCTTTTGTCGTAAACCTATACTTTGTGCTGTTTTTATCACATCGAAACGGACAAAGTCGCATGACGAATACCACCGCATTACACGCTAAGCACCTTGAAGCTGGCGCAAAAATGGTCGATTTCTTCGGCTGGGATATGCCAATTAATTACGGTTCACAAATCGAAGAGCATCACGCGGTGCGTAAAGACGCCGGTATGTTCGATGTATCTCACATGACCATTGTCGATGTAACAGGCGCGCAGGCGAAAGATTATCTGCGTTACTTGCTGGCTAACGACGTGGCCAAGTTACAGGTTAAAGGTAAGGCGCTGTACAGCGGCATGCTGAACGAAGAAGGCGGTGTGGTTGATGATCTTATCGTGTATTTCTTCGATGAAACTAACTATCGCCTGGTGGTGAACTCTGCCACCCGTGAAAAAGACATGAACTGGCTGAAAGACAAAGCCAGCGGTTTCGATGTCACCATCACTGAAAAACCTGACTTTGCCATGATTGCTGTTCAGGGCCCGAATGCGAAAGAAAAAGCCGCTACGCTGTTCAGCGCTGCTCAGAAAGAAGCAGTTGCCGGCATGAAGCCGTTCTTCGGCGTACAGGCGGAAGATTTATTCATTGCTACCACCGGTTACACCGGTGAAGCAGGTTACGAAATTATGGTTCCCGCCGTGCAGGCAGGCCAGTTCTGGCAGGATCTGCTGGATGCAGGTGTTAAGCCGTGTGGTCTAGGTGCACGTGACACGCTGCGTTTAGAAGCCGGTATGAACCTGTACGGTCAGGATATGGATGAAACCGTTTCTCCGCTGGCTGCCAACATGGGCTGGACCATCACATGGGAACCGGCAGACCGTGATTTCGTCGGCCGTAAAGCATTAGAAGCACAAAAAGAAGCCGGTACTGAAAAACTTGTCGGTCTGGTAATGACCGAGAAAGGCGTGTTACGTCACGGTTTAAAAGTGCGTTCAGAATCAGGAGAGGGTGTGATCACTTCAGGCACCTTCTCACCAACATTAGGGCATTCCGTTGCACTGGCCCGGGTACCTGCCAATACAGGTGAAACTGTAGAGGTGGAAATGCGTAAAAAGTGGGTTACAGTAAATGTGGTTAAGCCCAGCTTTGTACGCAATGGTAAAAGTGTATTGTAATCCCAACATCAAGGAATAATCAGGAACTTATTATGAGCAATATCCCAACCGATTTACGTTATGCATCAACTCACGAGTGGGTTCGTCCTGAAGGCGATGGTGTTTTCACTGTAGGTATTTCTGAGCACGCTCAGGACTTACTGGGTGACATGGTATTTGTTGATTTGCCTGATGTGGGCGACGCGGTAAGTACCGGTGACGACGTATGTGTCGCTGAGTCTGTTAAAGCTGCATCTGATGTATACGCGCCAATCAGTGGCGAAATCGTTGCGATTAACGATGCGCTGGAAGACTCTCCTGAGCTGGTAAACAGCGACCCGTACGGAGACGGCTGGTTATTCAAGATTAAAGCGGATGATCCTGCTGAAGCTGAAGGTCTGCTGGACGCAGAAGGCTACGAAAACAGCATCGACGAAGACTAATTCGTTACAGAGCCAACATCCAAAAAGGCTTAAAGGGGCAATTTAAGCCCCTTTTGTTTTTATAACCCATTGCAAGTGCTTAACAAAACTATGTCGAATTCATCCCTTACTTTGGCTCAGTTAGAGCAAAAAAATGCCTTTATCCGCCGCCACGTCGGCCCGGGTGAAGAAGAAATTCAAGCCATGCTGGCATCTGTGGGCGCTGACTCACTGGATGATCTGATGGCACAAACTGTACCGGCAGCTATTCAACTGGATAAGCCCATTGAAGTAGGTGGTGGCGAGACAGAAGTTGATGCACTGGCTGCACTGAAAGCCGTGGCTTCTAAAAACAAAATCAACCGCTCTTTTATCGGTATGGGTTATTACGACACCCACGTACCGAACGTTATTCTGCGTAACGTGCTGGAAAATCCGGGCTGGTACACGGCATACACGCCGTATCAACCTGAAATTGCCCAGGGCCGTCTTGAAGCCATTCTGAACTTCCAGCAGGTCACTATTGATTTGACCGGTCTGGAACTGGCCTCAGCCTCATTGCTGGACGAAGGCACAGCGGCCGCAGAAGCCATGGCCCTGGCCAAACGTGTTTCGAAAAACAAAAAAGCGAACCTGTTCTTCATCGCTGATGATGTGCACCCGCAAACTAAAGACGTGGTAGAAACCCGCGCTGAAATGTTTGGTTTCGGTATCGTTACCGGTCCTGCAGAAGAAGCTGCAGAACACGATGTGTTCGGTGCGCTGCTGCAATACCCGACTACCACCGGTGAAGTAAAAGATATCAGTGACATCATTGCAGCGGTACAAGCCAAAAAAGGTATTGTTGCTGTAGCGGCAGATCTGATGAGCCTGGTTATGCTTAAATCGCCGGGCGAGCTGGGTGCTGACGTGGCACTGGGCAGTGCACAGCGTTTCGGTGTACCGATGGGTTACGGTGGCCCTCACGCTGCGTTTTTCGCAACCCGTGATGCCTACAAGCGTTCATTACCCGGTCGTATCATCGGTGTAAGTAAAGACACCCGTGGCCGTCCTGCACTGCGCATGGCGCTGCAAACCCGCGAACAGCATATCCGTCGTGAAAAGGCCAACTCTAACATCTGTACTGCACAGGTGCTGCTGGCAAACATGGCGTCTTTCTACGCCGTTTATCATGGTCCTGAAGGCCTGAAAACCATCGCTAACCGCATTCACCGTTTCGCCGATATTCTGGCAACCGGCTTAACGCAAAAAGGCGTTGCGCTGAAGCACAGCACTTTCTTCGATACGTTAACCGTGATGGTGGATAACAAAGCTGAAGTACTCGAAGCCGCTTATGCCCGCGGACTGAACCTGCGTGCTGACCTTGAGGGCGCTGTGGGTGTGTCGTTAGATGAAACCACCACCCGTGCGGATATTGCCGGCCTGTTCGATGTACTGCTGGGCGGCGATCACGGTTTAGCCGTGGATGGTCTGGACGCTGAAGTTACCACACAGGGCAGCCAGTCTATTCCTGCGGATCTGGTACGTACGTCTGATTTCCTGACTCATGATGTATTTAACTCGTACCACTCAGAAACTGAGATGCTGCGTTACATCAAGTCACTGGAAAACAAAGATTTAGCTCTGAACCACTCAATGATTTCATTGGGTTCATGCACCATGAAACTGAACGCGACAGCCGAAATGATTCCGGTCACCTGGCCTGAGTTCGGTCAGCTTCACCCGTTCGCGCCTGTGGACCAGGCTTCCGGTTATCAGGAAATGATTGGTGAGCTGAGCGAGTGGCTGATCAACATCACCGGTTACGACGCATTATCCATGCAGCCTAACTCCGGTGCACAGGGTGAATATGCCGGTCTGCTGGCGATTCAGCGTTACCACGAAAGCCGTGGCGAAGGTCACCGTAATGTGTGTCTGATCCCAAGTTCAGCGCACGGTACAAACCCGGCGTCTGCGCAAATGGTCAGCCTGAACGTGGTTGTTGTGGCATGTGATAAGAACGGTAATGTTGATTTAGCTGACTTGCGTAAGAAAGCTGAAGAAGTGGGTGATAACCTGTCTTGTGCCATGATCACGTATCCGTCTACCCACGGTGTATACGAAGAAACTATCCGTGAAATCTGCGACATCGTGCACCAGTACGGCGGTCAGGTTTACATGGACGGTGCGAACATGAACGCACAGGTAGGCGTTACGTCACCGGGCTTCATCGGCTCTGATGTATCGCACCTGAACCTGCACAAAACCTTCTGTATTCCTCACGGTGGTGGCGGCCCCGGTATGGGACCAATCGGGGTGAAATCACACCTTGCGCCTTTTCTGCCAAACCACGCAGTGGTGAACATTGAAGGTACAGGCAAAGATTGTGGTGCAGTATCAGCCGCGCCATGGGGCAGTGCATCTATTCTGCCAATCAGCTACATGTACATCAAAATGATGGGCTCGGAAGGTCTGCGTAAAGCTACCGAAGTGGCCATCTTAAATGCTAACTACGTGGCGAAAGCGCTGGAAGGCCATTATCCGGTACTGTACAAAGGCCGTAACGGTCGTGTTGCTCACGAATGTATTATCGACCTGCGTCAGCTTAAAGAAGCGTCCGGTGTTACCGAAATGGACATCGCCAAGCGTCTGAACGACTACGGTTTCCACGCGCCGACAATGAGCTTCCCGGTTGCTGGCACGCTGATGATCGAGCCAACGGAATCTGAAGCTAAGTACGAGCTGGACCGCTTCATTGAAGCCATGGTCAGCATTCGCAACGAAATCGCCAAAGTGGAAAGCGGAGAGTGGGATGCCACAGACAATCCGCTGCACAACGCACCACACACACTGGCCGACATCTGCGACAGCGACTGGACCCGCAGCTACGACCGTCAGGTCGCCGCTTACCCTGTTGAGTCTGTTGCCCGCAACAAGTTCTGGCCAAGCGTAAACCGTATCGACGACGTATACGGCGACCGCAACCTGATATGCTCTTGTCCGAGTATTGAGAGCTATATTGAGGAGTGAGGTTTCACTGCTTAACGTTGATTCTTTGCAATTGGCGATCAACAATTAAGTTTGTGAACGCAACAATTAAAAATGTGAATGCAATTAAGATTGTGAATGCATAGAGAATAAAAAGCGAACCAGAGATGGTTCGCTTTTTTATTGCCAATTTTCGATATATTTATCTACCATTCAAATCGCTCACCATTTTCAGCGTCACGTTCTGCTTCTTTTTCATATTCACTTGCAATGTAAGCTTCCCATTGTGGTTTTTTAGCAATAGCCCATTCGGATACTTTTTTATCAGTTGAATCTATCAATGGTTGAAATAAAGGTAATCGAGATTCAAGTATCTGGGCTCTTGAACCTGTCCACCGGCAGCTTACCGGGCAACACTAGAAAACTCTAATTCAGCACTGTCTCATTAATGGGGAAGTGGACAATCGACTTTTTAAAGGAGTCAATTATACGAAAAATTCGTAGCCTGTTCCCAAATTCAAAATGCTTAATCTAGTTACCATCTTATGTTTCTAAAATGCCTGAACCCAGTTTTCATTTGTATCGAGGGAATTGCAGCATTCTAAAAGCTGAGCTATATGTTTATCTGATATTGGCATTCTGTATTTCCTTTAACAGGTTAAGAATGCCAATTACACAGATATTTTTACACACTCAGCACAGACTTAAATTGAATTAACGTGCCAGTTTGCGATATTTGTCATTATACTCATCAAATGAAGATTTTTTGTTTTGGAATACCTTCAGCAGGTCGACCGTAACGAAAAAGCCTGTTTCGCCGCTGTGTTTTGTTAAGCCAAAAGAGTAGCTATTCTCAACATGAAACATTACGCCCCATCCTTTGTCATCAACTCCGTTTCGATCTGAATAGTTGACTATTAAAGATGCTCCACATGCATATCCAAAGCATTGGTCTTGCCAATAATTAAAGCCAATAACCTCTAGAGCTAACGATTCCTTCACCTGATCGCCGTCGACTGCACTACTGACATTTTCTATAAGTACGTTGGGTCTTAAAGCAAACCACTGCACTCTGGGCGGAGAGCGGAAGTTGTGTTCGTCTTTGCCATATTTCCACTCATACAAGATAGATGTGACCGCAATGTCAATGAAAGTTTGGCTGCGCGCTTCTTTAATGTAGTTTGTCCACTGCTTATCCCTTAGAGTAAGGAAATCGAAAGCCAGTTTTATGGGGGTGGCTGCTAAAGGGTTGTATACACTTTTGATTATGTCCATGTAGGCGATCAAGGCTTCACTGCACTGATCATTGTCGATGCAATCTTGTGCTTGTTTTTTGGGAACATCTTCGGCCATTGTAGGCCCTTTACCTTGATAATAAAAAGTTATTTTATCGACAAGGTTAGGATTTAAAGGATCTGGTTTATGCACAATGAAATCCGGTATCATCCCAGTCGCGATATCTCCATCAACTTCTAGTAGCGGAGAGTCAAAGATAAAGAGGAAACCATTCAATTCCGTCATGACTTTTGATGCGTCTTTTTGCAACGCTTCATGAAATAAAGTCAACGTTGCGTTAAGTTGTTGTTTTGTTGTTCCATCATTAGCAAGCGCACCACAAATTTCTGACAGAGCATCTTTTGCCGCGCCTACAGAGTCTGCAAAGTATAAATCTGCACCATCATCAAAAGTTGGGTTGCAGTAATCGGGCGTTTCAGCAAAAGCAGATTGAGTAATCGTAATAAATACCAGCAGCAATAAACATAACTTATTCATCTGCATGCTCCTCATCTTTTTCGGTCAGGTTGGAGATTTGGTCTCCAATTTTTTTTAGTTGATCAAATAAAGTGCTGAGTTTTTCCAGCATAGTGTCGACGTCCTCGGAGTAAACGAATTCCTTATTTTCCTCATCCCAGTAAAGCGTAATATCTGCATCTTCCATATAAGTTTTTAATGCTTCAAATTTTCCTTGAATAGTTGTAGCGTCGTGAGCTTCTCTAGCTGCCTTCAACTCTGAAGCTTTTGTTTTAAATGCAACTGGATACAAATTCATGAAAAACGGAAGAAAAACTCGAGGGTCATAGAAATAGTGGTCCATGTCATGAACATTGGCTCGTTCAACCCTATTGATTACTGTATTTCTGAATACACTTCCTTGGACGTCAGGCCAATTGTTACTAGGATCGAATTTGATTATTGACGCAAAAGGATCGAGAACATGTCGACATGACATGAAGTAATCACAAATGCCATTGGGCCCTGGCTTGACCACTGAACCATATGGATTCGCTTCAGTAATTGGTAGCGTACAAACGTTTGCAACCATTGTGATCGAGCGGATTTTATTTATACCAGCGTAAGTCAATAACTTCCCTTCCTCGTCGCGAAGACTATTAGTGTATAACGCCTGAAGTACATCGTGACCTACAGCGGTCCCCAAAGAATGACATACAATGTGTATATCTTCCTTGGCATTGGTTGCCGCATCCATTGCCTCTAGCAACTTCTTACCTACTCTCGCCTTGATTGCATCGGCGAAAAAACTACGATAAATGACGACATCTAAAACATGTGTAAACCAAAAGCTGTCATCTTCGGCGAATTTAGCGTTAAGCTCGTTGATTTTTGCAACTATTGAAGGGGCGCCAGGAAAGCGCGCATGCATATCGTCGATTGTTGCTCGGCCCATAAATTCACGAATTTCATTTATGAGTTCGTTGTAATCAATATAGTGAGGCTCGACATTGCCCGTTAATGTTGGCATTTTTTCAAAATACGCCGCAGCTTTATCTAGTGGTGTGAAAAAGTCACTCAAGAATTTTTCTTCTGTATGCTCACCCATGCCATGAATGAATATTATATGTGGCTTGGCCATCTTTTCTTATCCTTAAAGTCGTCCATCTGACGACATACTGTTGTTTAGTTCCTACCGCCATCAATGTGCGTGGACATACAACCGGACTCCGTGTCCTAAAAAAGCACTCAAAAAGTATTTAGTAAAATAACTATTGCTGCAAGACACTTTTTTGATCTTGTATTTTTTTTCTATGAAAAAGAAATTAGCAGTCATCCGGCTACAATCTATCTTTTAGATGGAATCCGTCGATGTTAAAAATGTGTTGTTTATTTTTTGAACAGGCTCTAGTATGAAATATATCTGAAATGGAAGTCGGAATTTACTATGCGTGACGGTTATCAAAGTGACTTTTTATCCAATTATTCAATTGATCTACCTGAACCTTCATTGGCCGCACTAGGCGATGTTTTGCAGCCACCAGGTCTGCCTCAAGGTAAGATTGTTGTTCCTTACATTCATTACTCTTTGCTAATGAGTAAGTCTACTAAACAAGCCTTGTATTCAGCGGCTAACGTTGACAACTCTACTCAATTGACTATTTCTGGTAATAAGGGAAGGAAGTGGTTCATTGATGAGAGAGTGGGTCGCGAAAATCAAATTACTAATGATGCTTACACCAAAACACCTTGGGATAGAGGTCATTTGACTAGAAGAACTGCAATTACTTGGGGAGGATATGATAGGGCATTGGCTGCTAGTAACGACAGTTGTGCTTATACCAACGCATCTATGCAACATAAGTGCTTTAATGAAGATGAGTGGCGGTTACCTGAATTAGCTGTTTCTAAATTTAAAATGGCTGTAGCAGACCGATTGATTGTAATCACTGGCCCTATTTTTACGACATGTGATCGATTTTTCACTAAGGGGTTAGGATTCGAACCAGTTCGAGTCCCATCAGGATTTTGGAAGACAGTAAGCTACGAGGATATGCAGGGAAATCTAGTTACTTCAGCTTACATCTTCTTTCAGGAAACGGATACATTGAAAACAACTAAAGCCAAGCAGCGTATTCAGTTACGTAGTTATCGCGTGACAACAACTGAACTACAGTTGTGGACAGGGTTAGTTTTCGATTCACAGATGTTTGAAAGTAATCCATTGAAATTTTATTCAGGACCTGAAGCAATAAAAGTAAAAGAACTAAAAGATCTTTCGAGTGAAACAAAAGCACTATTACTGGCAGGCGTAGCGAATACCTCTGCAATGGAAGAGGCAAGAAAACTCATGGATTTGGAATCGTTATATGAGGCAGTGGATGAATTGAGTTGGTATTGAAGCAAAGTCTAAGATCGAAATTTTTTAGTTATGTAACAAGTTTATCAAGTTAATAGATCAGAAAGGGAGATATACAAAATAATGACTCCTCAACAATTTAATGTCGTTAAACAGCAATTTACTGATATTTATATCAAATCAAGCGCGCACGCGATTGGTTATGATTTACTTCGTAAAAATTATGGGAAAGTTGCTAGGTTTGGTAAATATGTGGTTTTTCTTTCGAGTCTTGCAACAGGAGCAGCGGGAATCAGTACTTGGGCGTTTAATGACATATGGTATGGCACAGTTACCGCAATACTGGCTTTTCTCACAGCAGCAGTTTCTTTAGTTGAAAGTACATTTAGTCCATCAGAGAAAGAGAGCGATTATAGTGAGCGGTTACGAGCATTGACAAATACAAACGAATCTATAATTGATTACTTGTACCGATTGTCTAGAGGAGCCATAACCAATCAAGAAGATCCTGATTTAACTATATCTAAGTTTCGAAAAACGGTTGACGATACTGCGATAGTTTTGCTTGATGATAGGGATGTTAATTTTTCAAAAGCAACGCAACGTTTGGGTGAAAAAATAGCATCTATAAAACTACTAAATTCACAAATACAAAACTCTACCCTGATTTTAGATGATGAAGATGATATTGGACAAGCACAGGAAGAAATAGAAGGCTTTAGTGCCCCATCATTCAATGATGAAGGAGTGCAATGATATGTCGTTAAGCGTTAACCATAGTGTAATAAAGAATGTTGATGGTCTAATAAAATTTAAGCGGTTTAAAGAAGAAGGAAGACGTCACTTTCATATTGGTATTTGGATAGATGGTTCTGAACAGGAATTATCCGAAATTAATTTTGTAGAATATGAACTTCATAGCTCTTTTAAGAATAGAATCCGTACTTCTCAAAATAGAAAGAATAACTTTTCCGTTACCATTTGGACTTGGGGAGTTTTTGAAATTAAAGTGAAATGCTACAAATATGATAAATCTGTTGTCGAATTAACACATATGCTTAGCTATTCTTTACCTCGTGAAGAGACGAGCTATATTGAAGTGTAAATTTGGACCAAAAAATTCGTTTTCTGTATTCAACGGTTGCACCCGCATAGTTAGAACAATAGTAGGTTGATATGACAGATAGTAACAGTAGAAGTATGGCGAAATGGTTGTTTAGAGATAGCCATTGGGTAAATAGGTTGCCTAGCTTGGGAGTAATGGGTGTTTGTTTCGTTGCTTTCGCTACTTCGATGATAGATAACTTAGTTAAAGCTGGAGGTTTAGTTCCAGATACATGGATAACACCTTTAACGTGTGTTATTTTGGCTGGCGCACTATTGTTTCCTATTGTCAAAAAGTGTATTGCTTCAAAAGAAGTCGATGATTTCGAAAAGGCGATTAGTTTTCTTGGTTTGGGTTTTTTGTTTATTGCTTTAAATTATTTGGCAATGTTGATAAGTGGTGATGAAGGTTTTATCTCTGGTTTACCCCTTTACGATCCAATAACAGAAATGATTGGCTCTTTTTGTTTCATCGCTACTTGGTTTTTTTCAGCTCGGAGTAAATTATCTACTTCAGAGGTTAATCTGGAAAGTTTAACTATTGTTATCTCTTTTATTTTATTTGCTATCTTTATTTTTTGGAAAAACCACCTCCATAATGACGTAAATAGAGAGTCACTTTCGAATGATATATCTTCATTGAGATTGATTACAAATATGTTCAACTGCATTATCTGGATGGGTGTTTATTTAACCTTTAGAAGGTTTTATGCTCGACCCGATCCGATAAGTCATTTGCTTATTTTATTTGCAGGAGCTGGACAAGCAGTTTCTCATGGAAGAGATTGTACGAGAGGTGATTCAACTCCATGTGAACTGCCGAGTGCTGAAGCATTCGTTGCTGTAAATCTAGAATGGATCTTACTGTTAGGAAAAGTCTGTCTAGGGTTATATGCTCTTTATCTCTTAGCTATGCATCAAGAGGGGGACGCTAAAAAAATTGAATTGAACGGTAAATAGATGGATGTCGCACTTATTATTGATAAAGTCTACCCGAAGACTTTACGCTTTCTTCATATTCTAAATTCTTTTTCTGAGATTAGCAGAATTTTTCTTTGCAAAGTTGATGGCTTCTCTTCTAATAAAGTGGATGTATTTGGCACATCAAGTCGTGTAGTTACTCATTGCGGTTCAGTCATTCATTTAGCTGATGTTATACGTAAAGAGCTTGATGAAGGGGATTGGAAGAATATTATTGCCTTGAACGAGTCAGCTTTATTACCTGCTTTAGCTATTCAGAAGACTCTTAATTTGAGCCTTAGGCAAGGTGTATTAGAGTCTTGCGATAAAATAATGATGCGTGAATTACTTGCGGAAAGCCCTGATAAGTCGTCCTTAAGTTTTACGAAAAGCCAGAACTTTCTTGAAGTATCAAGTTGTGCAAATCTAGTCAATGTTGAATCGTTTTTCTCTAAATTTGGGTATATTGTAAAGCCTGCATTCGGTGCAAGTGCATGTGGAGTCAAAAAGTTTAATTGTTTCAATGAGGCTATGTCCTATGGATCTTCATATATATCAGACGTAACTATGGTTCCACCTGATGTATGTGAAATACTTGGTATAAATAAACATCGCCTTGAAGCAAAATTAATTGAGCCATACATTCCAGGACAAGAATTTTCTATAGATGGGTTTATTTCAAATGGAGAAATTCATTCCATCGTTCAACACAAACTTAGCGTGATAAATGGTACTTTTTTTGGAGATGGATTGACAATTACTCCTCCATTGTATGACTCCTACAATATGCCAAATTTAACTACTTTAACCCTATCTGAATTTGAATTGAATCAATTCGCTTGTGAGGTTTTAGATGCTTTGTCATTTGAAGAAGGAGTTTTTCATATAGAAGCTAGAGAGTTTGAAGGGAAGGCGTATTTAATAGAAGTGAATCCCAGAGCACCAGGGGGACTATTATGGTGTTCTGCTCAATCGAGGACGGGAATTAATTTGGAAGAGTTTGATGCCAAAATTCAACTTCGGCTTTTAGAACGTTCTAGCATTAAAGATTTTGACAGCCACGCTCTGCATTTTCCCTTATACGCATTCAGCGAAGGTATCTTGAAATCATGGGGGGATTTCGAAGAGTCGGTTCTTTCTAATTTGCAGTTAGTTAGATTCGAGCGAGTTAGAAAAATTGGTGATAAGTTTACTTCAGATGATTTAAACGAAGAGTCATATCTTGGATTTGTTGTTTGTAAAGCTTCAAATCAATCAGAGCTCATCCAATGTGGTAGACGATTGTTGCAACTGAGACCTCCTTCCATTTACTAATGACGATTCTTGATTTACTTGAAATTGATCACAGATAATGGAACGGTAGATTTTTGCTTGTTACTTTTGTATTTTGGGGGGGCGAAGCAGAGCGATAAGCAATGTTGTACTCTGTTTAAAAGTTCTTTCAGCGCTGTCAGACGGTGGAATTCTGCGTTCACAAATTTAATTGTATTGGATGCGATTTAGGTTTTTGAGGGGTAGTTAACTATTCACAAATTTAATTGCATTTTGACGAAGCGCAACATATTGATTTTCTTAGGTGGGTATTCACAATTTTAATTGTTGTTTTCCAGCAATTGACGTTTTAGATTGATGGAAGGCGAACCGGATGGTTAGCCTTTTTTGTTTATGGGGGCTTGAAATATAAGAGGGTTCTATATCGCTACGCTAGTAATTCCTTGGTCGAGGGTGGGCAGTGCCGAAAACTTGCTAATGGCTGTTTTGTACGTAAAGCGGACGTTTCTTCTGAAAACGTTGAGCGTGGCTTTTCAGAGGAAACGAGTGTTAGTATGAAGTCTCAGTAATAAGCTGTTAGATTTAAATAGGCTAATAAACATGGAGAGTAAGTTTGTTCAATTTATTGATTTCCTATAACCCTGAAACCTGGAACTTGTCTCCATATGAATGCGACAAAAGTCGAGCTGTTGTTGAATACACTGCTGATGAGATAAGCGAGCGTTATAAGCATCTTTGATGAAAATGCGATTGAAGAATTAAAATCATTCCCAACCTTGTTTGTCACAGAAAATGAAGCTACAGAATCAAGAATTGGCTACATTACAAATATAAGGGTAAGAAATAAATCTGTAGTATTGGATTATGAATTTGACCAGATATTACCCGCCCTGCCAATTGGTGCAATTGAAGCAATGCGTGTAGATATTGACTTAGGTGATTGGGAGTTATCTAGAACACATTGGGCAGTAAAAGATGAACCTATATTCGACATATTAGTTCGTCATGGATATATAACACAGCAGCAAGTTGAAGCTGCTCAACAAATAAGATCGCCAGAGCCACCAGTCATTCCTCCTGTTCAAGGATTGGGAGGAGGTTTTAATAACTCGCAAGTCTTTATTGTTCATGGGCACGATGAAATTGCAAAGCTTGATGTAGAGAAATTTATAACTAGTTTAGGTTTACAACCAATAATCCTACACAAGCAAGCTAGCTCAGGAATGACAATCATTGAGAAAATTGAACACTACTCAAATGTAGGGTTTGGAGTTGTTCTATATACTCCCTGTGATGTGGGGTCAAAAGTTGGCGCTTTATCTGGAAAGTATAGAGCTCGTCAAAATGTTGTATTTGAACATGGGTATCTAATTGGCAAGCTAGGCCGCCCTAGGGTTACAGCCCTTGTTAAGGGAGATGTTGAAACACCTAATGATATTAGCGGTGTTTTATACGTTCACATGGACACTACCGGAAGCTGGCAAGAGCAATTAAAAATTGAAATGAGGAGCGCTGGTTATCATGTATAAATCTAACAAGATCATGTTGCCGGACTTGTTTTCCGCTGCGCTCCAAACAAGCCGAAAATGCGAGCGTTATAGTGATTGTTGAATCAGGAGTATAGATTTGCAGTATTTTGATTTACCTGAATTGAGTAGTGATGTGCTCAAGAAATTGGGTGTCGAAGAGCTAAGAAAAATTCCGGTTCAACCAGATCCAGATGCTAAACCCCTGAATTGTTTGAATAATGTTATTTCGTATATCGAAAAACATGGGGGTAATGTGCAGTTCGGCTGGATATTCTCTTGCCTAGGTAATATTTCTATAAAAATGACAGCTCACGCTGTTGTTAAAATGTCTGATAATTCACTGGTCTGCGTAACACCAAATGAATATCGTACTGGACTATTAAAGTTTGCTCCAGGTAGCTCCGTTGAAAATCTCATTAAGAACAACTTTTTACCAACTAAGTTTGTTCCGCTGATCGACGACCGAGCATTATCGGAGTATATCGGTATAGAAGTCGAACAGGATCAACTGCGCTTGGATAGTAAGGGAATCGTTGCTCAATCTGACTTAAATCGGTTCGATATGCGAGCTTCATTACTTTATCCTGCGATTTTATCTCTTGCTAAAAAACATACAGGCAGAAATGATCAGTGTTATTGTGGATCAGGGCAAAAGAACAAAAAGTGTTGTGGTTAAATCGCTATAACAAGCAGCTTAATCGGACTACGCTAAGACAGCATAATAGTTGCTGAGAAAAATATGCGCTAACTTTGATGCACCGTATAGCTTAAGCGTTGACCGTCCGCACTTTACTGAAACAGGGTGCTCATCCATCACTTCGTAAAATGCCAACCAGTGGGTATCCTAGAACCCGCAACATGATTGGATGCCATCGAAGGTTTCCGGCTGCTTTCCAAGTTGTATTTGCAGTGAAGAGCCGACGCTAGGTTCGTTGGTTGATATCTCAGCACGAATGCGCTGTTTGGGATATCTGATGATCGGCAGAGCAAAAAATGAAGAGCAGGCATTTCGGTGCCTGCATTTCCTTCTAAAAACCTGAAATTCATCCAATTTCATATCGTATTGATTAAAAAATGTGCTAGTGTATCCTTGGCTATATTATTCAAGAAGCGAATAGTCGTAACGCGTTTCCAAGGCACTCTGGAAATAACATTAAAAAAGGATTTTTATGGAAATTGAGTCAGTTTTAGCTCTATTTAGGGGTATGGAAAGGTTATTGATAGTATTCGGAGCTATAATATCCATTCTCCTAGGGTGGAATCTTTTCAAAGTTCGAATGATATCAAGTCAAAAAGCAGAATTCTCTGCTGGAGATTGGTCGATCAAGTTTATCAGTGTAGGGCCAGGGGCGTTTTTCGTGCTATTCGGCGCTGCCATATTATATTTTGCTACAACAAATAGTTTTAGTATTAGCTCTCCCCAAAATATAGAAAGCGGCGAAGCTGGTAAGGCTGGATATGAAGTTAAGTATGGCTCAGGGTCTAAAAATACTGATGAGTTATTTAAAATAGTCCAAGCCTTAGGCTCATTAGCAGAAGATGCTTCTAAAACTGAAAACTTTTCTAGTCCTCAAGTTGCCATGCGATTTTCTAAGTATAAATATGAAATTGAAATTATCAGAAATAAATTGATCCAGGAGAATTTTTCTCAGGAAGATTTAAGAATATGGAGAGAATATAAAAACGACTTCAGAGCAGGTAACAAAATAGAAGATGAAGAAGTTTATAACATAGTCAAAGATATAGAAGCGTGGAAAAATGCAAAAATACATAATTAAAACTATTATTATCGTTCTAAACTTTTGTTTATTTCCGCTATACGCAGCTCAAAATCCTGGTGATGAGCGAGATGCAAGAATATTAATGCATAGTGCCCAAAAATTTATAAATGATGAAGTTATTCCAAGTATTGCCAATGTGCATGGTGAAAAAGTTCGACGAATTATAAGAAAAACGGATGTAATTGTTACTCCTGGTGCATTTAATGCCGAAGTAACTAGGACTCGGAATGGAAGATATAAAGTCGAAATAGGTGGTTTAGTGGTATTGCTTGCAGATATTTTTGCAAACGCTGTTCTTATTCAACAGCTGTACCCAGAAAAAAATGCCCAGATTGGAGACTACTATAGTGATTTCATCGATTGGGCGCTAAATTTTGACCAGTCAAAAGTAAAAGATGGTGTTTTTCCTGGAATGTACCAGGTATTAGGTATTAGTCAGGACGACATCACAGAGCGATTAATTCCATTAGGAGGACAAGAGTATGCAAACTTCCTTATTGGCATAACGACTCACCAAATATTGAGTTTTATTTTGTCTCATGAGTATGCCCATATTTATTTGGAACATTTAAATGGGGAAAGAATAAGTAATTATAAGAGCCGGAAACAGGAATGGCATAGCGATATAGAAGCTTTAACAGTTTTAGCGCGACAAGGCCACAATGCAGTTACCTATATCCCCCCATTAGGAGTGATACCTCTGATGAATGTATTTGCTCACATTGAAAATCCAAATAATACAGGTACACATCCATCAGCAGAATGCAGAGTTTTATACGGAATGGATGGCTATCTGTTCTTCGGATACAATATGTTAGATTCAGAAAAAAATAATAAAACCATTACAGAAGAGCATTATTTTCAGAAGAAAACAGCTTATGATTTTATGAATTCAATTTACGAGAATAGGAAGAAAGCGTTTAAAATTAGTGAAATATGCGATGGTTTTGTAAACTTAAATACCTATAATTAAATATGGGGCTCCTTACTGAAATTCGCTACATTTCATCCGTAATAATGATGCAACTAGCATAAAGATGAAGTGTAAAAATTGAAAGGTAATGAACTATTTTCAATAGTACAGATCCTTCTCGTTATCTTTTAGCTGTAGCACTTTCGTTTTGACCAATATCAGAAGTAGAAAATCACAACATTGAATGTCCGTTGTTTGTCAATAGTAGGCTAAACCAATACGGCTTATTTTAATTTTTATAAAGCAATTTAGAATTATTCAAAGATTGACGTAATTTGGTTAAAAAAATTAATCTTCATCACTATAGCTTAACCTTTACTTGTTGTAGAAATTCCTGAACAGCCATACCGGAAGAACGAAGATCAGTTTGTACGCCCAGAACAGCACCGCCCAAAAAAATATAAACACGCCCGCTACTACTACAATCGTAAGATTTCTTTCAAAAGCCTTTTCTGAACTGTAATAGAACCCTTCATTTTCAGTATTTAGTTGGATAAGTTTACTGCGGTAGAATCCATCTCCCTCGCTTGGGCACCTTAAGTCCAAAGCAAAAGACTCGCCCAAACTAGCGCGTGCAAGCTTGATTTCTATTTCTTGATTTGGATAGGACACAGGAAACTCCACAGATTTGGTATATATTTTCTCTCTCTCATAATCATATCCTTTCTTAACCCAGTCCTTTTCAACCTTTTCAAATTGTTTAGCATTAACTAAATGAGCCGTTTTATACCAGCCATGCCCTAATTTTTTGTAAGTTGTAAGCTCACAATCCTGAAGTATTTGATTAGTTGTATTGAACGTCTGAATTTTTCCAAAGACCCACCCTCTCTCTCCAGTGAAATCAGGGAACTCTATTTCACCAATGTTGGCGATGGGATATCGACTTTCATAATAAATTTCGAAGTCATCAATTCCAATTTGCTGCCTTTCATAAAGTGGTGGTATTTCGACTGTATTTTTTACAATGAATTCAGCAGGATCGTTTGATTGAAAAAAGCCGAGAAAAACGACTAGTAGGCTTATGACCGCAGTAATGAAACTTATGAATGCCGTTTGATAAGTCAATCGAGTCATTGTAATCCCTTTCATTCGATCGTTTTATAACCGATTTTAATTTAGCATAACAATTACTCGTTATCTTCACTTATACGAGGTGGGTGTAATCTGAAACGCCAAGCTCGCAATATAATCTTATTTTTAATCGCAGATATTTGAAGTATAAAGCGTTACTTTTCCCATTGAGTTCAACTGATGACTCAAACGTCCGCTACTTGTCTGTAGCGGACTGTCTGACTAATCGCTTTCAGCGGTCAGTCATTAATAGAGAAACTGGGAAACATTCTACCATTGTCAAAATACCCCAGTTGTTTTCTCTTGATCTGGGCTCATGGCCTGAATGCAAACTAATCCCAAGCCGAAACTACAGCGCCACACTCTCCCCTTCATTCAGGATCACTAATGGCAGCTTTGCATTAACCTCCTGATGCATTTTCAATAAACGCTTTAGCGGAGAATGGGAAGAATGGTCGCCCATTTGCCAGCTGGCATTTCCGTAGCCCCACGGAATCATCACTTTGCAGCCAAGGTCCTTAGCGGCAACAAGTGCGTCTTCTGGTGTGAGATGAACGTACCGGTACCATTTTGCATATTCAGGATGATAGTAGGATGCAATGGGCAGCAAGCAAACATCTATGCTGCCATATCGTTGCTTTATGTCTTTAAAGTGGGATGAGTATCCGGTGTCGCCTGCAAAGAATAGCTTTTTACCCTGGTGCTCTACAAGCCAGCCTCCCCACAGCGCTTTTTCGTTATCTTCGTAAATGAGAGGCACCCAGAAGCGGCTGTTGAAATGATGTGCCGGAACTGCACTTATGGTTGCTGTTCCTGTCTTGTAATCACTGAACCAGCTCATTTCTTTGATGGATAGTCCGTTCTCTGGCAGGTAACTGGCGGTATCCTGATGTACCAAATATGTGGGTTCACTTCCAAGTTTTTTAATGTCCGCTTTGTTAAAGTGATCGTAGTGCAAATGTGAGTACAGCACTGCGTCGATACCTGATGTAGCTGTATCTGGCCAATCGGGTGGCTGACGGATCATGCCGCCGCTTAATGCATGCAGCCAGTCTATGGGCCAGTCAAATTGTTCACTAACAGGGTCGAAAAGTAACGTTGTGGAATCTGGCAGTGTAACCAGAAAGCTGGCATGACCAAGCCAGGTTATATTGAAACCATACTCCTCTTCATTTTCCGGATTCTCACCAATGAAGATGCAAAGGCTATTGTCTTCGTCACACTTCAATTGTGGTGTATCGGGGTAACAGTTTTCTTCACAGGTTACCGGATATTCCTTTTCTCCCGGATAGCTATTTTGATATCTGCCGTCACTTGCTTTGGCAACCGGACCGGATTCAGAAAGTATCTTTTCTATCGAGTTTGGTTTTGAAAATACGCTGCAGCCGCTTAATGAAATAGCGACGAAAAGGCACGTGACAAGGTGGACTGTAGTTCTCATTTTTCTGTTCTTCAATTCATACATCCGTCATAGGATAAGTCAGCAAAAACATATGCGTCACGTTCAACAACCAGTGCGTTAGTACGGCAAAAACAATCCGTCCGGTTAGCATATATACGGTACCGTAAAGTAAACCCGCCACTGTAGCGACAATCATGTAACTGGTGCCGCCTGCAAAATGGGCGAGACCAAATACTGCGCTGGTTATAGTCAGTACCATTAAATTACGGGCGGTTGATGAAAGCGTGGCGGGCAGTTTATTGGTTACAAACTTAAATAACAGGCCGCGGAATAACAACTCTTCTGCTACACAGGTGTTGATGAGGTTAGAAAGTGCGAGCAGCGGAAACCATGCCGGTACTGCCACTTGCCAGGTGACGATGCCTGTATTTACCGCAACTATTACAACGGCACTGATACCACATGGCACTAACAAAGCCGGCATCCACCATCTAACCCGGGGGTTTGAAGGGAAGCTACGTTTAATAAGGGGAACAAAGCACAGTGCTGACCAGCTGAACAAAGCTTTGTCCACATTCAAATAAAAGCTGGCGGGTAAACTGCCGGCTTTCAGGGCAATGTTCTCTGCAATCAAAAGCCCCTGGTAACCGGGCAGTTTATGGATGATGAGTCCTGCACTCAGCACGAACCACATTAATTGAAAGAGTCTGGTTATCCACGGGTTAGCCTGTTTATTCTGATGCGCACTCAGGCTCCGGGTGACATAAATATATAAGGCAACAAAAATCAGAAATACGGGAGACAGGGTAACGAAGCAGAGCGCTGACAGCAGCAGAAAAGGCAGGCCAAACTTTACCCATTGAGAAGCACTAAAGGCACTGGCAATGAGTAAAGTGGATACAACCAGATAATATTCTGCCACCCGTGTTAATCCGCGCTTTGCGTACGGAACACAATCTTTCCGGACTCAACGGTCATCGACAGCGGCATGTTTGTCAGCCACGCATAACCGGAGGGTACGTTCTTCACTTCATAGACCGGCTGATCCATTAAAAACTGGTTTAACAAACCCATCACTTTACTGCTTACAGGCGCGAGATTGCCGCGATAGCCCATGGCATCCACGGTGGTGTCGTTGAGCACCAGTGAGCGGATGAATACCGCTTTTTTGCTTGAGTCGTAGTAGGGCATACCTTCGACATCCAGCTTTACTTTGGCGGGGTAGGTGAGTCCCAGAACCGACAACGTGGCAGTGGCATCAGCAATGAGCTGAATGGTCTGACGGTTGTCCGGCCCCACATTTACCTGCATGTCGTTGACTTCCAACAGAATGGGAATACCGACGATAGAAGCCTGTTCCTGCAGGCTGGTAACCTGTTTATCCAGTTCCCGTTGCAGGTCCGCGCTGGTTACGCTGTAGGACGCAAGAGAAGCCAGCGTGCTGCAACCGGCGATGATGATACACACTAAAACCACTAATAGGTGGCTGGCTGATATTTTATTCATAAAGACTCCGGATTAGATACAGAAATACGGCTTACCAGCGCGGTTTGCGCTAAATGTGTTTTGCCGGCGGGACGATCACATCAACCAAACTTACTGTCTGCCACAAAGGGATTGGTTTTACGCTCATGCCCGATGGTGCTGGTCGGGCCGTGGCCGGGATACACTTTCATTTCATCAGGCAGAGTAAACAGCTTGCTGCGGATACTGTCGATGAGTTGCTGATGATTTCCCTGCGGAAAATCCGTACGGCCAATGGAACCGGCGAACAGGATATCGCCCACAATGACTGTATTGGTGGTTCTTTCCACCAGCGCCACATGACCGGGTGTATGGCCGGGACAGTGCAGCACCTCAAGTGTAAGGTTTCCCACTGTTATTGTGTCGTTGTCGTTCAGCCACTGGTCCGGCGCAAATGGTGTGGCGGGCGGAAAGCCAAACATCTGGCTCTGCATTGGCAGGCCGTCGAGCCAGAACTTATCGCCGGTATGCGGGCCGATAACGGGCACATTGTAATGGGATGCCACTTCAGTGGTCGCGCCTACGTGGTCAAGGTGTCCGTGGGTGAGGATAACTTTTTCTATGGTTACACCATTTTGCGTTACCGCATCGTACAGTTTGCTGCTGTCGCCACCGGGATCGACAAGTGCCCCTTTCATGGTGTCAGGATCCCAGATGAGGGAGCAATTTTGTGCAAAGGGAGTAACAGGAATAACGCGTATGTTCACAGGATGGCCCGGCAAAAGTGTTTCCCGCATTCTAGCAACAGCACAGCAAGAACTGAAGATAGTGTAGAATACCGGTTTTCATTCCTGCACTGTGATGCACAAAAGAAAGGACGTTGTTGTTGTCAGACATGGCTGTCCGGCCTAATTTTGCCGGCAAATTATTTGGTAAACCTACACTCACCCTCACTAACGAAAACCTGGTTTTTACTCATCGCGGCAGAAAAGACAGATATCTTCCGTTGGCCTCAGTCCGCACGTTATTTAAGGTAAAGAAACGGTTTTTGGGTGATGAACTGCGACTGGAAGGTGCAAAGACGACAGTTCGCTACCGGTTTCTTAAGTCTGAAAATGTGGAGGCGTTACAGGCAGCAGCGAATAAAATCATCCGCAGGCATTTAAAGGTGTATCTGCAAGCCGTTTTTACCGAATTTAATGACAACGTAAAGCTGCAATACCCTAAAGACTCGCAGGAAGAAGCACTGCGCTCACTTATTGATTCCCTGTACAGAGATTACAGTAATTATCAGGCTGACTGGCAAGCCATGCTTTCGGCAGATGCTGTTGCTGCGGTGGAAGATATTCTGAGTCTGTATCCCTTCGATATGGCAAAGTTGCGGTCGTATCACGAGCAATTGCAATTGAAAGCCCGCAGTGGATTTTTTGATACGGTTGAGTCGAACCCCTTAACCACTGAACAGCGTCTGGCGGTGCTGCGTTCCAACGACAGAAACATGGTGCTGGCGGCTGCCGGTACAGGGAAGACCTCGGTCATGGTGGCAAAAACGCTGGACTTGATTGACCGTGATCTGGCAAAGCCGCAGGACATTCTGGTGCTAGCCTATAACCGTACTGCGTCCCTGGAGTTGAAAACGCGTTTGCTGGATAAAGCGCAGAAACACACTATTAAACTGGATACTGAACCGCAGATTGGGACGTTTCATGCGCTTGGCCGGCAGATTTTGCAGGAGGCCGGTCGTTCTACACATATCAGTGTATTTGCGGAAAACAGCGCGAAATTAAAGACGTGGATAGCGCAATGGATGAATGAGTACACCGCAGAAGACGCTGCCCGCCAACAGCTTTTAATTACTATGCTTTCTGTGCAGGAAGGTCGGGAGACGCAACTTAGCGGGCAGGTGCTGATAACTGCCGCGACAGAACTGCTTACTAAAGCTTTGCAGGCGATGCGGGTAGAGGGATTAAACAGATCAGGTGTCAGCAAACGGCTGACGGAGGCGGGTATAAAACCGGCAGGGAAAATTGCAGGTTTACTCTGTGTGCTTCATAAAGACTACGTGAACGAACTTAAGCGGCAGGATTGCATCGATTTTGATGATTTGATCACCCTGGCGACAGAGTTAGTTGAAAAAGGGACGTTTATCCCGCGCTGGAAATACATTCTGGTAGATGAATTTCAGGATATTTCTGCGTCAAGGATGGCGCTGATCACAGCGTTGGTAGATAAAGCAAAGGCAAACGGTGTGGCAACATCGCTTACAGTGGTGGGAGATGACTGGCAGTCTGTTTACCGGTTCTCCGGCGGCAAGCTTTCACTGACTACACGCTTCGGGGAAGTAGCCGGCAGTTATACCGAAACCAAACTGCAAAAAACGTTTCGCTACAATAACAGCATCGCTGACACCGCCGGTCAATTTATCATGGAAAATCCGGAGCAGTTCAGGAAGTCCATCGACACGCATACCAAAACGAATACGCCGCAGATCTTTCTGCTGGATGATAAACCGGGTAATGAAAACGGGGTAGTCGAGCGCGTAGCGGAAGTCGTCAGCAAAATCCGCAGCAATGAACCTGCAAGTACAGTGGCTGTGATTGCCCGCTATAACTTTCTGCTGGATGAAGCAAAACACGCACTGAGCAAACAAAACCTGAACAACAATGTGCATTTCTGGAGTTTTCATAAATCTAAGGGGCTGGAAACAGATCATTGTATTCTGATTGGATTTTCCGGGGGCAAGAACGGATTTCCGGGCGCTGCCAGGGAAGATGCGCTTATCGAAGCACTGTTGCCCTCGTCTGATACTTATCCCCACGCCGAAGAAAGGCGGCTGATGTATGTGGGACTCACCCGCGCAAAGCACAAGTGTTACATCATTGCTGATCCCGTTTCGCCGTCAGAATTTGTCACTGAACTGCTTAGTCCGAAATACAACGTCAGCGTGGCATCTGCGGAGTTGCAGGCACATTCCCGTTCACATTAATCAACCGAACCGGGTTAGAATAGTCCGGTTCCTGTTTATACTCAGCGGTATCTTTAATGCGTTTTTCCGATTCAGATCTTCATCCGTCTCTTTTATCTGTGCTCGATGCACTGGGCTACCACACTCCCACACCCGTGCAACAGGCGGCTATCCCTCATGTGCTGGCTGGACGGGACGTGATGGCAGGTGCACAAACCGGTACGGGAAAAACGGCTGCTTTTGCGTTGCCGCTTATCCAGCGTTTACTGGAGCAGGAGACCTGTGAAAAAGCGCTTCGTGTGCTGGTGCTCACGCCTACCCGTGAACTGGCCCAGCAGGTTTATCAGAGCTTTGTGAAATACAGTGATGGCCTGGGGATCAATACCGTAGTCGCTTATGGCGGCGTCAGTATTAATCCGCAAATAGAAGCTTTGAGTGCGGGGTGCGATGTGCTGGTGGCAACGCCGGGACGCTTGCTGGAACTGGCTATCAAAGAACTGATTGATTTGAGCACGCTGCAGACCTTTGTGCTTGATGAGGCCGACCGCATGCTGGATATGGGTTTTATTACTGATATTAAGCGGATATTAAAGCGCTTGCCTGAACAGCGTCAGACCCTGTTCTTTTCTGCCACATTTAATGATGAAGTGTATGCACTGAAAGACTCGCTGCTGACCGCGCCTGAACTGATTGAAGTTGCGCCGCGCAACGCCACGGCAGATAAAGTGGAGCAACGCTTTTACGAAGTGGATAAAAAGCGTAAAGCCGGCCTGATAGCCTACATGATTGGTGCTAAAAACTGGCAGCAGGTTCTTATATTTACCCGTACAAAGCAGGCGGTGGACGAACTGGTCACTGAGCTGGAAAAAGACGGGATCAGTGCCGCCGGTGTACATGGTGATAAGTCTCAGGGCGCGAGAGAACGGGGACTTGATGCATTCAAAGCCGGACAGGTGCGGGCGCTGGTAGCTACAGATGTTGCAGCCCGGGGGCTGGATATTCAGTCTTTGCAGTATGTCATTAACTATGAGTTACCTTATAACGCTGAAGACTACATTCATCGTATTGGTCGCACGGGACGTGCCGGTCAGGCTGGTATCGCCGTATCGCTGCTTTGTGGCAAAGAAAAGTATCTGCTTGAAGAGATTGAAAAGCTCACCGGCGACAGCGCAGTATTACAGTGGGAGCCGGGTTTTGAGCCTGATCCGTCGGGACAGGAAGACGCCACCGGCAGCCAGCGGGCGTTATCGAAAAAGGCCCTCAGAGCGAGAGCTTTGGGTCAGGATAATAAAGGCAAGCGTAAATCTGGCAAGCCCCGCCGCCGGCGATGAACCGGCTGGCTATTTCGACTCAATCAGCTTGACCCAGTGGGGCAGACTGCCAATATTTTCGAGGATAATTTTAAAACTCATCAAAATAGGCACAGCAAGCAATACACCCACAACGCCCCACAGCCAGCCGGCCACTGACAGCCACAGAATGATGATAAGCGGATTCAACCGCATACTTCTTCCCAGTACGGTAGGCGTGACAAGCTGAGACTCCACAACATTAATGCACATAAAAGCAAACGCCGGTAACAGTGCTGATGCAACCAGTCCGAACTGCACCACGCCGGCAACCAGCAATATGCTGCAACTTACCAGACCGCCAAGATAAGGGACGAAATTCAGCAGCGCCACCAGAGACCCCCATAAAATCGCATCTTCAACGCCTATGTAGGTGAGGGCTATAGCTGTGGCGACGCCGAGCAGACCGTTGATCATACTCACCGTTATTATGTAAGCAGACAGTTCCCGCTGTATGTGGTTTACCAGAACCAGCGCACGGCGCTTGTTGGTGACGACCGGAAAGTCGCGGATGAACACATTAAATAACGCAGGGCCATACACCAGCAGGAAAAAGATAAGGATCATACAGCCAAAAATTTGTGCCAGCAGCAGGGGAGCTGTACTCATTATGGTGATAGCGACTTCCATGCCGCTTTGCTTCAGTTTGCCGGTAACGATGTTTTCCTGCGGTTGTTCCGGCTTAACTTCTTCATCATCACCGAACCAGTCAAAAAAGGATTTCTCTTCTTTTTCGGCAGGCGGAGCGGGCTCCTGGATAGTGAGGCTGTCGCTTAATTCTTCCATTTCTGTAACCACTTCACCGGCAATCTTAGGCAGCGAGTGCATCCACCGCCCGGCAGGTTCTGCCAGTTCTAACCCCAAAAAGGTGAAAGGCGCGACCAGCAATACCATGAGTACCGAGGCGGACAGGGACGGCGGAACATAGAATTTTCTGCCAATGCGGACCAGCGGGCTGAGCAGCAGCGCAATAAATGCGGAAAAGAACAAAGGAATGAGCAGCGATTTGGCAAGATACAGGGTGTAGATCACCGCCAGCATTAGCAGGGTTTTTAGCAACCGTGTTTGTCTTGCTTCACGTAAATAGGGAACAGAACGACTGTCGCTGATTGTCCTTTTCTTTATTGTCTTGCTTTCCATTATCCGGTCCCGGCCTGTGCCCACTTTGTTACAAAATTGTCATGCAATGATTACGCTAACGGAATCGTTCGGTTCACCTGACAATGAAATGATTCGACATGGTAAAACCTGCGGTATTAGACGAATTACCCGGGGCTGGCAGTGGCAAACTGCCGTTTCTTTGCTAACTTTAAACAATATTTTTAACCGATATGTAATTTCAATTCTGTTGCAGCCCAGAGCTTTATTTTTACTGCGCCGGAGCTTTATTTTGCAGGTATTGCCGTGATGAATGACGTTAACGATCGTGAGAACGGATTCGAAACCGTTTTCAGAAATTCAAAAGATGGTCTGGCAATTTTTAAGAATGAAGTCTTTGTAGATTGCAATGATTCCATGCTGGCACTGGTAGGTGTTGAGCAAAGAGATGATTTTATCGGTAAAACCCCTTTAGATTTTTCCCCTGAAACGCAATACGACGGCATGTCTTCGGTAAAGAAGGGGCAGACACTGGTGGCCAAATGCCAGCAAGAGGGGAGTGTGCGCTTTGAATGGATTGTAAAGCGTGCGGGCGGCGATACCCTGCGGGTGGAAATCATTCTGACCAAAATGGTCATGAACGGCGAGGATGTGATTTATGCCAACTGGCGGGATATTTCTGAAAAGAAAGCCCTGGAGCTGGAACTGGCAGAGCAGAAAAATACCTTTGAAACGCTGTTTAATGATTCCAAAGATGGTCTGAGCCTGTTGGTTAATGACAAGTTTATTGATTGCAATAAAGCTCTGCTGGATATGTTCGGTTATACCTCAAAAGAGAAGATACTTGGCCTTACGCCTATGGACCTCTCACCGGAGTATCAAGGCGATGGTCGCCGCTCTGTGGATGTGGTAGCCGACAATGCCAGACAAGTTGCCGGATACGGCAACAAAACGCTGGAGTGGCTGCACCAGCGGGAGGACGGTTCACTTTTCTGGACTGAGATCATCGTCATTGAAATTAAATTGAATGGCGGGCCGGCTATTTATGCTATCACCCGCGATATTTCCGAAAAGAAAGCCCTGCAGGAAAAAATCATCAGCAGAAATGAAGCGCTGAATGCAACAAACCGCAGTTTGTCGGAAACCATTGAAAGCCTGAAACAGGCACAAAGCAAGCTGGTGGAGTCAGAAAAAATGGCCAGCCTCGGGTCGCTGGTTGCCGGCGTTGCTCATGAGATTAATACGCCGGTGGGTATAGGTCTTACCGGTATTACCCAACTGATGGAAGAGTGCCGCGATATCCATGCCCGTTACGAACAGGGAAACCTGACAGAAAACGATTTTGAAGATTATCTCAACAGCGCCAGTGAACTGGCCGGCATGATAAAGAAGAATATCGACAGAACGGCCCAGCTGGTGCGCAGCTTTAAGCAGGTGGCTGTTGATCAAACCAGTGAAGAAGATCGCGAAGTCAACCTCAGTCAGTACGTGGATGAAATCCTGTTCAGCCTGGGGTCTGTGTTACGTAAGGCGAACGTGGTTGTGACGACCGAATGCCGCGACGACATGAACGTGATTACTAACCCCGGCCTGCTTTCACAGGTCATCACCAATCTGATTGTAAACTCTGTCAATCACGGCTTTAAGGATCGTGAGTCAGGTAATATCTCCATTGCAATCAGTGAACAGGAAGATGATATGTATCTGCTGCAATACCGGGATAACGGCAAGGGGATCAGTAAGGAAAATCTGAGCCGGATTTTCGACCCGTTTTTCACCACTAACCGGGGGCATGGCGGCACAGGTCTGGGGCTGAATATTACTTACAATATTGTGACTAACGCCCTGGGCGGTTCAATTGCGTGTAACAGCACAGAGAATGAAGGCGTTGAATTTATCATCAGGTTTAAAGTGAAGGCCCGCCTCAATTAATACACAACCGTTTTAAAAAGCACGGGCTGTAAGTTGTGAAACTTTTCGTTGTTGTTTATTCTTTAAGACAATAAAAAACTTAGATAATAAGCGGTTATGGAAGAAGAATTACAGCAGGCGCAGGCCATATACGATACCCTCATTGAGTTCGCGGTGACATACAGTTTTCAGATCCTCGGCGCACTGGTTATTTTGTTCGTCGGCTGGTGGATGGCGGCGAAGATAGGCGATATGGTCGAGAACCTGATGACCGGCCGCAATATCGATATTACCCTCAGCCGGTTCACCGGCGGGGCCTGTAAGATTCTCGTGCTGGCGCTGGTGATTATCATTGCTCTGGGCAATATCGGAATCAGCGTAACACCGTTAATTGCTGCTGTCGGTGCCATTGGCCTTGGTGCAGGCCTTGCGATTCAGGGCATGCTGGCAAACTATGCTGCGGGCTTTACCATCATCATCACCCGGCCCTTTGTTCTCGGTGATACTATTCAGGTCAGAGGCGTTTCCGGAGTGGTTGATAAAGTCATGCTGCCTTACACCATTCTGATTGACGAAGATAACGTACATATTCAGATCCCTAACAAACTGATTGTGGGTGAAATTCTGCATAACTCAGCCGAACAGATGCTTATTGAACTGGAAGTCGGTGTTGCCTATTCCAGTGATGTGGATGCTGTTATTGATGTGCTGCAGCAGGCAGTGAAAACGGTGGAAGGGATCAGTGATGAGAAAGCGCCGGCAATCGGCGTCGACAACTTCGGTGACAGCAGCATAAATTTTGGTGTCCGTGTCTGGGCACTTACTACCCGTCACTTCGAAATCAAATATGCACTGAATAAAGCCATCTATGATGCGCTGAAACATGCTGAAGTTGAGATCCCGTTCCCGCAACGGGAAGTCAGAATGCTGTAAAAAGCGCCTGTTTTTTCTTTATCAAAACGAACCGCGAGGTTCGTTTTTTTTCATCCCAATCTTTTATTCTCCGGCGTCAATGCCCAAACCATTTATCAATTTGCAGTGAATAACACCTGTACTGCGTTATCTGCCTGAAACTACTGTGTGACATTTTCACACCCCGGGTATCTATTTCTTTCCCGTTCTTTGTTCGTCATCGAATTATCTTTTACAAATCCTGTCGGGAAGGTTTCTATCTTTCTGATTAGCTTTGTGTTTTTCGTTATTTGTCCTTGAAGCCTCTATCCGGAATGATATTTGTAAGTTTTATGCCCGTAAAAGCACTGAAGTAAAATGGCATAAACAAGACCCCGGGAGAAACATGGAATTTCCGCAAATCGATAAAGCCTACGAATTAATTAACGAAAAGCTGCAGGTGTGGCTGGAAGGGGGGATCAAGCTGCTCCCCAATATCGTAGTCGCTTTTTTTATTGCCTTTGCATTCGGTTTGCTGGCTAAGGTTGCCGGTAAGGTTCTCAATAATGTATTGCGAAGGGCGTTTGAGTCCCGCCAGATTGCCGATTTACTTACATCCATCGCCAAGGCATTTATTGCCTGTGCCGGAATATTCATCGCGCTGGACTTTGTCGGACTGCAGGGCACCGTTACTTCCTTGCTCGCCGGTGCAGGTATTGTTGGGCTGGCTATTGGCTTTGCTTTTCAGGATATTACTGAGAACTTTATCGCCGGTATCGCCATGGGGATCCGCAAACCCTTTCAGATTGGAGATGTCATTCAGGCTGATGGCGTGTTCGGTAATGTGGAAGAAATTAATCTTAGGAATACGCTGGTCACCACGTTCTATGGGCAGCGGGTAATCATCCCCAACAAAATTCTTTTCAGAAATATTCTTACCAATTACTCCGTGATGGGCCACCGCCGGATTGAAGTACCGGTAGGCATTTCCTATGCGGACGATCCGCAAAAGGCCCGCGAAGTGATTGTGGATGCGATCAACGAAAAAGACTACGTCATCAATAAAGATGAAACCAACGTTTATGCAGAGTCATTCGGTGACAGCAGCGTGAACTTACTGGTGTGGTTCTGGATCCGCTATCCGGGTGAACCTGATTACATGGAGGTCAGACACGATGCGATTGTCACCGTGCAGCGTGCACTGAATGAGGCTGACATTCTGATCCCGTTCCCTATTCGTACACTGGACTTCGGTGCCAAAGGTGGTGAGAAGCTCGATACGATGATGCGCTCCTCAGGCTTTTCTGAGAAAAGTCAGGGGCAGGAGAGTGGCGTAAGCCAGCCAACCAATGAGAGTGCTGCCAGGGCTGATACCAGCGACGCGGCCGCAGAAGATTAAACCGGAGAGAAATATGAAATCACTACATTTATCGAAAGCAATTCGGGCCAGATATTTTGCCATTCTGGCGGGCTTTCTGGGAAGCTTACTGACAGGCTGTGCTACCGTAGAAGGATTGGGACAGGATATTCAGTCAGCGGGAGAAGAACTGGAAGAAGCCTCTGAAGATGCACAAAACTAATTCACCTGCTTGAGGGTAATTAGTTTTAACAGCTCCAGCGGGCAAGACGGGCTGGCCAGTCGCCGCCGTCTTGCCGCAGGCAGCTTTCTTCGCTGTCGAGGCGAACGTGCCTGCGAATATCCTTCACTTTAATACCGGCTTTTAAAAGTTGGGACTGAATAAGCTGTCTGAGCTTCTTGTCATAGTCCTGTTCTGTAACAAGCTCTATTTCTGCGTCTAAACTGAACACGCAGGTCACCATCAGGCTGCCAGGAAAATTGTCATATTTTGCGGTGTGAGTCAGCCATTCAAATCCGGTATCCCATTCTTTTATAGTTTCACACGCCATTGTCAGCGCTTTCACCACATTGTTGTCGAGCTTCCTGATGGTTTTCTTCATATTATTTCTTCGAATTTTTAAATTGCTTGTTGTTGTAATCTCTTTGCCAGAATGCGCTCCAGCGGTGATTAATATACAGAGAAGCGACAATGATTCCCCCTCCGGTAGTCAGACGGATAAGATCGGCATCCCGGTTCCAGATAAGCACATTAATGATTAAACCTACCGGGATCAGAGCATTGTTCATGATGCCTAACGTACCGCCGTCTACTTTTACAGCTCCCAGGTTCCAGAAATAAAAGCCGAGTCCTGATGCCACCAGTCCCAGCCAGCCAAGGACACCCCACTGAACCGTTGTTGAAGGGAGTTTACCTGCATCCCCGAACAGTAAATACGCAGGCAATACCACCACCAGGGCACCGGCGAAGAATAAGGCGAAGCTGCGCCAGGGCGGGGAAGCAGGCTTAAAATGACGGATTAACTGCGCGTATCCCACCTGACCTGTGGCAAAAGTCAGGTTCGCCAGTTGCAGAATTAAAAAGCCGGTAATGTAGTCATTGCTGATTTCGTCATAACGGATGACCGCCGCTCCGGCTACCGCAATACCTGTACATACCAGGCCGGGCAAGGAAAATCTCCGTTCGATTATATCGTTAAATAAAGACACATACAGTGGCGTGAAGATTGTGAACAGCAGAACTTCGGGTACTGTCAGGTATTCGAAGGAACGGTAAAGGCATACGTAGGTAATACCAAACTGGAATGCGCCTGTCACGATAAGACCGGCGATGAATTTACGTGGTAAACCGGCTAAGCGCAAAAATGGCAAAAACAATGCCCCCGCCAGCACGATGCGGGTGAGTACGGCGAAGTAGCTGTCTACATGACCGGAAAGATACACCCCGATAAGACTGAATGATAACGCCCAGAGAACTGTTACAGCACTAAGGTAAAACACGATACAAATTCCTGACTGAAATACGACAAGTAAAAACGGTGGTTAGTGTAACTGAACAACCGGTGAAGCAAAGGTTGTAATTTAATAGACGATCGGTCTATTATGTTTGTGATGACAAATACAACTACCAAACCCCGTCGCGGACGACCACCGAAAGCGGCTGGCAGTTCAAGAGACACCAGAGCGGAACTCATCCGCAGCGGGCTCGTGCATTTAACGGAAAACGGCTTTGCTGCTTCCGGCATCGATACGATCTTAAAAAAAGCAGGCGTGCCCAAAGGCTCGTTTTACTTCTACTTCGCCAGCAAAGAGGCCTTCGGTCATGCTGTACTAAACAGCTACGCGGAGTATTTTGCCGGTAAGCTGAAAAATGCCCTCACTAATGCAAATTTGCCTGCTCTGGAGCGCATCGCTGCCTTTGTTGATTCTGCCAAAGAGGGGATGGCAAAACATGATTTCAAACGGGGTTGTCTGGTGGGTAATCTGGGGCAGGAAGTCGACGGACTACCGGAAAGCTTCCGCAGCCGGCTGATTGACATTTTTCAGAGCTGGCAGGATCAACTGGCGGTATGTCTTGAAGAAGCTAAAGCATCCGGTGACATTCCGGCGACAACTAACTGTGCCGCCACCGCCGAATATTTCTGGACTGGTTGGGAAGGGGCGGTTAGCCGGGCGAAACTGGAGCGATCTGCACGCCCGTTAGATAACTATCTGACGTGTTTTATGAATGGTTTGCGGTAAGGAAAAAATTTTTTACGTGTTAATAGACGATCGGTCTATATTAATTCGAGTCAACCGGAGGAGCTATGTTTAAAGGTATTCTGATCGAAAAAGACGACCAGTACAAAGCGTCATTACAAACCATCGACGAGAGCACATTACCGGAAGGTGATGTGTCGGTGGCGGTTTCACACAGCACACTGAACTATAAAGATGCGCTGGCGATTACCGGCAAAGCACCGGTAGTCCGGCATTTCCCCATGGTCCCTGGCATTGATCTGGCCGGCGTGGTGGAAAGCAGCAGCGCCGAAAGGTTTAAACCGGGTGACAAGGTATTGCTCAATGGTTTCGGCGTGGGAGAGACCCACTGTGGTGGTCTGGCACAGAAAGCTGTTTTGAAAAGTGACTGGTTAATTCCTTTGCCGGAAGCCTTTTCCCCCGCACAGGCGATGGCAATTGGCACCGCCGGATACACGGCGATGCTATGTGTACTGGCGCTGGAAAAACACGGTGTCACACCGGATAAAGGAGACATACTGGTGACCGGCGCCAATGGCGGAGTCGGCAGTTTTGCCATCGCATTACTGGCAAAACTGGGCTACACCGTTGTGGCCTCTACGGGCCGGGCCAATGAGGCTGATTATCTTAAAAAACTCGGTGCCAGTGACATTATCGACCGTCAGTCATTGTCTGAACCCGGCAAACCGTTAGGCAAAGAGCGCTGGGCCGGAGCGGTTGATTCAGTGGGCAGTCATACCCTTGCCAATGTGTGTGCGGGAATGAAGTATGGCGGTGTGGTAGCAGCCTGTGGTCTGGCTCAGGGCATGGATTTTCCTGCGACAGTTGCCCCCTTTATTCTGCGCGGTGTTACGCTTGCCGGCATCGACAGTGTGATGCGTCCCCTTGAAGACCGGATTGAAGCCTGGGAGCGGCTGGCTGTATTAATCAACCATGATATGCTGTCAGAAATTTCAGAAGAAATTGGACTCTCTGATGTGGTCAGCACTGCCGGAGAATTATTGAAAGGAAACGTGCGGGGCAGAGTGGTCGTGGATGTAAACCAGTAACTTGCCATCGGATTTATATTGCAAAGACTGGCGGGCACCACGCCCGCCTTTTTAAATGCCTGCACCGGCTCAGTGATTTTTCAGCCACGCCACCACATCAGGGAAATGATCTTCTCTGGCAGCGGGATGGGTAAGCATGTTGATATGGTCGTAATCCATGGCGTTACCGTTTTGTTTCGCCAGTACGGTGAAGAGCACATTGGTGTCGCCGGTTTCGGCAATGAAACGCTGAATATCAACCGGATGGCCGAGTGCATAATCATTGATGGCAGCAATGTGCCAGGTAGGTGGCCAGTTCGTTTTGGTGGCGGCAGCCGCGTAATCAAAACCGTCTTTTAAGTCAGTCCAGGGCGTGTGTTTTACCCAGTGAACGCTTTGCGTCAATGAGCCGGAAGTTTCGTCATCCGAGCCTATTTTATACTGCCTGCCGGGCAAATAGCCTTTGCGCTTTGCGATAAAGGGAGAAAACCGTTTCCATACGAGCTCAACCTTAAACAACCGCTCAAAGTTCTTAGCGCTCACTGTACGCTTTGTGCCAAAGCACACCTGGCTGCGTACCTTTTCTGTGATTTCAGGATAGCGTGCCAGTACAGACGCTGTAAGCACGCCGCCCCAGGAATGACAAATCACATGTACTTTTTTACCGGTACGTTGTGCGATGAAGTTAATCATCATAGGGATGTCGCGGGTTATCTGGTCGTTTTGATCATGGTTTGGATCTTCAGCAATGGGAGGCGTACTTTTTCCGCGGCCACGCATGTCGGCAACGTACACATCAAACCCCTGTTCAGCCAGAAAACAACCCAGTCCTTTTCCCGATTCGGTATAGAAGATTTTCCCATTTTCAATGGCACCGTGGATCATCAGTACCGGCTCGCCGTCCTGAATGGCATGGATGTGACGCAGATGCAACTGATGATGACCGTCGGGAATAAAAAGGGATACCTGAGAAAGAGGGGATTGGCTTGCTGTCATAGCTCGTAACGTTAATGATTTGTTATCGAAGCATGCCACTACTTTTGGATAAGGTCAACTGGACAAACCAGTTGAGGCAGTCATCTTTCAATCTTTGAGAGCACAAAAAAAGGCCGGCATATTCGCCGGCCTCTGCTAAAGATGAAAGTTCCATTACTGTGTGCGGGTGCACACCACGTGCCTGACGGCGCTGCGGGGAGAATTCGCCATACTGTAACTGTCGTTGATGACCGCCAGCGTCGACATAGATAAGTCGGCTTCTACTGATTTTGACCAGAAATAACGATCATAAGTTGCAGAAGTCAAATCAACTGGCGGTGTTGCAGAACCGGTGAAGGCTGCATTTAACTCTTCCGCGGAAGGTACGCGCCAGTCTGTGTTGCCGTTGTCTTCACGTGCTTCGCAAAATGCCACCGCTTCAAACAATGACATACGGGGATAGTCGCTCAGTGTCATCCACTCTAGTGCAGCAGCGCTGTCATAGGGGTCATTAATGGCAATGGCTTCAATTTCAGCTTGTTGTACCTGATCAGCGTTACCGGCAAACCTCAAAGTGGCAAATGCCGGACTGGTAGAAGTACGCGCCACGACTACCTGACAGCTTGCATTCGCAGCCAGTGACGAGCCTGCGCAGGTAGAAGACTGCACCGTAAAGTGAGACGGGTTTAACCCTGCCAAACTATCAGTAATGCCGGAAATTGCGGATGCCGAAGTATTTTTAAGCGTCACTGTGGTTGTTTCTGCTGTGCTGTCGCCTGTAAGGACAGACAGCGCAGGCTGAGGTAACATCACAGGTGGTGTAATGTCCAGATCGACAGTCAATGTTTCACCACTGCCCTGTGTACCGGCTATACGCACAGACATGCCACGGAATGTATCTAAATAATCCTCGTTGATACCAATTTCATCGTCATCGTCAGGCATCAAATATAAGGCATCTAACGGACTACTCACCGCGGAGGTTGTGCGGGTTTGCGGAATAGATACTAATAATTGCCAGTTATCTTCAACACCTTTAGCAGTGAAAAGGCTGGCATCCAGTCCGGTGCTGGTTTTCAGCTCGAAATTCACGTACACCGCATCACCATTGGCATCAAGTGCATAGGGTATGCGGACTAACTGAACACCACCATCAGGGGAAGATGACTGAGACAATGTCACATTGGCCGGCGTTGTGACAATAGCCTGACGGCTGTCATCAATCCATCCTGCCAGGTTACGCATGGTCGCAGTATACGTTGCATCATGATCAGACAATTCTCCCATGGGGAAGGGACTGGCTTCACCGTCAGTTTCACAATCTTCAGTACTGCGGTAAGCAAAAGTCTCTGCCGGCAGATTTTCGCACTGGCTGGCTGTTGTATGGCGCATACCGAAGGTGTGACCGAGTTGATGAACAAAGGTCGCCTTTGAGGCACATGCACTGGCCGTGTGAGCCACATAGTGATCCCAGCTTTCAATTTCTGCACTGTGATTTAAAGACGCATAGCATACGTAAGGCTGGTTCGGATTGTCATTGATGACTGTGATAAGACGGTCATAGCTGGTGTAGTCTTCCACATTGGCAGCAATGTAACTGTAAATCTCCTGACGCTGAGCGTCACCAATTAATACCTCTGCGTCTGTGTAAGTGAAGCCTGAGGTGCTGCCGTTTGATGTCGTGTTGGTACTGGTTAACGTGTAGTGGGGCAGGATATGAGGCTCAAGCCAGGCACTACCTTCAGAAGCGTCCACCACATACTGGTTTACGGAAGCAACACCACTTATAAACATCGTGGTCAGGTCGTCAACAGAGAGATTATCTATCGCATCTCGGCCGGCAAAGGCTACCGGCAATACAAGTGTTTTCTGAGCGCCGGTGTTATTGCGGGTTGTGGTATCTGACTGTGCAGTAAAACTGGCTGAAATTTCACAACTTGCTGAGGCGGTGAAAGCGTAAATATTACCTTTTAGTTCACCGTCACACCCTGACACCGTTTCAACCATATTGGTGACATCCGGAACGAGTGTAAATTGTACAGTATCGCCTTGCTCTGCAGTTAAGCTGGCAGGATATATCATGCCGCCGGTCATGGTTGCACTGGTAATATTGACGGTGGTATCAACAGCGGCAAACTCACCATTTACGGTGCAGCCCGCAGTAATCGCGCCTGTCGTATATGTATTACCTTCCAGTGTTCCATCGCAACCTTCAACGCCGGTTAACGTGTAACCACTGTCAGCTGTGAATGTAATCGCCAGAGTATTTCCTTCAGTCACCGTGCGGCTGGTTACCGACGCACTGCCACCTGCAGATGTTGTAACCTCAACAGTATAAGAAGCGGGAGCGGGTGTGGAAGGGGTATTATCTGAACTGTCTGAGCCTCCGCCGCCACAGGCAGCCAGAGATAAACTTAACGCAACTAAAGAGAGTGACCTTGTCATGCATCATCCTTAAAAAACGGGCCGGTTTGGTTGATGTGATTACGCCGGCGACGTTTTTTAAGTTCAGACACAGTTACAACATATTTTTTAATCCAGACGACAAAATTTTAGATTTTGATCAGAACTGTTCGTTGTAACCTTTGATGCTGGCATACACCCGGTCTGAGCCGTCTTTCATCAACACTAAAACATCGTAAGGCATAAAGCGGTCGCCCATTTCCATACCCGGCGTACCAACGGGCATGGCAGGAACCGAGAGCCCGATGGCATTCTCTACCGGCTGTTCCAGAAACTGTTCGATAAATTTGGCAGGTACATGACCTTCAAACACGTATCCGTCAATAATGCCGGTGTGACACGACTGGTATTCAGGCTGGATGCCTGCATTCATTTTCAGTGTATATAAATCTGAATGGTCCACAGGATTGACTGCAAAACCCGCTTTTTCTATGTGAGAAATCCACTTTTTACAACAGCCGCAAGTCGGGCTTTTATACACATCCATTTTTGTCGCTTCCGGATCAACAGTTTCTGCCGTCGCGGGTAAAGTTGCCGGCAAAATCAGCAAGAGTGCTGTGAGTGCTATTTTTATGTTCATTAGGAGTCTTCCGGTTGTTCAGTTTTGGCTATCTAAACCTATTTATTCCCTGTACGTCAATACACACGCAGGATTCAGCTGATCACACGCAAACATTTCCCATAGCTTAAATATCGAGTTTTGCTATGAGATGATCCCCCCGGATTTCACGAGTAATTCGACCCGCGCCTGACTACTGGAGCAATTTCAGTGAGTTATGAAACTATTAATAAATATTAATCCGATAATTGACTTTATTTGGCAGCATAAATGAACCAAGTTGTGCACACTCCGTTAAAACAGTGTTAATTATTTTTTCACCGGCGGAGAGAAACATGAAATTTTATAAGTTAGCAGTAATCGGAGCGGCAGTTGCATTAAGTGCATGCTCCAGTGATGACGATGATGATGAGGTTGTTGTTGTCGAACCGGAAGAACCCACCTTCTCAGCATCTGCCACCTACGATGTTGAGCTTAATGGTATGCAGCAAGTCCCTATGAACATGTCGACGCAAATGGCGATGGCCACCGTCGAAGTTGATGAAGAGCTTATGCTTCTGCGGGCGACGGTGGACGTAAGCGGTGTTGAAGGTGTGTCAGCTGTTCACATTCATGACGGCGATATAGGTCGCAATGGTGATGTGGCATTCGGGCTGGAGATGACATCAGACGGTACATACACGCTGGCCGAAACCAGTATCACAAGCGACTTGATTGCTGACCTGGAAGACGGTGACTGGTACATCAATGTGCACACTGAAAGTTTCGGGGATGGCGAGGTTCGCGGTCAGATTGTTTCAGATGACATGGCCATCGTGACGTTTATGCTGGACGGTACCCAGGAGGTGCCTGCGGTATCGACCATGGCTGACGGTTACGGCTACGCGCTGGTATCGACAGCGACCTACGACCTTGATTTAGTGATTTATACAGAAGATTTGGACAATGCCAGTGCTGCTCATATTCATACAGGCCGTGCAGGTATGAATGGTGATGTTCTGGTTGCGCTGGAACAGTCCATGGACGACATGACGATGTGGATGACACCCGACGGCACAATGATTGATGAAGACACACTGGCGGTGCTTGTCTCCGGCGGCCACTATGTCAATGTTCATTCTCCGGATTTCCCCGGCGGTGAAATTCGCGGACAAATCCTGACAGATAATTTTGCCCTCGCTACATTTATGCTCTCCGGTGCGCAGGAAGTTCCGGCGGTAACTACCGAAGCATATGGTAGCGGTTATGCGCTGGTGAACACTGATGACTATGCACTGGAACTGACGGTAGTCACAGAGGGCGTAGATGACGCAACCATGGCACATATCCACACCGGCAGAGTCGGCATGAATGGTGACGTGCTTGTTGCACTGGAGCAATCAGCCGGTGACGCAGGCACCTGGATGGCGCCGGAAGGGACGATGATTGATGCTGATATCTTTGGCGTACTGGCATCGGGCGGTCACTATGTAAATGTGCATACACCTGCTAACGGCGGAGGCGAACTGCGTGGCCAGATCCTCACAAACGAGTATGCAATTGCGACCTTTATGCTGGACGGTGAGCAGGAAGTGCCTGCTGTTGATACCATGGCAATGGGTCACGGTTATGCGCTGGTAAACACGTCTACTTATGCTCTTGAGCTGGTTATCGATACTGAAGGGGTTGATGATGCGACAGGTGCTCATATTCATACCGGCCGAATCGGCATGAACGGAGATGTACTGGTGGCCCTTGAGCAATCGGCTGATGATATGGGAATGTGGATGACACCGGAAAATACCATGATCGATGCTGACATTCTTGAGGTGCTGGCCTCGGGCGGACACTACGTTAATGTGCATACGCCGGCAAACATGGGCGGTGAAATCCGTGGTCAGATCATAACGTCTGATTACATGGTAGTTACCTTCCCTCTGAGCGGCGATCAGCAGGTGCCCGCCGTTACCACAACGGCAACGGGTAATGGTTATGCGCTGGTGAATTCAATGACCTATGCCCTGGAGTTAGTTGTTAATACGGAAAATGTTGATGACGCGACGGCAGCACATATTCATACAGGCGCAGCCGGTGAAAACGGTGATGTTCTGGTAGGTCTGGAGCAGTCTGCGGACGACATGGGCATGTGGATGACCCCTGCAGATACGATGATCGATATGGATATCTATAATGTCCTGATTTCAGGTGGTCATTACGTAAATATCCACACACCGGCTAACCCCGATGGTGAATTACGCGGACAAATTGAATAACCGTTCTGAAATATAAAACGTTAAAACAGGCCAGCTTTTAAAGCTGGCCTTTCTTTTTACGGGAAACTTCAGGCATTAAGTACAGTTTTCAGCGAATAGCGATTTGTTAGGATGTTCCCGATTCAATTGGAATCATTCACAGAAAGGAATCAACTATGAAAGAGTTAACTGAAAATCAAGTTAATCAGGTGGCCGGAGGGATCTGGGCACACATTGCAACGGCTATTGCCATTGCAGATGCCGGGTATGATTTTTGGCAGGGATACTCTGATGCGAGGAACAAAGCATGAGAATGGCAGAGTTAAGCACTGAAGAAATTAACAGCATTTCCGGTGCCGGTTTGTTTTACGACCTGGGCGCTTTTTTTGGCACAGTAGCGAACGCTAACGATGCCATTTACGCGCAATACGGTAATACCAATCAAAACCACTGGTATCGCTATTAAAATATGAGGCTACTCCGGTAGCCTTTCTTGTTCCGGAATATCAGCAATGAACAGACTTTTAGATGTGACGTACTACACCGGCGCAGGCCTTTTCTTCGCTCAGGCGGTTTGGGAAAGGTTTGTTTATGACAGTCGCGATTTGTTTATAGAGCATTTTCAGACGGGGTTGCTATTTTTGATTCTGGCGAGTCTCAGCAGGCTCGTCTCAAAGGCAAAGTAAGAGGTTTCATACTTGCTGAATGACAGTGTTTTCAGTATGTTCTTAAACGTGATATGTCGTCACAGAATGGACAAAAATATAAAAAAGAGTGCATATGGAAAATGAAATCGATTATTCAGGCTATACCTTGTCTGAGCTTAAAGAAGCACGTTCAACCATAGACGAACAAGCCTGGCCTGACAGAGCCCGGATGCTCGATCAACTGATTGCCGCCAGGGAATCTGCCAGCATGTCTTCTCCGGAACCGGCTGCCGGTACGCACCAGCCCGGGGCTCCTCAGGATGATACCGGGCAGGCGGCACAACCGCTACGCACAGTGCCTGTAAAATTTCATGGTATAACAGGCGAGTTTTTCTCAATCTGGATCGTCAATCTGGCCCTAACCATCGCTACACTGGGTATTTATTCTGCCTGGGCAAAGGTAAGAACTAACCGTTATTTTTACGGCAATACCGACATAGACGGTCACCGTTTTGCTTACCTGGCTGAACCCCTGCAAATCCTCAAGGGGCGCGCCATCGCCGTGGTACTTTTTGGCGGCTATTTCCTTGCCAGTTACTTTAATCCGCTTGCCGGCGTCATCGTGGCCATTTCTCTGGGTTTGCTAACACCTGTACTGGTGATTCTCAGTTACCGTTTCAAAATGCGTATGACGTCTTACCGCAATGTCCGCTTTAATTTTAAAGGTCGTTTCGGCCGGGCGTTTGTTGTCTTTGTACTTTGGCCGGTAGCCAGTTTATTTACTCTTTATCTCATATTGCCACTGGCCCTGAAAAAGATAGACCAGTTCTTGCTGGAATCATCCGGTTACGGCGATAAGTCATTTAAAACCCGTTTAAATACCGGTGAATATTTCGGCACAGGGATCGCCGCCGGCGCCATCGCGTTTGGTATTTTCCTGATTGGCGGGATCTTTATGGCAGTGGCTATGTTTTCCACTTCATCAGGTGAAGAGTTTTCTTCATCGGGTTCTCTGGTATTCACTTTCGGCACATTTGCTATGTATTTTCTGGCCTATGTGATTGCGTCAGGCTTTTATTCAGCACGCATCCGGAATCATCTTTTTGCGGTTACAGAGCTTGACGGTATTGCGAGATTCTCATCAGACGTGGGGGTGGGTGAGCTTATCAGCCTGCGCGGCACGAACATTCTGGCCATCATTTTCACACTGGGCTTTGCCTTCCCGTGGACCAAAGTCCGCACCGCTAATTTCTATGCAGAGCGTACGCAGGTAGCGATACTGTCTGATGTCGATAAGGTCATGGAAGGCTACACCAGTGATGTTGGTGCGGCGGGTGAAGAAGCTGCCGGATTGTTCGATGTGGATATTGCTCTGGGGTAAATTGTGGCAAAAGGACAGTTGTATCCCCGTGCCGGCGCTGCGGCATACCAGGTTGACTGTGATGTGAACGGTGAAGCACTGATTGTCGGCAGCTTTGAAGGCAATGGTGAGCAAACGTATCTGCGTAGTGAGGTGACCTGCAAACCTAAATTGGGTCGCCTTCCCCGTGAAATCACCTTGCCCGGTAATGTATTACTGGTGTGCGACAGTTCAGCGCCTCTGGATGCCTGGCTGGATGGAAAGGGCGGAGACGCCATCAATAAACTGGAATCAAAACGACACTGGGTAATTGCCAGTGTCGTGATGGTGCCGGTTTTATTGTATCTGGTCTTTGCTTTTATCATGCCCTGGATAGCGGTGCGATTTGCTGATGTGATCCCGCAGGAAGTAAAGTTTGTTGCCTCACAACACACGCTGAGTGCCATGGATGCCACCATCCTGGAGCCAAGCGGCTTGCCGGTTACGCAACAATCATCGTTACAGGCTCATTTTCATAAAGTGATCAACGATATCCGTGTTAATCATGAATACTTTAATATTCAGTTCCGTAAATCCTCTTTTACCGGGCCAAACGCATTTGCCTTACCCGATGGCACCATTGTTTATACTGATGACATGATCGCCCTTGCCGGGGAGGATTTAGCAATACTCGATGCCATTTTGCTCCACGAAGTGGGTCACGTTGAGCAGAATCACTCCATGCAGATGATTGCCGAATCGTTATTTACGACATTGGCGGTTTCTTACTTTTTCGGCGATCTCACCGGTGCCATTGAAGCTTTCTTCGGTGTCGGTTCCACCGTGCTGCATAATAAGTTCTCGCAGGCTCACGAACGTGCAGCCGATGATTTTGCGTTACATCAGCTTTCCGTCACCGGCCGCAATCCGGAAGATTTCGCCAGAGCGATGGAAAAACTGAGTGAATCATTGCCTGAGGCCAGTGAAACCGTAGAGAACTGGTTGTCAACACATCCGGTTATGAAGGAGCGGATTGAAAAGGCGAGGGCGTTTAATCAATAATAGCGCAGACTTGTAGCAGAAGGTCAGAATGAGAGAGTACTCATTCTGACCTCCGCTATTTGAAGTGTCTCAGTTCGTCTGTTTCATCAATTTCAAATCGATGGCCAGTTCAACCTCATAAGCTACGCTGGCATTTGTAGCCCAACTGCCGCTGCCGATCTCAAAGTCCCGTCTGTCAATGATCGCTGAGCCAATAAACCGGGCCTCATCATTGCTTTCCTGCCAGCTGAACGTCACAGAAATTGGTTTTGTCATTCCCTTTAAGGTGAGTTCGCCGTCAGCAATAAATTTACCATTTTCTTTTCTGATATCGCGACTCAGATAGTGCGCCTCAGGATGGGCTTCAGTTGCGAACCATTGACTACCTTTAATGGTGCCATCCCAGTCTTTGTTGTTAGTCGTAATGCTTTGGGTATTGATTGTGACATCAATGATTCCGTTTTCAGGATCTGCAGGGTCGAAATAGATTGCCGGCGTAAACTGACGGATTGCGCCGGTAAAAGGTTGGCCTGCGTAGCTGTTGTTAAAGTTAAAATTATCAGGCGTTGCGACCATTTCCCATCGCGGGCTGTCAGACTGATTCACTTCCTGTTGTGCTGCAGGGGCCGTTGGAAGCTGCGTTGCGACCGGTACATCTGAGGCGTCCGCGGATGTTCTTTCAGCTTTATAGAAAGTAAAGCCGATCAATAAAACAAGTACGGAAGACAGCGCACCTGCGCTGACAAGCTGCTTTCCGGGCAACATTCGCGGTAACAGGCTGATGCCATCCAGGAGCTTATGCAGAACCAGCATGGCAATGTGTCCGGCTACCATCAGTGCGATAATGTAAAACAAATATTCATGCAAAGATGAAAATAAGTCCCGGCTCCCGTTATCCAGTCCCGGAATATGAGGAACTGAAATTAAATTGAACCAGGCAAACGGATAACCGGCGGCAGAATTTAACAGCCAGCCACTCAACGGAACCGCCAGCATGAGCAGGTACAGCCCCCAGTGACCGGCTGACGCCAGCTTTTCCTTCAGCGGAGGGAGTCCGGGCGGGGCAGGAGGATGTGCCAAGCGCCAGAACAAGCGCACCACAGCCAGTACCAGTACTGTAAATCCTGCAGACTTATGCAGCACAAACAGTTCAATTTTATCCGGAGAGCTTGGCATTCCTTCAGCAACCAGGCCAAGAGCGATTGCCCAGAATATTAATATTGCAATTGCCCAGTGCAGTATGCGGGCAACCAGATTATAAGGTTTTGAAATGGTATTCATGGTTGATAAATCCGGTTTGAAATTGCAATTAGATTACAGACGTTCCGGCAAACCTGCGACTGCAAGGCATCTCTATTTTGAGAATAATTTAACCTGATTTATCGAATTCAATGGCAGTCCGGTAGTTTCAAAGCGCCAGTGTCATAAAATGACTGTTCGGATCGGGTTGATAAGATGCAAAAGGTCCGCAGTCTTTAAAACCATTGCGGTAGTAGAGTTTTCTTGCGGCTTCGAAGTAAGGCTGGGTGCCCGTTTCCAGACTGAGGGTGGTAAATCCCTTTTCCCGACAAAAGGAGATGGCGTGGAGGAGCAAGGCATATCCGGTGCCGGTTCCTCTGGCCGCTCTGGTGGCGCGCATGGATTTAAGCTCTGCTTCAGTATCGCTGTGCTGCTTTACTGCCACACAGCCCAGTAATTCACCGTCTCTTCTGGCCGAGAAAAAGTGAATATCCGGTGCTTTCAGAGCGCTCAAGTCCAAAGCATGTACGCTTTCTGCCGGTGATGTTGCGAACATATCGGCCAGATGTTCTTCCAGCAGTGCAACAATGTCGCTGCCTTGCAGGTTGTCGTACTGAATGTGCATGCTACTGTCTCTGTTTAAATTGCAGATAAATGAGAATACAAAATCCAGCTGCCGATGCCAATTTCAGAATGAGCAGAGGCCCGTTGACGGGATAGAATACACCGGCAACGGGCTTTACAGGATTAGTTTGTCATCAGAAGTCGTAGCTGAGCTGTACAACTATCTCCCTTGGCTCGCCGGGGAAGTGGCCATTACGTTCGCTGAATCCGCTGACTGCGTAGACTTTATCAAACAGGTTCCGCACGTTTACGCTTAACAGCAGATCATCCCACGACGTTGTCCAGCTGGCATCAAACACGGTGTAAGGTTTCACTTTCTGACCGTTCAGGCTTCGTTGTTCACTGACGTAATCAACCCCGAATGCCACGGAAGAATCAATACTGTCGATAGCATAGCGTGTCCAGAGTCCTGCCTGATGGCGGGGTGTATTGGCCAGGCGGGTGCCGTCATAAGTGTTGGCGGTCTCACCTGATGCAATCCGCGTATCGTTGTAGGCATAGTTGGCAGTCACGCTTATGGTATTGGTTATATCACCCACCAGGGTGAACTCTGCGCCTTCGCTTTCCACCAGTCCGAAATTAATCAGCGCCGGCTCTGTGGCATCATTTTCACCTTCGATGTAGTCCGGATTGGCAATCACAAGGTTTTCTTTGTCGATTTGATAAACGGCAACGGTTATCATGATGCGGTTATCCAGCCAGCTTTGCTTGAGGCCCAGTTCCACCTGTTCGCCGGTTTCCGGAGAAAGTTGAACAGGGCCGGCTTCCGCGAAGTCGTTGGGATCCACAGGGTTGAAACTCTGCGAATAGTTCAGGTAGACGGTAGTGTTGTCAGAAGGCGTGTAGATAAGGCCGGCGCGGGGCGATATATCACTGTCAGAATATTCCGCCAGCGTTTCTTTGTTTTCTTCATCGAAATGATCAAGTCTGGCACCTACAAGAAGGGCCCATGAAGGTGAAAACTGGATCTTGTCCTGAATGTAGGCACTCATTCGCTGACGTTTATTGCCGTCACGGTTCATGTCTGTGAGATCATATGTTGAAGGGTCGGTAATGCCGTAATTCAGGGTGAAGATATTCAGGTTGGCAACGCCGTCCGCTTCATAACGGGCACGGAAGTAGTCGTATTCTGTTTCCATATTGTGGAAGTCACCACCAAATAAGAACTGGTGTGCGGTTTCACCGGTGTCGAAATCATACACGAAGTCCAGTGTCAGGCTGATTTCATCATTTGCTCTGTACTGTTTACGGTATTCGCGACGGATAATTTGATCATCAATATTGGCTTCACCGTCGCCGTTGGCATCCACCCAGCTTCTGGATTCATGATAGGCCTGCTCACGCTCGTTATCCAGATAACGCAGTGTGCCGTTAAACGACAGACTGTCTGTGAAGTTGTGGGTGAGGTTTGCCTGTAAAACCAGCGCTTCGAGATCCTGATAATCGCCTTTCTCGTTTGCGTTGTAGCTGCGATCTACAATGAAATTCCCGTCGTCATCCACGGGTACACCACGCAGGCGGTTGCCGCCCAGGTTCTGCACGATGTAATCGAAGGTTGTGGTCAGGGTGGTATCCTGTCCTGACAGGAAAGTCATGCCGCCTGACAGTTCAATATTTTCTGAATCAGCGTTATTTCTGAAGCTGTCCTGGCTTTCATAGAACCCGCCTAAACGGTATGCCGCGGTGTCAGAAACCGCACCGGTAAAGTCAGCTGATGCACCTGCCAGTGAGAAATTACCGCCTGTCAGGGTGATATTTTTCTTTTCTTCAAAAGACGGTTTCCGGCTGACGTAGTTAATCATACCGCCCGGCTCGCCGCCGCCATACAGGGAAGCCGCCGGCCCTTTCAGCACTTCCACACGTTCCACGTTAAAAAGCTGAGGCACACTGAAGCCGGAGAAAGGATCGCCGCGGACGCCATCATAAAACACATTACCGTCGTCCCTGAAGCCACGGAATGTCACGCCGGAGTAACTGAATTCACTGACCCCGGCAATAGAGCGGTACATATCCGTGATGTCGCGTGCGGCCTGATCCTGAATGAGCTGGCGGGTTAACACCTGCACCGACAACGGAATTTCCATAATATCTGCGTCGGTCTTTGTTCCAAGGCGGGTATGGCTGTCCAGATAGAATTGCTGTGCACGACCTTTTACTTCGATTTGTTCTACATCTTGCTGGTCCTGCGCACAGACAGACATTGTCGTCAGCGCAGCTGCGACAGCCAGGGAGAGGGGTTGATATTGCATGAAAAGAAAAGCCTGAAAGTTAAGATATGTTAAGAACTGATAATTATTCTCATTCTCAATTTAATTGCAAGCTTTTCTCTGAAAAGTTGATTTAACGGCACTTCATAATATGCAGAAATTGAACGCCACTCATACAGACCGGCAGCTTATTCATTCTTTGAGTCTTCCGCACTGTTTACCACCGTTTCCTGATGATGAATGTGAGGTGTGGCCTCTTTTTCTGCTTCTTTCAGGGCTTCCTGAATTAACGTTTCGAGCTGGATAAACAGCTTTATAAAATTGTTGTCTATGCGCTCGCCACTGGCATCGTCTAACCAGGCCGAGTAGAGCGTATCACTTTGCTTCGCTTCAATAGCCTTGTAAGCCGCAACCTGTTTCTTCGCCTGAATAGGGTGAATGCCTAATGACCGGAGCGCTTCAGCCCCCATTTCCAGCGCTGAATGGTAGGTTTCTGACACCACAAAATCGACACCTGCCTGCCGGAGTCTGTAGCCGTGCCCGCGGTCAAAGGCTCGGGATAATACCTTAACGCGGGGATAGGCATGCTTGATATATTTCACCATGTCGATGCTGCTTTCTTTATCATTGATGGCAATAACCAGCATCGAAGCGTGTTCGATGCCCGCTGTGTGCAGCATATCGGGTTTGGATGCGTCTCCGAAATAGGCCTGAGTGCCGATACGGCGCATGTTACCAATCTGTTCAGAGCGGATATCCAGTACGACGGTTTTAATGTTATTGGCTAACAGCAGGCGGTTAACGATTTGTCCGAAGCGACCGATCCCGGCAATGATCACCGTGCCTTTTTCTTTTATCTCGTCTGGTTTTCTGCGGTTACTGCGTCCGGTGTACAGGGGCATAATGACTTTGTCGAAAAGAATGAACAACCCCGGGGTCAGGAACATGGAGAAAGCAACGACCAGTGACAATATTTCAATCAGTCCCGCCGGCAATACAGCGTTCTGACCAGAGAAACTCAGCAGCACAAAGCCAAATTCACCGGCCTGAGCGAGACTGAGGGCAAACAACCAGCGGTTTGCCGCTTTGAGTTTAAAAAACAGGGTGACGACAAACAGTACCAGCGATTTCGCCAGCATGACGGTGAGGGTAAGGCCAAGTATGATCAGTGCATTGTCAGTGAGAATGTCTACGTTAATACCGGCGCCGACAGTGATAAAAAACAACCCGAGGAGCAGCCCTTTAAAGGGTTCAACATTCGCTTCCAGTTCATGACGGAACTCACTGTTGGCCAGCACAACACCGGCCAGGAAGGCCCCTAATGCGGGAGATAATCCCACCAGGCTCATCAGCGCGGCAATACCTACCATCAGCATGAGAGCGGTTGCGGTGAAAATTTCCCGTAAGCCTGACGAGGCCACGAATTTGAATAATGGCCTGCTGAGATAGTGACCGCCAACGGTTACAACAGCCACAGATGCAATAATTACAATGGCGTACAGCCAGGCCGGTAAGCCCTCCACCAGGCTGAAATTGTTCCCGTGGCTGCCGCTGTCTGTATGCTGAGAAGCTAATTCGGGCAGCGCGAGGAGCGGTATCAGTGCCAGCATGGGAATAACGGCGATATCCTGAAACAGCAAAACCGAAAAAGCGCTTTTACCGCCCTCAGTTTGTTGTAATCCTTTTTCCTGAAAGGTTTGCAATACAATGGCGGTGGAAGACAGTGAAAATATCAGGCCGATGGTGAGCGACACCGACAAGGTTTGTCCGAGAGCCTGCGCCAGCAGGGTAATGAGAACTGTGGTGAGCAGCAATTGTAATCCGCCCAGTCCTATCAGCCGGGTTTTCATTGCCCATAATGATTTGGGTTCCAGTTCCAGCCCTACAAGGAACAGCATCATGACCACGCCGAACTCGGCAAAATGCTGAATCGTTGTGGTTTCATCTCCTACCAGTCCGAGCACCGGCCCGATGGCAACCCCGGCCACCAGATATCCGAGCACAGAACCCAGCCCTGAACGTTTGGCAAGCGGCACTGCGATGACCGCAGCAACCAGATAGATGAAAGCTTGCAGAAAATACCCTGTCATGGCGTAAGTGTCGTCCTTAAACAGAAAATGGGGAAAAATAGTGTGCTGAGACCGGCTGGCTGTGCCGGTAATCTGATGAAAACGGCAGGGAGCAACCACAGTCTGATTATGTCGCTATCGGGCACAGCGGGCAATGTACCGGCAGAGGAAATCCTATAAATTTTGGCTATATCTGATATTCAGTGATATGCAATTATGTTTTTTGTTAGGGCAGTTAACAAATTGTGAATTCATTGTTTGACATTCGATGTCATTTCACTGAGTATTTAGGCACTTTGCGCCCCGCTATGAACCAGAACAACACCCTACAAAAGATTTGCTCAACCAGGCAAACGCATATTGTTCGGGCAGGGAAAAGTATCTGACTGATAACGCTCAGCGGCGTGCGCTGACCGCTTATCGCTACACGCAACAACAACGAACAATATCAAAAAGAGAGTACATTATGGCTGGTTCGCCTTTACCTCAATCAGACAACGTTCAGTCGAATAGCACATCAACACCGAAGTTTGCTTTATCAGTAATGACAAGCATCTTCTTCATCTGGGGATTCATTACGTGTCTGAATGACATTTTGATCCCGCATTTGCGGATGCAGTTCGATCTGAGCTACACCCAGGCCATGTTGATTCAGTTTTGCTTTTTCGGCGCTTATTTTATTTGCTCAATTCCTGCAGGACGCATTGTGGGACGCATTGGCTACAAGAAGGGCATGGTAACCGGCTTGTTGATCACCGCTGTAGGCGCTGGTCTTTTCTATCCTGCAGCAGCTACTGCTCAGTACGTATTCTTCCTCGCGGCACTGTTTGTGCTGGCTTCCGGCATCACGTTGTTGCAGGTTGCAGCAAACCCTTACGTGGTGGCGCTGGGTCCGTCGTCGACAGCAGAAACCCGGTTAAACCTGACACAGGCATTTAATTCACTGGGCACCACTGTGGCACCTTTGTTTGGCGGCTTGCTTATCTTCGGTCTGGCAGCGAACGCCACTGCAGAAGCCCACGCTGAAGCGGTACAAATTCCTTACATCGGCATTGCGGCGTTTCTGATTTTGCTGGCGGTGATCGTATCGAAAACCTCGTTGCCGGTGATTGCATCTCAGGAAAAACCGGTGAAGCCGCTCTCTTTTGCGCAACTGAAACAATATCCTCATTTACTGTTCGGTGTACTGGGTATTTTCCTGTATGTCGGCGGTGAAGTGGCAATCGGCAGCTTCCTGGTGAATTTCCTCGGTGAGAGCCATATTGGTGGCATGAGCGAAGAAACAGCCTCTGCGTACGTCGCTTATTACTGGGGTGGTGCCATGGTTGGCCGGTTTGTCGGCAGTTATGTGATGCTGCGGGTCAGTGCACACAAAGTGCTGACAGGAAATGCGGTTATCGCCATGGTGCTTATCATTACGGCGATGATGACATCCGGTCAGGTTGCGGTATGGGCAATTCTGCTGGTGGGCCTGTTTAACTCTATCATGTTCCCGACTATTTTCAGTTTGTCACTGAAAGGCATGGGACAACATACCTCTCAGGCATCCGGCCTGCTGTGTCTGGCTATTGTAGGCGGCGCACTGGTTCCCCTTTTACAGGGAGTAATGGCAGATGGTATGGGTGTGCAACTGGCGTTCATCGTACCAGTGTTCTGTTACCTGTATATTGCCTGGTTCGCATCGGTTGGCTCGAAACAGCAAAAGAATGCACCGGACGCAGAGCTTGCTGCTTCCTGAGCGCATCGACGCATAACAGCATTGGCGCATAACGAAGAAAGGCAGGTTAATTTCCTGCCTTTTTTGTCTCAGTCCGTTTTCAGTAAAACTCCCGCCCCTGTCTACTTCAGGGCTGTAATCAGCCAGTGGCAATATTCCATTCTGTTATCTGCCAGTCTGTCGTTGATAAAATAGCAAACCAGCATGTCGCCGTCCCGGCCGGTTCCCATGGCATAGCAATGCCCGCTTATCCTGGGAGACCAGAACGCGGACTGCATTAATAGTTTATCCAGTGCTGCTTTACGGCTGTCGCTGAACGGAAAAGCTATGTACCAGTCATTGTTCGCTGCTTTTATTTGCTCAAAACTCACTAACAATGGCCACTGCGCCAGCACGTAACGGGGCAGGGGCGGGTAGTCGTTAGCTGTGCTCTGATGAAATGTTTGATGAGGTGATAATACCGTGGTGACCAGGGAAGCTGTCTCATCTGAGGTCAGTGGTGGTAAAAGGGCGGGCTTTCCTCCACGGAACAGTGTCTCCAAATCCGGTTTTTTCGTCAGGTCAGCGAACGCTATGGCTGATGACTTTGCAGTATTAACTGAGACATTATCCTGTGCCCTTAATGTGGCTTTGTAATAGCCGGTAAGTCGTTTAACTTCTTCTGAGTGCTTGTCAGAATCACCGTTATCAGACGTAATTTCTGAGGGTACACTTAAGGATTCCGGGTTGAGCTGACAAGAGATACTGTAGCCATAATCCTTAGCGACGGAGTTAAGTTTGTCAGCGATGTTGCCGGTGTCGCCATTATTTATAAGCAGTGTGATATTGTCCGGCCGGTAATATCTGCTTTTGAACTGCCTGATAACTTCAGTCGTTAAATGAGGCACTGTGCCCGTGAAACCGCCGGTAAAAGCCTCACTGTATTTCCCTTCCTCCAGCAGCGATGCCACATGTTGCCGGTAGGTAGGTTGTTGCTCGTAAAAGTCCAGCTCCTGATAGATGACGCCGTTTTTTTCCCGCAATATATCGTCATCTGAATATTGCTGGTTGAGTAAGCCTGAATACAGAAACGACAGGGCGTGATGAAACAATGCCTCATGGTCCGTTTCGACAAAGTAAAACGTCATCTCTTCCTGCGTTGAGGCATTGATACGAAGGGGGAGTATAGCCAGCGCGGCGAATAAATTATGGGCTTCGGGGAAATGCAAAGAGCGCCTGAAAACCAGATGCTCACACACGTGAGCCACGCCGGAAGCATCATTCACCGGCGTTGGCAGTGCAAATACGCCGGTAAACGGAGTCGCGGGGCCGGAACATTTTTGGATGACGGTGGCAGGTGAGAGAGACATACCGTCACCTGCTCATACAGTCACAATATCAATTTTGTTTTTCGGGTCCCGCAAAATCACCGCTTTGTCTTCGTTACGTGCCGCTTTCTCAATCGCGGCTTCGATGGTGTGATGATGGGGCGATTTACTGCAGACCGGGTCGGCCTGATGCATATCGCCGGTGAGCATGTAAGCCTGACAGCGACAGCCTCCGAAATCTTTTTCTTTTTCATCACAGTCGCGGCAAGGGGAGGGCAACCAGTCTGTGCCGCGGAATTTGTTGAAAGAGAAGTCTGAATACCAGATCTCGCTGAGGGATTTCTCTTTCACATTCGGGAACGTCATCGGCAGAATTTTCGCGCTGTGACAGGGCAGTGCTGAGCCATCCGGGGTGACGGTGAGAAAGGTTGAACCCCAGCCGTTCATACAGGCTTTCGGACGGTCCTCGTAGTAGTCCGGTGACACAAAAATGAATTTAGGCCCTTTACCGTTCTGCTTTTCGCGGAAAGCATTAACCTTTACTTCCGCTTCTTCCAGCGTCGCTTTTGAGGGCAATAACTGATCGCGGTTTACGTAAGCCCAGCCGTAATACTGTACGGTTGCCAGCTCAACAAAATCCGCATTCAACTCACAGGCCAGGGTCAGCACGTCATCAATCTGATGGATATTTTGGGCTGTCAGACAGAAATTGAGGACCATGGGATAGTCGTATTGCTTGATGAGCCTGGCTACTTCCAGTTTCTGCGCAAATGAATGCCTGCGGTTACCGATAAGGTCGTTGTCTTCTGCATTCGCAGCCTGAAAACTCAGTTGAATATGATCGAGTCCGGCCTCTTTTAAAGCGGCAATACGCTTTTCTGTCATGCCTATACCGGAGGTAATTAAATTTGTATAGAAACCCAGTTCGGACGCATGGCTGACCATTTGCTCCAAATCTTTACGTAATAAGGGTTCACCGCCTGAGAAACCCAGTTGCACGGCTCCTATTTCACGGGCTTCTGTCAGCACCCGCAGCCAGTGGGAAAGATCAATTTCCTCTTCTTTTGCTGTCAGGTTTAAGGGGTTTGAACAGTAAGCACAGTGCAGGGGACAGGCATAGGTGATCTCTGCCAGTAACCACAGCGGCGGACCGGCGGCCGGCGTATTCGTTTCATCAGACATAATGGATCCAGTCTTTGCTTTCGGCATCGCTTAAAAACGCGGTGATATCGTCACCGATATCTTCCGGGGCTTCCGGAAACTTTGCTTTTAGTGCAGTAATGATATCGCCAACAGATTGTTCACCGTCTACCTGCAACAGGATCTCTGAAGCACTGGGGTTCAGTTTCACCATGCCTTCAGGGAACAGCAGGACGTAGCAATTCTGCGCTTTTTCAAATTGCAGTTTATACAACCGGTTGCGCTTCGGGATGCGTGTCATAGTAACCCCTTGTGACAAAGTGACTGGTCGCCGATCCCCGTGTAGGGTTTACGGCCGTACTCGTAAGCCAGGCTGATAGCATCTGCCATCGACCACAGAACGTCCAGTTTGAACTGCAGGATATTCAATGCTTTTTGCTGTTGTTCGCGGGTGACAAAATGGTCCAGCGTGATTTGTAAACCGTGTTCAACGTCCCGTCTGGCCTGACTTAATCTCATCTGAAAATAGGTGAAGCCTTCCTTATCAATCCACGGATAGTGACCTGGCCAGCTATCCAGACGACTCTGGTGTATTTCGGGAGCGAACATTTCTGTGAGTGAAGAGCAGGCTGCTTCTTCCCAGGTCGCACGGCGGGCAAAATTCACGTATGCACCCACAGCAAACTTAACCCCGGGCAACAGGTATTTTTCAGACAACATATCGTCACGGTTAAGGCCCACAGCTTCACCCAGCCTCAGCCAGGCTTCGATGCCACCTAAGCGCGGGTCACCGTCTTCACCGTCGTGGTCAAGGATCCGCTGGATCCACTTTCTGCGTGTGGTCATGTCCGGACAATTAGCCAGAATGGCTGCGTCTTTAACCGGAATGCACACCTGATAATAAAACCGGTTAGCTACCCAGCCCTGAATCTGCTCTTTGGTACATTCCCCCTTATTCATAGCTATGTGGAAGGGGTGATAAATATGATAGTACTCGCCTTTAGCGCGAAGTTTTTGTTCGAATTCTTGTTTTGACCACGGCTGTGCTGTCATTGTCAGTCCTCAGCGTTAAAGCGTAATGTGCATGCCATCGTAAGCAAGCTCAATATGATTGTCTTCGAGGTATTGGTGAGCAGATGAGTCTTCATCCAGTACCGGATTTGTATTATTAATATGGATAAGTACCTTGCGCTCTATGTTGAACCTGTTCAGCAGGGCAACTGCACCGTCTTCACCATTTACCGGCATATGGCCCATCTGCGTTCCCAGACGGTTACTGAATCCGTTTTTAATCATTTCATCGTCAAGCCATAACGTGCCGTCAAACAACACACAATCCGCTTTATCCAACATATTCTCTACCAGCGGATTTGCCTGAACACAGCCGGGAGCATAGAAAACCGATTTGCCGGAACGGGTATCTTCTATATGCAGGCCGATATTGTTGCCCGGCACAATGTTATCCCGGTATGAGGAATACGGCGGCGCATTTGAAGCCAGCACGACAGGATGAAAAAGAAGACCATCAGCACCTTCAGGTGTAAAAGCACTGTCGTACTTTGTATCAATTCCGTGGCGTTGAAGTCCGCCGTGCCAGTGTTTAAGCATCGTGAAAAGAGGAAATGCACCGGTTAAATCTTCATAGACCACGTCAGTGCAATACACCGGCAGCGGCAAACCTTCCCGCAGCGTCAGTAATCCGGTTGTGTGATCAATCTGACTGTCGGTAAGCACAATAGAACGGATAGATGTGCCGCGCTGCTGCTCAGGGTCCGCCGGCCACAGTTGAGGTGTTTGATTGATTTGCTGGCGCAGGTCGGGAGACGCGTTGATCAGCACCCAGTCTGTGCCGTTGGAAGAAACCGCTATGCTTGACTGCGTGCGGGCAGACGCATTAATTGAATTCTGCCGTAGCCCTTTGCAGTTCTTGCAGTGACAATTCCACTGGGGAAATCCACCACCGGCACCGGAACCTAAAACGAGAATTTGCATACTTCACCTTTACCGTCTTAGCGTCATATAAGAGGAACAAAAAAGGCTGCCAGTGGCAACCTTTCATCAGGGTGTCAGTCAGCAATGCTGAGTGTCACCGGCACCACAACCAAAGACCTGCTACTGAAATCAACAGCCAGCCTTTGCAGGGCTGTTAACGGTTTTTGATGTACAGAGTTACTTCAAAACCTAAACGCATTTCAGTATATTGAGGCTTAGTCCACATGGGGCGGCTCCTGTTTTTATTAACGATGATTTAACATTCGCAATCATTATAGAAAACGACTTTTGGGAAAAAAATCCTACTTTGGCACTAGTTCCCTGATGCTGACTGCTACTTTGGGAGGAAGGCGTTGTCACCTTGCTCTCATGCTTTAACCGTGCCGTTGGCTGTATTGGCAAAGCAGTTTTTTCACGGGGCAACCTGACTGTATGTATCAACTATAGCATCAGGCAAATAGCTTTCCACATCATTATGCCGTCCCACATTGTTACGAAAGGTCTGTAATAAAAGATTCGCCCCTTGCTTTTTGTGAGCTCCTGTAATTGATATAACTTCCGGTTAGATCCAGGGAAGAAATTAATCTCGAACTATCACTGAAAAAATCTATCATTACCCTTGAAATCTTTCTTGAGATAGATCAAAAATTGACCTGTCGGTTTTTGTTATTTTACAAGGAGCCCAAGTTCCGGAACAGGGATTGTCCAGTGGCAATAAATTAGGTAAATAAATCTTTTCTATGATGTGATCTTTCGCAGGCAGTGAGACGAAAGAATAGGATTCTACCCGGAGAGTAAAAATGAGTATTCCTGTTATCCGTCCGACCCTTGCCGATCAGGCGTTACGTATTGAACAATCACACATCTGGCTACATTGTTTCCGCACATGTGCCAGGTGTGAATCTCTGTCTGATACGCTTACCGCCTATGATTTTAATGATGGCAGCCGTTTGATCCTTGATTCAAGCCATCCCTTTCCTCAACCTGTAAAAAGTAAGGCAGCTTTACGTATCGCCTGATTTTCTTTCCTCCAACCGGTTATCTTAACCGGACTGACTTTGAGGTTGTCGTAGTGGTAAACATTCTGTTTACCGTACCTCATTGTCCAATGGTGTAGCCCAAAACAATTCCTGCTGCCTGCCTTCCGGTAGACATACCATTTGAAAAATCCTACGCTGATTTTGTCCGGACTGATGCCTTCATTACTGTTTATTATTTCTGAAATTACCTTGGAGATATATTGAAAGTTTACAGGGCGGGTTTCAAATTCTGTTCTCTTTTCCAGTTTTATCCGGGTACTCTGTCACTTTGCCTGATCTGACACACAATAAAGCGTGATTACGCTGACTTAATAATCCTTTGAGATCAACTGTACGGTAAGTGGCAGGATGATCAGTCACAATAGACAGAATAATTATAAACGGGAGAAACCATGAAACTCACACCTGTGTACACAGCATTACTGGCAGCGGGCCTGCTTGCCGGTTGTAATGAATCTCAGACTCCGGCAACCGAAACTACCGGCGTCACCGCTGCTCAAAAACAAGCAGCAGAAATGGCATTGTCCGAAACGGCGAACACTTACACGACTGCGTTTCTGACACAACAACCGGCTTTGTCAACGATGCTGGCATTGACGCCGGAGCAGGCTGGTGGTCCGTACAACGATAAGTTTCCAGACTACACTGCAAAAGGGATGGCTGCGCTGCAAAAAAGCATGGCAGAAGGTTCTGCGGCCCTTAAAGACATTGACCCGGCAGGGCTGACAGCAGAGGCGCAGACACACCGTAATATTCTGATTAATATCTTTGACTACTACACAGGTGATACCCGTTTCCCCGCAGGCTACATTGATACCTGGGGCGGTCATCTGCCTTATATCATCAACCAGATCTCCGGCCCGTTAATCGACATGCCAAAGCTTATGCAGGTACAGCAATCTGTAAGCAATGAGCAGGAAGCAGACGCTTACATCAGCCGCCTGGAAAAAATGGGTGAGTTCGCTGATGGCGTTGTGGCTAAGTTTAAAGCCGACGAAGCGAAGGGCATCGTTTTACCTAAAAAGCTGCATCCGAAGACCATCGCTTTTTTTAATAATTTTCTCGCCAGTGAACCCGCAGATCATGAACTGGTGAAAACCTTCGCAGAAAAGCTCACACAAGCAGAAGGCATTGATGATAAGCAACGTGAAGCGCTGGTGGCAAAGGCAACTGAACTGGTGACAACGGTTGTTTATCCGGCGTGGAACCGGGCCCGCGATGCGGTGCTTGAGAGCGAAGCACATGCAAGTAAAAGTGACGGTATCTGGGCGCAACCGGGGGGCGATGAGTTTTATGCTCATGAAATCCGCTTCCTTGGCGATTCTGTGTGGACGGCAGATGAAATTCATCAGACCGGTCTTGAAGAAGTTGACCGGATTTCAGCGCAGATGGACACCATTCTGAAAGAAAATGGCTACAGTGAAGGAACGGTGGGGGAGCGGATGATTGCCCTTGCCGGCTTGCCAGGTCAGGTATTTGATGCCACTGATGAAGGGCGTGGTGCGCTGCTGGATTATCTGAATGATGAAATTGATGCAGTGATGGCAAAAGCGCCTTCATTCTTCGGCACTATTCCGGAGCAGGCAGTCGAAGTACGCCGTATTCCACCGGTTTCGGAAGCGGGTGAAGCTGGCGGTTTTTACTCGCCGCCTTCCCTGGATGGCGCACGTCCCGGGATTTACTGGATAAACTTACGTGATATGGAAGCGGTGCCGAAATTCGGCCTGAAGACGCTGACTTATCATGAAGCCGTGCCGGGGCACCATTTCCAGATCGCGCTGAACATGGCGCAGGAAGACATTGGTCTGATGCGTCAAAACGCGCCTTATAACGCGTATGTTGAAGGCTGGGCACTCTACTCTGAATACGTTGCTGCTGAGTATATGGGCATGTACGACGATGATCCACTGGGGGATTTAGGGCGTCTGCAGGCTGAATTGTACCGTGCGGTGCGCCTTGTTGTTGATACTGGCCTGCATCACAAGCACTGGACCAGAGAACAGGCGATTGATTATTTCCATAAAACTACCGGTACATCTTTATCTGATGTTGTGCCTGAAATCGAGCGTTACATGGCGTGGCCGGGTCAGGCACTTGGGTATAAGTTGGGCATGCTCACCTTTGTCAAACTGGAAAAAGAAGCAAGGAATGTATTAGGTGACAAATATGACATTAGAGAATTTCATGATGTTGTGCTACTGCCCGGTGCACGACCCATGGCAATGGTGAAAAGCGATGTTGAAAAGTGGGTGGAATCTAAAAAATACTAATTAAAACATTGCTTTGCATTTGGTTGAGGCCGGACTTGTTCCGGCCTTTCTCATTTCTGCGCTTCAGAACGTCACCGGAAATCACCGGTTTCCCCGCAAAAAAACGGGTATGCGTACTTATTAGTATCTACATCTGATTATCATTTTGTATATCGAACACCCATAAGGGTCTGGCTACACTCCGGCCATATCAGGAAAACGACCGTTCCCGGTGGAACATCGTGCATCAATGCCTGAAGAGAAGATAAAGAAGGATGTAGCCCATGTTGACATTATCGCAGTTTCGAAACAGTTACCCGTTGCAACTGGAATGTTCCCTTGCAACGGGAAGCAGTCCGAAAACATTGTTGCGGCTGTCTGCGAAATACAATGGCCGTGATCCTTTCAGACGCTTCGTCGAACAAACGGCGACCAGTAACCGGCCAATCCATTTTTTAGGCAATGACCGGAGTCTGGATGCCAGTGTGGCGAACTTAAGTGAGATAAGTAAGCAGATTGCAGACATTGAAGAATGGCTGGGTCTGTCTTATCAGGACATTCTGAAAAAGATTTCGGGTGCATACAGTGATACACCGGTGAGTAAAATTTTTGACTTACAGGCACCGGGAAAGTGGGAAGGCGTAACCCGCAGTGAAATGCAGACACTACTGAAAGAGCTGCATTTCTGGGTGGTGTATATCAACGATCTGGACATTGTCCGCAAAGACGTGAGTTCCGCAAAGAGCTTACATTACTTCTTGCGGCGCCATCCGGTAGGAAGTTGTCAGACACTGGCTGATGTTGTGCTGTTAAACAATGACAGCTGGGATCTGGATGAAACCCGCTATCAGGATATTCTGGCTGATTTAATCGCCAGAGATGACGACTGTATTTTGCGCTGGATAGAACAACCTGAACCGGTAGCTCATTTTAATATCCGTTCAAAAGTGCCTTATAACTCCATGCTGACCTGGGTTATGTTGTCGCTTACGTCACGGACCTACGGCTATACCAGTAATTTGTGGGGCACTAAAATTCAGTGGAAAAAACAGGGCTTTAAATTACGCAAAGATGCGAGGCCGTCACCGGTATTTCATTACTATTCCATGCCGTCGGCAGAATTGTCGTGGGGAGAGGGCGATGAAGGGGCTGCGCAGAAAGGTCGCCGTATTTCACTGGTTTACAATGCCAGTGAGCTGGTGGATTACAAAGGCATGCCCTACGAAGAAGGATTCGTTGAACCCTTATCCACATTGAAGAACCGGATAGACAGATTGAATGTGGATATCAGGGAAGGTGACGAGCCCCGTTTCCATCCGCAGGAAGATTATATCGAAATGCCGCCTGAAACCGGACTGTATGCCAAGCATGTCACAGAAGCCTGGTATCAGGCCATCTTACCGTTACTGATCCGCTGGGCCGGTCATCAGAAACGGCTGGATGTGGGACGACATTTGCTGAACCCGGTGCAGTACGACGCCTATTCCACACTGGTCACAGAAGTCGCCACGTCGAATTTGTCAGCGCGCTTTGGTCTCGACAGAAAGCCATGCCAGACCAGTGTTCAGCGTATTGGTAACTGGCTGGACGAATTGCCTTCCAAAGAGCGTTTCGCGGTTGTAGCCAGTGCATCTGAGTGTGCAAACCGCCTTTGTCACTATCTCTTCCCTGACAACCGTCAGGAAGACTAAAATAGCCTGTGCAGCCACTCTTCATGGTGGTTGCACGGACTTATTTGCTATTTTTGGCGTTTTTTTGTCCGTTTATCGTATTTTTCCCGGAGTTTGTATTGCCGTAGAACGGGAATTTGATAGAGTTGTGCAATCTGTCACCGCCTTGTCATTTCTGGCTTGCAGCGGGATAATAACGATAATTCAGGATGCGCTTCATGTCACAACAGTGCTTTCGTATGAAAGGCACCACGCTTACCAGTATTGTACTGGAAGTCCTTCATTTCGAACCGGATGAATTTGACACGCAACTGGCGGCGAAAATTGCCAGTGCGCCACATTTTTTCACCCGTTCTTCGCTTATTCTCCATCTCAACGCTACAATGTCGGCAACAGAGTTCGAGTTGCTGGTTGCTTTATGCCGCCGTCATCAGCTACAGCCGATGGCGATAAAGGGTGAAACCGACGGGTTAAAAGCGACGATAAACGATCTTGGTCTGGCTGATATCAGTCAGAGTAAGTTAAGTGAGCGTTCACTGACAGAAGCAAAGCCCGCCGAACCGGAACCGGAGCAGACGCCTGAGCCGGTCACTGAAACCGTAACAATCACCAAAACCACAGAAGTACTTAAGCCGGCAAAAATTGTTGCCCGCCCTGTACGCTCCGGACAGCAGGTGTATGCGGATGGCAGTGATCTGGTGATACTGGGCGCCGTAAGTGAAGGGGCTGAAATCCTGGCGGACGGAAATATTCACGTCTACGGTACCCTGCGCGGTCGCGCGCTGGCGGGCGTAAAAGGTAATACTGAAGCACGAATTTTTTGCCAGAACATGGAAGCTGAGCTGGTATCTATCGCCGGCAGATTCGTGATGCAGGAAAACATACAAAATAAGTGCTGGAAACAACCAGCGCAGGCATATTTAGATGCAGATGCACTTCTTATAGAAGCATTAACCTAACGCAGTGCAGACGCTATTGGGGAATAGTAAATGGCTAAAATTATTGTAGTAACTTCAGGAAAGGGTGGGGTTGGCAAAACAACGTCCAGCGCCGCCATTGCTACAGGTCTGGCACTGGCCGGACACAAAACCGTGGTGATAGATTTCGATGTGGGTTTACGGAATCTTGATCTGATCATGGGCTGCGAGCGACGTGTGGTGTATGACTTTGTTAATGTAATTAATAAAGAAGCCACGCTGAATCAGGCACTGATTAAAGACAAACGTACCGACAACCTGTACATCCTGCCTGCGTCACAGACCAGAGACAAAGATGCACTGACAATGGAAGGTGTCCAGAAGGTACTTAACGATTTATCCGAAGATTATGACTTTATCATTTGTGATTCGCCGGCTGGTATTGAGCAGGGCGCGCAAATGGCACTGTATTTTGCTGATGAAGCTATCGTGGTAACTAACCCGGAAGTCTCTTCAGTGCGTGATTCTGACCGTATCCTGGGTATTTTGCAGAGCAAATCTATGCGTGCAGAACAGGGGAAATCAGTGAAAGAGCACTTGTTGCTGACCCGTTATAACCCGCAACGTGTTGCCACCGCAGAAATGTTGAGTGTTGCTGACGTGGAAGAAATTCTGGCCGTTCCGCTGCTGGGTGTTATTCCGGAGTCTGAGGCGGTTCTGAAAGCGTCTAACCAGGGTACACCGGTCATCCTTGATGATGAATCGAATGCCGGTCAGGCGTACTCTGACGCGGTTCGCAGACTGCTGGGCGAAACGGTAGAACACCGCTTCCTGGACGTTCAAAAGAAAGGTTTCTTTAAGCGACTGCTGGGAGGTAAATAATGGGTATTTTCGATTATCTGCTGAAAAAAGGTAAGCCTAACACTGCCGCAGTAGCCAAGGAACGCTTGCAGATCATCGTCGCCCATGAGCGCCGTAAACGTTCTCAACCGGATTACCTGCCAATGATGCAGCAGGAAATTCTGCAAGTTATCCGCAAATATGTGCAAATTGCTGATGATGATGTATCGGTGCAACTGGAAAACAGTGACGACTGTAGTGTACTGGAACTGAATATCACTCTGCCTGAGAATTAAACCTCAGACGTTATCGAAGTGAAGGGCCTCCGGGCCCTTTTCTTTTATGTGTTTTCTGAGTGCTTCAAAAAATGCCGGAAAATCTGCAAGCAATGTGTCGTAAACCGGCAATATTTCCTCAAGACTGTTTTCAAACCGGTGTTTAAACCGTATGCGGGATGCAGTGCGGTTCAGTGCCATGTTCACCCCGTCCAGTGAGTCATACACATCCAGCCAGCGATTGTTAATCATACTGCCGGTAACCTGCTGCATGCGTGGTGGCATTTGTCCGGTGCGCTGACCCAGCAGGTGGTATCTGTCACCGCAGAAGTCGTCAAACGGCTGCCGTGAAAATTGCTTCCAGTGGCAAATCAAAAAGTGATCGAATAACACGTCCAGGGTTATACCGGCAAACCGCCGCCTTTCAGGGCTGAATGTTTTCTTAATGTCCCGTACCCAGGGGTGACTGTCAGTAAATTTATCTACGGCCATGTGATTACGCAGGGCAATATAAACCGGAGCTGGCAGTGAGGTGGTATCCAGTCCTTTCTGAAAATCTCCCAGCAGGTTGCCAAAACAGGAGTCGGGTGTGGGACGGGCAAGAAAAAGGTGAGCGAGATAGTTCATCTGAGGCGTAGTGAATAACAGCCATTCCTGTTAAGGAATGGCTGCATAGTTGTCTCAGCGGTCGTATTTTGCTGCCTGGTCTTTAGCCGGCAGGCTGTCGCTGATAAATGTCCGGATGTCATCGTTAGCGGTTTTCAAATCTTCATAACGTAAATACATCATATGACCACTGCGATAACCTTTAAAGCGCAGACGGTCTTTCATTTTGCCGCTTGGGTCTAACTGAGTCATGGTGTATTTGGCATCAAAGTAATTGGTGGCGCCGTCGTAATAACCCGACTGAATCATCACGTTCAGGTACGGATTTGTTGCCATGGCCTGACGTAAATCTTTGCCGGTGTGATTGTTCTCACGATCCCAGGGATGCACAGGACCAAACATATTGTATTTGGTGTCAGTCACAAACTTCAGATCGTTGCGCAGATAGTCGTTAATCGCCGGTGTGAAAGAATGCAGCCAGGATGTCAGTTCAGCATTGTAGTCCGGCCCGTCACCCAGCTCTTTTTCATCAATACCCAGGTAACGGCTGTCCAGCCGGCCAATGGTTTTACCTTCATCACGGAGCAGTGCTTTCCAGAAATACCATGTGCTGACGTCCAGATTACTTTGTGCAACTTCCTGTGCGCTTAAACCGGAATACGCGGCAAATTGCTTAATAACCTGCTGCTTTTCGGATTCGTCGATCCATGCGCCTTTTGCCAGTGCCGGTAAAAGGGTATTCAGCGTCCAGGTTTCGACTTCCGGAAGAAACGCTTCAAGATCTTTGTTCTGGTATTCAGCCGCCAGTTTTTTGTGAAACCACGCTGCGGCAGCAAAATAGGGCAGGCGGTTAGCGGCTTCTACCGGTCCGTCGCGGTTAATGCCTAATTCTGTAGGAGAGACCAGAATCACGCCGTTCAGGTACATCCACTGCTGTTCCTGCAGCGCCAGCGCCAGTCCGGACACCCGGGTTGTACCATAGCTTTCGCCAATCAGGTATTTTGGTGAGCGCCAGCGGCTCTGACGGGAAACAAATGTATTGATCCACTCTGCCAGATATTTCACATCGGCATTAACGCCAAAGAATTGAGATTTTTGCTGCTCTTTTGACGGCATTTTGCCTTCAGCGTCAGGCAGTACGCGGCTGTATCCCGTATTCACCGGATTCACATAAACGATGTCCGCCACATCCAGAATGGAGTAGGGATTGGTCTTCACGCCGTAAGGTTGTAAGGGATAGCCCTCTTCGTCGATATTCAGCACTTTCGGGCCGGTATAGGCGATGTGCATCCACACGGAAGCGGAACCCGGACCACCGTTAAAACTGATCACCAGCGGGCGTGTGGCTGTATCTTTTACGTCATCCCTTTGATAATAAGTATATTGCAAAGTGGCGGTGGGGTTTCCCTTTTCATCCCACACCGGTTGCATACCGGCAGTGGCCGTATAACTGACTTTCTCGCCGCGGATGGTGGTTTTATGCTTGGTTACGGTGGCGGATTCAACCGGAATGCTGCGTTTGGTTTCAACCGTTTGTTCTGCGGCCAGTGCAGGGGGAATGGCCAGTGTTGCTGACACGCCGAGTACCAGTGCGGAGACGGAACGACGAAGTTTCATAGTATTTCCTCTGTCTTTTTGTTGTTAAACGGGCGCTGTAACCGCGCCCTTTGTATTATTGTGACTTCTGCTTTTATTGCTGTTTCAGGCGGTACAGTAAAATGGCTGCCCGCTTGGACTGAGAAGGCAGTGCTTCAAGGTTGCCGGTTTCATTCACAGTATGACCCGCAGAACCGCTCATGCCCAGTCCGTCAATGGCCATTTCAACGTATGCTGAAGTAAAAGATACATCGGCGGCGCCTGCATTCAGCGGGTTGACCGGTGCCACTTTACCCTGACCTAAATCTTCACTGACATTGCTGTAAATTTCCAGCAGGGCTTTGTTACCGTCTGTTGGTGCCAGAGCGGGATATCCCTCACCGAATTCAATGGTACTTTGGGTTTTTGGCAGGGATGCCGCGACGATTTCCCGCATTTTATCTTTCACACGGTTAACCTGGTCTTCCGAAATAGCACGGATATCCCCGGTGACAATGGTGGTTTCAGCCACTACGTTGTTCTTGCCAAAGGTGGTGCCGCTGTTTGCTTTGCGGTCGTGGGTGACGGCTGTTCCGCCCATGATACGGCCGGGATTATACGTCAGCAGTTCTTCGCTGCGCAGATCCGTATAGAAGGTGTTTAAAATTCGCGAAGCTTCATAAATAGAACCGGCACCCACGTTATCTTTAAAGATTTGAGAGGAATGAGAGGGAACGCCGGTAACAGTGAGTGTCCAGTCGATAGAGCCACGGCGTGAAATGTTTGCTGTGGCGGGGTTACCGTCACCATTTTCAAACCCGATTGCAATATCAGCCCATTTTGCACCGTCGGTCAGGGCCTTTTTCGACAATTCCAGCGGGCGGCCACTCAGTTCTTCATCACCGGTCATGACCACCAGAATATTCATGTTTTTCAGCTCACCGGCATCATGTAAGGCCCGCAAGGCTTGCAAAATAACCACATCACCGCCTTTCATATCAGCAATGCCGGGGCCCCGTGCCTGTGTGTCGCTGATTTTTTCGAAAGTCTGAAACGGGCTGTCCGGTTCGAATACCGTATCCAGATGTCCGATAAGCAGCATTTTGGGGCCCGTCCCGCCATTTAGTTCTGCAACCAGATGTCCGGCACGGCCAAATGCCGAACCGTCTTCAAAACGGGCATCAAAACCCAGTGCTTTGAATTCAGGAATAAGAACATCTGCCACTTTTTTCACACCGGCAAAATTCATCGTGCCGCTGTTAATATTGACGATATCTTCAAGCAACTTCAGGGCTGCGGGATTAGTTTTATCGATGTAGTCAGCGAGTTGCTGCTCTTTATCTGAAAGTGCTGCCATGGACTGGGTTGCAAATAAAGACAGACCGAGCAAAATAGCGTGTTTCTTAAAGCCCTTTTTCATAGTTCCCTTCTTTTCTTGTTGTGTGTGCAGATGCGCTGTGGCGACCTGGTTGTGCGCCACAGTGTAATCTGCCTAAGCTACCCAACAGAGGAACAGAAATGCAAAGCTTTAACGACTAACTTGCGAAAGTCTCCGGTGAAGCTAATTGTCCATTGCAGCTAATGGGTAAAGTGATATTTCGCTGAAAGTCGCAGATAGCAGGGTAGCGTGTATTTAAATTTTTATTGAACTGTGTAATCTGGAACTCCGTAGCAGTGTAAACAGGTAAACATTCAGGTGACCGTTTACCCGGCCAGGTTCACTCAGTTTTGGATGAAATCATCTACCCCCTCAGGATCGCAATGGATAGCATTAAGCTCGTAAAGAACACCAGGGAAGAAACCGCTGTTATTGAGGCGCATATTCGTGAAGTCGCAGGCAATACCGGTGAGCTTAAAATACTGGAAGCCGGCTGCGGGCAAAAATGGCCTCTTAAGCTGGAAGGGATCCCCCGTCATATCACCGGCGTTGATATTGATGAGGCTGCACTGGCTCTGAGGCAGCAAATTCACGGCGATTTGCAGAATATCATCACCGGCGATTTGCGCGCCTTGTCTTTACCTGCAGCACATTTCGACGTTATTTATACTTCTTACGTGCTCGAACATATCGAGAATATCGATAAAGTACTGGAGAACTTCGCCTTGTGGCTGAAACCGGGAGGCGTTGTCGTGATTAAAGTGCCGGACCGTGACACGGTTTACGGTTTTCTTGCCCGCCATACGCCGCACTGGCTCCATGTTGCCTATTACAGATATATAAAAGGTAAAAAGCATGCCGGTAAGCCCGGTCACATCCCTTATCCTATTGTTTACGATCCTCAGTTGTCCCGCTCCGGTATCAAGGCTTTTTGCGCAAAGCACCAGCTCACGCTATGCAAAGAAATGGGGAAGAATAATTACCTGCGAAAGCGGGCCAAAAAAGATAAGATTGTTCGTGTAGTGGCACAAATGATCAGTAAACTGTCAGGCAATAAGCTGGCCTGGCATTACAACGACATTATTTTTATCATTCAAAAACCAGTCAGTTAGTGCCATTATCCGGCTAACTGTTATGCGTGTTCTCAAGGGACACGCATGATGCCTTTTATCCATCATAATCTTACTCAGGAGCACGTCATGGCTGTTCATGAAATCAAGCACCCGTTAATCCAGCATAAAATCGGTCTGATGAGAGAAGCGTCGGTCTCGAGTAAAGATTTTCGTGAATTAGCCAGTGAAGTAGGCAATCTGCTGACTTACGAGGCCACACGTGACTTGCCCACAGAAACAGCACAAATTGAAGGGTGGACCGGTGAGAAACTCAATGTTGAACAGATCAAAGGAAAGAAAATCACTATTGTCCCTATTCTGCGCGCTGGTCTGGGTATGCTGGACGGGGTATTACAGTTAATCCCGAATGCCCGTATCAGCGTGGTGGGGTTATACCGGGACGAGGAAACCCTCGAGCCGGTACCTTATTTCGACAAAGTCGTAAAAGATATTGATGCCAGGACCGCGCTGATTGTCGACCCCATGCTGGCCACCGGGGGCACGCTCATCGCGACTATCGATTTGCTGAAACAGAAAGGGTGTGAGCACATCATGGGGTTATTTCTGGTTGCTGCTCCAGAAGGGATTGAAGCTGTACAGAAAGTGCACCCGGATGTTGATATTTATACGGCATCCATAGATGAGCGGCTGAATGAGAAGGGTTACATCCTGCCCGGGTTGGGGGATGCCGGCGATAAAATTTTCGGCACGCGATAACAAATTGCTGAAAAGGACTTGCCGGAGCTGATTTCTCTTTTTTCTACGAATTCCAAAATGGTGCAAAAGAGTCATTTATTTGAATAACTATGCACAGTGCGGATGCTTTATTTACCTTCCAGTACCACGTTACTGACACAATTTGACGGGTTATACGATCAAAGGTGTCAGTATTTCCTCCTTTTAATTCTGTATTTCAACGCAGCATTAACGCCAAGGTTGTTAATTTTATCCCTATATTTAATGTTTATTGAGATATGCATCCTAATATCGGCCAGATGTTACACTGTATCAGTATATCTTTGACTCCTGTGCAATTTCATTAACGGTGCATCAAATGAGTGCGAATTATTCTTTAGTATAAAGTAAGCTAATTTGCACATAAGAATTTTTTATTTATTTTTATGTGCATAAACATTTTTAATTTCTGCATAAGTGACAATATTTATAAATCTTATATGTTGATCGTTTGTAAATAAGTCTTTCTTATGTTCGTAACGCGCTGAATTTACGAATATAAATCTTTATTCCCTTGTTAAAAATTCCATGCGAATAATTATTCTCTGATAAAAATTACTTAAATCAATGTTTTAGGTACGGCATGTGCAATACCTCTCCTGCAACAAGCACATTTACTGAGTAAAGCTGAAAAATAAACCGCGCCAGTTCTGTAGTCGGACGCACCTCAAATAATCAGCAGTTGAAAGCAAGCACAGCTTAAACAGGAGATACACATATGAAGGTGAACACCCCATTCCCCACCCGAAAACTCTATCTGGCGGTAGCGATTGCGAGCAGTTTGTCATCCCAGGCCTTCGCACAGGAAAGCGAAACGTCTGTACCGGCAGCAGAAGAACAAAAAGTTGAGTCCATTCAGGTGACCGGTTCACGGGTTTCCCGTGACGGTTACGATACCCCTACACCGGTTGCATCAATGTCTGAAGAAGATATTAATACCTTCGCACCAAACAGTGTGGCTGACTTTGTCAACACCATGCCGTCGGTATCAGGCAGTTCCACAGCCTCAACCAGTTCCGGTTCACTGAGTAACGGTGCTTCCGGTATTGCCGCATTAAACCTGCGGGCACTGGGAACAGGCCGTACACTGGTATTATTTGATGGTCAGCGTTCTGTGGTATCAGCCTCAACCGGTCAGGTTGATACGAACACATTCCCTCAATCGCTGATCAAGCGCGTTGAAATCGTTACCGGCGGTGCCTCTTCTGTTTACGGCTCTGATGCCATCTCCGGGGTGGTGAACTTCATTCTTGATAAAGAGTACACCGGTTTTAAATCGCAGGTGGAATACGGCGAAACGACTTACGGCGACCGTGAAAACAGCAAAATCGTACTGACTTACGGTTCTGAACTGGGCAACGGCGATGGCCACCTGTTACTCAGTGGTGAGGTCTTCCGTGCTAACGGAATTCACTATACCACCCGCGACTATGCCGAGCAGGGCAACGTGGCGATGATCAATCCGGACACGTCTGAAGGCGCGCCGTATTTCTATACCGGCAGCGGCATCGGTATTTCTAACTACACCCCGGGCGGTTTAATTGCGTCAGGCCCGCTGGCCGGCACCTACTTCGGTGTTGACGGTGCGGTAGGTCAACTGGCAACCGGCGCAACATCCGGACAATGGATGCAGGGCGGCGACTGGGAATACACCACGTCGGGTATGCTCGGCACAAACTCTCTGGCAGCAGACCTCGACAGGAAAAACCTGTTTGGACGGTTAAGCTGGATGTTCGGTGAAACCGAAGTGTTCCTGCAAGGTTCTTACGCCGAGTATGAAGGCTTAAGTTACTACATTAATCCCACCACGAAAGGTGTGACCATTTACGCGGACAATGCGTATCTGCCTGAGTCTGTGGCTACCCAAATGGCTACCCTGGGACTGGATAGTTTCTCTTTGAATACCAGTAACGTGGATATGCCGGCATCAGGTTCGAATAACAAACGTGATACCACCCGTATTGTTGGCGGGGCAAAAGGTGAATTTGCACTGTCTGACAAGTACTTCCTGTGGGATGTGTATTACCAGCACGGTAAAACTAATACCGACGAACATATGACACCGACCTACAATACCTCCCGTTTATCTCTGGCGACAGATGCTGTGGTTGACCCGGATACCGGTAATATTGTGTGTCGTTCTACGCTGACTGATCCTACAAATGGCTGTGTACCGCTGAACCGGATGGGTGTTGGCGTTGCAAGCGAAGAAGCACTGGCTTATGTACTGGGCCAGCCGCGTCGTAAACAGGAGTTTATCCAGGACGTTGCGGCAATTAATTTCAGTACATCCGATATCGACGGTTGGGCGGGCCCCATTTCTCTGGCTTTCGGTGTTGAGTACCGTAAAGAAGAAATGGATGGCTCGGTCGATGAGGAATATTCATCAGGCTGGAAGTACGGTAACTATAAAGTGACCGAAGGTTCTTACAATGTAAAAGAAGCCTACCTGGAAGCCCTGGTGCCGGTTATTGAAGATTTAGATTTTAACGGCGCTGTACGTTATACCGATTACAGTACCTCCGGCGGTGTGACCACCTGGAAAACCGGTTTCACATGGTCGCCAATTGACGATGCGACTTTCCGCATCACCAAGTCTAAAGATATTCGTGCACCAAATTTGTCTGAGCTTTATGCCGCAGGTACGGCACGTTCTAACTCGGTCACCATCAACGGCGCGTCTGTGCCTATGGTACAGAACCTTCAGGGTAACCCTAATGTGTCTCCGGAAGAAGCGGATTCATTTGGCTTAGGTGTGGTGTTACGCCCAAGTTTCCTGGAAGGTTTCTCTGCAACCATTGATTACTACGAAGTGGAAGTTGACGGTGTTATCGGTTATGTCACAGCAGATACTACCGCTGAATACTGTGTAGAGTACAGTGTTCAGAAGTACTGTGACAACATGATTTATGATGAGTCAGGTACGCTGCAAACCATTAACCTGCTGTACGACAACCTGAACTCCATGTCTGCGAAAGGTGTGGACTACGATGTGACTTACCGTTTTGCTCTGGGCGATCTGTACAGTGGTATTCCCGGTGACGTAAAACTGCGCTTCCTGGCCACCAATTATCTTGAAGCCATCACCGATGACGGTACTACCGCCATTGACCAAGCTGGCTCAAACGCAGGCTCAACGCCGGACTGGAAGTTTCGTGCTTCTGTCACTTACGACCTGGACGATATGCGTTTTGACTTAACTGCCCGTGGCATCAGTGAAGGCACGTTAAGCAACGCATACATTGAGTGTTCAACAGATTGTCCGGTAAGCAGCGCGCCTTACTACACCATTAACGACAATACCGTAGCCAGCAAAGTGTTCTTCGATGCCTACGCATCAAAAACATTCAGCTTTGACAACACCGGTGACTTTGAACTGTATCTGCAAATTAAGAATCTGTTCAATACCGATCCTGCGGTTGTTACTTATCCGGCTTATCAGGGGTCTGAGAACCGTCCGGGCTATCTGGCAACAAACCGTTCTTTATATGACGTACTTGGCCGCGAATTCAAAATTGGCTTCCGTGTAAACATGTAATTAATGCCCGCAATGAAAAAGGAAAACAGAATGTTTAAAAGAAGCATGACAAGTGCGCTAATCGGACTTTCTCTGGCGGGATTGTCGCTGGCAGCAGATGCTGCCACCGGCATGTCTCAGAATGAGCGCATGGATGCGAAAAAAGCGTTAATTAAAGCCATTGACGGTAAAGCCAAACAGGCGCAAATCATGAACGATATGATTTTCAGCTTTGGTGAGCTTGGCTTTCAGGAATTCCAGACCTCGAAGTATTTAACCGACCTGCTGAAGGAAAATGGATTTACCGTTGAACAGGGGATTTCCGGCATCCCTACCGCCTGGATGGCAACCTGGGGTGAAGGTGAGCCGGTCATTGCACTGGGATCAGACATTGACGGTATTCCTAAAGCGTCGCAGAAACCCGGTGTGGCTTACCATGATCCCATTATCGAAGGTGCACCGGGCCACGGTGAAGGACATAACTCAGGTCAGGTGGTAAATATTATTGCCATTCTGGCAGTGAAAGAGTTCATGGAAGAACATGGCCTGAAGGGCACTATTAAAGTGTGGCCGGGCGTAGCGGAAGAGCAGTTGGGTACTAAAGCCTATTATGTTCGTGACGGCTACTTTAAAGATGTCGACGCCGTATTGTTCTCACACGTATCTAACGGTTTTGGCACAAGCTGGGGAGGCGGCCGCGGTAATGGCCTGATTTCTGTTCAGTACAACTTCTACGGTGAATCCGCTCACAGTGCCGGTTCACCCTGGCGTGGCCGCAGTGCGCTGGATGCTGTGGAGTTAATGGAAGTGGGTATGAGCTATCGCCGTGAGCACTTACGTCTGTCACAGCGTACGCACTCTATCGTGGTTGACGGCGGCGACCAGCCAAACGTTGTACCACCAAAAGCGAGCCGCTGGTATTTCTTCCGTGAAACCGACTATCCGCATATTAAATCCCTGTGGGAAATCGGTGACAAAATGGCAGAAGGGGCGTCATTGATGTCAAACACTACCTGGGACTCTGTTGTTCTGGGTTCTGCCTGGCCGCAGCACATGAATAAAGCCATTGCTGAAGACGCTTATGAGAATATCAAACTGGTAGGTATGCCAGAGTGGTCGGCTGATGATATTGCGCTGGCCAAAGCGTTGCAAAAAGAGATTGGTGTGGAGCCGGAAGGACTGAATACCGAAATTAATGAGCTCACTGATCCACCTGATCTCAAGAAAAACATGGGAGGCGGCTCAGATGATATCGGTGATATCTCCTGGCAAGTGCCCACCATCACACTGCGCTACCCGGCAAACATTCCTAACTTGCCTGGTCACAACTGGTCTAACGCTGTAGCGATGGCAACGCCAATTGCTCATAAAGGGGTAGTTGCAGGCGCGAAAGCTCAGGCGCTGACCCTATTTGACCTGCTTACCGATGAATCGCTGATGGATGCTGCCCGTGATTACTACGAGAACGTGCAGACCAAAGATGCCTCTTACACGCCGTTGTTGCGCGAACAGGATCAACCGGCCGTGCACCTGAACAAAGGTATTATGGCGGAGTTTAAAGGCGATATGTCTGAGTTTTATTACGACCCTGAAAAGTACGACACGTACCTTGAACAGCTGGGTATTTCTTATCCCACTGTACGCGAGTAACTGTCATAACGAATGCAGGCGGTATTGCCGCCTGCCAGATTTATTCAGGAGTGTTTATGAAACGTTTTTACCGTAATGCGCTGACAGCGGCACTGATATCTGCAGGCATGATGATGACCGCCTCTGCCACCACGCTGACAGAAGCGCAGCGGGATGCTGCGAAAACAGAACTGGTGAGTGCTGTTGATAAACAGGCCAAGCTGGCGCAGGTCATGAACGATATGATTTTCAGCTTTGGCGAGCTGGGTTTTCAGGAAACGGAAACTTCGGCGTATCTGACTAAATTTCTGACAGAGCAGGGTTTTGACGTAGAGCAGGGCATTTCCGGTATTCCTACTGCCTGGTATGCCAAATGGGGTTCAGGTAAACCGGTGATAGCGCTGGGCACCGATCTTGACGGTATACCTAAAGCTTCACAGAAGCCCGGTGTGGCTTATCACGATCCCATTGTAGAAGGTGCACCCGGTCACGGTGAAGGTCATAACTCCGGTCAGGTTGTGAATATTATCGCCGCGCTGGCGATGAAAGATTACATGATCAAAAACAACATTGAAGGCACCATCGTACTCTGGCCGGGCGTTGCTGAAGAGCAACTGGCTACCAAAGCGTACTATGTTCGCGACGGCTATTTTGATGATGTGGATGCTGTGTTGTATTCCCATGTGGGCAGCGGCTTCGGTACTTTCTACGGTAATCCGTTTTTTTCCGGGCTGGTGTCAGTTAAATATAATTTTTACGGTGAATCTGCTCACAGTGCGGGTTCACCCTGGCGCGGACGCAGTGCGCTGGATGCGGTTGAGCTGATGAGCGTTGGCATGAACTACCGCCGCGAGCACTTGCGGATTGCGCAGCGCACGCACTCGGTGATTGTGGACGGTGGTGACCAGCCGAATGTTGTGCCACCCAAAGCAACCGCCTGGTATTACTTCCGTGAAATGGACTACCCCCATATTAAAGCGCTGTGGGAAGTCGGTGATAAAATGGCGGAAGGTGCAGCACTGATGACCAACACCAGTTGGGACTCGGTGGTAATGGGCACCGCATGGCCGGGCCATTTCAACAAACCCCTGGCGCTGGCAGCCTATGAGAATATCAAGAAAATAGGCATGCCTGAATGGTCGGAAGATGATCAGACGTTAGCGAAAGCGCTGCAAAAAGAAATTGGTTCAGAGGTTACCGGCCTGCCGGAAAAAGTGATGCCTATTTTTGAGCCGCCTCCGCTGGAAAAACTAACTGGCGGTGGTTCTGATGATGTGGGCGATATCGCCTGGACTGTGCCGACAATCTTTATGTTGTATCCGTCGAACATTCCAAATCTGCCTGGCCACAACTGGGCGAATGCGGTATCGATGGCAACGCCTATTGCCCATAAAGGCATTATTGCCGGCGCGAAAGCACATGCTATGACGATGGTCGATTTATTCACTGATCCGGCACTGTTGCCGCAGATGCAGGACTATTTCGATAACGTGCAGACCAAAGACGTGAAGTATCAGTCTTTACTCCGTGACGGCGATGAGCCGCAAATTAATCTCAACGAAAACATCATGAAGCAGTATCGCGGTGAAATGCGTAAGTTCTACTACGATCCTGAAAAGTACGACACCTATCTGGAACAGCTGGGCGTGTCGTATCCCATGGTGCGGGACGAGTAAATAAGAAGGAAATGCAGTGATGTCTGACAAGAACCGGACCGGATGCCCTCATTGCTTTGCCTTTGAAAAAGAGGCAAGGGTAGTCAGGTTTCTTGTCGGATTGATCCTGCTGATGATTTTTTTAACTTTTCCGCTGCCGCCGGCAATTGCGGCAGGATAAACAAAGCGATGCAGCGGAAAGATAACCGGGTCCACCACTTTAGTTAAAGCGGTAAGACGGCCCCCGCAGCGGGGCATTTCATGTGTACGTGCTCTGTTGAGCGTTTCGGGCAACCATCTGGTTGCCCTTTTTTTACTTTTTTTGTCACAAAATACCCTCCCGCGGTTTCTTTGTACTGAACATGTCAGATATATCCTGACCATGACAGTTAACAGGGAATAATTATGCAAGAAGATAAAATGGCTGCAGACACTTTCACGACGCCCCGCAAGCCGGTAAGGTTAATCAGTTTCGTTTCACACGGTGCGGGAGGATCATTATGAGTTCACAGATTATTGAGAAGGATGTCCGTTTAGCCATGACTGGTGATACATCCGCATTTACCCGTTTGATTGAAGCGACACGAAATACCATCAGCAGTATTGCACTGGCAGTGGTGAAAGATCTTGATGCCAGTGAAGAAGTCACCCAGCAGGTGTATATTCAATGCTGGCAAAAATTGGACACATTAAAAAATCCTGCCAGTTTTCTGCCCTGGGTACGTCAGGTTACCCGCTATACCGCTTTCAACTATTTACGGGACAACAAGGTTTCATCACGGGTTGACAGTGACGAAGCTGACAAGTTGTTCGAACAATTCTGTAACGACAGTGATGAACCGGTTCAGGCGTTTAGCCGTGATCAACAGGCTTTAGTATTAAGCAAAGTGGTAGATGAGTTGCCGGAAGAGGCCCGTGAGGTGGTTTTGTTGTATTACCGGGAAGAGCAATCTGGTGCTCAGGTTGCCCGCTTGCTGAATATTTCTGATGATGCCGTACGGCAGCAGCTTTACCGTGCCCGTTTATCTCTGCGTGAAAAACTGATGGAAAAGTACGGATCGCTGATCCTTTCAACTGCGCCGGCTCTGACAATCAGCAGCGCTGTATTATTTGGTGCCGGGTTCAGCACACCGGCACATGCAGCAACCGGTTCTGTCGCTAAAGGCGGGTTCTGGGGGGCTGTGAAATGGCTGTTCAGTGGTGCCATGATGGCCGCAGCCGCCGGCGCATTAACCGTATACATGAGCGCCAGTATTCCCCTGCGTTATATGCAGCATGAAGAGCGTAAAGCCGCTCTGAAAAAAGAGCGGAACAGAACCGTTACAGCGACGCTGATTGCCGGTGCCCTGTGGACAGCGGCCTATGAGTTTACAACGGGGTGGGCGGGGCCGGTTCTGATGTACCAGGTGATGATGGGCATCATCATTGTACAAACCATCAAGATGCAAAATATGATTCTGGCCGATCAACAATCTGCCGGGCAGGCAAGGCAAAGATCAGTCGGGGTATTTTGCGGACGGTTCGGACTCTATGCAGGATTACTGATGGGCAATGCTGCTATGTTCTACGGGTTGTATGAGAGCGGGAGACTCATTTAAGTCTCCTCAGCCAGACAGCTCTGTCAGCTCAGCGACTTTGATGTACCTGTTTGCCTTAAACTAGCCTTATATGCTATTTGTTTTTCGCCCATAAATTCTGATGCTTTTTAAAGCTGAAAAAGTTGAAGGGCTCCCAGAGGCCGGGCACTAAATCGTCAATGGCATCAGGGGTAAAGTTGCCCGATAACTGACTCATTATTTCACTCAACCTGTCTTTCCCCATACGCATTAACTTTTTCCGGTTGGCGGGAAAGTACAGGTTTCTTCCCTTAGGAATGATTTCTTGCGCACCGCTTGAAATGTACTTCTGATTTCTTGTTACCACTTTGCACAGAGGTTCTGCCGGATTATGGGGATTGAGCCCAATCACGATGGCGCATTCATATTGATCTTTTTCCTGACCTTTTTCATTGACCGGAATATAGGTAACACCGAAACCTTGCGGGAAGTAACCTACAAGCTCAATGAAATCCTGAGCTAACTGTTTATTTAAGCCATCTTTTTTCGCAAGTTGCTCAATCAGCATATAACCTTTCGGCAAGCTTTTGCGCGAATAGTCTGATTTGGTTGAAAGTACAATAGAAACATAAATTTGTGGAATTTTAACTATCTCTCCCAGGCCTGTTTTGGAAACAAACGCGTCTTTTACTAATTGATACAGAAATTCGCCGGCGTCTTTATGGGTCTGGACGAACCGGTCTCTTTCTTCCTTATCATTTCCTACATAATCAGGTAGCCCTAAGCCTTCTGAAATGTATTTGAGCGTAAAATGGTAGTTAAGCTTCAACAGCGCTTTTCGTTGTGCGTCATCTAATAACCGGAATTCACTTAAATCACCATTCTCACCTTTGAGGATGGTTTGCGCGGCGGGACTCTGTAAGCCGATATCCTGCAAAAGTGCGGCAAGGATTAGGGGACGTCCCAGCTCAATTTTCCATTTATCACGCCAATAACGGTTTCCGCGAAAGCGGGATGCGGCTTCGCGATACTTCGACAGATATTTATTAGCAATAGTGTCGTGTGCCAGAAGCCTGTCGGCTAAGCGTAATGTCAGTACGGCCTTATACAAAGGCTTAAGGCGCATATGAAGGCGGGCAAAATTACCCGACGGGCCCCGGGTAAGCAACATCAGCGTTCCAAGCAGCTTTGCACTGGACTGCTGTGTTTCCTGCCAGTTGTCGCCTTCACAAAGTTCGATGATTTTTGTGCTTACGTCGTTCAACCTTTCTAAACGTGCAAGCCTTTCTTCTTTGAGTTTTTCTTTATGATTCTTTATTTGTCGTGCAAGTTGCTCTGCCAGTACTTTTCTTTTTTTATTTCCTTCAATTTTACTGAGTTGCGTTTTTAAATCTTCAACTTGCTTTTCCAGGGCCGGAGTAAGGGAAAAGTAATCACTGGCATCTTCGAAAACGGAGCCGAAGCCGGTTTCATGAGGGTAAATCATGTTGATGAGTTGTTTTACTTGCTGTGTGTAAATACTGTCGGGGTTCTGGCTTTGTGCGCTCACCGCTTTCCTTTCAATTACTACTGCGAAATTGCCTGATGTTACTCTCAGCAATTCAAGGCAGACAGGGCAATGGGTACCTGAACTGACACCATGCCTTGTTTTTACTACCTTATTTCTTATCGGATTCCTGAATGATACCGGAAATTCCCACAGATTTTGCTAATTCTTTATTAACATGTAGTTGCTGCAATAATTCTCTATTAACAAAGTCGGAACGGGAGACTCTTTTAAGTCTCCTCAGCAGGCAGACAGTTCAGTCACCATGGTTTTGGCCAGTAGTTCTATGGCTTCAGAGCGCACTTTCTGCGGATTCACCAGACACACACCAATATGACCCAGCTCCGGCAGCGCCGGAGAAGGGGACAAAATATGCAAGCCGTTCGGCACAGTACTTCTCGCCAGTACGGTAATGCCCAGTCCTTCATTGATGGCGGTCTGAATACCGTTGAGATCGCCGATGGTGTACACAATTTGCCACTGCTTGCGGTGCTTTCCTAACAGGTTGGTTGCACGTTTACGGTAAATACAGGGCGCCGGGGCGGCGATAATGGGCAGCTTTTCAGGAATGCTGTTAACAAAGCGCTGACTGCCAACCCACACCAGCTGGTCTGTCACGATGTAACCATCCTGGTCGGGATCGGGCATCTCCTGCAGTGACAGGATTAAATCAAACTGGTTTTTCAGGGGTTCACACAGCAAATCTTTACTCAGCGCACAGTGCACTTCCAGAGAGACTTCCGGATAAGACTGGGTGAAGCGGCGAATGATCTTAGGCATCAGGGTCGTGGAAAATTCACTGGGGATCCCCAGTTTGATATTCCCGCTGACCTGAGGACGACCAAATTCAGCCATCGCCTGGTCATTCAGCATGAGTATTTTCATACCGAATTCCAGCAGCTTGCTGCCTGCCAGCGTCAGAGTAAGACGGTTGCCTTCGCGGGAAAACAGCTTTTCCCCCACCATTTCTTCAAGTTTTTTGATTTGCAGGCTGATAGCTGGTTGTGTGCGTTTTAAACGTTCCGCACATAAAGTGTAGCTACCCGTCTGCGCAATCGTCACAAATGAACGTAAGAAGTCCACGGACAAATTTTTCATGGCTACACTCCAAAATAAAAATAGGCAGGCAACCCTATTTTGGAAACTTATGGCTCTATTGTTTTTATTAATTTTATTTATTGCGATACCAGAATTAGCATAAAGAAAATCAAAACACAATGGAGTTATCATGAAGCTGCTGAATGAATCGCTGAATAATGTGGATCCTGAAATCGCTGCGGTAATCGAAAAAGAGACCCGGCGTCAGGAAGGTCATATCGAACTGATCGCATCTGAAAATTACACTAGCCGGGCGGTAATGGCGGCACAGGGAAGTCAGTTAACCAACAAGTACGCTGAGGGGTATCCGGCGAAACGTTATTATGGCGGCTGTGAAGAAGTGGATGTTGCCGAACAACTTGCTATCGACCGCGCTAAAGCCTTATTCGGCGCAGATTACGCCAATGTTCAGCCGCACTCAGGCTCGCAGGCTAATGCGGCGGTTTACATGGCGTTGCTTTCTCCGGGCGATACCATTTTAGGTCTCAGCCTCGATCACGGCGGTCACCTGACACACGGTGCAAAGCCGAATTTTTCCGGTAAATTGTACAACGCTGTGCAATACGGTATTAACCCGGAATCCGGTGAAATTGACTATGAACAGGTTGCAGAACTGGCAGAAATCCACAAGCCAAAAATGATTGTTGCCGGCTTCTCGGCGTATTCCCGCATCGTTGACTGGCAGCGTTTCAGAGATATCGCCGACAGTGTTGGTGCGTGGTTAATGGTGGATATGGCTCATGTTGCCGGCCTGGTGGCCGCCGGTGTGTATCCTAACCCTGTGAAAGCGGCACATGTGGTTACCACCACTACTCATAAAACATTGCGGGGGCCGCGGGGAGGGTTAATCCTTTGTCAGTCTGCTCCCGAACTGGAAAAGAAATTCAATTCACTGATTTTTCCGGGTATTCAGGGCGGTCCGCTTATGCATGTCATCGCAGCCAAAGCGGTGGCGTTAAAAGAAGCTATGTCTGATGACTATAAGGTGTATCAGCAACAGGTGGTAGACAACGCCAGAGCGATGGCAGAAGTCTTTATTGAGCGTGGCTTTGATGTGGTATCCGGCGGCACTGATAACCACATGTTTCTGTTGAGCCTGATCAGCAAAGGCATGACCGGTAAAGCAGCCGATGCGTTGCTTAACAGTGTAAATATAACTGTTAATAAGAACACGGTGCCTGATGATCCCCAGTCTCCATTTGTCACCAGTGGTATTCGCATCGGCACTCCGGCCGTCACTTCACGGGGCTTCACTAAAGCAGATTGTCAGCAACTGGCCGGATGGATGTGTGATTTGCTTAGTGCGCCGGACTGCGCAGACACGGCTGCAACCATTAAACAGAAGGTGGCTGAACTTACTGCAGCAAGGCCCGTTTACAACTAGTTTTCCTGTTAAATTACTACTTCACCGGTACGATGGCGGTAAAAATTGAAAATAAAGTCGTACCGGTTACCATCACTGTGCTAAAATTTTAAAAAAATGTTAATCGATTAAGATTGCACCCGTTTAATTATGCCTGCCGGCATTCAGTACAGTGACCTTTGCCGTAACAATGAAGAAAGTAAAACTGACTTTAAAAGATGTGGCTGAAAAGCTGGGCGTTTCTACCGCAACCATCTCTAATGCCTTTAACCGCCCGGACCAGCTTTCTGCCGCCAGACGTGATGACATTCTGGCTGCCTGTAAAGAGATAGGTTACAGCGGGCCTAATAAAGCAGCGCAGATCCTCCGTAAAGGTCAGTCTAATATTGTGGCGCTGGTGCTTGCCGATAACATTGAATACATGGTCAGTGACCCTGTTGCATCTACCTTCATCCGTGGCGTTTCCTCCGTGCTGCAGGACGCTCAAAAGCATTTACTCTTGTATGCCGGTAATGCACAAACTATTACCGATGTGGCCGATTTCGTTGACGGCTTTATCTGCTATGGTGCGCCCCAAAACCCGAAACTAGGGGAAGAACTACGGCAATTAAGTAAACCGGTGGTCACGGTAGACTTCAACCTTGAAGGCTGCCCCTCAGTGAACATCGATAACGAGAATGCCGCTTATCAGATTGCGATGGAAGCACTGGAAGAAGGTGGACGTGCCGCTATTCTGGGACTGAAACTTATCGACTCACCTGTGACCTGCAGGGTGTACGACAGTCCGCTGCTGGACTCAGACAGTGCAATTTCTCATCGCCGGCTTGATGGTTATTTCAGGGCGATGAAACGCAAAAATTGCGACATTAATAATGAATGGATTTGGCATATTCCGGAGAGCGGGGGAAATTTTGCCCGTCAGGCCGCCAATGAAGTGCTAAGTATTTCACCCCGCCCGCAAACCGTACTGTGCATGAGTGACATGATTGCGCTGGAGTTGTTGCAATGTGCGCTCAGCAAGGGCATTAAAGTGCCGCAGGAACTGAAAATTACCGGCTTTGACGGTATTGACGAAGCCCGCCGTACCCGTCCTGTTCTCACCACGGTTTGCCAGTCGAGCATCGAAAAGGGGGAAACTGCCGCAAAGCTGCTACTGGAAGGTGAGCAGGCTGACTCTGTAGTACTCGATTTCGAACTTCTTAACGGCGGTACTATTTAATATCGCTTCCGGTGTCTTAGTACCGCTTCCGGCATCGCTTCAGACTGCCGTCTCTTTCTTTTTGTAAAACTGCTTTTTTTTTGTTGCACCTTTTCATCCGCTGCACCGGCCGGCGTCAGTCTGGCCGGACAATTATAGCGGTTTCAGCCTTCATAATTGCCTGTCTCTCTGTACTTACCTTAATCAAATAAGATTAAATTGTTATCCTTTTGGGTATATTTTAAAACAGGTTAATAAAATTTTATCAATTATAAGTCACTGATTTGTATTGGTTATATCGTCTCTTTTATTATCTCTGTTATATAAATTCTTCACATTGTATTTACACTGGAAAGTTTTTAGATTAAATTCTTAAACGATTAAGTTCGGTTATGAAGAAGGTGGGAATAAGCTGCCCGTTAGAAAAGTGACCGGATTGTTAGCCTGTAAACACTCAAACACTCTCCCGGAGAAAACATGAACAAGCGTTATGCATTCAGTAGATTAGCGTTGGCTGTCAGCGCAGTCATAGCCAGTCCCGTTTTTGCTCAGGACAATACTGACGCTGAAACCCAGGATAAAGCCAAATACGAACAAATCGTTGTGACTGCAACCCCTGGTGGTGCCACCATGCAGGAAGCCAGCGTGTCGGTCAGTTCCTTTAACGAAGACGATATTGTAAAACTTGCGCCACGCTCTACTGCTGAAGTGTTCCGTGCTATTCCGGGGATCCGTGCTGAGTCTTCAGGTGGTGGCGGTAACGCGAACATCACTATCCGTGGTATTCCTCTGGCTACCGGCGGTTCCAAATTTCTGCAAATTCATGAAGATGGCTTACCGGTACTGGAATACGGTGATATCAACTTTGGTAATGCTGATAACTTCATCCGTTATGACTGGTCAGTGGCTAATGTAGAAGCCGTTCGCGGTGGCTCTGCGTCGACTTTCGCCAGTAACTCGCCGGGTGGTGTTATCAATATGATCAGCAACACCGGTGAAATCGGTGGTGGTGCTATCGGTACATCTTTTGGTGTGGATTACGATGAAATGCGCCTGGATTTCCGTTACGGCGGTGAAATCAGCGACGACCTGTATTATCACATTGCCGGCTTTGCCCGCGGTGGTGAAGGTACCCGTGACACCGGTTATCACGGTGATAAAGGCGGCCAGGTGAAGTTTAATATCACCAAGCTGCTGGATAACGGTCATATCCGTTTCTTCTACAAAAACCTGGATGACAAAGTTTCCACTTATCTGCCATCTCCGGTACTGGTTAAAGGTGACGGTGAGTACGGTCCTGTTCCCGGTTTTGATGCCAGTTCACAGGCCCTGAACTCAGTGTATAACACGAATATTTCTACTTTTGACAGCTACGGCAATCCGGAAAACCGTGACGTACGCGACGGTATTTCATCAGAAGTTAATTCATTCGGCGTGGAAGTAGACCTGGAAGTTGCGGACAATCTGTTCCTGTTAAACAAATTCCGTATTTCGGATGTTTCCGGTGGATTCATTGCACCTTTCACTGACGGTTTCCCTGCCGGCCCGGGCGATGTATCAAACTTCGCTGCTGCGCTTTGTTCCGGCGCGCTTGATGGCGAAGGTAATGCGCTGAACTGCGACAGCACCACGGTTACTCTGGCGAATGGTCCGGGTGCAGGTGAAGTGTATACCGGCGAAGCATTTACTAACTTACAGTTTGATGCCCGTCTCAATGACCTGGGTAACATGATTAACGATCTGAGCCTGCGTAAAGAGTTCGATAACGGCGTATCACTGACAGTAGGTTATTACTATTCAAATCAGGATATTGCGACGAGCTGGGCAAGCTGGCAAACCTTTATCCAGACGCTGGACGGTGACAACTCGCAGTTGCTGAATATTACAGATGCTGATGGTACTGAACTGGTATCCAACGGCCTGCTGTCAGCCAGCTTCCTGTCGTATGAGTGGGATCTGAACTATGTGACAACTGCACCCTACATGAACGTAGGCTTTGAACTGTCAGACAACATTCTTATTGATGCTTCAGTGCGTTACGACAGTGTTGATGCATCGGGTGAACTGATCAGCTCTTGCTGTGGCGGCAATGCCGATTACGACATTAACGGAAACGGTGTTATTGAACAGATTGAAGATGCGTCTGCGCAGAACAGCGGCTTCATCAGCGGCGGTGTGATTAACCTGAACCGCGCCGGTGCGTCATCGCAAATTGTTGACTACAGTGCCAATAACACTTCCTATTCACTGGGTGGTTCTTATTTACTGAGCGAAACGCAAACCCTGTTCGCCCGCTACTCGAAAGGTGGCCGTGCACTGGCAGACCGTCTGCTGCAAATTGGCGGCACACTGAATACTGATGGCAGCCTGACCAACACAACCTCCGGCTTCGATACAACGAAGCAACTTGAAATTGGTTATAAGTACGGCACCCGTGATCTGATGCTGAACGCTACGCTGTTCGACACAGTGACGGAAGATACTCAGGCTGAGGTGACCAGCGGTCTGACGTTCATGCGCGAATATGAAGCAACAGGTCTGGAATTTGAAGGACGCTGGAATGCAACTGATAACTTCGTGCTGTCCGGTAACCTCACATGGACAGATGCTGAAATCAGCAAAGACGCGAATGATGCAACGCTGGTGGGTAACACACCCCGTCGTCAGGCTGACTGGATCTGGACAATTACACCGGAATACGTTACTGATTTCTGGTCAGTGGGTGCATCTCTGCAAGGCTCTACCGAGTACTATGTTCAGGACAACAATGACCTGAAACAGGATGCTTATAACCTGGTGAATGTATTTGCCACTTACTGGGTTAATGACCAGTTCTCAGTTTCTCTGAACGTAAACAACGCCACTGATGAGTTTGTTATTACAGAATCTGAAGAAGGCTCTGCAGCAGTAGGCAGCTACATCCGTGCCCGCCCGCTGAACGGCCGCACTACTGTGGTATCTCTGAAGTACCTGTTCGACTGATTCACTCTCCCTGTGAAATAGCATTGCCCGCACCGGTTTCCGGTGCGGGCTTTTTTTATTTCCGGTGTTGCCGGTATCTTCGGACAGAGGAGTGACCTTAAAGTCACCTTTACGCCCGCTTACCTTTGACCGGTGCGCACGCCACACATACCTGATCGCCATAGTAATTATTCTGATAATTACAGGTCAGTGCCGGGGTGGATTGTGTTTTGTTTTTGCTTACCAGTTTTTGAATCATTTTAGCCATAATCTGCTCCTTGTTAAGTTGGGTACAGATTATGTGATTTTATAAAACGATTAAAATCTTAAATACTAATCGCTCTAATCGCTTTCCTGATGATTCTGCATCCCGGCCGGGCTATTCCTTATCAACAGTAAAAACCATATCCCGCCATTCATGGTTGGTTATTTCACGTTCTGTAAACGGGTAGAGGGTGAAGCCGGTGACTTCCCGCTTTACATTCACCTGATAACGGATAAAGGCGTCACTGGCTGCGTTCTGGTTGTCCCAGCGGATCACAAATGTATGATCTTCAAAGGGCTCCAGTCTGCCGGTGAGAGTGGGCATTTTGTCAGATTTTATCCGCAGGGTGTCGCCTTCAGGGTAAACGGTCATCAGGCCAAACCATTCGTCGCTGAATTGTCCGGCGTAGGTGTTTTGCGGTAACAGCACTTTATTGCTGCCAGAGGGAGTCGTGTGTCTGGCCAGATATTTCTCTTCCTGCTCATCCTGATAAGCCCGGTATTCATCTATCCAGTTTCTTTTATCACTTTCAGGCAGGTAAGCTTTGAGGATGGTTTGCATGACAGCGCCGCGGGCACCGTAGTTGGAGCCGTTATTCAGTACTACCACACCCAGTTGTTGATCCGGTACGAAAGCCACATACGTCTGATAACCGGATAAGGTGCCGGTATGAGAGATTACCTTATGGCCGAAAATATCCATAAGCCGCCAGCCGAGACCATACGCCTTAAAATGCATGTGGTCCCATTCTTCGTCAGTGTCATCAACAGACAACAGGGTTTGCGGCGTCAGCATGGTGTTGTATGCATCTTCTGAGAGAATGGTTTCACCGCCGGCACTTTTACCTTCATCCAGCCACATCTGAACCCACTTCAGCATACCCGTCGCATTACAGCTGACGCCGCCGGCTGCAGCAGAGACAATGCCTTTTTCTGCCAGCTGGTTACGTGGAATGGGATAAATGCCTCTCTCATCGTTGTGGCCGTAACTGATGGCGCGGTTTTCGAGCACATAGCCCGGCACATCCCCACCAAAGCAGTCCATACCAAGGGGAGCAAATACACGGTTTTGTAGCCGGGATTCCCAGCTGTCTTCCGTCAGGTGCGCCACTATTTCCCCAGCTGTGATATACATTACATTGGAATAGGCGTATTCACTGCGAAAACTGTACTGAGGCGTCAGAAAGCGCAGGTTATGCACGATATCCTGACGGCTGAAGCCGGATGGCTCAGGCCACAACATACTGTCTCCGGCACCTGAACCCAAACCGCTGCGGTGGGTTAACAGATCGGTGATATCCATTTCGCGGCTGGCAAAAGGATCAGCCATCCTGAAACCGGGCAGCACGTCTTCTACCTTTGTGTGCCAGTTCAGTTTTTCTTCGTCTACCAGTTGTGCCACGGTGGTGGCTGTAAATGCTTTGCTGACAGAAGCCAGTCTGAACCAGGTGTCCGGTGTCACTGGCAGCCCTTGCTCTTTATTTCTGAGGCCATGTCCGGCGAGGTACACAACCTTGCCGTCTTTCACAATGCCCACGCTCATACCCGGGGTGTAAAATTCTGACAAAGCACGGTCAATGGTATCCGGCAGTGTTTTCAAATCAGATGGCAACTGGTTTACCGGTTGCGTATCAGCCGCAGCCTGAGCTGCAATGAGGGTGGCACATAAGCCGGAGAGAAAAAGCCTGCGCAAGTGGTGTACTCCTTTATCTTTTCACACCACTGTTGAAAATATTGAGAGGCTTGTCAACTGTCAGAGGTTCAGTGACACGGGGTGGCGGATCAACGACCCGGCGCTGCAGGGAACCGCTGAAGCAGATCTACGCCGACGGTTGATCCCATACCAGCTGTTTGAAGTGTTTGCGGCACATAGATTCATAACGGTCATTACCGCCAATCTCAACCTGATTACCGCCGGTGACAGGCTGGCCCTGTTCATCCATCCGCACCACAAATGTGGCTTTGCGACCGCAGTGACAGACTGTTTTCAGCTCAGTAAATTTATCAGCCCAGGCCAGCAGATAATGGCTGCCTTCGAAGGTTTCACCGAGAAAATCTGTACGGAGTCCGTAGGCCAGCACGGGAATATCCAGTTCGTCGACAATTTCTACCAGTTGCCTTACCTGCGCCTTAGTCAGAAACTGCGCTTCATCAATAAATACGCAGTCCAGCGGCTGGGCACGGTGAGCCTTAAATACCTGCCGGAACAAGTTATCTTCGTTACCGTATAAACTGGCGTCGGCCTGCAAACCAATTCTTGAGGTGACCTTACCCACATCATAGCGGTCATCGATTGCCGCTGTGAAAATCAGTACGTGCATACCCCGTTCACGGTAGTTGTAAGCAGACTGGAGCAGTGAGGTAGATTTCCCTGCATTCATTGCAGAGTAGTAAAAGTAAAGTTGAGCCATGTGATTATTATTGTTCTGTTTATAGCCGGCCGGTCAGTGTCTCTGCACGCTCAGGCCTGGCGAAGTAAAATCCTTGCAGGTAGTCTACACCCATCGCCTTAAGCCTTGTAGCCTGTTCTTCTGTTTCTACTCCTTCGGCAACGGTTTTACAGCCGAACTCGCCGGCAATCAGCAAGGTCGCACGGATAATCGGGCCGCCTGCTGAGTTAAGGTTATGAATAAACGACCGGTCAATTTTTATGTGATCAAAATGCAGGAGCTGAAGCTGACTCAGCGATGAAAAGCCGGTACCGAAATCGTCTATGGAAACGGCTACCCGGCGATTTTTTATGGCATTCACCTGCGCTGCAAGCTTTTGTTTATTGTCTGCGAATACAGATTCTGTAATTTCCAGATGTAACCTGGAAGGCGCAAGGCCCGTATGACTGAGTACTTCGTCGAGCTTGAGGATGAAGTTATCTTCCATAAGCTGAATCACTGATACGTTCACCGAAACAGCAACGTCAGGGTCTTTCCAGCCTGCTGCGGTTTCGCACGCTTTTGACAGCACCCATAATCCGATATCGTTGATAAGGCCCGAACGTTCAGCGACAGGAATAAAGTCTGCGGGAGAGACGGGGTGTCCGTTAAATTGCCACCGCAGCAGCGCCTCGTAAGACCACACACGGCCAGTACCGGCATCTACAATAGGTTGATAAACAAGGTGCAACTGGTCATTGATGATGACAGAACGAAGCCCGTCCCGTAACTGCATTTCTCTGCATACCGCGTCATACACGTTGTCACTGAAAATGCCGGTATGGTTCACGCCGCGACGTTTCTCATGATACATGGTGATATCGGCACGCTGGATCAAAAGCTGTTCGTTGTCGCCGTGATCCGGAAAAATAGCAATACCTGTCGTGGCATCAAGATTGATGATATTTCTGTCTATAGCCATGCCCTGAGCAATACTGGCGCGGATATTTTTTGCCAGTTGCACTATTTTGCTGAGATTGCAGAACGTCGCAACAATAATGAATTCGTCGCCTCCCCACCGTGATAAACAATCGTCCGGTGCAAATTGGCGGAATCTCGAGGCGACAGAGACCAGTACCTGGTCACCGGTTTGATGGCCGAGACTGTCGTTCACCTGTTTAAAGCCGTCGAGATCAGTAAACAGGATAGCCAGCTTCTCTTCCCTTAAGGCGGCCTGTTTTAACTTGTCCCGCAGGGTATTTAAGAACGCCGCCCGGTTCATCAGGCCGGTGAGGGGGTCGCGGTTAGAAAGGCGCACAATATCTTCTGTGCGGGAATGCACTTCGGCTTCCAGTGTCGCGTTCATATTGTCCAGTTTCTGGTTACTCAGACGCAGAGCTTCGTTTACTCTTACCACTTCATTGCGCTCTTCTGCCATTTGTTCCACCAACGCCTGATTCTTTTCCCGTAAGCTGATGGTCTCCAGATAAAAGGCATTGGTTTTGCGGGAGGTGCCCAGCATGATGATGCAGAAGCCGAATCCAAGCAGACCCAGCATAAATAACTCTTTACGCGGATCTGTCAGTGCCATTACGGAAACCGGAATCAGCAACAGCGTGCAGTAAGTCCATACCAGCGGCCGGCTGGCACCGAGCACTGCCGCTGCACCGCCCGCCAGGGCTGACAGCACCACAACAGTGGTAGCCAGCTCCATAATATCCATCAGCGGGTACAGGGTAACGCAATAGAGTGCCCAGATGATGGCTGTCAGTGTGACACCAATGGCGAACCGGAAAAATGCGGGACGGGGAGATTTGTCTTTCTGCCTGAGGACTTTCATCCAGAAGATGGCATCAAGAAAGCGAAGCAGTAAAACAGACACCATGATCAACCAGAAGAGTCGTTTGACTGTATGGGTTTCCGGTGTATCGAACCCGAATGCCAGCGCACTGATGGCAGCGACAGAGATAATCATGCCGTTAAAGGCATTAGAGTGCAGCAGGTGCACAACATCCCTTAACGCGGCATCATTCAGTGTGGAGTGGTGGAATATGGGGCGCACTACTTAATCCTGTCAGCTGGACGGCCCTGTCACATTTTATATGTATTCACCGGGAGATGACGGAGAAGCGTACCGCCCGGGTAAACCGGAAAAGTTCCTGCTAAAAGGTATAGTGCAAAACCGGCAAAAAGCAATAAAAAAAGGTGACCGTAGTCACCTTTTAAATCAATGCTGTAGAGCAGTATTCAGAATATCAGGCAGCGTCTTTCTTCGCTGAAGAATCGCTTTTTTCCTGAGATAACGGCTCCAGGTCAAAGTTGAACTCGTCAACCCGGACAGCCAGCTTACGCTTCTCATTGTAATCGTGAAGCATTTCAGCTTCCTGAGCCGTTACAACACCGCGCTCCTGTAACTTATTCAGTGCGTTTTCAAACGACAGGAACGGGATGACCGGTTCCTTACGCAGCGCCTTCTGTACTTTACCTAACAGATGGGCTACAGCATGTTTCGCTTTAAACGCCTGCTCGTTGATGTCGTTACCGTCACCGGCAACAGGACGAACCAGGTGCGTCAGTTGTGCTTTGATGCTGTTATCCTGCATGGATGCCAGAGCCAGTTCACAGGACAGCTTATCGCTGATCCCGCTGACTGAATTGGTATACGTACAGGTCAGCAGGCGCATCAGACCACGGGTTGCTGTGTTCGGGAAGTTACCGATGAAATCAACCAGTGCCTGTTCAGCCTGTTGCAGCGTCCACTCCATAGCGTACTCGAAGTAAGGCTGTGCCAGTTTACGGTCTTCTACACGTTGCTCATAGAAGCGGATGGCTGCCATGGCGCCGTACAGATAACTCATTACATCACCCAGACGGGCTGACAGCAATTCTGCTTTTTTCAAATCACCGCCCAGTACCGCCAGCGATAAATCGGCCATAGGAGCCAGTTTTGCTGACAATGCATTAAGACGCTTCTCGTACTTTGTCACTTCCGGCAGTGCAGACTCTGCACCGCGCAGGAAGGGCAGGTAGCTCTTACCTAAGCTGCGGAACGCATTTTTCACACTGAAACTGACCGTTTTCTTCAATACTTTATTGAATTCGCCGTCGGCAGAGTGGTCGTCACTGTGAATAAGATCCACCATCTCTTTCAAGTATGGATGGCAACGCATTGCACCCTGGCCGAAGATCATCAGGTTACGGGTCAGAATGTTGGCACCTTCCACCGTAATGGCAATCGGTAATGAACTGTAGCCGCCGGATAACGTATTTTGCGGTCCGCGCTGAATGGCTTTACCCGCCAGGATATCCATTGCCGAGTTCATTACGTCACGACCCAGCTCAGTCATATGGTATTTGGCAATCGCAGTCACTACTGACGGCTTCAGGCCTAAACCCAAACCTTCTGTTGTCAGAACACGCATAGACTCCAGCAGGAATGTTTTACCGGCGATATCTGCCAGTTTGCCCTGAATACCTTCGAAACGGCCAATAGGCAGTCCGAATTGTTCACGCACAAAGCTGTATTCTGCAGACGCTTTCAGTGCCGCCTGACCTGTTGCCACGCCCATGGCCGGTAATGAAATACCACGACCTGCACCTAAGCAGCTCACCAGCATTTGCCAGCCGCGGCCGATGTTTTTCTGACCGCCGATAATGAAATCCATAGGAATAAATACATCATTACCACGGGTCGTACCGTTGTAGAAACGTTGTCCCATAGGATCGTGACGGTTACCCAGTTCTACGCCGGGGTGAGATTTTGGCAGCAGGGCACAGGTAATACCCAGCTCAAGTTTTTCACCCAGCAGTTGATCAGGGTCGAAAACTTTAAATGCGAGGCCCAGTACGGTAGCGATTGGCGCAAGCGTGATATAACGCTTGTCCCAGCTGACTTTCAGACCAATAACTTCTTTACCTTCCCATTCACCCTTCGTGACGATAGCTGCATCAGGAATGCCACCGGCATCTGAACCGGCTTCAGGGCTGGTCAGTGCAAAACAGGGAATGTCATCACCCACTGCAAGGCGGGGCAGATAGTAGTCCTGCTGCTCTTTTGTACCATAGTGCATCAGCAGTTCGCCCGGACCTAACGAGTTAGGCACCATAACGGTTACGGCAATAGCACCACTTTTCGCAGCGATAGTTGCAACGATGGTTGAGTTGGCGTAAGGACTGAATTCCAGACCACCAAATTTCTTCGGAATGATCATTGAGAAGAAACGGTGTTTCTTCAGGAACGCTAAAATCTCATCCGGAATGTGCTTACCATTTGCCAGCTCGAAATCATCGATTAATCCCAGCAACTCCTGCACAGGGCCGTCAATAAATGCCTGTTCATCGGCACTTAATTTCGCCTGTGGAATGGCACGCAGGGCTTGCATGTCTGGTTTGCCCTGATAGATAGAGGCTTCTAACCAGATATCACCGGCGTCCAATGCTTCCTGCTCTGTCACAGAAATAGGTGGAAGAACTTTTTTCAGGCTTTTTCGAATACTCATATTACTCATCCGCTCATCTGACCAGTTGTATTCTTCTAATACTACATGACATTTTTCAAAGATCAAATGTTATGTAAGCAGTCTGTTAAATGAGATACCTGAGCCAGTACGCAGGTTTATTTACCTGCTTGTTTTTCTGCTGTTTTTTTAAACATTAAATTTCTTTTTGGAAATCCTGCGTATAAGGGCAAATACTTACACTCTGTGCTTTTAGCAGATACACTGTGAAACAGAACAGATAAAAGGACATGACATTTTATGCAAACACTCCCGGCCTGGGCGCGGTGGTGCATGGAAAAACCGAAAACAGTCATAGCACTGTTTCTGCTGGCGTGCGTCATCACCGGTTTCGGAGCCGGTAATCTTTATTTCCGCGGAGACTATAAAGTTTTCTTTGAGCCTGATGATCCTCAGAAACTGGCTTATGAAGAAATGCAGAATGTTTTCAGCAAAAGCGAAAATGTTACCTTCCTCATTTTGCCGGATAGTGAAAACGTCTATCAGCCGGAAACCTTCGAACTTATCCATGCCCTCACAGAGGATGCCTGGCATATCCCCATGTCTAACCGGGTGGAGTCACTGTCGAATTATCAGTATACCTTCGCCGATGAGGAAGGGCTGGTGGTGCAGGATCTTATCCGCAAAGGGCAAACGGATGAGGCCCATATCAGATGGGTGAGGGAAGTTATTGAACCCATACAAAATTTACGCGGGCGGCTTATCTCCGACAACGAAGAGATGGCGGTGATCAATGTCACAATTCAGCTACCCGAAGGCGACCAGACTCCCAAGATAATGAAGATCGGGGCGTTCGCCAGAGAGTTAAAAGAGAAATATGAAACCGCCTACCCGGACCATAAAATTTATCTGTCCGGGATTGTGACAATGAATGACGCATTCGCGCTGACAGCGCAGGATGATGCGTCAACCCTGATCCCGCTTATGTTTATCATCATTGCGGTGATGATTGCACTATTAACACGCTCAAAAGCAGCATCAGCAGTAGTGCTCGTGGTTGTTGGCGGCACGATTGTGATGACGATGGGAATTGCCGGCTGGTGGGGAATTTTTCTGAGTCCCTCTACGGTCAATGTGCCGACCATGGTCACAACGCTTGCTGTCGCTGATTGCCTACACATTATTGTGACTTACCGGCAAAAAATTCAGCAGGGTCTGGCGAAGGAACAGGCACTGGCTGAAAGTATTGTGCTAAACCTCAAGGCGGTTTTACTTACCAGCGGTACCACAGCAATTGGCTTTTTAATGCTGAATTTTGCGGAAGTACCTATTTTATCTCACCTTGGAAATTTAACCGCCGTCGGGGTTGTACTGGCCTGTATTTTGTCTTTGACCGTGCTGCCGGCTATGCTCACTTTACTGCCAGCCCCCCGTGTTAAAGAGCAAAATGGCGACGACACACAGGTTAAAAAACTGGGTGGATGGGTTATCAGCAATCACCGCCGTATTCTGCCTTATTCGGTCATTGTTCTCACTGTGTCGCTGCTGTTCTGCCTGAATAACCGTCTGAACGATGTGGCGGTAGAGTACTTCGATTTATCATCACCGTTTCGTCAGTCCGTTGAAATCCAAAAGAAATATATGGGCGGCATGTCGAATATCGATTTTGCTGTTTATACCGGTGAGCCCTATGGCATCAATGACCCTGCGGTGATGAAAGAGGTGGATGCACTGGCCAAATGGTTGCGCTCGCAGCCGGAAGTCAAACATGTGCTGAGTTTTGCTGACATCATCAAGCGCCTTAACATGAATATGCATGATGATGAGCCGGCATATTTTACCTTACCTGAATCTAAAGACCTCGCTGCACAGTACCTGTTACTGTACGAAATGTCCTTGCCATATGGTCTCGATCTGAATAACCAGATAGATATCGACAAGTCCGGTGTTCGCATTATTGCCGTGCTGGAAAACCTCGGAAGTGAGGAGTTCACCGAATTTGAGGCGCGGACCAAACGGTGGTTTGGTAAACTGGCACCAGAATTGCGTCTGGAAGCGGCCAGTCCCGCTTTGATGTTCGCGCACATCGGTGCCAGAAACATGGAAAGCATGGTGTGGGGCTCAGTGGCTGCGCTGGTGGTGATTTCACTGTTGATCACCCTTGCACTGCGGTCCTGGCGGCTGGGAATAGTCAGCCTGATGGCTAACTTAATGCCGGCTGGTGTGGGCTTTGGAATATGGGGCATGATGTCCGGCGAAATCAATATGGCGCTGTCAGTAGAACTGAGTATGACCATGGGGATTATCGTCGACGACTCTGTACATTTTCTGCTGAAATACCAGGCTGCAAGAAAAGATAATTTGAGCGTGCGGGATTCCGTGGAATACGCATTCCGCACCGTAGGCCGGGCCATGATCACCACAACAGTGGTGCTGGCTGCCGGCTTTGGTGTACTGCTGTTGTCTGATTTCCGCCTGAACTCAGACATGGGGTTAATGACAAACATTATCTTCATTGCAGCATTATTTATTGATTTACTCTTCCTGCCCTCATTCCTGATGTGGCTGGATAAAGATAAAAACAAAACAACGAGGGAAGCTACATGAGACAATTACGCAAGCTCTCTTTAGCGTCACTGGCACTGAGTGTGGTGCTGACGACTCCGGTTATTGCAGATGAAGCTTCTGAGAAAGAAGGCCTTCGTATTGCGACAGCGAGGAAAGATGTTAACCGTGGCTGGGAAAATACAGTTGCCAGTATTACCATGACCCTGCGCAATGCCCAGGGGCAGGAAGCCCAGCGGGAAATGCGGGTGAAAACGCTGGAAGTGCCTACCGACGGTGATAAGGCGCTGACAATATTTGATTCACCGCGGGATTTAAGCGGCACCGCATTTTTAAGCTTCAGTCATGTTGATGCACCGGACGAGCAGTGGATTTTTCTGCCGGCTGTGAAGCGTGTCCGCCGGATTTCAACCAGCAACAAATCCGGTCCGTTTCTGGGCAGCGAATATGCCTTTGAAGACATGACGTCCTTTGAAATCCCTAAGTTCTCTTACGACTTACTTCGTGAAGACAAGTATCAGGGGGACGATGTCTACGTACTCGAACAGACCCCTATGGACGAATATTCGGGCTATTCGAAACAAATTTTATGGATTGATAAAGAACATTACCGGCCCCGTAAGGTTGAGTTTTTCGACCGCAAGGGTGAAGCGCTTAAAGTACTCGAATTTGAAGATTACAAACTATTTGAGGGGGAGTTCTGGCGACCTCTGCGTAGTTTTATGTACAATCTGCAAACACAAAAATCTACCGAACTGGTTACACACAAACTGGAATTTGGCACAGAATTAGAGGAATCGGACTTTGACAGTAACAGTTTACGCCGGGCGCGCTAACCCCGTCAGACGTTTGTCACTTGTTGCCGCCGCACTGGGATTTTCTGCCGGTGCAATGGCTGATATGTCAGATATTGACATCAGTGGCTCAGCCGGTGTGGAAACCCGCTACTTTCTTCAGGATGCAGCGTATCCCGGGCAACCCCGCTCACAGGCTTCCGTGTTTTTAGAACCTGAAATGTACACGGAATGGAACGACGGCATCGACAGTATTCTGTTCAAGCCTTTTGCCCGTCTGGACCAGGAAGATGAGCAGCGCACACACTTTGATTTACGTGAATTAATGTGGATGCACGCAGCTGATAACTGGGAAACCCGTGTCGGCGTAAGCAAGGTATTCTGGGGACAAACGGAATCCATTCACCTGGTCGACATTATTAATCAGACCGACATGGTAGAAAACATCGACGGCGAAGATAAGCTTGGTCAGCCGATGATCAACCTTAACGTGTTCGGTGACTGGGGCACATTGTCCGGTTTTGTCCTGCCATACTTTCGTGAACGTACTTTCCCGGGTGAAGACGGCCGCTTACGTCCGCCTGTTGAAATTCGTGAAAATTCGGCGTTGTACGAATCTGATGATGAACAGAACCATGTGGATTTTGCACTGAGATGGCAACGTTCTCTGGGGGACTGGGAAATTGGTCTGTCTTATTTCGACGGTACAACCCGTGAACCTGAGTTGCTGCAGGCAACCGATGAAAACAGCACGCCGTTTATTCAGCCTTACTATGCGCAAATTGAACAGTACGGCGTGGATTTACTGAAAGTGCAGGGCGCCTGGTTGCTCAAGTTTGAAGGGATTTACCGCGCAGGACAAAGTGAAGATTTTGCCGCCGCAGTGGCAGGCTTTGAGCGCACCTCAGTGGGGGTTTTCGGTACCTCTTATGATCTGGGTGTGCTGATGGAATATCAGTACGACGAGCGTGAAGATAATTTCTTCGCCACCGGTCAGAACGACCTGATGCTGGGACTACGCTGGGTGTGGAATGATATCGACGGTACAGAAATCTTATCCGGCTTCATTCAGGATCTGGATGAAAGCGATACTTACAGTGCTTTTGTTGAAGCTTCAAGCCGAATGACTGACAACTGGCGCTGGAAGATGGACGCTTACTTCTTCTCTTCCGATCAAACCGACGACACGTTTTACTACATGCGCCGTGACGACCACGTACAGGTAGCGCTGGAATATTATTTCTAAGGAAAGGAATTGCAGATTATGAAAAAAGGAATAGTCACCGCCTTGCTGTTACCGGTGTTAAGTCTTGCAGGGCTTAGTTTCAACGCGCAAGCCACAGAAAGAATGTACGGGCTGGCGACGGTGGGTTATACCGATGCAGAATTTGGCGACACTGAGAATAAAGGCGTGGCGTACAGTCTTGCGCTGGGTCACCAGTTCAGCAGTAAATGGTATGTAGAAGCCGGCTACCAGAATTTACTGGACGAAGAAGGCGATACCGATGCGCTGAAAGCCCAGGGCCTGTATCTGGCAGTGCTGGGTAAAGCGGGCGGACGTACCGGCGAGTTATACTACAAACTGGGCGTCATGAATGTTGACGTTCAGGGTTTGCAAAGCATTGAAACAGGCAGTTGCCAGGTCAGTGATATTGATTCAATCCCTGAAGGCTTTTGTGCTTACGATGATGGCATTATTGCCGGCATGGCCGGACTGGGCTTTGACTATCACGTCGGTCTGAACAGCATGCTGCGAATGGAAGCTTTATACGTCCGTGGTCAGGACGATTTCGCTGCCACCGTGCTGAACCTCGGTTTTCGCTACAACTTTAATTAGTCTCTTCGCTGTATGTAAAAGTAATCCATCAGCGGCTGTTACCGTATGAATAGTATAACAGTTGCTGATGGAGTATCTCCCCGATGAAAAATGAACTGGAAAGTAAATTTCTGCTTCAGGTGTTCGATAAAATTCGCCAGAGCGGCGAGAAGAAAGACGATAAATATTTACTTAACGGCATTGTGGCATTCACTGACCATGATGGTTACACCTTATTTATTGAAGATGCTAAGGTGAAGTTGCAGTTCGGCTTTCACAATCAGTACCGTTTTGATTATCCGTCTCAGGATGCTTATGATCAGTTCGAGAAAAAACTGAAAGTAATCGATAAGCAGTATTAGCCTGTTCTGATCGTTTAAGCAGACTCATCGGAGTTTTCCTGCTTTCTTTCGCCTGCCGGTATGCTGGCAGGCGACAAATGAGTACAATAAGCAGTAAATAATTATCCGGATGGTTTGTTTTTGTCTGCTGCTATAAAACCCCCTGTTTTCAAATTTTCCTATCTCGGCCCTAAATATTGGGGCGTCTGGCTGGGTGCCGGCGTGCTTTATCTCTTATTGTGGCTTCCGTTTCCTGTGATCCGCACGCTTGGTGCCGGAACAGGAAAACTCATCGCCCGGCTGTTACCCAAGCGGGTAAATGTAGCCAGACGAAACCTGGCCCTTATGTACCCTGAATTGTCAGCCGGTGAGCAATCAAGGTTGCTGGAAGAAAATATCCGTTGTACGGGAATGGCGCTGTTCGAAACCGGAATGGGCTGGTGGTGGCCGGCGTGGCGGATTAAGAAACACTTTACCGTTGAAGGTTTCGAGCATGTCGAAGCGGCGCTGGCTCAGGGAAGGGGCGTATTTGGTATGGCGCTTCACAACATGAACCTGGAGTTTGCCTGTCGTGGATTGGGCTATGTCCATCCTGCTGTGGGCTTTTATCGAAAGCATGATAATCCGCTGATGGATTATCTTCAGTATCATGGCCGTGCGCGCTCAAATAAGTACATGGTACATAAACGAAATGCTAAAGCCCTGCTTGCAGCAATGGCCGAAAAAGAGCTGTGCTTGTATCTCCCTGATCAGGATTACGGCCGGGCGCAAAGTATTTTTGTACCCTTTGGCGGAGTGAAAGATACGGCAACCACCACGGCGACTCTGATGTTCGTCAGAAGAACTGACAGTGTGCCGCTGATCATCACTTCGCAGTACACGCTGGACGGTTATAAAGTGAAATTTTACCCGCCTCTGGAAGCATTGCGTGAACTGGAAGATGTGCCTGCTCTGACTTTGCTGAATCAGCACATTGAAAAAATTATCGCTGAACAGCCTGAAAGCTATTTATGGGCGCACAAGCGATTTAAAACCCGTCCTGATCCGGATGCTCCGTCGCTTTACGACTGATGGCTATTTAGTTGTTTAGTATGATTTTTTCCTCACAAAGTAGCCGTGAAGTCCATTTTCTGTCTATACTGAAACGGGAATAACATGCGCTGTCCGGATGTGTTGTATGGCCACTAAACAAAGACAATCAGATGCTGCCTTCTGGGCAAAACACATTGGCGTGGCGCTTGCCACGCTGGTGGTTGCCGGTATTGTGGTTATGATTTACGAGCAAAACAAATCATCAGCTCCGCAAAAACCTGAAGAGGAAAAGTCCATTTCACAGGGGCTCAGTGAGTTTTACCGTGAATACCGGATGACGGCCAGCGATCCTATTGAAGATCAGGAAAGCGACTTTGTGGTGGAACTGAACAACGAGGGCGGCAGCCTGGACAGTCAGTTGTCCGGTATGTCCAGCGAACTGAAACCGGCTAATAACCGCTGGGTCGGTGAACACAAGAACCGGAGCTTTAAGCCCGGCAATACCTTACGTGAAGCCATTACCCGTTATGCCCAGCAGGAAGGGATGCAGGTTATCTGGGATCTGGACCAGGACTTTGTCATCAAGTATCACTTTCAGATTGATAACACCATCGTCGGTTCATTATCGGACATTGCCAGTGCCATTGATTCAAACTTTGAAAGCGGAGTAGGCACGTATGTGTGTCCGCAACAACGTTCTCTGGTGGTAACCGATGAAGTGACGCCCTTTCTGAAGAAAAACTGCAACGTTGTAAACTAACATGTCAGTTCAGAGCCGGAGATGCCCGGGGCTGAAAGGGGCGCCGGCAGAAAGCTTCAGCTCAGGCAAAGACTTCCTGCCAGATTTTCTGTACACCGGCTCTGATATCACTTAAATCCTCTTTTCCTGCATACCTGTGGTCAGCCAGCGTTAACTGGTGATATCTGTCACGCAAATCCAGATACGCTTCCTGTAGCTGACTGGCGGTATCCTCAGTGATTAATCCCGCTTTGCCGGTTTGTTCAATAATGCGAAGATTATCAGGAAAATCCATCAGGCCCGGATACTGAGTGGCGTAGTCCAGTACCCAGAACTGAGCCATAAACTCAATATCTGTGATCCCGCCGCTGCATTGTTTAAGGTCGAGTCCTTCCGCATTATCTTTAAGCAGGTGCTCCCGCATTTTTACCCGCATCTCAGTGATGTCTTTTGCCAGAGAGCCTGTGTCTCTGGGTTTGGCGAGAATCGTTCTGCGGATATCTTCGAAAGACTCAATCACCGCCGCATCGCCGGTAATGGCTCTGGCTCTCACCAGCGCCTGATGTTCCCAGGTCCAGGCGTCTTCCTGCTGATATTTTCTGAATCCGTTGAGATGGCAGCTTAACAGGCCGGCATTGCCCGACGGCCGTAGTCGCAGATCTGTTTCGTACAGTTGTCCGGAAAGGGTTTTAGTGTTCAGCAGATGCATGATGCGCTGAGCCAGCTTAATATAGAACTGAGTGGCATCCAGCGTTCGCTTGCCGGTAGTGTGGCTGTCCTGCGGGGCGTTATGTAAAAACACTAAATCAAGATCGGAGCCGTAGCCCAGTTCAAAACCGCCAAGCTTGCCGTAGCCCACAATAGCAAAACCGGTTTCTCCTTCCTGCAGGTGAGACGGCGGGCCGTAACGCTCTGTGGTGTGCTGCCAGGCGCTGTTGAGAACACTCTCCAGTACGACTTCTGCCAGAGCCGTTAACTTGTCACTGACACTGGCTACCGGCAGAGATCCGCTGATATCACTGGCGGCAATGCGCAACTGCTGACAAAGCTTAAACTGACGCCATGTATCCATCAGCAGCTCTACGTCTTCAGGCTCAACACGCAGCAGGCTCTGGCGCAATTCGTCACGGTAAGTATCCAGGCTTTGCCGGTATCCCGTTTTTTGCTGTTGCAGATAAAGTGGCGTCAGCAGTTCGTCCAGCAGAAGAGGGAATCGTTGAATTTGTTCAGCAATCCAGTTACTGCGGTCACAAAGTTTCATTAACTGGCGCAGTACATCGGGATTCTCCAGTAACAAATCCAGGTAAGTGGTACGCCCGGTAATCGCACTGATCACATTCAGCACCCGCTGCAGCACGGTTATCATTTTTTCCGGCGCTTCTTCTGACAGAACGTACAGGACTTCCGGCATCAGTTTGTTCAGCGTATCCCTGCCACGTTGTCCCAGCCGGGTATGAGTAAGCTTTTCTTTAAAATTGCTGAGGATTGAAAAAATAGTGCGGCCGTCTTCTCCGTCAAACCTTGGTGTGGTCAGTGCACAAAATTCGTCTTCTGTCAGTTCAAGATCCCAGGCGTCCCTGCAGCGCAGAAACACAGAGTCATCTGCGTCATGATTGTCTTCACAGCTGTCGATAAGCTCGCGGAAACGGGTATGAACGCCATGACACACCTTTTCCAGTTCCTGAAGAAAATCATCGTATGAGGAAAAGCCTGTCACTTCTGCGAGTACTGTCCGGCGGAATTCATCAGCCGGAAGGAGCTGAGTTTGCTCATCGTTAATCTGTTGCAGGGTATGCTCGGTTTTCCGCAGGAAAAGATAATGACTGTACAGGGTTTCTATATCATCTTTTCCGGCCAGTGCTAATGCGGCGATGGCGGAGAGTGTGTCGTGTAACCCTTTAACCTGCAGGTCCGGCTCGCGGCCTCCGTGAATCAGCTGGAAACTCTGGGCAAAGAATTCAATTTCCCTGATGCCGCCGGCTCCCAGTTTTATGTTGCCGGTAAGTTGTCTGCGGCGCTGTTCGCTGGCAATTAACCCTTTCATTTCCCGCAGGGACTCGATTGTCGTGAAATCCAGATAGCGGCGGTAAGTAAAGGGTTTAAGAATACTCTCAACCTCAGTGCGGTAGGGTGACGGGGGATTCAACACGCGGGCCTTAATCATGGCAAAGCGTTCCCAGTGTCGTCCCTGCTCCTGATAGTAATCTTCAAACGCTGCCATATGCATAACCAGCGGTCCGCTGTCACCGAATGGTCTGAGGCGCATGTCTACCCGGAAGACCTGACCATCCGGCGTGATTTTATTGAGAACATTAATGAGCTTCTGAGCAAGCTTAATGAAAAATTGCTGATGCTCCATAGTTCTTCGTCCGCCTGAGGTTTCGCCTTTTTCCGGATAAACGAAGATTAAATCGATATCTGACGAAAAATTCAGTTCTCTGCCGCCGAGTTTTCCCATACCTAAAATCAGCATGGGCTGCGGGCCTTCGCTCCCTTCAGGTGTGCCGAAACTACGGCAGTGAGTGCTGTAAAGCGCGTCATATGCACAAAGGATCAACGCGTCCGCCAGCGCGGATACCTGTTGTAAGGACGTTTCTATGGATTGCCGGTTCAGCAGATCCCGCCAGGCGATTCTGGCCATGTATTGATTACGGAAGCGGCGTAAAACGCGCATCATTCCGGCTTCATCAAGGTCGTTTAAAAGTGGCTTCAGGCTGTCACTGAAAGCTTCAGCGGTTACCGGAACCGGAGCGTCTGACAGGCAAAATTCAAGGTTTTCCACATCCTGCATACACTGACGAAAGATAAACTCACTGCAGCCCGTTGCCGCTATGACCTCTGCCTGATGTAACTTAATTTGCTCACCCAGAGAATGCCGTTCATTCAGAGCCTGCCAGCAAGCTGTTCCCTTTTCAGTGATAATCCTGTTTTTTACTTCCTTCGTAGGCATAATACATGTTTTCGTCAGAGTGAATGTGCACCGAGTCTGGCACAAGATGCACAGGGTCTCCAGTCCTGTTTAACGTTGAATACGGAGTTAATATTTCATGGATGCACTGGTAAAGCTGAACCCGCTGCCCCACGATTTATGGGTTTATCTGCTGATAGATTTTGGTCTGGCTTTATTGCTGTTAATGGTCATGAAATGGTTGTCCGGTGCGTTCCGCAAGCGCTCTGTAGTAGAAGAGCTGGGAGTGCAGGATAACTTCGCTTTCGGGATCAGCATGGCCGGCGGCATGTTGTCACTGTGTATCGTTGTTGGCTCAGTGGTGGGTCGTCATGTGGGGCAGGGATATCTGGAAGCGACAAAAGGTATGCTGATTTTTGGTTTAACCGGGGTATTACTGGTTAAGTTCGGCCGTTATGCCCATGACAAAATTGTGCTGAATAAGCTGGATACCATGGACTTAATCGGAGAGCGCAGTGTCAGTGTTGCCCTTGTTGATGCTGCCAGTCTGATAGCCAGCGCCATTATTTTACGCAGTATGATGTTGTGGGTGGATGGCAGCGATATGAACGCAATTATCGCTATTGTGACCGGCTTTACTGTCGTGCTCGCTTTACTGCTGATGATGACCAGGGTGTATGAAATACGGTATGCACGGGACAATCAGAACGACTCATTTCAGGGGGCGCTGCGAAAAGGACAACTGGCACTGGCGGTGGAACATGCGGGCAACCTGTTAGGTATCGCGATGATTGTGTCGTCGGCAAGCCACCTGCTGACTTATCACCCGTCAGGCTATGTCAGTAATATTACCGGCTGGCTTGCCACCGGCGTGGTGCTGTCCCTCGCATTACTGGTGCTGGTCACCATCAGTAAGAAGTTATTGCTGTTCGGCCTGAACTACCGCCAGGAGGTGGATCAGCAGCATAACATCGGCGTGGCCTGTCTTGAGTTAACGCTGAGTATCGGGATTGCACTCATTGTGAACGGTGTGCTGGCGTTTCTGGATTAAGCTCAGCACGTTTTGAATTGTGAAGTGCAGTCCGGGAAGTCGCCGGGAAGGGCTTTTTTACCGTCAAGCAGGGCGGTTTTCTGTCTTTTACTGAGCTGCTTAAGCCAGTATTCCGCTTTCATCGCCGCAGATTTGTCTGTGGCAGATACCACCATCCGGAACACCAGTGGCGCTTTGCCTTTAAGCGCCTTTGCGCCGCCTTGTAGTTCGCCTCTGTGTTGACGGATCCGTCTGGCCGGGTCTGTTGTGACACCGGTATAGAATTGTCCCAGGCGGTTTTCCACCATATACACATACCATGAGGGTGCCTGTGTCTGCTCTTTTACTTTGATGGCTGGTATACTCTGCTGCAACTTTGAAGATAGTCAGAAAAAACATGATTCTACCAGACTTTAGTACAACCCGTATTTTGATTGCCGGCGATATCATGCTTGACCGCTACTGGACTGGCGGAACCGCTCGTATTTCGCCGGAAGCGCCGGTGCCTGTGGTTAACGTAAACAGCACAGAAGACCGGCCGGGCGGGGCAGCTAATGTGGCAATTAATGCTGCAATACTGGGGGCAGAGGTGACGCTGCTGGGCTTGTGCGGCAATGATGATAATGCCGGTATACTCGAACAGCGTCTGTCATTGCATGGTATTTCCCATAAGCTGGTGCGCTGTGAAGGTTACGATACCATTACGAAATTACGGATAATGAGCCGGAATCAGCAGTTGTTAAGACTGGACTTCGAAAAGAGCTTTGCTGAAGCTGACAAAGCAGCGCTGACTCAGGCTTTTTATGAGGCGCTTCCGGAGCATGACCTGGTCGTATTATCAGATTATGCAAAAGGCTGTCTGACTGATGCGCAGGCATTTATTCAGGCTGCAAAAGAAGCCGGTAAGCAGGTCATAATCGATCCTAAAGGGAATGATTTCAGCCGCTATGCAGGCGCCACGTTAATTACACCTAACCGTGCAGAACTTGAAGCGGTGAAAGGCAAAGCAGACAGTGAAGAAGTTTTAGCTGCTCAGGTTGAGTCTTTAAGAGACAGCTTGTCGCTGGAGTCTGTGTTGCTGACCCGTTCGGAGCAGGGCATGACCTTATTTAAACAGGGCGACAGTCCGTTTCATTTGCCGGCAAAAGCCAAAGAAGTGTATGACGTTACCGGTGCCGGTGACACGGTGGTATCTGTACTTGCCGTATCAATGGCGGCAGGCAGCAGTATGGCTGATGCCTGTGTGCTGGCGAATCTGGCTGCCAGCATTGTGGTTGGTAAATCAGGTACATCAACCGTATCGACTACAGAACTTGCGGTGGCGCTGGGAGAGCAGGCCAGCCACCTTGATGGTGGTGTGATGACTGAAGAACAATTACAACTGGCGATGAAGCAGTCCCGTCACCGTGGTGAGAGAATTGTCATGACGAACGGTTGTTTCGATATTCTGCATGCGGGCCATGTGAGCTATCTGCAAGCCGCTGCAAAATTAGGTGATCGTCTGATTGTGGCACTAAACGATGATGCTTCGGTCAGCCGTCTTAAAGGGCCAGGACGCCCTGTTAACAACGTGAGCCGGCGTATGGCCGTGCTTGCAGGGCTCGCCGCGGTAGACTGGGTCGTGCCGTTCAGTGAAGATACGCCGCAGCGCCTGATAGCCGGCCTGCTGCCGGATATCCTGGTGAAAGGCGGTGACTACAAAGTGGAAGAAATTGCCGGCGGCAAAGAAGTCATGGAAAACGGCGGCGAAGTGCGGGTATTGCACTTTGAAGAAGGTGTATCTACTACCGGAATCATCAGCCAGATCGTCAGCGGACAACAATAAGCTCTTTTATTCGCCAATTTGTCCGGTTAAGGCATGGCGGTTAACCCAGCTTTACGATACCCTTGATGCACACAAGAAGTGGTTTTCAGTATCAGCGGTATAATACATGTACGAAAGTTTTTATGGACTTGATTCCAAGCCGTTCCAGCTAACGCCGGATCCGGCTTTTTTCTTCGCCAGTAAATGGCACAAGCGGGCGATGTCATACCTGCAATACGGGTTGTCTCAGGCGGAAGGATTTATCGTTATCACCGGAGACATCGGTACGGGTAAAACCACTATCGCAAACAGTCTGCTGGCTGAAATTGAAGACGATATTGTTGCTGCACAAATTGTGACACCAAAACTGACACCGGATGAACTGGTGAAGATGGTTGCATCTAAGTTCGGCATCAATGTGGCCGGCCTCACCAAAGCCGATATTCTTAAAGAGCTGGAAACGTTTCTGTTTGATTTAAGCAAACAGGGTCGTCGTGCGCTGTTACTGGTGGATGAAGCGCAAAACCTGCCACTGGAAACCATCGAAGAGCTGCGTATGCTGTCCAATTTCCAGCAGTTCGGAAAGCCATTGTTGCAAAGCTTCCTACTTGGTCAGGAAGAGCTTCAGCCAATTCTGCGCGCACCGAATATGGAGCAATTCCGTCAACGTATCGTGGCCTCCTGCCACCTGGCCCCGTTGATGGAAGAAGAGACAAAACGTTACATTGAGTACCGCATGCACCATGCGGGCTGGAATGGTGAGTCTTTGTTTTCTGATGAAGCCTTTTCCCGTATCCATCAGTTTACCCGCGGTGTACCCCGCAAAATTAACACCCTGATGGACCGTATACTGTTGTTCGGATTCCTTGAGGAACTGGAAACGCTGGACGAAGAAGCGGTAAATACTGTCATCGACGAAGTTAAAGATGAAATGTTTGTGCCGGATGCGCCGGTGATGGACGATGAGTCTGACGATATCGACGAAGATATGGATTTATCTGAAGTGGTTGCCAGTCTGAAAAAGAAAGGTCCTCATCAGAAGCTGGTGACGCCAAAAGGCAAAGAAGTGCAGGATGCTGAGTATTATAAGGCCATGCTGGCTGAGCTGGTGGATGCGCTGGATGACGCTATCGCGCACAAGGTAAAATTGACTCAGTACATTGATAAAATGCTGAAGAAAAAATACCAGACGTATGCCCGGCTTAAAGAGGAAGATGAAGACTGAGGATCCCCGTTTTCTTCTTCACACAAACGTGAAAGACAAACAAAAAAACGCCGCTGTGAAGCGGCGTTTTTATTTGAATTTAACCGGCACAGACCTTACTCAAAGTCGTAGCGGATAGTCACACTGATGCGGCGTTCGTTGTAGTCAGCACCATAAGCGCTGGTAGCCAGAGAGCCAGAACGTGTGACGTAGCCAGTTTCCACATCACCACTGAAGTAACGGCTGAATGTACGGCGCAGGCCAACAGACGCGAACCACTGTTCGCTGTCACGGTCGGTACCGTTATTCATTTGTTCAGTGACACCGTAGCGCAGGTTACCCAGTAAGCTCGAGTGACGGCTCAACTGATAGCTGCTGCTAAGGTTAGCAGAGTAGGTTTTACGTTGTTGATCAAAGTCCAGATATTCGTCATCTGCGTATTGCAGATTAAGTACGATGGTACCGCGACGCCCCTGGATACCAAATTCACCGTTTGCAGCTTTTCTCAGGAAAATCGCATTAGATAACTCAAGCCCCGTCGTAATAAACTGCAGGAATTGCTCGTCGTCTCCCAGCGTGTAGTCCAGCGAAGAAGGTTGGAAACAGGCATCTGCCGTAAAATCTCCGGTAGGGCATACAAACACGCCCAGAGACTGCGGCGTGGCAATCAGCTGACTGAATGATGTGACTTGCTCAGAATAATTAACGGCACCACGAATTTTGCGGGTATTGTAGGTAATACCGGCACTGGCTGAACGGCCATAAAACCGGCGTCCGATTGAAGCCTGAACACTGGTACGCGGTGTCAGTGCCCATGCGGCGTCAACACCCACAAAGACATCGCCGTCATCCCGCTCTACGTCTGAGTCTACTTTGTTTGCAGTCACAGAAATATAACGGCCGGCAGCTTCACGGTAGGTTATACCCACACCGTAGCTTTTAAATTCCCGCTCATTAGAGAATTCATCGGTACGGGCTACAAGCTCATTGGCATCGTAGCTGGCGGTGACCCGGATACCCCAATCGTTATAGATCATGCTATCCAGTGCACCGGTGGCGTATTTACCGATATAGTCACCGTTGCCCGACTCTTCTGAACGTTCCAGCTTGGTGTACGTGCTGTTCAGATTCCAGAAGTAATTTTGAGCATTGTCACCATTCATGAGGTAAAGGGAGCCTGCTGCAGAGTCGTTATTCAGCCCGATATTAGGACGAAACTCGGATTCTTCAGCATTGGTTTTTGCATAGACCAGCGAACCACCGCCGGCAATCCAGTCACCTTCAGGAATGGTCAGGTAGGCGCCATAATTCTGTGTTTCTACTTTCGCCAGCGTTTCCGCATTTAAGAAATAATCAGAAATCAGGAAATCACCACCGGAGCCATCAATGTAGCTCTGGTTTCCTGACGCGCGGAAGCTCAGAATGTGGTCTATCGCCTGCCAGTTTGCGTTATAAGAAAATTCTGAGAAGGTATCTTTACGGGCAACATCTTCAGAGTCACGCTCAAGGTGAGTGACACTGCCAATTACCGTACCGGAGAAAGTACGGGAATCGTATCTTAAAATACCTTCAGGCTTCACAGAGAAAGTCACTAATTCTTCATTACGAACATCAGAGTGACGATTTTGAAGAATGGTAGAACCTTCTACAGAAGCAGACGCATTAAGCCCCTGAGCGTGCGACAAATGCGTCATCAGCAACAAAGCTACCGGCGTTAAAGCCGGTAACCATTTTTTGTTTGAACGCTGTGCATTGCGCATACTAAGAATCTTGCCTTTCTGCGTAGTAGTATCCATAGTAACCGGTTCCTTCCGGATCGTTATGGACCGACTTGTTAACCACAAAGCCGATTGCCATGTCCGGGTTTAATCGTTCTACCGCATGACGTACGTCATTAAGCTTTGATTTACCTTCCTCGACTACCACAACAGCTTGTCCGGCAAAATTAGCCAGTACCGCTGTTTCAGTTATACCAATTAAGGGAGGTGTATCAAAAATAACGATACGGTCAGGATAGCGGTTAGCAAATTCATTCACAGTTTCAGCCATTTTCTGGCTGGCCAGTAATTCGGTAGTCAGATGGTGAGATTTACCCGCCGGGATGATTTTAAGTTTATCCAGGTTGGTAGGGTAGAGTACATCTGAGATGTCTTCTACTTCACCGGTCAGGTACTCCATCAGTCCTTTGCGGCGTTTAAGTCCCAGCGTATTTAATACGTTAGGCTTAAGTACATCGGCATCTACCAGCAGAACGGTTTTATCCTGTTCTGCAGCGATACTCATCGCAAGGTTACAGGCGGTAAAAGTTTTACCTTCTGACGGACGACCACTGGTCACCATGATGATATTGCTGTTATTCAGCGTTGAAGAGATCGGGCCGAAAGCATTGTTAATCAGCTTACGTTTTATTTCCCGGTACTCTTCGTTTATTTGTTTACGAACACCATTAATCGAAATGTGGCCATTTTGTTCAAGCCTTTCGATATCCAGTGTGAACGGTTCCAGCTGTGTGGGTGCGCCGTCGTGCTGACTTGCGACAGACGAACGGGCAGCAACTTGTTGGCCGGGACGTTGTGCAGTGGTCTGAGGCTCAGCAGCAGCCTGCTGAGCAGCGAGTTCTGCTTGTTTTTTCTGGGCTTCACGCTGACGTTGAAGCGCCTTTTCAATAGTACTGCTCATTATAAAACACCCTGCAGTAGATCGATGTTAAGCAATTCTGCGCCAACCAGTACACCGTAAATTAATACCAGCACACCCGACGACAGCAGGAATATTGCCATTCGCATACGGTTAGTCTTGCGAATCTTATCAATATTCAGATGCGTGACTGTACCCCATACCGGGTAATCAGTAATCTGCTGTAGCTGAGATGCACGGATAAGCAATGGTGACAGCTGACTGAGCAGGAATGCCAGAGCAACACCCAATCCAAAGCTTACTAATAAAACCAGCGTGTAATAGATTATGCGGTACGGGCCGGAAGGCTCGTTAGGTTTCAACGGCGGCTCAATAATTCTGAACTGTAATTCCTCGGCAGATACATCCGCACGTCTGGACAGGTCCGCAGATTCACGGCGGGCAAGCAGTTCTTCATATTTCCCCTTGGTAATATCGTAATCACGGTTAAGTGCCGCTGATTCTGCTTCGATTTGCGGAACCAGGTCGATTTTAGACTCAAGAGAAGCGATACGCCGTTGTAAATCCTGTTCTTTTACATTTAATGCTGCAATAGAACTTTGATGACGGCTGATCTCAAGTTTGATTTCCTGATTCAGGTCGCTCATCGGAACGTCATCACCTTCGCCGTCACCGGCGTTAAGAAACTCATCGATTTCTTTTTGACGGGCTTCTTCCAGATTCGCCAGCAGTGCTTTTGATTCAATCACGTCGGGGTGTTGATCAGTAAAGCGTAACTGCAAATCATCCAGACGCTCTTCCAGCGCTTTGATCCGTTCGTCATAACGTGTACGCAACACGGAATCAGTTTGATTCGTTACACCAAAGCTGTCACCGGCACTTTTGGCCTTTGATAACTGATTTTGTAAGGACTCAACCTGTTGTGTCGTTTGTTTGATCTGAAGGCGGGTGGCTTCCAGCTCATTACTCAGTGTCTGCAGTGTTGAGTAGAAAGTGCCCTGTAAAGGAAGAATATTATTGTACTGTCGTTTAAATCCGGCCAGTCGCTGTTCAGCTTCTGACAATCTGGATTCGTACTCTGCAATCTGTTCATCAAGGAAACGGTTAGCTGTATCGGTATCACGACGGTTGTTACCTAACGCGCCTTCTACGAACAGGTTCAGTGTTTCCTGCACCACGGTTTGCGCCATGGCCGGATTCTTATTTTCATAAGAAATGGTGAAAATATTGTCTCTGCCGGTTGAACGTAACTGGATTTGTTGAGTCAGACCATTAACCAGATTATCAAAATCCTGGTCAGTGGTCGTCGTCAGATCTAAATCACTTTCACGGGCAATGGTTTCAACGTTTGAGCGGCTCAGCAGTGTCTTTGCCATCATCTGGATTTCCTGATCCGGGTTGGATTGGATCGCCAGACCTTTAAGCAGAGGCTGAAGTACTGAACGGGTATCAACGAACACAACCGCCTGGGAGCGGTATACATCCGGCAATAGTGCTACATACGCGAAACCTATTGGACAGAGTATCCAGGTACACACCATGATGAGACGCTTTTTAACCCAAATTCCCTTTAAATAGTCACTCAGCTGACCAAGGGTGCGCTGTAAATCCTGCATTTAATGTCCCAACTACTTTTTACAACTAGAACCAGGCTTCTGGAATGATTACGATATCGCCTGGCAGAATGTCGACATTCTTGGTGATGTCGCCATTACGGATTAGCGCGTCGATGTTCACGTCATACGTAGTCTGACGGCCATCTACAACACGAACCAGCTTGGCATCATTGCCGTCAGCAAATTCTGTCAGTCCACCCACTGCGATCATCAGATCCAGTAGTGTCATGTTTTCTGTGTAGCTGATCGCGCGCGGGTTAGTTGCTTCACCGATAACGCGAACCTGTTCGCTTAACGGACCGGCAAAGTTATTAACGCTGACAGTTACACGGGGGTTGTTAATAAAGGTAGAGAGTTGCTCTTCAAGCTCGCGGGCAAGCATAGAAGGCGTTTTACCGGCTACATCAACATCTTCAACCAGTGAAGTTGTCACTTTACCGTCCGGACGAACGATAAACTGACCAGAAATTTCAGGGTTACGCCAAACAAAAATGGTGAGCGAATCGCCCGGACCAATGAGATACTGATAATCGTTCACATTGGTTGTCATTGATGGGTGGGCCGTTGCCTCCGGCAACGATGAGTGACTTGTGCATCCAGAAAGGGCTGTCATTGCGCCGACAACCGTCAAACTTAAAACGTGTTTAGACCAGTACATGAGAGTTCATCCTACACTCGATATGATTAATTTTTTTGCCTTAATGTAATTTACCCTACGGCAAATACCACTATAATGCCAACATCTTATGTAGTCTATTACAATAATAACCTTTATCATGAACAAAGATGTTGCAGTATCAGGGGGCCAAGGGTGGCGATAAATAAGCACAATCAGAGTAAACGATCAAATATACTTGTAGTGACCGAAGCTCTGCTCGTGGCGTATATGGCATACATTACGCAGTTCATTTTGGTTCAGATCGGTGTCAGTGAAACAGTCAGTATTGAAAAGCTGGTTGTGAATGTGGGAATGCTGACCGTTTGCATACTCGTTTGCTCACTGTCTGTGGGCCTTTACGAAGCTAAGCTCAGAGAGACTTTCCGCGGTATTATCCGGCGCATATTTGTCAGTGTCGGCTTAAGTTATTTTCTGGTAGAGGTGGTCAGCAGAGCGCTGTTCGACGAACTCACCATGCATTCCTATTTTCTTCCGGCCGCCGTTGCCAGCATCATTATTACGCTGGTGATTTTCCGCTATTTTACAAATCGCCTTGGCTTACTCGGATTAGGCAAAGTGCGCATTGTGGTATTAGGAGCCGGTGAACGGGCTTCTATTATTGAAAAGCGTATGCGCCGGGATGTTGACCGTATCGGATTCGATCTCATGGGATTCATTCCCATACCCGGTGATAACCGTGAAGATGGTATTAAGAAAGAAAAAATTATTCATGTGAAGGTAGACGAAAACTTCCAGCAGTTCATTGCCGAGAATGAAATAGAAGAGATTGTCATTGCTTGCGATCAGCGCAGGGGTACATTGCCCATTGATGTGCTTTTCGAATGCCGTTTGCGTGGTATAGAAGTCACAGACCTGCTCGACTTCATGGAGCGCGAGACCGGCCAGATTGTGGTCAACCTGATGTATCCGAGCTGGGTCATTTACTCCAATGGCTTCCATAGTCAGAACTACCTTCGTGATGCTATGGATTACCTGCTTAACGCGTTTCTTGCTTCCTTTGTATTCTTCTTTACCTGGCCGTTCATGTTAATTACCGCCACCATCATCTGGCTGGATGATGGACGCCGCACCGGCGCTTCGGTGTTCTACAAACAGGAACGTGTGGGGCTGAATGGTAAGTTGTTTAAAATTATTAAGTTCAGAAGTATGCGGCCTGACGCCGAGAAAGACGGCGCGAAGTGGGCCAGTAAAAATGACGACCGGGTGACCCGGATTGGTCACTTCATCCGTAAGTACCGGGTTGACGAGCTGCCGCAATTGTTCAATGTGTTTAAAGGTGAGATGGCTTTTATCGGTCCGCGCCCTGAACGCCCTGAATTTGTTGAAAAACTTGTTCGTGAAGTACCGTATTATAATCAGCGTCATAACGTAAAGCCGGGCCTGGCAGGCTGGGCGCAGTTAAACTATCCATATGGTGCAAGCGTCGAAGATTCTATGGAAAAACTGAAATTCGACCTTTACTATGTGAAACACCAAAGTTTGCTGCTGGATATCCTTATCCTAATCAGAACTGTAGAAATTGTGTTGTTCGGCAAAGGCAGATAACACGCCGGTTTTGTGAAGAAACAGGGATGTTGTATTCATATCAGGATGTAGAACATGAAAGAAAAGGCGGGAATGTCAGGTTTCTTGCAGTCACACCCGGCAAGATTTGTTTTCTTTGCGTTAAGTGCGCTGACGGTATTGTGGGCAGTGGTCAATTATCCGGTCATGATCACTTTGTGGCGGCATGGCTTTGACGATGGTACTTATTCCCATGCGTACCTGATCCCGTTTATTTTTCTTTATTTATTGTATGTGCTCGCCAACAAAGGTGAGCTTACACCCCGCCAGGCCGTTTTTTGGCCTGCTGTCGTTTCTTTTGTTGTCTTATTTATTGCTTACTACTTCTCCATCGCCGCGCAATTGAGCCTTGCGGTTTGGGTATTATCACTGACCTTACTGGCAAACAGTTTCTGGTTACTGGTTCCGTTCACTGCAGGGCTGGCTTATACCGTAGCGTTCCTGTTGTTTATGTACCCGCTGTGGGGCGCACTGCAGTTCGTGCTCCAACATCTTTCCGTGTTTGCTGTCATGAAAATCATGGGGTTCACCGGTATTCCTACTTATGTGGAAAACACCTCGGTAATGATTCCTGAAGGGACGTTTGTTATTGCCGGTGGCTGTAGTGGTTTGCGTTACTTCATTGTTTCTCTGGCTATCGGTTCTTTGTTCGTATTTCTCAACCTGAGAAATAAAGTTTCAATTGCTAAGTTCATGACGCTGGCCATTGTCGGTGCACTGATAACCAACTGGATCCGAATCGTTGCGCTGATACTCATTGGTCATTTTTCTGATATGCAAAGTGAACTGATGCGGGACCATAATAACTTTGGCTGGTATATCTACGCGCCGTTTATCATTCTTCTCTTTTGGTATGGTGAAAAGCTGGTGAAAAAAGAGCCCGCTGCAGAAGAGTATTCACCTGAGCCGGGTACGGGGCGTTTTGCTTTACGTAAACCCGTAGTTGTTACCTCAGTGTGTTTCCTGATTTTGAGCTCAGCGGCTTTACAGCTGACTTTACATGCTGATCCCGCGCCGCTTGGCCAGACTTGCAAAGGTTTGTCTACTATTGATGCTGAGGTTGCTCCGGTTCTGCCGTATGAAGGGGCTGTGTGTGTTAAAGAACAGCGTTCTCAGGGATACGCATTTGAAACGCTGAGTATTTTGTTCGACGGGTCAGATCTTGACGGTAAGCCTACACAATATCAGGTGAAGTCAGCACATGTAGAATGGCAGGAAATAAACCGGATAACCGATGGCAGCTGGACTATTCAACTGGTCAGTGACGGACGGCATCTGCATTTGTTTGCCCACAGTTTTATTGCACCCGGCGGCGAAGTGGCTTCCGAAGGTGAAATGAAGAAATTACGTATTGAAAATGCACTCAGAGGGGAGCGCCGCTCCGGCCTGTTATGGGCCCATACTGTCTGTGACAGTAACTGCAATACTCTGACACGGAAGTGGCAGTTGATTGCAGACGCATTTGAATATCAAAAATACTGACAGCTATGCAACTGCGCGTTATTGATACACCGGAGGAGGCTTTCAACGTAAAGCCACTCTGGCAGGATTTGTATCAGCGGGCAGAGAATGCACATATTTTCCTCAGTCCTGCGTGGAATCTCACCTGGCTCGACACTTACCGGCACCTGATATCACGGTTACAGTTCCTTTGTGTTTTCCATAGCAATGGTCAAATGATCGCTGTTCTGCCTTTGTATGAACGTAAAGGCGAGCCCTTCCGTTTACGTTTTAACGGCACCGGTGAGCCTGAAGAAAGCGAAGTATTCAGTGAATATCACGATGTGCTGGTATGCAAAGAGCATGTTGATACTGTCACTGCTATTCTTATCGAAGCCATCAAATCAACCGGCAAAGGGCTGGTGCTTAATAACGTAAAACATGATGCATTGTTGTTGCGGTTAGCCGACGAAGCTTATCCGCCGTCCCTGGTTGAGAATACAGTGGCACAGAAACGTTACTTCATGACCCTTGAAGATGACGGTTTAGCCGGAACAAAGCTCAAAAAGAAGGCGAAGCGCTACTATAACCTGTTTACCCGTTTAGGTGGTCAACTGCATATATGCAGCGATCCGGCGTCGCTGGATGCGTTCTATTCTGTGCTCACAGATTTACACCGGTTGCGCTGGGAAGGGGAGCAGCAAAACACCATTTTTGATGATGTATATTTCAACCGCTTTCATCAGTCTCTGGCTGGGCAACTGCTGAAGCAGGGTACTTTACTGCTGGCTTATGCCGAAGTCGGCGGAAAGCCTGTGAGTGCATTTTACGGCATGAAGTCCGGTAATTCTGTTCACTTTTATCAGGGCGGTATTGATAGCGGATTCAGCCCGAATATATCTCCCGGCACCCTTATCCATTATTTAATGGCAGAATATGCCGCAGGGCAGGGGATGACGGAATATGACTTTCTTAGCAGCGGTGTGAAACAGAGCTATAAACAGTCGCTGACGGAGTTTTCTGAACCTGTTTACAGTATGACAGCTTATGCATCAGGATGGCAGAAGCTGGTAATAAAGGCTTTGGCATTCGCCTCCGGCGTTGCCCGTAAAGCCGGATTGCGTTAACACAATCCAACTCACCGTATTGAAAGCGCGCTGAGGAAGCCCTGCGCGCAATTTTCCCATGTGTACTCTGACACTGAATGACGCAAGGCAGCGTTATCCCAGTCTTTCTCCAGCGCTTTTTGCATAGCATCAGCCAGCGTTGAAGCATTGAGCTCCTGCACCAGGATGCCGTTTTCTCCGTCACGGACAATTTCAGGGATCCCGCCTACTGCGGTGGCAACAGGTGGCACGCCTGCCGCCAGGGATTCCATGATGACATTAGGCACCCCTTCACGGTAACTTGGCAATACGAGGGCTCTGGCTTTCGCCAGAAGAGCCGGAATATCATCATGCAGAACAGCGCCATGAAAAGTAACGATATCGTCAAGGTTATTGCTGCTGATTTGTGCTTTAAGCTTATCGCTCTCGGGCCCTTTACCGACAATATCAAGGGTAAAATCAAGACCTCTGGCTTTCAGTAGGGCTGCGGCACCGGCCAGTTCATACACCCCTTTTGTCGTCAGCAGGTTGCCTATAAACAGGAACGACTTGCTGTGGGTTGTGGCATCACTCAAGGCGAATTTATCGAAGCTGACGCCGTTGTAAACCACATTGCAGCGGGTAGACGCCGTAGCCAGAGGAACGATTTTCCCGGCAAGATCACGACTGACCGTTATCACTTCATCTGCAAGGTCAAAAGCACGCAACATCTGTTTTTGTCTGGCTGAGTGCCGGAAGTGATAATTGATATCTGTTCCCACGCAATGAATGGCGACTTTACGATTTCCCCATTTTTTGAACAGGCTGGCGATGACGCCTTCAGGATATGCCCAACTGGCAACGATATGTTTTGCCCTTATCAGTCTGATGAGGGGAAATACACACAAGAGCATGGACAGGAACAGGGTCAATGCATAGGTACGCCGTCCAAAGCCGGGCAGAAAGAAAAAAGGGAACAGAGTGGCTTCTGAGTTTTTCAGATTTCCTTTCAGAAGCTGCCGGAACCACACAGGAGCCGGCACCGGTGTCAGTACATCCACATCGCAGTGCATTCTTAACGCTGATACGATTTGCTTATTATAAGCGGCCCGCGCAGGCTCCCAGGGAAGAGGGTACAGGTTGGTAAAATAAACAATGTGTTCTTTCTGCATGGATTAACTGACTGCGTTCAAATAAGTTCGGGATACCTGCTCTATAGAATAGGATTCTTCCACGAGTTGTTTACCGTTTCTGGCGAGCATTTGCCATTGTTCAGGACTGGAGGCCATGGTTTTCATGACTTCGCTGAGAGCGGCTGTGTCGTCTTTACTGAAAAGGCAAAAATGATAGCGTTTATCGAGGTTCGGTATTTCACCTACCGGCGTTGAAATGGCAGGCTTTCCTCTTGCCAGCGCTTCAATAAGGGCCATCGGAAGCCCTTCAGTGGTTGAATTGATCACCAGACAATCCACATGCCGGTATATCTCATCTTCATCAAGAACATTTCCATGCAGCACAACACGATGTTGTAAATTGTGTTTTGCCACAGCAGCTTCCACCGCCGGCCTTTCCGGTCCGTCACCAAATAAATGTAATTCAGATTGCGGTATATCAGCCTGTGCAAATGCGTTGACCACTTTATCAATTTGCTTCAGGGGAACCATCCGGGCAACGCAAGCAAACTTAAACGGTGTAGCAGGTGCGGTAATGTCGCCCTTGCTTAACAACACCCCATTAGGAATAACGTCTGTTCTGGCCGGTTCCCAGCTATAGCGCTGTTTTACGCTTAGTTTAACTTTCTCTGATACAGCGAAGTCTTTATTAATATAAAGCGCTGCAATCCAGTGACTGAGGCGCATACCCTTTTGATCCGGTGAGTCTTCACCGTGATGGGTGTACAAGACTTTTTTACCCATAAGAAAAGGGAAAACAGGCATAAAGGCGCGGATCACAGCCGGAGAGTGAATATGTATCACATCGAATCCTTTCAGGATCCTGACCGTTCTGACCAGTCTGCGGATAATGCTCTCGTTATTATTAATGACGCGGATCCCACGGCTTTCCAGCACTGACTGAAAAGGCTCTGCCGGTTTGCCAAAACTCAGTGCTGCCACTTTATAACCAAGAGCGTGTTGACACGTTAATAAATTAACCGCGCACTTTTCTGCGCCGCCAACCTGAAGGCTGCTCACGCAATGAAGGATTCTGGGGTTTGTCATGGCTATATCCGCTTTGCGTAGGTCAGCATTTTCTTAAGTGCTTCGTCATCCATCATATATTCGATGGGGAAACGACAGAGGTCATAGCGGTTCTTTGCCAGATTTACATTGACGCCGGGATGAAAGTTGAAGGCAATCTCATACCCGTTATCTTTAAGCGCCTCAATTACGCAATCGTTGTAGGTGTTCTTGCTGCCAACGGGATAACTGAATGCTTTTACCGGTTTTCCCAGTTTTTCTTCCAGAATCGCTTTAGAGTGGCTGAGCTCAAACAGCATCTGATCGTCACTGAGTTTGGCGAGTATGTCATGACTGTGAGAATGGGCTCCGATATCCATACCATTATTACTTAACGTAATGACATCGTCCCAGGACATAAACTCTGCATCCGGATAGGGGGACGGCATACCGACAAAATCTTCCAGCTCTTTAATTTGTTCGCCAATAGGGGCAGCGCAGCGCTTAATCTGATTCAGAATTAACCGGATAAAGATTTGCGGGTTAGTTTTAAACTCAACCGTCTCTTCCCAGCCGGGTAATTTGATTTTTTGAATATGTGAGCGCTGAATAAGATACGCGACCTTATCCCACCAGGGGAGTTCGTTGTTTTCAATGAGCCCGGTAGCAATAAAGAATACAGCAGGAATATTCAGCGACTTCAGAATAGGGTAAGCCAGCTCAAAATTGTCTTTGTAGCCGTCATCAAAAGTAACCAGTAAGTAACGTTTGTCCGGTTTCGGACTGGTTGATATTAACTGGTTTAATTCCGCCAGGCTGATGATTGTGAAACACTCCTGTAAAAAGCGCAGGTGTTTATGCAGGTTCTCAGCGGAGCAGGAGTATACATTCGGATCGAGTTTGCTGGTCGTCATATCGCCGATACGGTGTAAGTTAAGTACATATACACCGTCCGGCAGGTGTTTCCAGCGAAAAGCTGAAACACCTATCATAGACTCAAGCTTGGATTGTATCCGTTTCGCGAGCACGTTAAATCCTTTTAAATGCAGGCTTCTTCAATATAAAGTCACGGTAGTCGTTCGGGTCGCCTTGCTTCCCGGCTTCCGCCGCTTTAGCAATATTATACATTTCTCGGGCGCTGACATAGTGCAGCTTATATTTTTCACCGTCATTATACTTTTCATTCAGGTGACGGTGCATTATTTCAACCGGTTCGCCCAGCAGGGCGCCCATGTCTGTGTCCTGGGCTCCGTGGGTATGGATCTTAATGAAAATCCATTCAGGACGGCCTTCAACGTGGATATGCTTATCCACCCAGTTATCTACTCTGCCAGGAGTCGGACGACAGTTGTCCCTGATATCCGCACGTTCAATTTTAGGTAAAATACCGAACTTGAAGGCTTCTTTGTTAAAGCCCATCGGGCCTTGCATGATAAGCAGATCGCCCCAGGCCTCACCACCGGTCTTCATCAGCTTTCCGGAATTATAAGACTTAGGCTTAGCCGGATCGTCCTTCGCGTAGTGGAAGCAGTTGGTCAGTGCGGGCTGTGTAGCGTCCGGCGACGGGAAAGTCATATCCACATAACAGCCGGTTTCTTTCAGTACAATGAGTTCATCATTCACACCACACCAGTGACCATGGGGATGAGAGTTATCCAGCGCCCAGTTGCCATGAATAAATGCATAGACAGGTTTGCCGGTTACCGGATCGGTTGCCAGTGCGCCATGTTTCTCATGCAGCGTTTGCGCGAAGTTTGATAACACGGTGCGCAGGTTGTCACTGGTATCATCTTCATGGTGAAGGTGAATTTCGATTTCACCAAATCCGCGGGCACATAAGTCTGAAAGCTTGTTCAGATGCTCTTCCCGGTATTCTTCTTCCGGAAAGAAGAAAGAGTGTTTAGGGTGGTAACCATCGGCGTCGGTAAATTTGGACGCCATAACAGGGTAGTCCTGCATCCAGCGGTCAACCCGGGCACGCTCCAGTTCAATGTTATCCTTATTCAGCCATTGGGGTTCGTAGTGGTCTACGAAACAAAACATCACGTGGGTTGTACCTTTGACTTCCGGCTTAGACGAGAAGAATGCATTTTTCCAGTATCCCAGGATCCAGGTCTGCATATCTTTTTGATAAATCAGCGCGGTACCTAAACCGGCAGCAATTAATATCAGAACAATGAGAGCGAGAACAATATAGGTGATCATTAGCGTGCCGTACTTTTCCAGGTTGCAGACTGTTTAGAAGTTAAAAATCGGATGAAGCCCTGGCCGAGGGAAATATTCATAGAAACAAAAAAGGTGACCAGTTTAATTATGCTGGCTAACTTGCCTTTCTTATCATCATTTAATGTCAGGCCATAATAATAAGTAAAATAAAAAAGTACCTGGCCGGCAAACAGCACACCGTACAGAGGACTTGTGAATGCCAGCAGCGCACCGCTTACCAATGCGACAAGCATAAAATGCGGCACAAACCAGCGTAAGATTTTGTGACTGATATAACTGAAGCACCGGGTGCCAGCTAACGGGTTCAGTGCCCAGGTCAGGCGCATCATCGCCTGGTAATTGCCTGCGCCAATTCTGATGCGACGTCCGGCCTCTTCTTCAAGGTTAGGCGCAATCTCTTCCGTTGCCCGCGCTTCAGGGTTATAGGTCAGTTTATAGCCCTGTCTGGCAATACCCATAAACACGCAGAAATCATCAATGATAGTATTTTCCGGTAACGGCTCATACAGTGCTGTCCGGATAGCATAAATAGCGCCATTCGCTCCGAGCATGGCATTAATACGGGACTCATGAAACTTCAGTACCTGCTCGTATTGCCAGTATAAACTGTCTTTATTTTTTCCGGAAAAGGCATCTACAAGTTCCAGTTCTCCGCATACACCGCCAACTGGCTCCTCACGGAAGTCCGCGACCAGCTTTCTGACAGCATCGGGTTGAAAAAACGTATTCGCATCAGAGAAAACTGTGACAGGTGTCGATACCCGTGTCATCAAATCGTTCAGCACATTGATCTTTCCGCGGTTTTGCTCAAAAACAACGGTTTCCAGACAGGGAGCAGAGAATGATGTCAGAATATCATTGGTGCCGTCTGTGCTGCCGTCCGAACCTATGAGGATCCGTAACTTGTCCGTCGGGTAATCCAGTTCCAGAAGGTTCTCAATACGCGCCTTTATGCACTTCTCTTCGTTAAATGCAGCGATGACGATAGTGACGTCAGGTAAATCGGCTTCACGCTTTCTGCGGCCCTGTTTACTAAGCACAAAACGGGTGTCTTTAATTGCCTGATGAAAACTGCTGACAGCAAGTAATATCACAGGATAAATCAGGTAGGTATAAAGAATGGCGACTACACTTAGCCAGAAAATGAATTCCATGGTTGTACTCATCAACGGGGCTTCGCAGGAATGCCCAGCGCAGTGCAGCCGGAAGGGATGTCTTTTACCACCACAGCATTAGCGCCAATTTTCACATTATCGCCGATGGTTACCCCACCGATAATTTTTGCGCCGGTACCGATGAATACGTCGTTGCCGATAACCGGTGACTGACCTTTTTCATCGCCAATCACTACGCCACTTTCGATAACAACACGGTCACCGGTTTTGACCTTGCTGTTAATGACTACACCCACGGGGTGCATGATGACAAGGCCACGGCCAAACTCAGCTTTCACGCCAATGACACAGCCGTTGATCCACTTATTCAACATTTGAAGCAACAGACCTGCAGGACTTAAAATACCGTGGCGACAGCGGTGGGACATTCTGAACAGCAGTGTTGCACTGGTCCCGTCGGTTAACAATAACCGGGGCAAAGATAAATGCGCACCGTCATCAGCAAACACTGCCTGTTTATATCGCAGATCACTTTTTACTTTATCAAACACTAACTTTAAAACCTTTACTGTAACAACAGAAATAACGTTCGCCGGCACGAAGCTTACCCGCCGGCGCATTTAATACAATGATTTACTTCGATTTGATCGCTTCTTCGATACGTTTTTTTGTATCCAGAAGCGATTTATTACTGGGCCGTAAGTTCAGTGCTTTCATAATCCATTGATAGGCATCACTGTATCGCTTCTCTTCATAGAGTAACCAGGCGATATTGTTCATGGCCTGCCAGTTCTTTGGTTGGGCACTGACTAGTTGCTCGTAGAAGCTGATTGCTGCCTGCTTATCGGTTTTAGCCAGCTCACTGACATACAACAAATCGGCTTCATCATATCCCTGTGATATATCGGCAGCCTTTTTCAGAACTGCGAGTGCCTCTTCATCCTGCCCGCTATTTTTTAATGCTTTATAAAGTAGCTGCGCTGACTTAGGTGTTTTAAGTTTATCGAACGCTTCCTGCAGGGCAGGAATGGCGGCAGAAAAGTTTTCGTTGCCTGCTTGTGCCCGGCCTGTGATCTCCATCGCTCTGGCGCTGTTAGCAAACTCCGGCGGTAAACCTGCAATAATAGCCATGGCTTCGTCATAACGCTTCTCATTCACCAGAATATGGCTTTTCAGTAACTGTAACTGAGGCGCCCCAGCCACACCTTCAGGCATATTTTTAATTGCCCTTAATGCGGCCTTGCTACCTTCAGCCTGCATCATGGCTTCAGCATAGGCTTCAAAAACCTGAATAGTTGCAAAACCGGACTTTATGGAGTTTCGCAGTACATCCAGAGCTGCCAGAGGCTGGCCCATCGACATATAAGACTGGGAGAGTAAAAAATCCACCTTGGGTTGTTCACCGAAACCAAAAATAGAACTGCGGGACAGTGATACCACTTCCTTGTAGTCCTGTTTAAGGAAAGCCGCAAACAATGTGCTGAAAGCACTGGTTTTGCTATTTTGCGCTAAAATATTGTCAATCGTTTTGAAGGTCGCTTTTTTATCAGGCAGTGCCTGAGCAGACACATAGGCGCCGGTTAAAGCAATCTGATCATTCGGCTGTTCTTTCAGTACCCGGCTATAGGCTTTCAGGGCTGCTTCTGCCTCACCATTTCTGAATGCTTTTTCTGCAAAATACTTTGCCGCTTCAATGTTAGCAGGTTCAATAGTACGCACTTTAGTATACAAGGCCTCAAGTGCATCTGTGTTACCGGTATATGATTCAAATTGGGCAGAAATCAGATAGTTTTCGGCATTGTCCGGCTCGGCTTCAATCCATTCATTGATAATTGAACGGGCCTCTTCTTCATCCCCGTTAGTAGCCTTCATGGCGACCAGGAACAACTTAGATTGCGTACTGTTACCTTCCGCTGCATCTTTTACGATTTGTTGCGATGACGTTTCCAGTAAATCTTCGCCGTCACTGTCACCCACAGACAGCTTCAGCAGGCCGAGTTGCTGTTGCTGCACCGGATTTTGAAAAGCATCATTTTTGACATTGGAAAGGATTTCGGCGGCTTTATTTCTTTCACCGGAGAAGATAAGCGCTGAAGCCGCTTTTGTCGCCAGTCGGGTATTGCTGGTAACAAGTGACGGATACTTCTTATATAAAGAATAACTGTCCAGCGTATCACCGGCAGATAATTTTGCTGCAATATACATTTGCAGGCCCGGATGATTGGGGGGGAATTTATCGACGACCTTTTCCAGGTAGGAAAGTGCCTGCTCGTAGTTCCCGATCTGGAAATGTGAGATCCCTGCGATATACACGGATGTCATATTCACCATATTCTGGTTCAGTGAAATATCTATGTGTCTGGCGGCACTTTCAAAATCGTGCTCAGACAGGGCAATAATTGCCATTTGCTGATTCGCCAGCGGTTGGTCAGCAGATAATGAAAGCACTTTCTCTACATAAGTTTGTGCCTTTTTGAACTCTTTCGCTTTTATGTAAGCTTCTGCAATATTCAGATTAAGCTGGGCAAAGAAAGGCTTAAGTGCCAGCAAAGCTTCGTAGTTCTCAGCTGCTTCTTTAAACTGACCTGATGCCTGGAGAATTTCCGCAGTCAGTGACCGGATCATCCAGTCATCCGGGTATTTTTCTGATAGTGCCGATAAGACAGTTATGTCGCCGGGGTTATCCGAAAGCAAGTACCCGTTGATTATTAAAGCATAGTCGTCAATTTTGCTTTTTATTGCCGGCGTTGCGTTTTCTTTAGCCAACTCCCCGGCGACTTTCAGGTGTTCTTCAGCCTGTTCCTGCGATCTTGAGCGACCCGATATTACGGCAGCAATCAGTTCTGCAGAAATACGCTGCCCGTTGTTCAGTTGCCCCTTAAATTCTTCAAAGGTAACTTCGAAAATATCCAGATCAGCCATGGAATACAGGGATAAAAAATACTCATCCGCAAAATCGTTAATATCACCGCGTTGAGTGAGTACCTTGTCGAAGGTCGTAATGGCGCTGACCATATCACCAATATCGAAATAGACCTTAGCTAATTCAATACGGGGGCGGACATCAGTGGGGGATTGCTGTACGGCGGCTTTTAAATGAACAATAGCTTGCTTGTAATTGTCTTCACTAAGTGCATCTTCTGCTTTATTTAATCGTTCTTCTACAGTCATTTGAGAACAGGCGGTGGTGAGCAGCGTTGCGGTGACAAAAGCGGCAATTCGGGTTCGTTTCAATATATCCATACTATACAGCACATCCGGGATTTAAAAATGAGTGAATACTTTACGGGGTATCGTCTGAAAAGAAAAGTATGCAAACGTATCAGGGGTTTTTAAATTGAAGACACAAAAAAAGGCGACAATCGTCGCCTTTTTCAAGAGTGTAAAAACAATCTTATTTGTTTTTACGACGTGCAGTTGCACCCAGACCCATCAGGCCAAGAGCAAGAACAGCTACGGTTGAAGGCTCTGGAACTGATACAGGTGCTGCTGTAAATACTGCAGAAACGTCACCAGTAATCTCTTCCAGGTTATCCAAACTGTCGTAATCGCCGTTTACTGTCAGGTACGAGTAGAATGGAACAGGAGTTACAAAGTAGTCCAGGCCATCTGCTTCCAAAGTGAAATCAGTGAAATCGAAGTTATAGTTACCGGTACCAGCTGCGAAATCGTAATTTCCATATGCGTTAGTAACATCTCCAGCAGTAGCCAGCAATAAATCGTCGCTAGAATTGATTGTTGTACCAAGTAATAAGTCATCTGACTCAGTATCACGATTTACGTCAAGATAAAGAGACAGGCTTGCTGAGTTTGCCGCAAAAGACGTACCTGAAGTGCTAGTACCTTCTGCAGTCAGGATCGCATAGATACGATAGCCAAAGTTAAGGTAGCTGTCTGTACCGTCTACTAGATCAGTACCTTCATCAGAGAAAAGAGAAGTCATTGATGCAAATGCACCAGTGCTAAAATTACCTGAACCATCAAAAACTAATTCTTCAACGTAACCACCGTTGAACTTATCAGCTTCTACTACGGTACCGCCATAAGGGGTCGCGTCAATTTCAAAATCCATGAACTCAGCTGAGCTTGTGAAAGAAGCTAACAAACCAGCAGTCAATGCGAAAGATTTTACAACTTTATTAAATTTCATAACCATCTCCATATTAAATTCGTTCGGCTGTTAGGCCTCGCTGATAATAAAGCATGTGGTGTGCCAACTTTTTATCCTTATGAATTTATTAGGTTTTTTATTTTTATTGCCTGTCTTTAAAAACTGCGTGTAAAAATCCCTGACACAAACTTTATTATTTTCCGCTAACTACTTTCTCAGCGATTTTGAACTTCAATTTTTGTAGCCAGCCACGGTTACCAAACGGACACCAGGTCTTACTGAGCTTATTCTTGTATGCATCGAAATGCAGGCCATAAGGTGCACACAACACTTTGCCTCTTCCCAGCAGGATCTTCAGCGCATAGGTCTCTGCAATACCAGCACATAAGTTTACCGCCATGGCTGTTGAGGGGCCGCGCTGCTCGTGGAAATCTACAGCATCCTGATCAACAAGATAGTTACGCTGGAGCATTGCCGGTGACAAGCCAATCAGAAACTGGATTAATTGTCCTTCTTCTGTTTGCTTGTCATTAAAGCGGAAATATTCTTCATAGGTCATTTTGCCGGGCATAAAGCAAAGCAGGGCTGCGCCCATGCCAAGCGGTGCCGCTGTCACAACGGGTATACCTTTCTCATAGCAACGGCTGAAAACCAGTTTCCTGGCTGCCAGAGCGAAGAAATCGAGACTGTCTATATAAAGGTCGACGCCATGAAGAAATTGATCAACATTCGTTTCATCGATTCCGGCAGGAAAGCTGCCAATCTCTATTTCCGGATTAATATCCTTCAACATAGCAGACATGACTTCAATCTTGTTCTGATCTTTTGTCGACACAAAAGCGCCGGACTGGCGGTTAATATTGTGTATATCGAACTGGTCAAAATCAGAGATGTTAATTTTTCCGACACCCAGTCTGGCAAGTGTCAGACTATGCAGTCCGCCAACACCGCCACAACCTGCAATTGCCACCCGTTTTGTGCGCAGTGAAGCTTGTTCATCATGCGTTACCCAGCCAATATTTCTGGAAAACGCCACATCATAGTTAAAATCCATACGCTATCCGGTTATCCTGCGCGAAGCAGTTTGTCATGAACCTTTATAGGGTAAGCTAATATCGTGACATGTAAAATGCTATCATCAGAAAAAAGCCGGATTACCTGATAGGGACATTAGAATGAATATAATAAGAGTGCTGTTCGTCAGCATGACAATTGTGCTGACTTCACTTCCTCTTTGTCATACTGCTTTTGCAGAAGCATTGCCTGAGGTCGTAAAAAAGGTGAAGCCTTCCGTGGTGGGGGTGGGCTTTTATGCGCCGCTGGCCACCGTCAGCCATCAATTAAAAGGGACTGGTTTCGTTGTCGGAAATGGAAAATATGTAGTGACCAACCATCATGTGATCACAGCATTTCCTACAGAAGAAAATGTAAAATTTAACCAGGTCGTGTTCGTACCCGAAGGCCGTAAGATGGGAATTGCGCGGGTAAAACAAGTTTATAAAGATGAAGAGCATGATCTGGCCATCCTGGAAATGGCCCATGAATTACCACCTGTCAGTCTGCTATCAGCAACAGATGTGGTTGAAGATGGTACTGCAATCGCAATGACCGGTTTTCCCATTGGCGCCGTATTAGGATTGTACCCGGCCACACACAGAGGCATTGTTGCCGCGTATACGCCTAACGTGATCTCGGCTTCGAATAGTGCTCAATTGTCGCAAGCTTATCTGGACAGCTTACGCAACCCTTTCATGGTATATCAACTTGATATTACCGCTTACCCCGGCAACAGCGGCAGCCCCGTGTATGAAGCGGCTACCGGAGAGGTGTTAGGGGTAATCAATAAAGTGTTCGTTAAGAAAACAAAAGAGTCGGCAATTACTTCGCCCAGCGGTATCACTTATGCCATTCCGGTGAAGCATGTTTACGCACTGGCTGAGAAGCACGGGATAACGTTGTAAGCAAAGGTGCTTATTTTTATTAAGATGTAAAAAGCGGAGTCATTCTTGCTTGTGGTCATGGTGACAAGTAGTCGCTTTAGAAGTTTGATTGAGTATCTTGCTCATCATGCAGCATTTATTTCAGGGAGCACGATATGAAAGTGTTAGTAACCGGAGCCGCTGGCTTTATCGGATCATTTGTTGCCGCGCAATTAACGGAGCGTGGCGATGAAGTCGTAGGGATCGATAATCTGAATGATTATTATGAAGTGTCATTAAAGGAAGCCCGGCTTGAAAGGGTATCGTCTTTACCTTCCGGCCATCTTTTTACGTTTATTAAAATGGGCGTTGAAGATCGTGCTGCGATGGAGGCCCTCTTTGCAGAACACAAATTTGATAAGGTGGTTCACTTAGCTGCCCAGGCAGGAGTGCGTTATTCGCTGGAAAATCCTCATGCTTATATTGATGCGAATATTGTCGGCTTTATGAATGTGCTCGAAGGTTGCAGACATAATCAGGTTAAACACCTGGTTTACGCTTCATCCAGCTCTGTTTACGGTGCCAATGAAAGCATGCCTTTCGCCGTCGAAGATAACGTGGATCATCCGGTATCTCTGTATGCAGCCAGTAAAAAAGCCAATGAGCTGATGGCCCACACCTACAGTCATTTGTACGGGTTGCCGACCACAGGACTGCGGTTCTTTACCGTTTATGGTCCCTGGGGACGTCCTGATATGGCGCTGTTCCTGTTTACCAAAGCGATTCTGGAAGACAAACCTATTAAAGTGTTTAACTACGGCAACCATCGCCGTGACTTTACTTACATCGATGATATTGTGGAAGGTGTCATCGCCACGCTGGACAACGATGCAAAAACGGATGAATCCTGGTCCGGTAAGTCACCAAATCCGGGCTCAAGTAAAGCACCGTGGAAAGTTTATAATATTGGCGCTCAGACGCCGGTACACCTGCTGACTTATATCGAAACTCTCGAGAAGGCGTTAGGAAAGGAAGCAGAAAAAGAAATGCTGCCAATGCAAAAAGGTGATGTGCCTGATACCTACGCTGATGTAGAAGCACTGGTTAAAGATACTGGTTATCGTCCGTCAACAGACATTGATACCGGTATTGCAAAATTTGTGGAATGGTACAGAGGGTTCTACAACGTATAACCCGTGAGCGGAGCGGCAGGGGATCAGTCTTTGATAAACTGCCGCAAATATTCTTCTCGTTCTTCCGGCATCCCCGGAATTTGTTCCCGTAAACTGAGCCGGATCTCATTAAGCATAGAAGCAAAACCCGGCTTCAGACTCCCCTCAAGTAACGGGCGGTTGATGTAATAAGGCGCCCGTTTCCCGTGATAGTCCACTACCGGTCCTATCTGCTGAAATTTAATGCCTACATAACCCATACTTCTTGCAAGTCGGGGCTCCATCATCACATAGGCGTGCTTCACACCGAACTCCAGCGCCGAGGCGGCAGCAGCAAAATATAAACCTACAGCAATAAAAGGAAAACAGCGTAATTCCGTTTCCGAGTAGGTGACCGGGTTGATAGCACCGGTTGCTGAACCGTCGAAGTCATCTGAACGACGTCGCCGGAAGTATTTTGGCACGGCAAGTCTGGATATTTCGCACACCTCGTGGCGTTTAAAATTATCCGGACTCAAATCGTTCCGGGTGATAGAGGAGCGGCAATACTTTTCAATGGGTAATAGCTGATCATCCTGTAATGGTCTGACTGCACGCACAGTGCCGGCCATTTGCTGAGTGCCGATATGGCGAATCATGCAGTGTCTTGAGTAAGCATCAAATTCGTCAGTTTCCAGACCTGACTCTTTCACCGGCTCAAACGCAAGCTCGTCACAATAGACGTTATGCCTGATTTTGTAGACAGACTCTCTCAGAGCATCATCCACTGCCAGAACGGGTTCCAGATACGTACTGAAGTGTGAGGAAATATAGTTAGCTTCCCTGAGCTGCTGATAGCCGGAAAACATCTTTCCTACGCTGGTACGGCGGAACTTTTTATTGATTGTGTCAAATATCGAACGCTTAGCCATAATGGTTTTAACTTCTCACTGCTGCTGACGTCACAATACACCAATGATAGTGCAACGTGACAGCTTAAAAGTGCTGTGTTAGATATCGCTATTGATACTATAGAACAAATTTTGATAGTTGAGCGTTTATCATAAGAAAATCCTTAACAGCCAGCAGAGGCAGGGGATACAGAGGAATAAAGCGTTGCCGGGTAGCTGTTTGACACCGGTAAACAGATATCTGACTGTATACGTGCCGCGCCGTAAGTTGCTCCTGAGTCGGTTTCGCAGGTTTAATGCTTCAGGCAGGACGCACAAAGAAAAAGCCACGGTTGTGGCTTTTTCTGTTCAGGTACTGAAAGTAAAAAATTACTTTGCCGCCAGCGCGGCTTTCATGTCTTTTCTGCGCTGGTGAAGCAGGGGCTCTGTGTAACCGTTTGGCTGACTTACGCCATCGAAAATCAATTCTTTCGCAGCTTTGAAACCAATGGCGTTGTCGAGATCCGGTGACATCGGGATGTAATCGCTGTCGCCGGCATTTTGTTCATCAACCAGCACTGCCATGCGGGCAAGGGATTCGTTAACCTGCTCCGGCGTAATGATGTTATGTACCAGCCAGTTGGCCAGGTGCTGGGAAGAAATCCTCAAGGTCGCGCGGTCCTCCATCAGACCAACATTATTGATGTCAGGCACTTTTGAACAACCAATCCCCTGATGAACCCAGCGCACCACGTATCCCAGAATGCCCTGTACGTTATTATCTACTTCACGCTGAATAGCTTCTGCAGACAAAGACGAGTCTTCAGGCATCAAAGGGATCGTAAGAATATCCGCAATACCGTTATAGTGCTGTTCTTGCATACCGGACTGCAGGGCGAATACATCGACCTCATGGTAATGCAGACTGTGCAACGTGGCAGCCGTGGGAGAGGGGACCCAGGCGGTATTGGCACCGGCCTTCGGATGGCCTATTTTCGCTTCCATCATATTTGCCATCTGATCCGGAATAGGCCACATGCCTTTACCAATCTGTGCGCGGCCGGAAAGCTGACAAGACAGGCCCGTTTGTACATTGGCTTTTTCATAGGCAGCAATCCAGGGCATGGTTTTCAATGCGCCTTTTGCTGCGAATGGCCCTGCCTGCATAGAGGTGTGAATTTCATCACCCGTACGGTCGAGGAAACCGGTATTGATGAAAGCGACACGTGATGAGGCTGCGCCGATGCAGGCTTTCAGATTGATACTGGTGCGGCGCTCTTCATCCATAATACCCATTTTCAGCGTATCCCGGTCGAGGCCCAGCATGGCTTCAACACGGCTGAACAGGCTCTCAGCGAAGGCGACTTCCTCAGGGCCATGCATTTTAGGTTTAACTATATAAATGCTGCCTTCACGGGAGTTACGGAATTTACCATTGGCCAGTAAATCATGTTTAGCAATGAGGGATGTGATCACACCGTCCATCAAGCCTTCAAAGACCGGTTCACCGTCCAGCAAAATCGCATCATTTCGCATGAGGTGACCAACATTGCGTACAAACATGAGGCTGCGGCCGGCCAGTGACAGCTTGCCTGTGCCATCTGCTGTGGTGTATTCACGGTCAGACTGCATAGCACGGACAATCTTTTTGCCGCCTTTTTCCATGGTCAGCGACAGATCGCCTTTCATAAGACCTAACCAGTTTGAATACACCAGTGTTTTATCTTCAGCGTCTACGGCTGCTACAGAATCTTCGCAGTCCATGATTGTTGTCAGCGCTGCTTCAAGCAGCACATCTTTCACCCCGGCAGGGTCAGCTTTACCCACCGGGCTTGCGGCATCAATCTGGATTTCAAAATGTAAGCCGTTATGAACAAACAGCAGTGTGTCCGGCGCATCTGCATCGCCAGTGTAGCCAAGGAACTGCTCACTGGTTTGCAGAGTGGTATGGCCGCTTTTCAGGGAAACGGTAAGCGCACCGTCTGTGATGCCGTAGCCGGTTACATCTTTATGGGATGCATCAGCAAGCGGCAGCAGGGTGTCCATTAATCGTTTTGCTTCAGTGATTACTTTAGCGCCCCGTACAGGATTATAGGTTGTTCCGGCTTCTGCACCGCCGTCATCGCTGATCACGTCTGTGCCATACAGCGCGTCATACAGACTTCCCCAGCGGGCATTCGCAGCGTTCAGTGCATAGCGGGCATTATTGATAGGCACAACCAGTTGCGGGCCTGCCATGGTGGCAATCTCAGCATCTACATTGGACGTCGTGGCAGTGACATTGTCCGGCTCATTCTCCAGATATCCGATTTCCCGCAGAAAGTTCAGATAGTCGTCGCCGGAAGCGGGCTTGCCGCTTTTGTGATAAGCGTCAATTAAGGTTTGGAAATGATCCCGCTTATCCAGCAGAGCCTGATTAAGCGGTGTGAGGTCTGCAAGCAGGGATTCGAAATTCGCCCAGAAAGTGTCTTTATCGACATTAGCGCCGGGCATTGCCTGTTCATTGATGAATGTGTCCAGAACCTCAGCAACCTGAAGTCGTCCGTGTTGAATATACCCTTTCATAATGACCTCTACTCTTTAATGAGTTGTTAGTGTAGAGGTTTCCGGACACTATTTTTAATTTATGGTTTGTATTGCTGTCATAATATTGGTGAATGTTCGCGGCAGACGATTTACAGATTACTCATCTCAGATGCCAGCTCACCAATTAAACGGCGCAGCCAGATATGGCCTGCATCATGATGCAGCAAGGCACTCCACGCCATTTTCAACGCAATTGGCGGAATATCGAAAGGAGGATCTTTCACTACAACTTCCGGATCGTCTTTAAACAGTCGCGCCGCTTTGCCCGGTAATGTGGCCACCAGATTTTGAGTTTTAGCTATTTGCAGTGCTGCGTGATAGTGGCGGGTAAACACTCTGATCGCCCGCTGTTTTCCCAGTTTAGTTAATTCAGCATCTACCCAGCCAAGTTTTTGCACTTCATTGGGATCAATACCTACGCCCACACCGAAGCCGGTTTTACTTACCCAGATATGCTGGGCGCTTAAATAACTGTCCAGATCCCATTTCTGGTTTACCAGCGGATGGGATGCGCTGAGCACACAGCTGAAGCTGTCATACCAGATGACTTTCTGGTGAAAGGAAAGAGGCAGTTCGTCGAAGCGGTTTATCGCCATGTCGACTTTACCCTGTTCCACATCGTGGAATGTCACGTCACTCGGCGTGATTAAATCCAGGGTGATATTCGGGGCAATCTTGCTCAAACGGCCGACCAGCTCAAGCAATAAAGTGCTTTCCGCATAATCACTGGTCATGATCCGGAATGTACGGTTGCTGGTAGCCGGATCAAAATCGGTTTCCGGCTGAATGGAGCTTTCCAGTTTACTGAGTACATCGCGGATGACCGGCTGGAGCTCAAGGGCACGTTTAGTCGGTGTCATGCCTTCGCTGGTTCTCACCAGCAACGGATCTTTAAATAAATCTCTTAACCGTTTTAAACCGTTACTCATGGCCGGCTGGGTGATGCTGAGCTGATTAGCGGCGCGGGTAACACTGCCTTCTCTGAGCAAAACATCCAGATAAACCAGAAGATTCAAATCTACTTTGGCTATATTCATGCTCTCAATGCTCCAAATTAGGATTATTATCTGTTGCTATTATAAGCGTCTGGTCCTGATAAGTAAGATAGACTATTAGTCGCAGATTGTTACTGCTTTATTCGCCTGTTGTACTGATACTTTCGACCTGGTTTGACAGCCAGTGTACCCCGGATTTTAAACGGGTGTTTTATTTTTGTGGCTGTGAAATGAATAAAACCGGTGAATATAAAAAAGGCTCCCGAAGGAGCCAGAGGTTAGGAACCTGTGTGTTTATACATCAAACTGGTTCATGGTGTTGTCGTCGCCTGAAGCTTTCAGTGCGCCTTCACCTGAGAAGTACTCTTTATGGGTGTCACCCAGGTCAGAACCGGCCATTGCCTGGTGCTTAACGCACGCCAGACCCTGACGAATTTCTTTACGCTGAACACCTTTAACGTAAGCCAGCATACCTTCGTCACCGAAGTAACCTTGCGCCAGGTTGTCAGTAGACAGTGCCGCAGTGTGGTAAGTAGGCAGTGTGATCAGGTGGTGGAAGATACCCGCTTCACGTGACGCATCACGCTGGAAGGTCTGGATCTTCGCATCAGCATCTGCAGCCAGTTCGCTGTCGTCATATTCTGCAGACATCAGTTTCGCACGGTCGTAAGCAGATACGTCTTTGCCTTCTTCCTGCCATGCATCGAATACCTGCTGACGGAAGTTCAGTGTCCAGTTGAAAGACGGTGAGTTGTTGTAAACCAGTTTCGCATTCGGGATAACTTCACGAATCGCGTCAACCATGTCACCAATCTGACGTACGTGAGGCTTCTCAGTTTCAATCCACAGCAGGTCAGCGCCGTGTTGCAGAGAAGTGATACAGTCAAGAACAACACGGTCGAAACCAGTATTTGCTTTGAACTTGAACAGACCATTAGGCAGACGAACAGGCTTAACCAGTTTGCCGTCTTGCTTAATCACCAGGTCGCCATCAGACAGGTCATCTGCACCGGATACTTCAGTAGTGTCCAGGAATGCATTGTACTGAGAAGCCAGGTCGCCGGGGGCGGTAGATACAGGGATTTTCTGCGTCAGGCCAGCGCCTAATGAGTCAGTACGGGCAACAATTACACCGTCGTCTACGCCCAGCTCTAAGAATGCGTAACGAACAGCGTTGATTTTCGCCAGGAAGTCTTCATGAGGAACAGTAACTTTACCGTCCTGGTGACCACACTGCTTAGCATCAGATACCTGGTTTTCAATCTGAATACAGCAAGCACCCGCTTCAATCATTTTCTTCGCTAACAGGTAAGTGGCTTCTTCGTTACCGAAACCGGCATCGATGTCAGCAATGATTGGTACTACGTGGGTTTCAAAGTTGTCGATTTGCGCCTGGATTGCTGCAACATCACCACCGTTTGCTTTCGCTGCGTCCAACTGCTTGAATAAATCACCCAGTTCGCGGGCATCAGCCTGACGCAGGAAAGTGTAAAGCTCTTCAATCAGCATAGGAACGGTGGTTTTTTCGTGCATAGACTGGTCAGGCAGTGGGCCGAACTCAGAACGCAGGGCTGCAACCATCCAGCCGGAGAGGTACAGATAACGTTTGTTAGTCGTGCCGTGGTGTTTCTTAACAGCCAACATTTTTTGTTGACCTACGAAGCCGTGCCAGCAACCTAAAGATTGGGTATAGCTTGCACTGTCGGCATCATACTCTTCCATATCTTTGCGCATGATAGCGGCAGTGTACTTCGCAATGTCCAGACCAGTTTTGAAACGGTTCTGTGCTTTCATGCGTGCGGCGTACTCTGGGTTAATACCTTCCCAGCTTCCTTTCTGCGCGGCTTTAAGCGTAGCAATAGTATCGATATCTTGCTGATATTGCGACATAGAGGTCTCTCCCGAATTAACTCAAATATGTTGTTTAGGCGATTACGCTGCACTGCGCTCTCGTTAGCTCACATTCATCCTAGTGCCGCAATTCGAATAACGTAAATATATAATTGTCATTCCCGTCATAATATCTGTGAATGAATGTTGTTGGGCTTCCAGAAAGGTTACGGCGTTGGTTTCATTTTTTGAGTCTAATTGCTTAAAGCATTATCTTTATTTTCCCCCTATCATTACTCTAATTAACATAATTCGGGGGGAGTATGAGCAGTATTCTTAGTACCGTCGATCAACGGACTAATCTGGTGGGGGAGAACCGCCTCGAACTACTGATGTTCAGGTTGGGGACCCGTCATGCGTTTGCCATTAACGTGTTTAAGGTTAAAGAAGTCATCGGTGTTCCGAAGATGAATACTATGCCGGGATCTCACGGCAATTTGTGTGGTGTGACACTTTACAGAGGGAATCCGATTCCTGTCATTGATCTGCGTAGCGCCATTCGTATGAAAAATAGTGGCGATACGAATTACGCTAATAACGTCATCATCACAGAATATAACCGCTCCGTTCAGGGATTTCTGATTGGTGATGTATTAAGCATCGTTAATACATCCTGGCAAAATATTCAGCCGCCGCCGCTGACTATCGGTAAATCAAATTACCTTACTGCCATCAGTCAGATTGAAATCGACGGCAAGAACGAACTGGTAGAAATCATTGATGTAGAAAAAGTGCTGGCTGAGATCATCGACTACGACATTTCTATTTCTGACGGCGTGCTTGATGAGCAGGTTGTCAGTGCTATGCAAGGCCGTCAGGTGCTGATTGTGGATGATTCCGCTACTGCACGTAAACAAATTAAAGACACGCTTGCTCAGATAGGATTGTCCTGCCTTGAATGCCACAATGGTGCAGAAGCCCTGGCGTTACTCAAATCATGGGCAGATGAAGGAAAGCGGCCGTCTGACCTTATCTTATTAATGTTTACTGATGCTGAGATGCCGGAAATGGACGGATACCGCTTAACTGCAGAAGTGCGCGGTGATGAGAGAATGAGTGATTTATTTGTTGCCCTGAACACGTCCTTAAGTGGCAGCTTTAATGAGGCCATGGTGGAAAAGGTTGGTTGCAACCGGTTTATCTCTAAATTTCAGCCGGATATGTTAGTTGACGTGGCGCAGCAACGCATGTGCGAACTCCTGACCAGTCAGTCAACGGCTTAGCGTTAAATCGATGAAATTACAGCCTTTCGTGAATTTTTGATGACTCACGGCTTTGGGTTTGGCGCTTGTCCTGATGTGATTTACACTTAGCCACAGTTTTTTTCCTGTGGATACGACGATGCTAAAAAAAATAAGCGTGTGCTCTCTGGTAGGGCTCACCCTGGCGCAAGGCTGCGCGCAACTCGATAATGCCGGTCATGCGGCACAGAATTCATCAGCACAGCAACAGCCCCGAAATATCATCATGGTAGTGGCCGACGGCATGGGGCCGGCTTACACCACGGCTTACCGCAACTTTGCTGATAACCCTGAAACACCTGACATCGAAGATGTCGTGTTTGACCACATGCTTACCGGCAACGCCTCTACGCATCCGGCGCCGGTTTCCGGGTATGTTACCGACTCTGCGGCTGCGGCTACAGCGTTGGCGACAGGCGTAAAATCGTATAATGGTGCTATTGGGGTGGATGCCAACAAGCAACCTGTTGAGTCGGTTCTGCAAAGAGCAAAGCAGCTCGGTCTGCGCACCGGTGTTGCGGTTACATCGCAAATCAATCATGCAACGCCCGCTTCTTATCTGGCGCACAATGAAAGTCGTAAGAATTACAACGCCATCGCTGACAGCTTTTTTGACGACCGTATTAATGACGGATTTGTCGCCGATGTCATGCTGGGGGGCGGTACCTCTTATTTCGCCCGTAATGACAGAGATCTCACCGCTTTATTTGCAGATAACGGCTATCAATATGTTGATGACTATGACCAGTTAGCTACATTGCCTGCCGGCACTGACGTGCTGGGACTATTTGCACCGGTGGGATTGCCGGCTGCGCTGGATGACAGTAACCCGCACCGCCTGTCTTTTCTGACTAAAAATGCGATTAAGCATCTTGAGGATCCGGAAGGATTTTTCCTTCTGGTAGAAGCGAGTCAAGTAGACTGGGCAGGACATGCCAATGATATCGGTTCTGCGATGGCGGAAATGGATGATCTGGCTGTTACCATGGAATACCTGCAAAATTATGTAGAAACACACCCTGATACACTGGTTGTGCTTACCGCTGATCACAGTACCGGCGGTTTGACAATTGGCGCAGACGGTATTTACGAGTGGCATCCTGAGTACCTGCGTAACATGAAGGCTTCGGTTTCATCCATTGCTGTCAACATGGTCAGTGAAGCCTCTCCGGCTGCGTATGCTGAAGCGCAACTGGGATTCACTTTTGAAAACGATGACAGTGCACTGGTAGACAGTATCGCGGCACTGCCTGACTTTGAAGCCCGCGAAACAGCGTTGAAAGCATTCCTTGATAAGAAGACGAATACCGGCTGGACCACTGGTGGCCACACTGGTGTTGATGTGGAAGTATTTGCATTCGGTGCCGGAGCAGACGCTTTTGCCGGTCAGTTAGATAACACTGACATTGCAAAGCAATTCTTCCGCTTCCTGAACAACCGCTGAGCTGAATGACAGGCGTACTGTGATAATTTTCACAGTACGCTTTGATTCATTTACCGGCTTATGCGAAACACGCCTGCCACCCCGGCAAGGCAAAAAAATAGCCGCAAATTGCGGCTATTTTTTAATAATTGTTTAAATCTACTGATTCAGAAAGTTGTCCAGGTCTTCACCGGTAATTTTGCCAATCTGAGAAAACAGATACCACAATGCAGTCACCAGCAAAATCATGCTCGGGATAACGATAACCGGATAGCTCAGCATCGTCATCCGGCCCAGTTCTTCGGTGTAGGCAGTGGTGCCGGGTTCACTGACCAGAATCATCTTCGCCAGCACATAATTTAATACTGAGGAAAGAAAAAAGGAGCTTGCAACAATGTAAGAGCTGATAGCAATTTTACGTTTGAATTCTGCCTGTTTTCCTTTCTCATCCAGCGCGCGGTTTAAATTTTCCCAGTTAATGATCTGGTCGTTCAGGATGAGCATTTTAACCAGTGGCTTTTTACCAAACTGAGTCACCAGAACTGCAATACCGATAAGCGCCGGAATGGTGGCTTCTTTAATTGCAATATATTCTGCGGGCAGTTTCAATAAACTGATACCGCCGGTAAGGATAACGCTGACAATCCCGAGAACGGAAAAACCATTCACTTTACCGGACTGCTTTAAATCCCAGATGCCGTAAACAATTGGAAAGGCGAGGGCAGCAACGATGCTCCAGGCCGGCCCCAGGTATTCGTCTCCGCTGCCGTAAGACATGATTAAAACAGGGATAACAATGTTGAACGCAAGGTTGCCGAAGAAGCCCTGGTTTTGCTGATTTTTGGTTTCTGTGGTGCCGGACATATTTATTTCGTTGTACTACGGATTGAAGGCCAGTATACGGGAATCAATTACTTCACCCAAGCCCGTGCTGCGATGAGACCGCCAATAAATCCGAATAAATGATACTCGAAAGAAATAAATGCCTTTGTTGGCAGAATGCCAAACAACATACCGCCATACATAATGGCAACCAGCACAGAAATCACCAGGTAAGGGACTTTTCTGCTCATGAAGCCTGCCAGCAATAAAAAGCCAAAGTAACCATACACCATGCCACTGGCACCGATATGGATTGCTGAGCGGCCGAATATCCATACGCCGAGACCGCCGGTGAGAAGAATGGTCAGGGTAGTCAGCCAGAATGTGCGGTTTCCCCACTGCATTGTTAACCACATAAACAGCATCAGTGGCACAATATTCGTGATCAGATGGCTGGCCGATCCGTGTAAAAACGGCGCAGTAAAAATGTAGGGCAGGTAAGGCAGTGCTCTGGGAATAATACCAAATTGATTCAGGCTGTTTCCGGTGAGGAGGTTCAGCGCTTCAATGAGAATGAGTACGCCGGCAATAATGGCAAGAAAGCGAAGCTGCTTTTTAAGTTGTGGCATAGGTTTACGCAATAATGTGTGGCAGATAACGGGATAAATCCTGAGTGATCTCACTGCTGTCTTCCCGTACAGACAAACCGGCAGGCATATCGTCTACCAGCCAGCTACCGATCAGTGTGTAATTTTCAGCAAACCGGGGCAGGGCAGTAAACGCCTGGAACACTACGCCTTCCTCTCCATACGGACCGTCGGAGAGTTTGGTTTGCTTACCATTTTCAATCAGGCTGATATTTGCCCCTTCTCTTGAGAACAGCGGTTTTTGAATCCATTTGCCGGTTTCAAGGCCCGGCGCATTATCGGGGAAGTAGGCAGGCAACAGATTGGGATGGCCCGGAAACATTTCCCATAAAAGGGGTAACAGAGCCTTATTGGACAAAATGGCTTTCCATGGCGGTTCTATCCAGTTTGTACCGGCACCTGACAAGGCATCACCGAAACTTTCCCTCAGCATGAATTCCCAGGGATAGAGCTTGAAGCATTCAGTGACGGGATTATCTTTTAAATCCGTAAACGCGCCGGTATCGGCAAGGCCTATGTCTTCAATGTATAGAAACTCTGATTGCAGATCTGCTGCCTGAGCACAATCCTGCAAATATTGTACGGTACCTCTGTCTTCATCGGTGTCCCGGCAACAGGCGAAATGCATGTGACGGATGCGGTAGTAAGCTGCGATTTCTCCAAACCGGTGAACTAACTTTTCCTGCAAGGAATTAAACTGATCGGCATGACGGGGTAAATTTCCCCGGTCCACCTGCTGTTCAAGCCATAACCATTGCCAGAAGCCGGATTCATACAAAGACGTGGGTGTATCTGCATTGTTTTCCAGCAACTTAGCCGGACTTTTACCGTCATAGACTAAATCCAGCCGGGAATAGAGTGAGGGGGCGTTGTCCTGCCAGGACCGGAGAATGAATTCACGGTGAAGGGCGGGGATCTGAAAGCGGTCCAGCCACTCTTCGTCACGGATGACCTTATCTACTGCTGCCAGACACATCTGATGCAATTCAGCGGTAGGGTCTTCTATATCCTGCTCAATTTGTTTCAGTGAAAACTGATAATAAGCAGATTCATCCCAATACGGCTCGCCGTACATGGTATGGAAATGAAAGCCGTACTCAGCGGCCTGCTGCTTCCAGTCAGGCCGCTCTCTGAGCGGAATACGAAGCACGGGATCAGCTGCCCCAGCTTCCGGAACGGCTGCTGCTACCCCAGCTTGATTTGGCTCTCACAGAGCTGCCGAAACCACCGCGGCTGACAGTACGGGTAACGGTGGGCTTAGGTTTATAAACAGACGGACTGACTTTGTAGTTGCGTTTGCGGATATCACCGTCAAACACATAGCCATCTGCAGTCACCCATTTTGAGCGGAACGGCGAATACGGGGAATAAGAGGTATAAATGGGTTGTGAATAGTAAGGGCGGGGGGAGAGCAACTGGCTGACCATAAACCCTGCCATGAACGGCATGAAGAAACTGCCACCTGAATTATTAACTTCACGGCACTGATTCGGACCGAATTCATACTCGCAGTCATATTCGGAATTAAAACGGGGACTGGTACGGGACGCTTCATCGAGGGCAGTCTGGTAAGCTGCATCACAGCGTTCTGCTGCGTCAGGATAATCCGTTTTACAATCTTCCAGTGAGGTATAAATCTGTGCATCCTGACGGTCGTCTGCACAACCGGTTGCCATAATACCGGCAATCCCTACAGCCAGAGGCTTTAGTGCAAACCCTTTGCGCATTTTGCGCAAATCTATGTAACGACTTCTTTTCCGGGTCATATCTGTCTCCGAATCAGTATGTCATACAAGCAGCGTTCAGCAGACCCACTGCCACTGACATGGCAGCAAGCATGATCCCTGCGGAAACTTCATTGTTGTTAATGCGTTCTGCGATTTTCGGCATAAAGGTAAAGCGCAGCAGTGCAAAAGCAAATGACTGGGCGACGATGGCAATCACGCCCCACAGCGCGAAATCCACAATGGATACAGCATTAGAAGCTGCACCTGAAAGGGCGATAGCGAAGCCAATCAACGCGCCGCCAAAACCGGTGGCCGCAGCTACATTCTGTTCCTCTTTGACCAGTTTCCATTCGTCATGCGGGGTGACCATGGCGTATACGATTTTAAATACAAACAAAAAGGCGACAGAGATAGCAAAGTACAAGGCGAAATTATCCAGCCCTGCTAATGATTGAATGATAGTGTCCATTAGGTACGTATCCTTTTATTAACCGTTAATAGTAATGTCGGCGGGCTCAATATCGAACCCTGTGCTTATCACCAGACAGCGGTCTGCATTGTGACCTACAATTTTTTCTTCACCGGCTACCAGCAGCGACTCTGTGCGTCCGTTATCAAGGGGACGTTCATACAGCATCATAAACTGGTCAGTTGTACTGACATCACCATCTTCTTCATAGGTGGTTTCAGTAACAGCAACCGGCGGTGATATTTCACCGACAGCGTCCCATACACGGTGATAATCGTGTCCGTTAAGCGTGTAAACGGGCCTTGAAATCACAGAACTTAATGCTTCTTTCCACTGGGCTTCATTGCCGATGGTTTTAGTTTCGTAAAAGTACCACAGCTTAACGTCGGTAATATAGTTTTCTGTGAGACCACCATCAGTGACAATTTGCAGGAAGCCGTCATCGTCAGTGTAATAACGCAGCAAAGTACCACCACTGTCCAGCGGGGCTTCTCCCACCGCCTGAATCAGTTGGGAACGGGCCGCGCCTTCGATGGTAAGTTGCGGTTCCAGCAGCTTAAGTTTCAGATCATCCAGTTCAAATGAACCGCCCAGATATAATCCCATGATTTCAGGAGATTTGGGTTTTGCTTTTTCTGTGTCTTTCTTACTTCTGCCAAACAATTTGCCAAACATTGATTACGCTCCTAATGTTTGCCAGTTAATATCGTTCAACCGGCTGCCGGCGATGTAAAACACTTTGTCACCGCCACAAATGGTATGTGAGAAATCAGGGTTGAGAACCATATTTTTATACACGCCGCCGGGGGCGTAGCCAATAAGAATGGCGTTATATTCACGTTTAAAATTATTAAACACATGCTCTACGGCAAGAGACTGGATATCCGCCGGCACCTGGGCTGAAAATTGTGCCTGACCGTCGTCAACGCTGATTAAATCGTGATGCAGCATACTGGAACCGGGATCAAAAGCTGCTTTCGCCAGCATTTCAACGGCCACTGACGGTGTACACTCAACTTTTGGACAATGCATCTGCAGCAGGGGAACCAGCGTATCGTCAGTAAAGTACGCGACTTTGTGGGCATCCGGATTGCGGTTAGTGCAATAAAGGGCTGTGGTTAACGTCACGTCATCCTGCGGATTGTCCATGAGAATGGTTCTTGCGGTGGCGACGCAGGCCTTGTCCATATCTTCATCGCGGTTAAATGAATCAACTTTCACAAATTCAATTTTGTCCGGCATGGGGTTGTGAATATCTGCTTTTACACACAGCACGATTTCCGGCTTATCCGGCAGGGCTTCCCGCTCTTTAAGCAGTAAATCCAGCAACAGCAGAGTTTTGTTTTCATTCCAGCCGATAACCAGAATGTGATTTTCAACATGTAATGGTTTCATTCCTAACAGTCCTCTTTGCCAGTGATGGCTCACCCATGCCGCAATGCGGCCCACTACCATCGCGAAAATACTCAATCCCACCGGAATTACATACAGCGATACGATAATTTTACCTGCCGGTGTGACCGGTGACAGATCGCCATAACCGACAGTTGAGGCGGTAACAGCCATCCAGTAAAAAAAGTCTGCATGGCTGGTCAGCGCTTCTTCTCCCGCAGCAGACAGCATCAACCATGCGAGTAAGCCGTAGATAAAAGTGATGGTGACAATGGTGTACCAGCGGGATTCGGAAAAATACCGCAGCATGAGTTTACGAATGTGGGTCCATGAAGCCATGGTGTATGGATGCGTCCCTGATGATTATTTCTGAGCTAAGCAGTATGACGTAAAAGCAATTTCCGGTGCAAGTCACAAAAAGTAAGGGGGCGTGTCAGCCCCCTTAGCATTAATTACTTACCCAGAATCCGGCTCAGTTCATCATCTGCAGATGATTTTCCGCCTTTGATACCTGCCTCAGACAGGCGTTTTTCCAGATCGCTGGTGGACTCTTCAGCCGCCAGCTCTTCGGCAGCCTGCAACTCAGCGGTGCGAAGTTTTTGCTTTTCCTGAATCCGCGATAAAGATTCGGTCGCAGTCTTCATTTTACTGTTCGCACCCATATGGCGTGAAGATACAGCTACCTGTGCTTTTTGCACACTTTCAGTCGCCTTTACCATATCTACCTGCTGTTCCAGGCGGCGCAGGTTTGCTTTGGCCTGCTGAATATTTTGAGCCAGTTGCTTCTCGGATTGTTTGAACTGGTCAAGGTATTGCTGTTCCTGTTCCTGCTCAGCTTTCAAATCAGACACTTTTTGTGCACAATCCAGTGCCAGTTGACGGTCTGTATCAACCGCCTTGCGGGCATGGGCTTCGTATTCAGCGATAGAAGCACTGAAGCTGTCTACCTTCTGTTGCGATAATTTGCATTTCGCGAGGATTTGCGTGCGGGCATGATCAGATTTACGTAACTCTTCTTTTGCTTCACGGATCTCCTGCTCAAGAATTCTGATTGCCTGACTGTCGGCTACGGCTTGCGCAGCTTCAGTGGCACCACCTTTCACAGCTGTTACTAATTTTTTCCAAACAGACATTCGCTTCTCCTGTCAGGTTATTTTAAATGCGTTTCGTAGGCATCTAAGAAAGACGCTACGTTTTGAAACAAGGTTTCAACTTCGATCACGATACTTTCAGGCTTTGACTGGGCACTCAGTGCGCCAAAAGCTGTGTAGTATTCATCACCACCAATGGTGGAAATACCTACTGTCGTCAGCGGAAATACCATGTGCGTTGACAGAATCTCGTGATCCAAAGCCGGCTTGTCTTTTACATCGGAAGCCGGGAATAACAGACTTTCCACCAGGATCTGCTCGCCACTCAATGCCAGCCAGGCATCAATGCCATCCTGATTAGCAATAAGAAGACAGCCTTCTTCACGGGTGATGACAAAGTCGTCGTGTTCTTGCAAGAGGGATTCAAGCTTTTCCAGATCCCACGTCATAACGTCTCTCCTTTACGATTGAAGCGAAAATGTCGACAACACTGTAAACGACTTTTAAAGTGCACGACAACATTCACGGGGTTCAGTGTAGACAGGTTGGGGCAAAGTAGTCAATAATCAATACCTCTTTTATGTGTAAAAAAGTGTGTTTTTGTAAAGTATAACTCACAAATGGTGGTTTTCTGATGGCGAAAAATAATTGGCGGCAAGCAGTGGCAAGGCTCGTAAAGTCAGAAATGTCGGTGAGAGGTGTTAAATATCAGGCACTTAGTGACCGGTTAGCCGAAATTGGGGTGGAGCAGAGTGCAGATAACCTGCGAAACAAAGTGAATAAAGGTATTATGGGGGCTGATTTGTTTTTGCAGATCATGATGGTGTTAAATGCCCGGCCACTTGCTATGCAGGCCGTCGGTGACATTCTTAACGATATGGATGATGACTGAGACGTCCACCAGGGTAATCAGGAATTAAGGTAATCCTGTGAAACAGATAAAAAAAACCCGGTAAAGCTACCGGGTCAGAATAGGATCTGTTTGGGAGAACATCATCACTATCTGTACGTATCTTAAGCGTTTAAGTCCGCGCTGTATAATGTTTATGCGTATTTCGGTATATATATAGTTATCTAAAAATATACGTGCGTATATTTACGAGTTTTAATTTACTGATTTTGAAGTGAAAAATGAAGTTATCTGATTTTAGTTTCGAGCTGCCAGAGCATTTAATTGCCAAATATCCTACAGAAAAACGTCGTGCCAGCCGTCTTCTGTGCCTGGATGGAAATACCGGTTCAGTTAAACATCAGCAGTTCGCTGAGATGCTGTCTCTGGTAGATGAAGGTGACTTGCTGGTATTCAACAATACCCGGGTAATTCCCGCGCGGCTGAGAGGTAGAAAAGCCTCCGGCGGCCAGGTGGAAGTGCTGGTAGAGCGGATCTTAGATAATAATCAGGTACTGGCCCACGTGCGTGCCAGTAAGGCGCCCAAACCCGGTACTCAATTGTTGCTGGAAGAAAAGGTGCACGTCACCGTGACGGGCAGGGAAGGCGCGCTATTTCTCATTCATTTTGATGATGCGGCTTCAGTACTTTCTCAACTTGAGCAATATGGCCATATGCCGCTGCCTCCTTACATTGACCGTGCTGATGAAAGCAGTGATAAAGAGCGTTACCAGACTGTTTATAATCAGAAGCCGGGCGCAGTGGCTGCACCGACAGCCGGATTACATTTTGACGACGACATGCTGACCGCCCTGCGGGCTAAAGGTGTGAATCTGGCGTTCGTCACCTTGCACGTCGGGGCCGGCACATTTCAGCCGGTACGTGTTGATAATATTCAGGAACACGTTATGCACTCGGAGTATGCCGAAGTGCCGCAGAATGTGACAGATGCCGTAGTGGCCACCAAAGCTGCAGGTAAACGGGTTATTGCCGTGGGTACTACTTCGGTACGTTCGCTGGAGTCGGCTGCAAAAGCCGCCGGTGATGATCTGATCCGGCCTTTCTTTGATGATACTGATATTTTCATCTATCCGGGTTTCAATTTTAAAGTCGTGGATGCCATGTTTACGAACTTTCACTTGCCGGAGTCCACACTGATGATGTTGATCAGTGCATTTGCCGGCAGAGAACATGTCATGAAAGCCTATCAGGATGCCATTGCAAATGAATACCGTTTCTTCAGTTACGGCGACAGCATGTTCATTGAAAAAGCGCAAAGCCAGCCGGCATAAACAGCAGGGTTGCGTTTAATTTCAGGGTTACCGCGCTGCAGAGCATGATCTGTACGCTGAAACTGGTATAATCGCCGCCAAATTTTTTATTTACGCCAGCTGCGCATCGCCCGCTGGTGATTTCGGGATACAGTTTTTAATGCAATTTGAACTACTTAAAACCGATGGCAAAGCCAGACGCGGCCGTCTGGTATTCGACAGAGGCGTGGTAGAAACACCGGCTTTTATGCCTGTAGGCACCTATGGCACTGTAAAAGGGATGACCCCTGAAGAGCTGAAGGACAGCGGCGCGCACATTTGCTTGGGCAATACTTTCCACCTGATGTTGCGTCCGGGCACCGGTATCATAAAGCAACATGGTGATCTTCACGATTTTATGCACTGGGATAAGCCAATCCTTACCGACTCCGGTGGTTTTCAGGTGTTCAGTCTTGGCGACCTGCGCAAGATCACCGAAGAAGGCGTGACCTTCCGTTCACCGATCAATGGTGAAAAAATCTTGCTGACACCTGAAAAATCCATGGAAGTGCAGCGGGATCTCGGCTCTGATATCGTCATGATCTTTGATGAATGTACTCCTTATCCGGCAACGGAACAGGAAGCGCGGATCTCAATGGAGCTTTCCTTACGTTGGGCCAAACGCAGTAAAGAAGCCCACGGCGATAATCCGTCAGCATTGTTTGGTATTGTGCAGGGCGGTATGTATGAAGGCCTTCGTGACGTATCACTGACCGGTCTTGAAGAAATTGGCTTTGATGGTTACGCCATTGGCGGTTTGTCTGTGGGTGAGCCCAAAGAGGACATGATCCGCATTATTGAACACACGGCACCTAAAATTCCGCAGGACAAGCCCCGTTATCTGATGGGTGTGGGTAAACCGGAAGATTTAGTGGAATCCGTTCGTCGCGGCATTGATATGTTTGACTGCGTAATGCCAACACGGAACGCCCGCAACGGTCATCTGTTTGTCACTGAAGGTGTGGTAAAAATCCGCAACGCCAAACATCGCAACGATACGTCGCCACTGGACGAAAACTGCGATTGTTACACTTGTAAAAACTATTCACGCTCATATCTCCATCATCTGGACAAATGTAATGAGATCCTGGGCGCCCGTCTGAATACGATTCACAATCTGCGGTATTACCAGCGTGTCATGCAAGGTTTGCGTGATGCCATTGACGCAGATGATTTAGACGGATTCGTAAAAGAATTTTACGCACAAAAAGGTTTGCCGGTTCCGGCACTATAACAACAACATTTAAAAAATGAGGAAATTATGAGCTTGTTTATTTCTAACGCTTACGCGCAATCCGCCGGTGGTCAACCACAGGGTGGCGGTTTCGAAATGCTCATTATGCTGGGTGTATTCGGTCTTATCTTCTACTTCCTGCTTTACCGCCCGCAAGCCAAGCGCGTTAAAGAGCATAAAAATCTGGTCTCTTCACTGGGCAAAGGGGATGAAATTCTCACCCAGGGGGGCCTGGTCGGACGCATCACTAAGGTATCTGAAGAAAAAGACTTTATTGAAATTGCGTTAAACGATGAAACCAATATCGTCATCCAGAAAACCTCTGTTTCTGCAGTGCTGCCAAAAGGCACCATGAAATCGATTTAAGCTATGCTGCCAGAGCCGGGATTTTCCCGGCTCTCTGGTAAAAGGAAGTTCCTGTGTTAAATAAAAACTCGATCTGGAAAGTGCTGGTGGTCATTTTTATTATTGGCCTCTGTGCATTATATGCACTTCCCAACATTTACGGTGAAGATAACGCCGTGCAGATTTCTGCCGGACGCGATGCAAAAGTTGATGAACAACTGGTTACCCGCGTTCAGGACGCACTGAAAGCCAACAATATCAGTGTTAAGAAAACCGAATTCGAAAACGAGCAAATCCTGGTTCGCCTGAACAGCAGTGATGCACAGCTTCGCGCCCGTGAATTACTGGAAAAAGAACTGGGTACAGATTATTACGTCGCTATGAACCTGGCGCCGGATACGCCGGAGTGGCTGGAAAACCTTGGTGGTTCTCCCATGAAGCTGGGTCTGGATTTGCGTGGCGGTGTTCACTTTCTGATGGAAGTGGATATGAGCGAGGCAATCAAGAAATCTCTGGAAGATGCAGAAAACGGTTTCAGAACCTCGCTGCGTGAAGAAGGTCTGCGCTATCGTACCGTGTCCCAGCATGATGATTATCTGGATATCACGTTCCGTGATCAGGAGACGCTGGAAAAAGCAGAGTTCTTCCTGCGCAACCAGAACCGTGATCTGAGCTTTGAAGAAGTGGAGGGTATGAAATTACGCGCCGCTTTCTCTGAGGCGAAATTATCTGAAATCCGTGACAACGCAGTAAAACAAAACATCACCATCATCCGCAACCGTGTAAACCAGTTAGGTGTTGCTGAGCCTGTTGTACAGAAACAGGGTGCAGACCGTATTGTGGTGCAGTTGCCGGGTATTCAGGATACTGCAAGGGCAAAAGAAATTTTGAATGCCACTGCAACGCTGGAATTCCGCATGGTGGACTTAGACCACGATGTTGCTGATGCTGTTAATGGCCGTGTGCCGGCCGGGTCTCAACTGATTAACGACCAGAGCGGCCGTCCTCAGTTGCTTGAAAAACGCATAATGCTTACCGGTAACCACATCACTGACGCAAACAGCGGTGTTGATGAATACGGTATCCCGCAGGTAAACATCTCGCTGGATTCCGAGGGTGGTAATAAGATGTCCCGTTCTACCCGCAGCAATATCGGCAAGCCTATGGCGACGGTTTTCATCGAGTATAAGTCGACCGGTGAACGTAATGACGCCGGTAAACTGATTTTCGAAAAGCATGAAGAAGTGATCAGTATCGCAACGATTCGTGCGCAGTTGGGCAGCAGCTTCCGTATTACCGGTCTGGATTCTCCGAAAGAAGCCCGTGACCTGTCTTTACTGCTGCGTGCCGGAGCACTGATTGCCCCCATTCAAATTGTTGAAGAACGTACTGTTGGTCCTAGTCTGGGTGCAGAAAACATCGCAATGGGTATGCAGGCCATCGTTTGGGGTCTGGCAGCGGTTCTGATTTTCATGATTGTTTACTACAAAGCGTTTGGCTTGATTGCCAATGTGGCTCTGGTGAGCAACCTGGTGATCATCATCGGTGTGATGTCTATGATCCCCGGCGCGACCCTGACCTTACCGGGCATGGCGGGTATTGTATTGACCGTTGGTATGGCGGTAGACGCCAACGTACTGATTTTCGAGCGTATTCGTGAAGAACTGCGTGACGGACGCAGTCCTCAGCAAGCCATTCATATGGGCTATGACAGCGCGTTTTCTACCATCCTCGATGCAAACGTGACTACCTTTATTGCCGGTATGATCCTGTTTGCTGTGGGTACAGGTCCGATTAAAGGCTTCTCCATCACGCTGATGATTGGTATTGCGACATCCATGTTTACCGCTATTCTGGTAACCCGTGTGATCACCAATGCAATCTGGGGCGGCCGCCGCGTCACTTCGCTGCCGATATAAGGAACCGTTACTATGCAATTTTTATCTTTGAACCATACGGTTAACTTTATGCGGTTGCGTGTGGCAACCATGATCCTGTCAACTGTGCTTATCCTCGGCTCACTGGTGTCGCTGGGCATGAACAGTCTGAACTGGGGTCTGGACTTCACAGGCGGAACACTCATTGAAGTGGGTTATGAAGAATCCGCTGATCTTGAGAAGATCCGTTCTGAGCTGGCCGGAGCAGATTTTGCTGATGCCGTTGTGCAAAACTTCGGTAGCAGTCAGGATGTGCTTATCCGCATCGCGCCGCGAGATGGTGTAAAAGCCTCTGCCATTGGCGATCAGGTACTTGCTGCACTGCGTGCTGACGGTGAAACCGTAGACATGCGTCGTATTGAGTTCGTTGGTCCGCAGGTGGGTGATGAACTGACAGAGCAGGGCGGTCTCGCCATGCTGGTGGCACTGCTGTGTATTCTTGTGTACGTTGCCATGCGGTTCGAATGGCGCTTTGCGCTGGGTTCTGTGGCCGCGCTGGTACACGACGTTATTCTTACTCTGGGTTTGTTTTCTGTACTGCAAATCGAATTTGATTTGACTGTACTGGCCGCCGTGCTGGCGGTTATCGGTTACTCGCTGAACGATACCATCGTTGTATGCGACCGTATCCGTGAAAACTTCCGCAAGATTCGTAAGGGTGAGCCTACAGAGATTGTAAATATCTCTCTGTCGCAAACCTTGAATCGTACCATCATTACTTCACTGACCACGGTGCTGGTACTGGTTGCGCTTTTCTATAAAGGCGGTGCGCTTATTCACGGTTTCGCAACAGCGCTGCTGTTTGGTGTTGCGGTAGGTACGTACTCTTCAATCTACATTGCCAGCTCTGTTGCGCTGGCACTGGGGATCAGTAAAGAAGATCTGATGCCTCCGCAGGTAGAGAAAGAAGGTGCCGATATGGACCCGCTTCCGTAAACAAATACGGGAGTACGATATTGAAGAAGGTCGCTTTGTAAGCGGCCTTTTTTATGACCTGTTTGCCGGTATTAAATGACGGTTTATATGGTGGAATTTGAACAGCCGTTATAAGTTACAGAATCTTTTCAGGGCATCAATAACAAAAAAGGCCAGCGGGTTTGCGCTGGCCTTTGAAAGCATTTTAACTTCCGTGGAAGTGTGCTTCCTGATTCAGGTGCTGCTTATTTCAGATGCTTTACGAGGCCCTGAACCACTTTCGGGCTGCCGGCTACGATTTCACCCTTATAAAGCGGGTCGTTGTTACCTTTAAAATCAGTTACCAGGCCGCCTGCTTCACGCACCAGCAGTTCACCTGCTGCAATGTCCCATGCTTTAATACCACGTTCCCAGTAACCGTCAACACGGCCGGCTGCAACGTAAGCCAGATCCAGTGCTGCACTGCCAGCGCGGCGGATATCGCCACATTCGTGGAAGATTTTGTTCAGGCCGAGGGCATACTCACCAAAATGTGCTTTGTTTTTAAACGGCAGGGCAGTAGCCAGTACAGTTTCAGTGAGATCGCGGGGTTTGGTTACACGGATACGGTAGCCGTTCAACTGGGCGCCCTGACCACGGCTGGCGGTGAAAATTTCACTGCGGATTGGATCAAAAACAACAGCCTGGTCAAGACGACCTTTGTGCAGAAGAGCTATGGAAACACAGAAATGGGGGATACCTTTTACAAAGTTGGTGGTTCCGTCCAGTGGATCAATAACCCACTGAAAATCTGAATCTTTACCGTGGGTTTCGCCACTTTCTTCACCCAGAAAGCTGTGGTCCGGGTAAGACTGCTGAATTTTGTTAATAATCGCCTTTTCGGCTTCTTTGTCGATTTGCGTTACGTAGTCATTGGCGCCTTTCACTTCTTTCGTCAGGTCAGCACGATTCTCAAAACCGCGCACAATGATTGTTCCGGCAACACGCGCAGCGCGCACCGCAATATTCAGCATAGGATGCATAAGTAAACCACCAATTGTAAAAGATCATAGTAAACGTTGTACGGAAATTGACCATACACGTTGAAAGCGCGCGAAGTTTAACAGAGCCGCTAAAATATGCAATGGCCGGCGGCGAAAAAATGGCCTCTGCAGGGCGGGGTAAATAGCCATCCAGAAAGCTATTGTGCTATTATCCGCCACCCGCAAAACAGGTGAAGGTAACACGCATGCTCGACAACATCCGGATAGTACTGGTTAATACATCCCACACAGGCAATATTGGTTCAACCGCAAGGGCGATGAAAACCATGGGCCTGAGTAACCTGTATCTGGTTGATCCTGTGAGTGCGCCGGATGGCCACGCCAGTGCGTTAGCTGCCGGCGCCGGTGATGTGCTGGCAAAAGCGAAAACTGTTGCCACGCTTCAGGAAGCGGTTGCTGACTGCGGACTGGTCGTCGGGACTTCTGCACGTTCAAGAACTCACTCCTGGCCAATGCTGGAACCCCGCAGCTGCGGTCGTAAACTGATTGAAGAAGTACCGGATTATCCGGTGGCACTGGTATTTGGCCGTGAAAATAACGGTCTGACGAATGAAGAGCTGCAGCAATGCCATTTCCATGTGTGCATTCCCGCCAATCCGGAATACAGCTCACTGAATCTTGCCGCCGCAGTACAGACATTATGCTATGAAGTGCGCATGGCGTGGCTGGAGAAAGATGCGTTCCCGCCCACTGAAAATGACTACCCATTAAACGAAGATCTGGAACGTTTTTACCAGCACCTCGAACAAACCCTTACCGGTACAAACTTTATTGTTAAGAACCATCCGGGCATGGTGATGACCAAATTACGCCGTCTGTTCAACCGTGCCCGTCCGGAAAGTCAGGAACTGAACATTCTGCGCGGCATTTTGTCGTCCATCGACAAAGCCGTAAAGTGAGGGTTGTACCGTGTTTCCGCAAATAAAAGAAGATATAAAAGGCGTCTTTCACCGTGACCCTGCGGCAAGGAATACCTTTGAAGTACTGACCAATTACCCCGGCCTGCATGCTATCTGGCTGCACAGGATCAGTCATAAGCTGTGGAAACACGACTTAAAATGGCTGGCGCGCACGTTGTCTACCTTCAGCCGCTGGCTAACGGGTATCGAAATTCACCCGGGCGCCACACTTGGCAGACGAGTATTCATCGACCATGGCATGGGGGTTGTCATTGGTGAAACGGCGGTTATTGGTGATGACGTCACTTTGTATCATGGTGTCACGCTGGGTGGTACAAGCTGGAAGGCCGGAAAACGTCATCCTACCCTGGAGAAAAACGTGGTCGTCGGTGCCGGTGCGAAAGTGCTTGGCCCCATCGTGATTGCTGAGGGGGCAAAAATCGGCTCCAACTCAGTTGTTGTCAAGGATACACCGGCCGGAGCAACGGTGGTGGGCATTCCCGGACGCATCGTTAAAACCCAAAAAACTGCATCAGATGTTCCGCAAGTTACCCGTCGTCACCAGATTGCCGAGAAATACGGTTTCGATGCCTACGCCGTTTCTACTGACAATCCGGACCCGGTTGCCAATGCCATGGGCGTTATGCTTGAGCATATTCACCAGATGGACAATAAGGTGGAAGAACTCTGCGGCGTTATCCGCGCAATGGGCGGTGATGTGTGTACTGACAATCTGCATGCTATTAAAGCTGAAGACTTCGCTGATACGGGGATTGATCCTGTGGTGCCTCAACAGGGTGAAGTGCAGGACGATTTTGACCCGAAAATCTGATTAAGCTGATAGATAATACCTGACTAATTTACCAGGTTAAATACTTGACCATTTTAGTCGGGAATGTAACAATTCCTGCCTGAAAAAGGCTGGGAGAAAGTCATGAAATTAACGTCAAAAGGGCGCTACGCCGTTACAGCTATGCTGGATGTTGCGTTGCATTCAACCCGCGGTCCCGTGCCGCTGGCTGACATTTCCGAGCGTCAGGAAATTTCCTTATCATATTTAGAGCAACTGTTCTCCAGACTTCGTAAAGAGAAGCTGGTAGACAGTGTACGTGGTCCGGGCGGCGGTTATCTGCTGGGCCGCGATGCCATGCGAATTGCTGTGGGTGAAGTCATCCGCGCCGTTGATGAATCCGTTGATGCTACCCGCTGTCAGGGACAGGCGGATTGTCAGGGCGGTGAACGTTGCCTGACTCACAGCCTTTGGCAGGATCTGAGCGACCGTATCAGCGTGTTCCTGGATTCCATTACGTTGGGTGAACTGATGTCTCAGCGTGAAGTGCAGGAAGTGGCCGGGCGCCAGGATAAGCAAACATCCATCATTAAACCTCTGGAAGACATCAAGGTTAGCATTCAGTTGTCATGACTCAAGCCCGTACACAACCCGTTTATTTAGATTATGCCGCCACCACACCGGTTGATCCCCGTGTGGCAGAGAAAATGATGGCGTGCTTAACCATGGACGGAAACTTTGGAAATCCGGCCTCCCGTACGTATCGCTACGGCTGGATTGCTGAAGAAGCAGTAGATATCGCCCGTAATCAGATTGCAGATGTATTCAACTGCGATCCCAGAGAAATTGTTTTTACCTCAGGAGCCACTGAGTCCAACAACCTGGCGATAAAAGGTGCTGCTGAAGCTAACCTTAGCAAGGGTAAGCATATCATTACCGTTAACACTGAACATAAAGCCGTGCTGGATACCTGTGATGCACTGGTTGAAAGAGGCTTTGAAGTTACGGTACTGGCTGTGGACAGCGATGGTCTAATTACCTCTGAACAGATTGCCGGCGCTATGCGGGATGATACCGTTCTGGTAAGCGTGATGCATGCGAACAATGAAATCGGTGTGATTCAGGATATTGCAGCCATCGGTAAGTTATGTCGCGAAAGAGACATTCTGTTTCATGTGGATGCTGCGCAATCTGCCGGAAAGCTGCCGCTGGATCTCAGTGAACTCGATATTGATTTGTTGTCAGTGTCAGCACACAAAATTTATGGTCCGAAAGGTATTGGCGCGTTGTATGTGCGTCGTCGCCCTAAAGCGAAAATCTCTGCTCAAATTCACGGCGGAGGCCATGAGCGGGGCATGCGTTCCGGCACGCTGCCTGTTCACCAGATAGTTGGAATGGGTGAAGCCTTTGCCCTGGCTGAGGCCGGAATGGCTGAAGAAAGTCAGCGGATACGTGGTTTACGTGACCAGCTCTGGCAGGGCATCAGCCAGTTAGACAACGTCTATCTTAATGGTCACGCAGAACAGCGCTTGCCGGGAAATCTGAATGTCAGCTTTGGTGGCGTAGATGGCGAAAGCTTAATGATGGCACTGAATGATGTTGCCGTATCATCAGGTTCTGCATGTACATCTGCCAGCCTTGAGCCGTCTTATGTACTGGCTGCACTGGGCATGAGTGCGGAGCTGGCGCACAGCGGGATCCGCTTTACGGTTGGACGTTACACCACACAGGCTGACATTGAATACGTGATCAGCAAGGTAAGCAGTGTGGTTACCACACTTCGCAGCGCACAGTAGCAAGCACAAACAACCGGGCGGTTGACCATATCACAACCGCGTAAACATTGAACTGACGGCCTGTTTCGGGCATGATGCGCACGCTTTTTCCGGCGCGGCATCAGCGGTCTGTCAGCGTATAGCGCCCGGAGCAATTCTTGAGTGGATTACTCAGGTATTATACAATTTAACCGATTTATCGCGCTGGTCCGGCTGACAAACAATGTTTTGTTTTCAGTGATGCAAAGCAAGACCGACATGGCTTTGTAATGAAATGGACCCGCAATTTCAGGCAAACAGGTGAGATCCAATAATGAGTGAACAGATCGATCAGGCACTATCGCGTAAGTACGATGCCGGTTTCTATTCTGAAATCGAATCGGAAACCTTCGAAAGTGGACTGGACGAATCCGTTATCCGACGCATTTCAGAAATGAAAGGTGAGCCGGAGTGGATGCTTGAATGGCGTTTAAAAGCCTACAACGCATGGCTGCAAATGGAAGAACCGGAGTGGGCCCATGTGGAGTATCCTAAAGTGGACTTCCAGGCTATTTCTTACTATTCCGCACCGAAGAGTATGAAGGACAAACCTAAGTCGTTAGACGAGGTTGATCCTGAACTGCTGCGTACCTACGAAAAACTGGGTATTCCTCTGCACGAGCAGGAAATGCTGGCGGGCGTCGCTGTCGATGCGGTATTCGATTCAGTGTCGGTTGTGACTACATTCCGTGAAAAGCTGGAAGAAGCCGGTGTTATCTTTTGCCCGATTTCTGAAGCTGTTCACAAATATCCTGAGCTCATTAAGAAATACCTTGGCTCTGTGGTGCCGCGTACAGATAACTTCTATGCTGCACTGAATGGTGCGGTATTCACCGATGGTTCATTCGTATTTATTCCAAAAGGCGTTCGTTGCCCGATGGAACTGTCTACCTATTTCCGTATTAATGAACAAAATACCGGTCAGTTTGAGCGTACGCTGATAGTTGCCGAAGAAGGCAGTTACGTGTCGTATCTGGAAGGCTGTACTGCACCTCAGCGCGACGAGAACCAACTGCACGCCGCAGTGGTTGAACTGGTCGCCATGGATGACGCACAAATTAAGTACTCAACGGTGCAGAACTGGTATCCGGGTGACGAAGACGGTAAAGGCGGTATTTATAACTTCGTGACTAAGCGTGGTATTTGTCACACCAATGCCAAGATTTCCTGGACTCAGGTTGAAACCGGTTCTTCAGTTACCTGGAAGTATCCTTCCTGTGTACTTAAAGGTGATAACAGCGTGGGTGAATTCTACTCAGTAGCGCTGACCCGTGGACGCCAGCAAGCCGATACCGGTACGAAAATGATTCACCTGGGTAAAAATACCCGCTCCACCATTATCTCGAAAGGGATCTCCGCAGGTAAGAGCAATAATGCGTATCGCGGACTGGTGCAGATGGGCCCCCGTGCAGACGGTGCCCGTAACTTTACCGAATGTGACTCGCTGTTAATCGGCGATCAGTGCGGTGCACACACATTCCCGTATATTGAAAGCAGAAACCCTACCGCCATCGTAGAGCACGAAGCGACAACGTCGAAAGTGAGCGATGAGCAGTTATTTTTATGCCAGCAACGTGGTCTGGACGCGGAAAAAGCCGTGTCGATGATCGTTAACGGTTTCTGTAAAGAAGTATTCAAAGAGCTACCAATGGAATTTGCCGTTGAAGCTGGCAAGCTGCTCGAAATTAGTCTTGAAGGTTCAGTGGGGTAATAATGCTAAAAATTTCTAATCTACATGCCAGCGTCGAAGAAAAGACCATCATAAATGGTCTGGATCTGGAAATTGGTCCGGGTGAAGTACACGCTATCATGGGCCCTAACGGTGCGGGTAAATCCACGCTGGGCTATGTACTGTCTGGCCGTGACGGCTACGAAGTGTCTGACGGTACGGTAGAACTGAACGGTAAAGACTTACTGGATTTAGACGTAGAAGAGCGTGCCCGTGAAGGTCTGTTCCTGGCATTCCAGTATCCGGTAGAAATTCCGGGTGTTTCTAACATGGAATTCATGAAGGAATCGGTGAATGCCATGCGCGAACAGCGTGGTGAAGAGCCACTGACTGCAGCAGAATTCCTCAAGAAAGCCAAAGAAGCCTGCAAGCAGGTTCAACTGCCGCTGGATTTCCTTAAGCGTGGTGTGAACGAAGGCTTTTCTGGGGGTGAGAAAAAGCGTAACGAAATCATGCAAATGATTCTGCTTGAACCGTCGCTGTGTATTCTTGACGAATCAGACTCCGGTCTGGACGTTGACGCGTTGCAGGTTGTCGCTGACGGCGTAAACAGCCAGCGCAACGACAAGCGCAGCTTTATCGTGGTAACCCACTATCAGCGCCTGCTTGACTACATCAAACCGGACTTCGTACACATTCTGGCCGACGGCAAAATCGTCAAGAGCGGCGATGCGTCACTGGCGCTGGAAGTTGAGAAAAATGGTTACGCTTTCTTAGGTAAAAAATACGAGGAGAGTGAAGCATGAGCCAATGGCTGGAACAAGTCATTGACAACGCTCAGGATGTTTCTGACTTCCTTTCTTCACAACGTAAAAAGTCACTGGCAGCGCTGCAGGAGCAGGGCTGGCCGGGTAAGCGTGCCGAGCAATGGCGTTTTACCCCGCTGACCAGCGTTGAGAAACGTAAAGCAATTAAAGCGAAGGTGACAGAAGAACCTGCTGTGCCGCAGATTGATAGGCTGGATACTATCGATCTGGTATTCGCTGACGGCAAGCTGGTGACTGACATCAATGAACTGTCATTGCCTAAAGGCCTGAAAATCAAGTCACTAAAAAAAGCCGGTGATGACGAACAGGCAGCTATCAAAAGTATTTTTGCGAAGATTAAACCTGCCCGTCACACCTTCGGACTGGTAAATGACGCCGTGTCTAAACAAGGCGTGTTCATCGATGTTGCTGCAGGGGCAAAAATCAAACCGGTTGTGCGGGTTTTGAACCTCAGCACTCAGGCAGGCGATGCCCATACCCGCGTACTGGTGCGTTTGGGTGAAGCGGCCAAGTTGACTGTTATTGAACATGGTGAAGGCACGGCTGACAGCCTGACAACGGCATTTGCTGAATACAGCATTGCAGATCATGCCCAGCTGGAACATTATCGTTTTGCCCTGTTTACCGGTAAAGCGAAACAAATCGGTGGCAGTCACTTTAAGCTCGGTGAAGAAGCCAGCCTGAACAGCACACTGGTTGGCTATGGCAGCGAATTAAGCCGTCTTGATATCGACGTTTGGCATGCCGGTGAGCACGCTAATGCGAAAATGAACGCCATTTATCTGCTGGCGGAAGGTGAACTGTTCGACCTGCATACTACTCTGGAGCACGCTGTTCCGAATGGTACATCAGAAGAAAATGCCCGCGGTATCGTAGGTGACGGTGCCCGCGCTGTATTTAACGGTCGTATCCATATTCACCGCGATGCCCAGAAAACACTGGCAGAGCTGAATAACCGTAACCTGTTACTTTCGCGCCGTTCGCTGATTAACACCAAGCCTGAGCTTGAAATTTATGCGGATGATGTGAAATGTGCTCACGGCGCTACGGTTGCAGAAATCGATGATACGGCACTGTATTACATGCTGAGCCGCGGTATTCCCCGCAGTAAGGCGCTGGTCATGCTGAATTTCGGCTTTATTCAGGAACTGGTTACCCAAATTCCGAAAGAAGCCATTGCTGACTGGCTGCTGCCCAAACTCAGTGAACGTTTTGCCTCTATGGAGGTAAAATGAGTCTGGACGTGCAGGCCCTGAGGGCGCAATTTCCGATCCTCAGCCGTAAGGTGAACGGCAAACCACTGGTTTATCTGGATAATGCAGCAACCACACAGAAGCCACAGGCAGTGCTGGATGCCATTATGGATTTTTACACCACCACGAATGCCAATGTGCACCGTGGTGCTCATGCGCTATCTGATGAAGCCACGCGACGCTTTGAAAAAGCCCGTGACGATGTGGCCGCGTTTATTAACGCGAATGACCGTAAAGAAGTGATCTGGACAGCCGGTACGACCGAAGCCATTAATCTGGTTGCGAAAGGCCTGGGTCAGTTGCTGAAAGCCGGTGATGAAGTTGTGGTAACTGAAATGGAACACCACGCGAACCTCGTGACCTGGCAGCAAGCCTGTAAGGTGTCCGGTGCCACATTAAAAGTTGCGCCCATCTTTGATTCCGGTGAGCTGGATACCGACGCCTTTACTGCGCTGCTGAACACCAATACCCGCCTGGTGGCTTTTCCCCATGTCTCTAATGCGTTGGGTACGCTGAATCCGGTGAAACTGCTCACGGCGAAAGCGAAAGAGCATGGGGCACTGGTGTTAGTCGACGGCGCTCAGGGCATTGCTCATGGCGGTGTGGATGTGCAGGATATTGGCTGCGACTTCTATGCCTTTTCCGGCCACAAGCTATTTGGCCCTACCGGCACTGGTGTGCTGTGGGGACGGGCAAACGTATTGCAGGACTGGCCCGTATGGCTGACCGGCGGTGAAATGATTGCCGATGTGACCTATCAGGATGCGACCTGGGGCGAACTGCCTAACCGTCTTGAAGCCGGAACGCCGAATATTGCCGGTGCTGTAGGTCTTGCCGCTGCGGTTAACTGGTTCTCAGCGTTGGATACCCATGCAGTACAGGCCCATGAAAAGGCATTGCTGGCCAGTGCTCATGAACAGGCTGAAGCCTTTGATGGCATGCGAATTGTTGGTACTGCACCGGCTAAAATGGGTGTAATGAGCTTTATTCTTGATGGCATTCATCCGGCTGATGTGGGTTACATTCTTGATCAGCAGGGCGTGGCTATTCGTACCGGTGATAACTGTGCGCAGCCGCTGATGAAGAAGTTTAATATTCCCGGCACGGCCCGCGCATCATTTTCTATTTATAACAGCCTTGATGAAGTGGACGTTCTGTTCAGTGCGCTTCGTAAGGCTCATATGATGCTTGCTTGATAAGGAGGCAACATGTCCGTAGAAACGTTTATACCCTCTACTACCGTTATTTCTCTGACCGACAGTGCGGTAAAGCACTTTGAGAAAAAAGTCGCATCCAGACCAGGCAGCGTTATCCGTCTGTCTACTAAGGTCAGCGGCTGCACCGGTTACGCTTATGTGCTGGATCTGGCCGATGCGCCTGAAGCAGATGACGAACTGGTTTCTGCCAGCGATGCCCTTACGGTGGCGGTAGCGAAAGATGCGGTGAAGTTTGTCAGAAATACCGAAATTGATTACGTTCAGGAAGGGATCAATGGCGTAATCAAGTACAACAATCCTAATGTCGTGGACGAATGTGGCTGCGGCGAAAGCTTCAATATCGGTTAATACGTTTTGGCTAAAGCACAAAAAATGGTAGTCACGGAACGTGACTGCAAAGCACGCCTTGTTCCGGCCGGGCAAATTTCTACCATTCCCGGCGGGGAGTTCGTCTCTATCACTCAGGAACTGGGTGGCAACTACACCATCACCTGGCGTGGTAATATGTATCGTATCGACGGGACTGATGCTGATGCCATTGGCCGTAAACCGATGGTACTGAATTTTGATGTACCGGCAGACGGCAATATCGATGAGCAACAGGTGTGGGACGCGCTGGAAACGATTTATGATCCGGAAATCCCGATTAATCTGGTGTCTCTGGGGCTGATATATAAAGTGTCTGTGGACCAGGATAAAAAATCTGTTGCTGTAGACATGACCCTGACTGCGCCGGGCTGCGGCATGGGACCGGTACTGGTAGGCGATGTGGAATATCGCATCGGTATGGTGCCCCACGTTGACTCAGTGCAGGTTGAACTGGTGTTTGATCCTCCCTGGTCCCGCGATAAAATGAGCGAAGAAGCACAGCTCGAAGCCGGTTTGTTTTTCTAAGAAAAGGTTTTCAACATGACAATGTCACTCCCCGGTAGCCAGGAAATTATTGATGATCTGGCGTTTTTTGATGACTGGGAACAACGTTATCAGTACATTATCGACCTGGGTAAATCTATCCCCGGGTTGCCGGACGATGAGAAAACGCCGGATAAACTGGTCAAAGGCTGCCAGAGCAGCGTATGGCTTGAGTCACGGGTTGAAAATGGTCTGGTTAAATTTTCTGTAGACAGTGATGCAGTGATTGTTCAGGGATTACTGGCCCTGGTCATGGCGGCGTATAATAACAAAACGCCCCGTCAGATCCTGGATTTTGATGTTGATGCGTACTTTGCAGAACTTGACCTTGAACGTCATATTACCCCCACACGGGGAAACGGCTTAAGAGCTATTGTTGCGAAAATTCAGGCACTGGCCAAACGTTCAGTTAACTGATTTTCTGAGCGTATTGTCATAAAATCGTCATCACCGTATGACTACACTTTCCGGCTGCCTCAAATGGCAGGGAAGTGATTGACGATTCCCTCTGGTCAACTGGCCGGGAATTGCCTATAATTCGCGGCCAAAATTTTAATGATTCATTGGAGACAGAAGAATGGCTCTTGAGCGTACATTTTCTATTATCAAGCCTGATGCGGTAGCTAAAAACGTAATCGGTGCAATTTACAACCGTTTTGAAACTGCTGGTCTGCGCATCGTTGCATCTAAAATGCTGCACCTGAGCAAAGAACAGGCTGAAGGTTTCTACGCAGAACACAAAGAGCGTCCTTTCTTCGGCGCGCTGGTAGACTTCATGACTTCTGGTCCGGTAATGGTTCAGGTACTTGAAGGCGAAAATGCGGTTGTTAAAAACCGTGAAATCATGGGCGCGACTAACCCGGCTGATGCAGCTGCGGGTACTCTGCGTTCTGATTACGCTGCGTCTATCGATGAAAACGCGGTACACGGTTCTGATGCACCGGAATCTGCTGCTCGTGAAATTGCATACTTCTTCTCTGACGAAGAAATCTGCCCGCGCACCCGTTAATTTCTAACGGGCGCGTAAAAAAGGAGAGCACCGGCTCTCCTTTTTTGTGTCTGCAACACAGTGTCTGAGAAGCAGGCACTACGACGTTTATCGCTGTGCCTGGTTCATGCCGTTGCTTAGTCGGTTAAACCCCGACGTTTCATCAGCGCATCTACTGTAGGCTCCTGACCACGGAACTCAACGTAGTTCTCCATCAAATCTTCACTATTGCCTTTAGACAGAATTTCCTTGCGGAACAGATCGCCGTTTTCACGGGTCAGGCCACCATTTTCTGCCATATGGGCAAAGGCATCTGCTGCAAGCACTTCTGTCCACAGGTAAGCATAGTAACCGGCTGAATAGCCACCGGCGAAGGTGTGACTGAAATAGGCGGATTTGTAGCGGGGAGGCACCGGCGCATAATCAATGCCGTGCTTCTCCAGAGCTGCTTTTTCAAAAGCTGCCACATCTTTGACTTCATCATCCGCGCCAATCATGTGCCATTCCATATCCAGCAGAGCTGCTGCCAGATATTCCACTGTGTTGAAGCCCTGGTTGAAGCTGACAGCTTTCATTACTTTATCCAGCAGAGCCTGAGGAATGGGTTCCCCGGTTTTGTAATGTTTGGCGTAGTTTGCCAGTACTGCAGGATCGATAGCCCAGTCTTCATTAAACTGAGACGGGAATTCAACGAAGTCACGGGCCGTGTTCGTACCGGCCAGGCTGGGATATTTTACCAGCGAGAACAGACCGTGATCTGCGTGACCGAATTCATGGAACAGGGTAGTGGTTTCGTCGAAAGACAGTAAAGTGGGTTCACCAGGCGCCGGCTTAACAATATTAAGCTCATTGTAGACAACAGGCTTAGTGCCATTCATGAACGACTGGGTAACGAATTCACTCATCCATGCACCACCGCTCTTGCCTTCACGGGCGTAAGGGTCGAAATAGAATAGGCCAATGTTAGAACCATCTTCGTTGAAGACTTCAAACAGACGGGCGTCTTCAACATACACAGGTAAATCAGTACGCTCTTTAAAGGTAATGCCGTACAGCTTTTCCATCGCAAAGAACAGGCCGTTTTCCAGCACAGAGTTCAACTCGAAGTAAGGTTTAACTTCACTGTCGTCCAGATCGTATTTTGCCTTACGGACTTTCTCAGCATAATACGCCCAGTCCCACGGCTGTACATCACCTGCTACGCCATCAGCGTGCATGACTTCTTCAATGGCAGCCGCTTCTTCTTTGGCTTTTTCCACTGCCTGCGGTGCCAGGTCGTCCAGGATCTTAAAGACATTTTCAGGTTTCTTCGCCATCTGGTTTTCAATGGCATAGGAGGCCCAGTTAGGGTAACCCAGTAATGCTGCTTTCTCAGCACGCAGGTGTGTCAGTTCCAGAATAATCGGGCCGTTGACATCCATCGCACGGTTCGCTGATTTTTCCCAGATTTTCTTGCGCAGCTCACGGTTTTCCAGGCTGGTCAGAATGGGTTGGCGGGTGGTGTTAACCAGGCTGATCATATAGCCTTTTTTATCCGCACCTTCTGCCGCTGACTTCAGGCTCGCTTTGTCGCTGTCAGAAAGACCGGCCAGTTCAGATTCATCAGTAACGATGATGGTGTCGTTTTTAAATGATGCCAGAATATTCTGCGAGAACTGAGTTTGCAGCTTTGTGATCTGCTCATTTATGCCACGTACCTTCGCTTTCTGCTCTTCAGTCAGGTTGGCACCGGCGCGGACAAACTGCTCGTAGGTTTTTTCCGTCAGACGCTTGTCTTCTTTATTCAGGCTGTCTTTATTTTCATAAACGGTTTTTACCCGTTCAAACAACTTGCTGTTCAGATGAATGCTGTCACTGTGCGCAGTGAGGCGCGGTGACATTTCAGCTTCAATACGCTGAATTTCTTTATCAGAAATGATACTGGATAAGTTAAAAAAAATGGTAGCAACGCGGGTCAGCAACTCACCGCTTTTTTCCATTGCCAGAATGGTATTTTCAAACGTGGCCGGAGCTTCATTACCTGCAATGGCATCTATCTCTGCAGTATGCTCTTCCATGCCAAGTTCAAAAGCGGGTTCATAATTCGCAGTCTCGATTTTATCGAAATCCGGCGCCTGATAGTCCAGCGTACTGGGCTTTAACAGCACGTTTTCAGCTTGCACAGTTTTCTCCTCAGCAGATGCTGTGGCAGAGTGGGATTCTTCTTTGGCAGGGCTGCAGGCGGTCAGTGCCAGTGCGGCAGCTATCGCTGTTGCCATTAGTGATTTTCGCATTAGGTTCTCCATTGATGTCCCGGTTTGTTTTCCGGGTTATTGTTGTAACCGGTGAGAGGCTTCATAGAGGAACACAGGTTCCTTTGAAAACCGGCTTCATTCCTACTCTAGCAACACCGGCGTGAGCGGACAATATTAGCAGTCCCGCTGAACTGCATGTTTATCGTGAAAACTCAGATTTCACCGCTTTCTAAGCCGGTTTCCCTATGATAGAATGCGCGGCTAAAATTTGTGCAGTCAATGCAGTGCCGGTAAAGCGAATTTTCACTGTTACCGCCCGTTCCTGCGGGCCCTTTCAGGCGGTTTCTTCCGCCGTCACCGGCAAGCTCTCACGGAAGACATTTATTCGTACCCCGCACGGCATGTATCTGTGTATTTTACGGGGCCGGACTGCTGCACGTTATGAATATGATTAAGACAGAATTCGGGGTCATCGACGACTTATGGCAAAGACAAACCTTTTAAATCTGAACCGCGCAGCTTTGCGGGAATTTTTCGCTGACATTGGCGAGAAGCCTTTCCGTGCTGACCAGGTGATGAAATGGATTTATCAGCAAGGTGTCAGCGATTTTAATGAGATGAGTAATCTTAATAAAAACCTGCGGGCTAAATTGCTGGAAAATGCAGAAGTTGTTGCGCCTGAAATTGCTTACTACCAGGAAGCCAGCGACGGTACAATTAAGTTCGCTCTGGCGCTGGAAGGCGGACAGGAAGTAGAGTCTGTGTGGATCCCTGAAGCAGAACGGGCCACCCTTTGCGTATCCTCGCAGGTTGGCTGTGCGCTGGAATGTACGTTCTGTTCCACGGCGCAGCAAGGTTTCAACCGTAATCTGTCTGTCAGCGAAATTATCGGTCAGGTATGGCGTGTGGCAACCTTCCTGGGCCTGTCGAAAGATACATCTAAGCGACCCATTACCAATGTGGTAATGATGGGCATGGGTGAGCCACTGCTCAATCTTAAGAATGTTGTACCTGCTATGGATTTAATGCTGGATGACTTTGGTTTTGGTCTGTCAAAACGTCGTGTCACACTGAGTACTTCAGGTGTTGTTCCTGCGCTGGATATGCTGGGCGATCAGATTGACGTAGCGCTGGCTATTTCTCTGCACGCTCCGACAGATGAACTTCGCAATGAAATCGTTCCTATCAATAAGAAATACAATATTGAGACGTTTCTTGCCGGTGTACGCCGTTATCTCAGTAAGTCCCGCGCGAATCAGGGCAAGGTAACCGTAGAATACGTTATGCTGTCGAACATAAATGACAGTACCGACCAGGCGCACCAACTTGCAAAAGTGCTGAAAGAAACACCGTGCAAAATTAACCTTATCCCGTTTAATCCGTATCCGGGTTCACCTTACCTGTGTTCAAGCAATTCCCGTATTGACCGTTTTGCCAAAGTACTGATGAGCTATGGCCTGACAGTGGTTGTGCGGAAAACCCGTGGCGACGATATTGATGCTGCATGTGGTCAGTTAGTAGGCGATGTGGTCGACCGTACGAAACGAATGTTAAAGAAACAGATGAAAGGTGAAGCGATTTCAGTAAAAATGGCGCAGTAAGGAATTAATTAAGAGGTAGGAGCTTCATGCGATTAGGCGTACTTGCTCTCGTTATTGCACTGACAGGATGTGTAAGCCAGAACCAGCAAAACGGGTATTCTGGCGATGATTTTGATATGGAACAGGCCGCAAAGACCCGAATTTCTCTGGGCCTGACTTACCTTAAAAACGGCAATTACCAGCAAGCCAAAGTGAATCTGGACAAAGCGCTGGAATTCGCTCCCAGGTATGCTGACGCGCATTATTCGCTGGCATACTATTACCAGACCGTGGAAGAGTGGGGCAGAGCTGAACAGTCTTACGAGAATGCTTTGGATCTGGCGCCCCGCAATGCCGAAATTGCCAACAGCTACGGTGCTTTTCTTTGTCAGCAGAAAAAATATGACAAAGCTAATGACTTTTACAGCAAAGCACTGAATAACCTGCAATATGCAAATTCAGCGCAAACCTACGAAAATATGGCTATCTGTGCCGCTGACCAGGGCAAGCGTGAAGAAGCCATCGGCTATCTTACAAATGCGCTGAACCATCAGCCCGGCCGTTCCAAAAGCCTCTTCATGCTGACTCAACTGTACGTTGAAACCGGACAATGGGACGAGGCTGAATCTGTTATGCGCCGGTACGAGCGCGTTTCCCGTGTGAGCCCCGAATCTGTGACGCTGGCTATCGCTATTGCTGAAGGGAAAGGGGATGCAGAGACCGCGCAGGGATATGGTGAAATGCTGGTCACTATGTATCCTCAGAGTGAGGAAGCAAAAGCTTACCGGGAAAGCATTATCCGTAAAGCCAATGCCTCTGCGCAAATAGTGCGCCGGGTCAAACCGAAGGCAGAGGTTCAGGCTAAAGCGCAAAAGGTGGTCAGCCCTGAAAGCGCTCCGGTCAGCAAAGAGCCTGCTCCGGTACAAAATACAGCTGCTGCTGTACAGAATGAACCGCAACCTGATTTACCGGTACTGGAAGACCCTCAAACCCGCTATCATGAAGTGAAACCGGGCGAAAATTTGTATCGCATTTCGCTGAAATACAACATTAAAATGTCGCGCTTACAGGCCTGGAACAAACTCGCCGATCCCGGTGATATAGAGGTAGGTATGCGTTTACGTCTTTCGCCCGAAAAATAACACTCACAAGGTATTCAATGAGCACAAACGAAAACCAGGTTGATGAACAGAACACGGCTCCCACTCCCGGCGAAATGTTGCGGGATGCGCGGGAAAAAGCCGGATTAAGTCAGCAACAAATGGCTGATAAACTGTTTCTGAAACTGAAAAATGTCGTGGATATCGAAAATGATCATCTGGACGAGGCAATGTCGGCAACGTTCCAGAAAGGCTATGTCCGCATGTATGCCAGACAACTGGGCATTCAGGAAGCGCCTGTCATCGACAGTTTTAACCGGCTGCACACTGTCACCAGACCGCCGGCACGTTTACAGAGTTTCTCAAAGCGCGTAGCAAAGCAGGCCCACGACGATCGCTGGATGATGGTCACCTGGATCATGTTGCTGTTACTGGTGGTGGCGCTGGTTGCCTGGTGGTATCAGCAGTCTGACAGTTTGACGTTCTCTGACCCCACGGTAGAAAAAGAAGCTGTAACAACCCGCTCAGTATCGCCGCAAGCAGCAGACCCGGCTGTCAGCGAATCTGTACAACCATCACTTTCAGCGGCTGAGGAAGTTTCAGACACCGCAATTGAATCTGCTGCTGCGGAGACGAACCCTGAGGATACAACGCCTTTGCAGACTGACATTGAGCCTGAAGGTGACCAACCTGAAGCTGACGTATCAGCTGCAGCAGAAAGCGCACCGGAGCAGAGCAGCGGCGACATGACCGGCGTTGATGATGCCTCCCCGGCCGGTGACAGTACAGAAACCACTGATATTACCGGCGCGGCCACTGTGGAACTGGTATTTACCTTTGCCGAAGATTGCTGGATTAATATCGAAGATGCCACTGGCGAAGCTATCGCTTATGGCGTGAAAGCCTCCGGACGGGTGATGCCTGTAAGTGGCCAGCCGCCGTTTAAAGTAACTTTAGGTGCACCTGATGGTGTGAGTATTACCTATGACGATGAAGCCGTTGATATTTCCGCGTTTCAGGTTGGCAGAATCGCCCGCTTCACGTTACCAATGCAGGACTAATCATGTTTACTGAAAGCCCCGTCAAACGTCGTAAATCTACGCGCATTAATGTGGGAAGCGTACCCGTCGGTGATGGTGCACCCATTGCTGTACAGTCTATGACCAATACGCCGACAACGGATGTCGATGCTACTGTGGCTCAAATCAAACGTATCGTCGCGGTGGGCGGTGAAATCGTGCGGGTCTCTGTACCTACGATGGAAGCGGCAGAAGCATTTAAAGCTATCCGTGCACAAGTCTCAGTGCCTTTGGTGGCAGATATCCATTTTGATTACCGCATTGCCCTGAAAGTGGCGGAATATGGCGTAGATTGCCTGCGTATTAACCCCGGCAACATTGGCAACATGGAGCGGGTTAAATCTGTGGTGGATTGCGCCAGAGACAAAAATATTCCTATCCGTATCGGTGTGAACGGTGGTTCACTGGAGCGGGACCTGCAGGAAAAGTATGGCGAGCCTACTCCCGAAGCGCTGGTTGAGTCAGCCATGCGCCACGTTGATATTCTGGACAAGCTTAATTTCGACCAGTTTAAGGTCAGTGTGAAAGCCTCCGATGTATTCCTGGCTGTCGGTGCATACCGCTTGCTGGCTCAGCAAATTGATCAGCCGCTGCATCTGGGTATCACAGAAGCCGGCGGACAACGTGCCGGTGCCGTGAAAAGTGCGGTAGGTCTGGGTATGTTACTTGCTGAAGGTATCGGAGACACCCTGCGTGTTTCTCTGGCCGCTGACCCGGTTGAAGAAATCAAAGTCGGTTTTGATATCCTTAAGTCGCTGCGTATACGCTCAAGAGGCATCAATTTTATTGCCTGTCCGAGTTGCTCCCGTCAGGAGTTTGATGTCATCGGTACGGTGAACGCACTGGAACAGCGTGTAGAAGATATTTTAACGCCCATGGATGTGTCCATTATCGGTTGTGTTGTTAACGGACCCGGCGAGGCTGAGGTGTCTGATTTAGGTCTGACCGGCGCGCGCAATATGAGCGGTTTCTACGAAGACGGTAAACGTCAGCGTGAGCGTCTGGCTAACGATGACCTGGTGGATCAGCTCGAGCGTCGTATCCGTGCAAAAGCGTCCCGTCTGGATGAAGCAAACAAGATTCCGGTCTCGGTAAAAGAATCGTAAAATCTGTAGGGCGAAGTGCGGCACAATGAGATAACAAATGCGCTGCTCCGCCGTCAGGGAAGTAACATTGTTGTTTAATACTAAAGCCCCTATAATGCGGGGCTTTTAAGTTTCAGGTAAATGAGAATTTCAGGTGGCTAAGACAATTCAGGCAATCCGTGGAATGAACGACTGCCTGCCGGAAGTGTCCGGTACGTGGCAGCGAGTGGAGTCCACCCTGCGTCAGGTGGTAGCCAGTTACGGTTATCAGGAAATCCGTACTCCTATTGTAGAGAGTACCGATTTATTCAAACGCTCTATCGGTGAAGTGACTGATATCGTTGAAAAAGAAATGTATACCTTCGAAGACAGAAACGGCGACAGCCTGACACTGCGTCCCGAAGGCACGGCGAGCACAGTTCGCGCCGGTAATGAACATGGTTTGCTATATAACCAGCAGCAACGTCTGTGGTACATGGGACCCATGTTCCGTCACGAGCGTCCGCAAAAGGGCCGTTACCGTCAGTTTCACCAGTTTGGTGTAGAGACCTATGGCCTCGACGGACCGGATATCGATGTTGAAGTGATCCTGCTGAGTGCCCGCATCTGGAAAGCATTTGGCATCAGTGATCAGGTGACCCTGCAAATTAACTCGCTGGGCTCTAATGAGGCCCGTCGTCTGTACCGTGAAGCGTTGACTGAGTATCTGCGGGCACGTGCTGACCAGCTCGATGAAGACTCTCTCCGCCGTCTTGAAACCAATCCTCTGCGTGTGCTGGACAGTAAAAATCCCGATGTGCAGGCGGCGATTCAGGATGCGCCATCACTGCTTGATCACCTGGACGAAGAATCCAAAACACATTTTTCAAATTTATGTGAACGATTATCGCAGGCGGGCATCCAATACGAGGTTAATCCACGACTAGTACGCGGGCTCGACTACTACAACCGCACTGTTTTTGAGTGGGTAACAGACAGTCTGGGCGCTCAGGGCACAGTGTGTGCCGGTGGCCGTTATGATGGTCTGGTTGAGCAGTTGGGTGGCAAAGCCACGCCTGCAGTGGGTTTTGCTATGGGTATGGAGCGGCTGGTATTGCTGTTAACTACCTTGCAGGCCACTGAGCAGGATAATATTGCAGCCGATGTGTATGTTACCTCAATGGGGGCTGATGCCTATGCCCTTGAAGTGGCTGAGCTGCTGCGGGACAGTTGTCCTTCCATGCGGGTAATGATGCATTGCGGTGGCGGCAACTTTAAGAAGCAGTTGAAGCGTGCTGATAAGACCGGCGCAGGTTATGCTGTGTTACTTGGCAGCGAAGAAGCTGAGAATAAAGTAGCGACAGTGAAACCGCTGCGTTCTGACGGTGAACAAAAGACGGTAGCGCTGGCTGAACTGGCCGGTATGTTGTCAGAGTTAGTGGATTAAGTGCTGCCGGCGGGCAGCCGGCAGGAAGAAGTCGATTTAGAGGTTAAGTACATGGAACATTTCGCCACAGAAGAACAACAAGTCGAAGCGATTAAAAAGTTTTGGAAAGACAATGGCGCGGCCATTGTGATTGGTGCTGTATTAGGTCTGGGTGGCCTGTGGGGCTGGCGTTATTATTCTGATGCCCAGCGCACAGCAAAAGAACAGGCCTCTGCGGACTATCAGGTGGCAGTTGAATCTATTGAAGCTGATGGCAACGCCGGCAAACTGGACAGTTTTCTGGGCAAAACAGAAAGTAGTGGATATGCCACTATCGGTGGTCTGGTTGCTGCGCAACAAGCCGTAAGCAACAACGATTATGATGCGGCTGTGAAAGCACTCACAGCAGTAAAAGACCAGGCAGAGGATGCGCACCTGGCAACCATTGCTTCACTGCGTCTTGCCCGTATTCAACTGGAACAGGGTAATGGCGATGCCGCGCTGTCTACGCTTAAAGCGGTTAATGACAGTGCGTTTGATGGCAACGTGAAAGAAATCGAAGGCGATGTCTATGTGGCGCAGGAAAAATATGACGCGGCACGCATGGCTTACACTGAAGCGTTAGAAGCCGCCAGCGGTAATGTTCTGCTGGAAATGAAGCTGGACAATCTGCCAGTTCTGGCAAGCGAATAACTATAACAGAGGTATCGGATTTGTTAACGAAAACGTGTGGCCGTACAGGCCGGATTACACGGGCTGCGGGACTGGCGCTGGCGCTGTCAGTATCGCTGTCAGGATGTACAACTATTTCAGACTGGTTTGTCGATGACGAAGAGTTAGAAATCCGCAGACTCGCGCCACTGGACGCACAGTTTGTACCCACAGTGAACTGGGAAGCAGAAGTGGGTGAGGGAATCGACAGCTATTTCTCACACCTGCGCCCTGTGTATGCCAATGAGAAATTATATGTTGCCGACCGTCATGGCACGGTAGCGGCACTGGATCCTGAAAGTGGTGAAACATTATGGGAACAGAACTTTGCTATCTTCAAAGATGAGGGCATGTTCTCGTCTGTAAGCAATCTTTGGAAAAGCGGTGCATCTGCCAAAATCGGCGGGTTGTCTGTTGACGGAAGCCGTGTTTTTGTTGGTACTGAAGATGGCGTACTGATGTCACTGAATGCGGAAACCGGTGAGGTAAACTGGACGCAAACCGTTAATGGTGAAATTCTTGCTTCACCGGTTACCGGCGACAATCTGGTTATCGTTAACACGGGCTCAGGTATTCTTTATGCACTGGACGTTGAAACCGGTGAGCAGGTCTGGGAACAGGTTGGCGATGTACCGCCATTGACCCTTCGCGGCATTTCTACCCCTGCTGTCAGTAACGGTGGTGTGATTCTGGGTACGCCTACAGGTAAGATTCAGGTGAACATTCTGGATTCCGGACTGATTGCCTGGGAAACACCGATTACAGCGCCGAGCGGTGCGACTGAACTTGAACGTATCGTTGATGTGGATTCTGCGCCCTTAATGTATGGCGGCACTATTTACGCTATTTCATATAACGGTACGCTGGCAGCGGTTGAGTTACGTTCAGGGCGGGTTATCTGGAAGCGTGAATATGCCTCCTACCGTAATGTGACGATGGACGGTAATACCTTGTACGTAGTTGATAACAACTCTCACGTGTATGCACTGGACCGTCGTAACGGTGTTGAACTGTGGTCGCAGAGCGGCTTGAAAAAGCGCGTACTGACGGCCGCTGAGCCAGCCGGTGACTATCTGGTTGTGGGTGATAAGTGGGGCCTGCTGCACTGGATCAACAAAGAAGATGGAAAAATTGTCGCCCGGTACGACCTGGGCGGTGACGATGAAGATGAATCAGTATTCGCAGCCCCTGTTTATACCGGTAACGCGGTCATTGCCGTTACCCGTGAAGGTGATGTTGCTTCGTTTTCCGTCCCTTAAGTATTACGTCATCCAATCTCTTTTTCGCGCTGTTCCGGTTTAGCTGACGGCGCCTGCTAATATAGGGTATAATCGCCCGATTCATTCAGTAGCCGCGATTTCCGCGGCTACTGCATTTTTAAACCAGTTTATTTTAGGACTTCAAGCATGTTGCCTGTTGTTGCCCTCGTGGGTCGCCCGAATGTGGGTAAATCTACATTGTTTAACCGATTAACCAACACCCGTGATGCACTGGTTGCAGACTTTCCCGGTTTGACCCGGGACCGGAAGTACGGGCAGGCGACCTGGGAGCAAAAGCAATTCATTGTTGTAGATACCGGCGGTATCACCGGCGATGAAGAAGGGATTGATGCAGAAATGGCGCATCAGTCGCTGCGAGCTATTGATGAAGCTGACGTGGTTCTGTTCCTCGTTGATGCCCGTGCAGGCTTGTTACCTGCGGATATCGGCATTGCAGAACACTTACGTAAAGTGAACAAGAAGCTGTTTGTCGTTGCCAACAAAGTCGACGGCATCGACGGCGACAGTGAAAGTGCTGACTTCTATACTCTTGGTCTTGGCACCATCCACCAGATTGCTGCCGCTCACGGCCGGGGCGTGTCTCTGTTACTGGAGCAGGCTCTGACACCTCTGGCTGAAGAATTTCCGGACATGCAGGTGCAGCCAAAAGAGGTTCATGAAGAACTGGACGCTGAGCAGCAGTTAGAAAGGCTGAAGAACCTCCCGGTTAAACTGGCGATTGTAGGCAAACCCAATGTGGGTAAATCCACGCTGACCAACCGTATTCTCGGTGAAGATCGTGTGGTTGTGTTCGATATGCCGGGTACCACCCGTGACAGTGTTTACATTCCTCTTGAGCGTGACGGGCGGGAGTATATCCTCATTGATACAGCCGGTGTGCGCCGCCGTAAGCGCGTTGCTGATGCAGTAGAAAAATTCTCTATTGTTAAAACACTGCAGGCTATAGAAGAAGCCAACGTTGTATTAATGGTGATTGATGCCCGTGAAGGGATTGCGGATCAGGATCTCAGCTTACTGGGTTACATTCTGAATTCCGGCCGTTCTCTGGTGGTCGCAGTGAATAAATGGGACGGTCTGAGTACAGACATTAAAGATGATATCAAGCGGGAGCTTGACCGTCGTCTCGGCTTTATTGACTTTGCCCGTTTGCATTTTATATCGGCTCTGCACGGCTCCGGTGTGGGTAATTTGTTTGAGTCAGTGATTGAGGCTTATGACAGCGCTACCCAGCGTGTGGGGACGGCTATGCTTACCCAAATCATGGAAATGGCTCAGGCAGAGCACCAGCCTCCAATGGTTCGTGGTCGTCGTGTGAAAATGAAATACGCCCACGCCGGTGGTTATAACCCGCCTGTTATCGTGATCCACGGCAATCAGGTCGACGATCTGCCGGGTTCTTATAAACGTTATCTGATGAACTATTACCGCAAGTCACTGAAAGTGATGGGAACGCCTATTAAAATAGAGTTCCGTGAAGGGGCGAACCCGTTCGAAGGTAAGAAGAATCAGCTTACGCTGGCGCAGCAACGCAAACGTAAGCGTATGATGGCATTCCACAAAAGCAAAAAGTAAGCCCCGCTCTTATTGCGCTGATGACATACCTCTGATGGTTTTCATCAGCGCAGATTCACCCGGTACTTCAATGACCGGCAGCGCCGCTGACACCAGGTTATCAGCTATTCTGGGTGGAAATGTGGTGGATAATGTCACCAGCTTGTCTTTCATTTCAAAAACATAAGTCGTCGCGAATAATGGCTCACCGAGTTCATTTTCTGCGTGCACGGCCATACGGTAACCATTAAGGCGTTGTGAATCCGAATTTACCGTGAAAGCTGATACCGGGCTGTCAGTGATCAGTGTAAGTCCCTGTGAGGCCGACATCTGTGTCGCTTCTTTCAGATTTTCTTCCAGTGCTGCCTGCAGCCTTTGCGATTCAGGCATGGATAAGTCCATCAGCACCGGTCCGACAGTAATATCTATCAGTGCGTCATCAAATTCAGGGTGGCTGTAACGGCTGATAATGCCTTTAAACGGATCGGGATAATACTGGGTATCCTGAAGGGTAAATTCGCCGATGGATTGAGGCAGGACCAGCTCTGAATTGTAGTCGCTGGCACCCAGCGCGGTGAAAAGGTATTCAGCAGAGAAAACAGATTTGCGTAACGACGCCAGCCACCAGGTGTCCAGTATTTCTGATGCAAGTTCAGTGACAGGCTTTTCCGTTTTCGAGTAGGTTTCAAATCGTTGAGAGTCTATTTCCACACCACGCCATTGCACGGTGAATTCAGTAAAATAATGCGGCGTGGTATTTGCCGGCCATAAGCCTGCTGTAGCTGAGTGAAGTGAGACGCCGTCATTATCGTTATCAGCAACCTGTGCTGACAATGATGCTATGAGGATCTCATAGTCAGCGGCATCTGACTCTGTCAGTACATCATCAAACCAGTTCTTTTCTTTGAGAATAGCGGCAAATTCATTCCCGGCAATAGCATCTTCCATACAACTGTCAGTGGTATTGACCTGTTGACAGCGTGCACTCATGGTATCGCCCGGCCAGGTGGAAAACAGTGCTACGGGAGCCGCAACATGATATTTGGGTAAAAACGAAGGCGCGGGTTTTTCTGGCACTTGCTGACAACCGGTTATCAAAACCAGTGGCAACAGACTGCAAACCTTATTCACAAAGATTCCTGATATCGGGAAGGATTAGGGGAGGGCTAGTGTGACCTAACCCCTGCTCGTGCTCAAGTGTCTTTTCACAGACTTTTCTTCACAGTAGTCACCTTACTGAAAATTTCGCCACTGGCAAGGCGGGTGGTGATTTCATCCCCCTCACTGACTTCCGTTGATGACAGTACTGGCTTATCGTCAGCAAAAGTGATGCTGTAGCCACGTGTGAGTGTTTGCAGCGGGCTCACTGAATTCAGTAATTGTGCCTGACCCTGCAATTGCCTGTTTTTACTTTCAAGCAGGCGCTGCACCGATTTTTTCAGCGCGCTGTCGAGCTGACTGCAACGGTCTTGCAGGCGGACCACCCGGTTTGCGGGATTTTGTCTGTCCAGCCTGCGCAGCAAATTATTCAGCCTGGTGGCATAACCTGCAATCCGTGACTCCATAGCATGGCTCAGGGCCAGTGCTGCGCGATCCAGAGACTGCGACTGACTTTGCAAGCGTCGCTCCGGATGCACCGCTTTCAGGCGCTGCTGTAATACGGCGAGCTGGTGTTGCTGTTGTCTGAACTGTTGCTGCCATGCACGGTTAAGCGCTGTCGCTTTTTGCTGAACAAACGCCAGGCGTTCGCTTTGATCGCGGCTTAACAGTTCGGCACCTGCAGACGGGGTAGGGGCACGCACGTCTGCCACAAAGTCGGCAATGGTCACATCGACTTCATGACCCACCGCACTCACCAGCGGCACCGGCGATGCAGAAATACAATGGGCAAGCGCCTCATCATTAAAGCACCATAAGTCTTCCAGCGAGCCGCCACCACGGGTGAGCAGTATGACATCGACCTCATCGCGATGGTACGCGGTTTCCAGCGCACGGATAATTTGCGCAGGGGCCTGTTCGCCCTGCACCAGCGTTGGATACACGATGACTTCTGTTGCCGGGCTTCGTCGTTTCAATACCGTAAGTACATCGTGCAAAGCGGCACCGGCGGAGGAGGTGACCACACCGATTTTATTAATTACCTGAGGGACAGGGCGCTTGGCATCGGCATCGAACAGGCCGTCGCGCTGTAATTTCAGTTTCAGGGCCTCAAAGGCTTGTTTCAGCGCGCCGTCACCGTCAGCTTCAAGATGTTCAATAACCAGTTGATAGTCGCCCCGTGGCTCATACAAGCCCACAGAAGCGCGAACTAACACTTTGTCGCCTTCCTTCGGGCGCTGTTTTACATAGCGGTTCGACCCCTTGAACATGGCCGCCCGTACCTGGGCTTTGTTATCTTTCAGGGTGAAATACCAGTGTCCCGAGGAGGCCGCGACGAAATTAGAGATTTCTGCAGACAACCAGACAAGGCCGATTTCGCCTTCCAGTACGGTCCTTGCCAGCCTGTTAAGCTTGGTCACAGTGAGAATTTGACGGGATGTAGAAGGGGAATTAAACAGCATAAATAAAAAATCATCAGGTTTAGGACAATTAGAGTTTACCTGATTTAGAAAAAACACTACAATTGCGCCGCAATTAACTCTCCACTTATTCAGGTGTTATTGCATGCTCAGAATCATTCAAGAAGCTCTTACTTTTGATGATGTACTGCTGGTACCGGGGCACTCTACTGTCCTTCCTCATACAGCAAACCTCCATACTAAACTGACTCGCGGCGTGTCGCTGAATATCCCTATGGTATCTGCATCTATGGATACTGTTACGGAAGCGCGTCTTGCGATTGCCCTTGCCCAGGAAGGCGGCATCGGCTTTATTCACAAAAACATGGAGCCGGCAGAGCAGGCAAATCACGTACGTGAAGTGAAAAAATACGAAAGCGGTGTGGTTTCAGACCCTGTAACCGTAGAACAGACCACGGCTATCGGCGAAGTACTCGCGATGAGCAAGAAACTGGGTTATTCCGGTTTCCCTGTGACTGATAAAGATAACAACCTCATCGGTATCGTCACCGGACGTGACATGCGCTTCCAGAACCGTCTTGATTTACCGGTTAGCCAGGTGATGACTCCGAAAGACAAGCTGGTAACAGTAAAAGAAGGTGCAGACTCTAAAGAAGTACTGGATCTGATGCACGCGAACCGTATCGAAAAAATTCTGGTCGTTGACGATGCCTTCAAACTGACCGGTCTTATTACCGTTAAAGATTTCCAGAAAGCGGAAAGCAAGCCAAACGCCTGTAAAGACTCACTGGGTCGTCTGCGCGTTGGAGCGGCTGTTGGCGTAGGTGCCGGTACTGACGAGCGTATTGCTGGTCTGGTTGAGGCAGGCGTTGACGTACTGCTTATCGATACCTCTCACGGTCATTCTCAAGGCGTAATCGACCAGGTTGCCCGTATTCGTGGTGCGTACCCTGATTTACAGATTATTGCCGGTAACGTAGCGACTGCGGCAGGTGCAAAAGCACTGGCGGACGCTGGCGTTGATGGCGTAAAAGTGGGTATTGGTCCGGGGTCAATCTGTACTACCCGTATTGTTACCGGCTGTGGTGTTCCTCAGATTACGGCTATTTCAGATGCGGTTGAGGCACTTGAAGGCACTGGTATTCCTGTTATCGCTGATGGCGGTATCCGTTTCTCCGGTGACATTGCTAAAGCGCTGGCAGCCGGTGCAAGCTGCGTAATGGTTGGCAGCATGCTGGCCGGTACTGAAGAAGCGCCGGGTGAAGTTGAACTGTATCAGGGCCGTTACTACAAATCTTACCGTGGAATGGGCTCGCTGGGCGCGATGAATCAGCGTCACGGTTCTTCTGACCGTTACTTCCAGGCATCAGATAATGCTGAGAAGCTGGTACCGGAAGGTATCGAAGGCCGCGTAGCATATAAAGGCCCAATTGCGACCATCATCCATCAGCAAATGGGCGGCCTGCGCTCAGCCATGGGTTTAACCGGCTGTGAAGATATTCCTACGCTGAACACCAAAGCACAGTTTGTGCGCGTAACGTCAGCGGGCATGGGCGAGTCTCACGTACACGATGTGAGCATCACCAAAGAAGCGCCAAACTACCGTTTGGGCTAATCGCCGCTAAACTAGTATTTTGTCAGGCTGGTATTTCTACCAGCCTTTCTGTTTTATTTAACGGGTAAAAACATGACCACCAATATTCATAGCCAGCGCATACTTATTCTGGACTTCGGTTCCCAGTACACGCAACTGATTGCACGTCGCGTACGTGAAATCGGTGTTTACTGTGAGCTGTGGGCCTGGGATGTGACCGAAGAGCAAATTCGCGGATTCAACCCGGACGGTATTATTCTGTCGGGCGGCCCGGAGTCTGTCACTGAACTGAATTCCCCCCGTGCCCCTGAATATGTATTTGAGGCCGGTGTACCGGTGCTCGGCGTGTGTTACGGCATGCAGACCATGGCGGAACAGCTTGGCGGTAGCGTACAGGGCTCTAACAAGCGTGAGTTCGGTTATGCGCAGGTTGAAGTATTAAAAGCCACCGATCTGCTGGCACAGATTGAAGACCACATCGGTGAAAACGGTAATGCGCTGCTGGACGTGTGGATGAGCCACGGCGATAAAGTAGCGACGATTCCGGAAGGATTCGAAACCATCGCACAGACACCTTCATGTCCTCATGCTGCTATGTATAACGAAGAAAAGCGTTTCTATGGTGTACAGTTTCACCCGGAAGTGACCCATACCCGTCAGGGCCAACGCTTACTGACGCACTTTGTCATGGACATCTGTGGCTGTGAAAAACTGTGGACGCCAGGCGCGATTATCGAAGACGCCATTGCCCGTATTAAAGAAAAAGTGGGCGATGACGAAGTGATCCTCGGCCTGTCAGGCGGTGTGGATTCATCTGTAGTTGCCATGCTGATCCACCGTGCCATCGGGGACAAGCTGACATGTGTGTTCGTAGACAACGGTCTGTTGCGCTTAAACGAAGGTCAGCAGGTAATGGATATGTTCGGAGACCACTTCGGACTGAACATCATCAAGGTGGATGCTGAAGATCGCTTTCTGGCGAGACTGGCGGACGAAGCCGATCCCGAGAAGAAGCGTAAAATCATCGGTAACGAGTTTGTTGCCGTGTTCGATGAAGAAGCGTCTAAGCTTACCAACGCCAAATGGCTGGCGCAGGGCACCATTTACCCTGACGTCATTGAGTCTGCGGGTTCTGCTACCGGTAAAGCCCACGTTATCAAATCCCACCACAACGTCGGCGGCCTGCCTGAAGACATGAAGATGGGGCTGGTTGAGCCGCTGCGTGAACTGTTTAAAGACGAAGTACGTAAGATTGGTCTTGAACTCGGCCTGCCGTACGACATGCTGTATCGCCACCCGTTCCCAGGTCCGGGTCTGGGTGTACGTGTTCTTGGTGAAATCAAGAAAGAATACTGTGACCTGCTGCGTCGTGCCGATGCGATTTTCATCGAAGAACTGCACAATGCTGACCTTTACCACAAAGTCAGTCAGGCATTCACCGTATTCCTGCCGGTTCGTTCTGTCGGCGTAATGGGTGATGCCCGTAAATACGATTGGGTGGTATCGCTGCGTGCTGTTGAAACCATCGACTTCATGACTGCACACTGGGCGCATCTGCCATACGATTTCTTAGGTAAGGTGTCTAACCGTATTATCAACGAAATCGACGGAATCTCTCGTGTAGTTTACGATATCTCCGGTAAGCCGCCCGCGACTATCGAGTGGGAATAAGTTCTCTCATTAGTCTCAATAACAGCGTTCAAGTAAAGCCCTGCAAATGCAGGGCTTTTTGGTTCTTAAATTTAGGGCTCTCGTCTCTAAATTATCAATTATCGCATTTTTAACTGTCAGTTTATTTTGCAACTAAATATTAACAATGATCTATCTAACTGAAATTTAAATGGTATTTTTTTGGCTCGAATCTTGTTAGGGAAAAGTGAGGTTTTGATTAATACAGGAAGTGGAAAATGAAACTAAATATACAAAAATCACTATTATTACTTGCTTTGATTTTAGGACATACATCAGTATCAATTGCGTCTGTTCTTTATTTTGAAGATGACACTATTGCCACATCGTCTGTACCTGGCGCACTAACATTATCCGGTGTGGATGGTCAAACGACAACTGTAACGTCGGTGACAGACTTCAATACTCAGCTTGCTTCACAAAGCTGGGATCTGGTAATCCTTGGCGAACAGAATAACAATATTTTCAGCAGTATCTCAGGTCTTGATACTTATCTGGGTAACGGGGGCTCTATATTAGGTACAACCTGGCTTGATAATTCTGGTTTATCTGCATTATTGGGAGCTTCAGGTCGTTCAGGTACAAACGGGACAAATATTGCGATTGACTCACACCCCATTTTTGCGGGGCTGTCTTCACCGCTTATGCTGGCAAACCCGGGCTGGGGTATTTTTTCCAGTAGCTGGATAGCATCCTCATCATCTCAATGCCTGGGGACGTTGGGTTCAGGTTGTGCAGTTGTTGAGGGAAATAGTGGCAATTCATTACTGTTAAGTGGCTTGTTCGATACCTATGATGTATCTGATGGTAATATTCTCCTCTCCAATAGTATTAACTACTTGTTAAATGGAGTGACAGGTCCGGTAAGTGTTTCTGAACCCGGCACTCTGATATTGATTACTCTGGCTATGGCTGGCTTCTTTACCCGAAGAAAGCGTAGCTAAACAGAAAAGCCCGCATTTTGCGGGCTTTGTTATTTTTGACTGTCCGAAGGTTTACACTTCCAGACTCGCCATATCAATCACGTAACGGTGGGCTACATCACCTTTTGCCAGGCTTGCGAATGCATCATTCACTTCATCAGCCTTAATCATCACACATTCAGGGTGAATGTTGTGCTCAGCACAGAAATCCAGTACTTCCTGAGTTTCCCTGATACCGCCAATCAGAGAGCCTGCTACGCGGCGGCGGCCCATTACTAACGGCATGGTCATAAAATCTTCCATGGGGCCAACCTGACCAACAATAGCCAGCGTACCGTCAATGTCGAGAAGTGGCATGTAAACATCTACATCATGCTTAACCGGCACTGTGTCGATGATTAAATCAAATGATGAACCAGCTTCCTGCATTGCGCTCTCGTCAGTAGAAGCCAGAATTCCACTCGCGCCCAACGCTTTCGCCTGCTCTTCCTTAGAATTTGAACGGCTGAGAACGGTCACTTCTGCGCCCATGGCGACGGCCAGTTTAACCGCCATATGACCCAGACCACCCAGGCCAATTACGCCTACGCGGCTGCCTTCTTTGACGCCCCAGGTACGCAGAGGAGAAAAAGTGGTGATACCAGCACAGAGAATAGGTGCAGTACGGGCCAGATCTAATGATTCCGGTACATTCAGAACGAATTCTTCGCGCACGACAATGTGCTTTGAGTAACCGCCCTGAGTAATTTCACCGCTGATGCGGTCCGGTGCACCGTAAGTGGGCGTCATACCATTGCGACAAAATTGCTCTTCACCGTGGTCACACTGGTCGCAGGACTGACAGCTGTCGACCATACAGCCTACAGCTACGTGCTGGCCCACTTTGTAGTTTTTAACGTCTGCGCCAACTTCTATGACTTTACCGACGATTTCGTGTCCAGGTACTAACGGATAAGGCTGGTCGCCCCAGTCGCCATTTACGGTGTGAAGATCAGAGTGGCAAACGCCGCTATAAAGAATTTCGATGGCCACGTCATTGTCGCGCAGATTCCGTCTTTCGAAATGATAAGGAACCATGTGGGCGTCTGACGAGTGAGCCGCATATCCAATTGTTTTCATAACTATAGCCTCATTTGTCGTTACATGCTCAGGCATATCCTGATAACGGAAATTTTAAATAAAAACACCCGGGCTGTGCATGCCTGATGCTCTCTAATGATTGCCTGATTGTGCAGTTTGCCGGAGGTTTTACGGGAAGACCTGCTGACAGGTTCATTCATAAGCGGGGAAATAAAAATGCCCCCTTAGCGGGGGCATGGTTTAACGAGGTATAAAGAGGGCAGGGATTAACTACGTTTCAGAGCAAAGCGATCGTTGCGCATTACTTTTACCCAGGCATCTACGAAGTCGGTAACAAACTTCTCTTTCGCATCTTCAGAGCCGTACACTTCGGCAATGGCCCGTAACTCTGTGTTAGAACCGAAAATCAGATCAACCGGTGTGGCAGTCCACTTCTGTTCGCCTGAAGTACGATCTGTACCCACATAAATGGCTGCATCATCTTCTGACTTTTTCCATTCTGTAGACATATCCAGCAGATTAACGAAGAAATCGTTTGTCAGCTGACCAGGGTTGCCTGTCAGTACACCATGGGCTGAACCGTCAGCGTTTGCGTTCATGGCACGCATTCCGCCCAGCAGGACTGTCATTTCAGGCACACTCAGTGACAGCATGTCTGCCTTATCGACCATCATCACAGCCGGTGAGCGGTAGTTACTTTCAGCCCAGTAGTTACGGAAAGCATCAGCAGTCGGTTCCAGTACCGCGAACGACTCAACATCTGTCATTTCCTGTGTGGCATCCATACGACCCGGAATGAACGGAACGGTCACGTCAACACCGGCGTCTTTCGCTGCCTGTTCAACACCTGCAGCACCTGCCAGTACAATCATGTCGGCCAGAGAAATTTTGACCTTCTTCGATTTCTTATTGAAACCGGCCTGAATGTCTTTCAGCTTGCCCAGCACTTTTTGTACTTCTGCCGGATTATTAATTGCCCAGTCCTTTTGCGGAGCAAGAGCAATACGGGCACCGTTTACACCACCGCGCATATCCGTATCACGATAGCTTGCTGCAGCGGCCCAGGCGACACGCACTAATTCCTGTACAGACAGACCTGACTTCAGAATGTCCTTCTTCAGTTGCTTAGCTTGTTTGTCTGAAACTAGCTTGTGGTCAACTTCAGGAATTGGATCCTGCCAGATAAGGTCGTCAGCCGGGATTTCAGCACCCAGATAACGGGCTTTCGGTCCGAGATCACGGTGGTTCAGTTTGAACCAGGCTTTACCGAAGGCCAGTTCAAAGTCTTCCGGATTCTGCTGGAAGCGTTTGGCAATCTTACGGAACTCAGGATCTTCTTTCAGCGCAAGGTCAGTGGTAAACATGATAGGAGCGTGACGTTTACCCTGAACGTGGGCGTCAGGAACCATGTTCGCCGCGGATTCTGCAGTAGGGATCCACTGAATAGCGCCAGCAGGGCTCTTCGTTTGTTTCCATTCGAAACCAAACAGGTTATCCAGATAATTTGTTGTCCACTGCGTCGGCGTAACCGTCCAGGCACCTTCCAGTCCGCTGGTCATCGTGTCTTCTGCATTACCTTTGCCACAGCTGTTTTTCCAGCCAAAGCCCTGGTCTTCCAGATCACCGGCAGCAGGTTCTTTACCCAGACAGTCTGCTTTTTTGGCCCCGTGAGCTTTACCAAAAGTGTGACCACCCGCGATAAGCGCTACGATTTCTTCATCATTCATCGCCATGCGGCCGAAAGACATCCGGATGTCGTGAGCAGCTGCAATCGGATCAGGCTTGCCGTGAGGTCCAACCGGATTAACGTAAATCAGACCCATTTCTACCGCAGCCAGAGGACCTTTCAGGTTACCTTTCTCATCCCGGCGCTGATCGGTAAGCATTTCTTCTTCCGGGCCCCAATAAACATGATCCGGTTCCCAGTCGTCCACACGTCCGCCGGCGAAACCATAAGTTTTAAAGCCCATGTCTTCCAGTGCCACGTTACCGGTAAGGGCCATTAAATCGCCCCAGGAAATATTACGGCCATATTTTTGTTTGATTGGCCACAGTAAACGACGTGCTTTATCCAGGTTAGCGTTATCCGGCCAGCTGTTCAGCGGGTCGAAACGTTGCTGACCACCACCGGCACCGCCGCGTCCGTCAACAGTCCGGTAAGTACCGGCTGCGTGCCATGCCATACGGATAAAGAACGGACCGTAATGACCATAGTCTGCAGGCCACCAGGGTTGTGAAGAGGTAAGCACTTCGCGGATATCGGCTTTAACGGCATTTAAATCCAGTGATTCAAACGCTTTTGCGTAATTAAAGTTTTCGCCGTAAGGGTTCGATGCAACACCGTGGGCACGTAACTGGGACAGGTCCAGTTGTTCCGGCCACCAGAATTTGTTGCCTTTCGGGGCTTCGCCCACTACTTTCGCATTTTGATCCATAGTGGCAGAGTACGCATTTGGCGATAATGCCATGGCGATAGCTGCAACAACGGGTAAGAGTTTCATTTTCATGTGTTTATCCTTATTGAATAGTTTCTGGTCACACTTCAGGCCATAAGAATATGATTCAGATTTGTGATAAGAGAAAATTGGATAAACCGATTACTTCAATCTGTTTTTATCATTTGTGAATTAACAATTTATTAACTTTAATTAAGAGCCATGTTATCCCGTTATTGAGCAACTGCGACGATTTTCCTCTGGCGTCTGCGTGTCAGGAAGCGTTATCGTGTGGCACATTCATGTAGAGCAGTTTGCTGAACAAAGGGATAAAACATGCGCGCATATGGTTATAAGCAGGCGTCTGAAACGCTGACTGAAAACGCCATTCAGGCAATCAATATGGCAACTCCTGTGCCGGCGGGAAGAGACCTGCTGGTGAGAGTGCTTGCCGTTTCAGTGAATCCGGTAGATACCAAAATACGTCGTAGCGTGTCTCCTCCGGCTGATGAGATAAAAATCCTCGGATGGGACGCGGTGGGTATCGTTGAATCCACAGGCAGCGATGCGTCGTTATTCAAAAAAGGCGATAAGGTATTTTATGCCGGAGATATTTCCCGTAGCGGTACCAATGCGGAATATCAGCTGGTGGATGAGCGTATTGTTGCGCTGGCACCCGAAGGGCTGTCTGATGTTGAATCTGCGGCCATGCCACTGACTTCCCTGACAGCATGGGAGCTGTTGTTCGATCGTCTTGAAGTTGCCAGGGGTGAAGAAAGTAAAAATAAAGTGCTGCTTGTCACCGGTGCTGCCGGTGGTGTGGGTTCTATTCTTATTCAGCTCGCCCGTAAACTTACCGGTCTGACTGTTGTTGCCACGGCATCCAGACCGGAAACGAAGGAATGGGTGAGTAAAATGGGCGCACATCATGTACTTGACCATTCACAACCTCTGGCTCCGCAGTACGAAGCATTGTCATTAGAGGGTGTTGACTATGTCGCCAGCCTCACGCATACGCAGTCACATATTGCCGCGCTGGCTGATTTAATGAAGCCGCAAAGCAAGTTCGGTCTGATAGACGATCCGGGTCCGCTGGATATCGGTCTGTTAAAGCGCAAGAGTATTTCGCTTCACTGGGAGTTCATGTACACCCGCTCTCTGTTCAATACCAGTGACATGCTTAAACAACATGAAATCCTCAGCGATGTGAGCAAAATGCTTACTGCGGGGGAGCTTCAAACCACACTCGGCCAGCATTTGGGCCCGGTCAATGCCGCTAATCTGTTCAGAGCCCACCAGATCCTTGAAAGTGGTTCAGCCATCGGCAAACTGGTACTGGCACCGTTCGAAACCGAATAACCCTGAGATTCAGTCACTTCCGGCGGCGAATTGTTCCGGTTCGCCGCTACCTTCCGTATAAATGCACATACTGACTTTCCCTTTTTCATACTCCCTCAACTGACATTCGCAACCTGCTGTCATGTTGCTGTCATAAAAACATCATCTAATACTTTCGTCTAAATGATTCAGTATTACATTTACCCGAAAAGCGTTTTACCAGGTTCCCATGTTGAAATATTCCAGTATCAGCCGGCTTGTCATGACACCCGTGATGGCAGCTCTTATTATCTTAGTGATGCTTAACTCTGCATCACTGTATAAATCTTTTGCCTTACTCAACCATTTTGATGAACTGGAAAACAGTCTGGTTCAGTCAGAGCGTGATGTAACAGCTATTCTGAATACCTTTAAAACGCAGGTACAGGAATGGAAAAACACGTTGCTGCGTGGTTATGACGATGACAACAGGGAAAAGTACTGGCAGCGGTTTCAGCAACGGGAAGCTGACGTGCAGGAGGGGTTCCGCAAGTTATTAACGAATCAGGCGATAAGCGCGGAAGCCAAAAGCACTATCCGTGAATTTCTGGATGCCCATAATCACATGGCAGAAAAGTACCGTGAAGGCTTCGACGCGTTTGTGGCAGCGGGTTACGATGCTAAGGTGGCAGACGCCTACGTGAAAGGCATTGACCGCAAACCTGCTGAATTACTTGAAGAGGTGGCAGCAAACATCGCTGAGCAGTCTTTCAATGCCTTTGAAAACCTGAGAACGGATACCCGCCGCACATTATGGATGATCCTGATCGCTGCACTGGTGTTATCGGCACTGACTACCTGGTATGTGGTACAACGTTTACGTAAACAGGTCATTAAACCGGTTAAGCAAATCGCGGCCTGCATTGCTGCTCTGGCAAAAAGCCGGTATGACTACCAGCTTGATTACCGCAGCGGGCACGAACTGGGCTCGCTGGCGGATTCTGCGCGCTCGTTACAGGATAAGTTGCGGGGCTCAGTTGAACAACTCAAGCAGGCTGAGTCTCAGGTTGCCCACGCTGTTATTACGCTGAGTCACGTGAGTCAGGCTATTCTGGCCGGCGCAGAAGAACAGCACCAGACCAGTCAGTCGCTGGACAGCAGTACCGATAAACTGAAAGAAATTGTACAGAGTCTGGTTGCCATCACCGACCAGGTGGCCGTCGCCACTAACAGCTCTGAAACCAATGTTGCTGCCTGTTACGCCACCTTTTCAAAAGCTAATGACGGCTTCAGGCAACTTGCAGAGACAGTCAATCAGTCCAGTGACATTGTTGATGCCCTGCAATCACGCAGCAATAACATCCTCAAAGTCGTTAATGTCATCAATGAAATTGCCGACCAGACCAACTTGCTGGCTCTGAATGCGGCTATTGAAGCGGCCAGAGCAGGGGAGCATGGCAGAGGGTTTGCCGTGGTTGCCGACGAAGTGCGGGCACTGGCAGCCAAAACCCAGCAGTCAACGCGGGAAATCAACGGCATCCTTTCAAGCTTTGAGTCTGAAGCGCAGGGGGCGGTGGTGGCCATGCAATCCGGTAAATCGCTGGCAGACGTAAATGCCAGAGAAGCGGCCGCGGCGCTTGAAACACTGAATCTGGTGGTGAAAGATATACAGGAAACTGCCAGCGTTGTCGTTGTACTGAATGAAGCTGCCGATGAACAGGAAGCGGTGCTTAAACAGGTTGAACAGGTTATCAATAATTCTGTGACATCGTCAGAAAAGTATCATGCCCTGTCACGCAGAAACGATATTTCAGATGCCGTGAGAGAAATGGAAGGAAATGTGAAGCAGGTGGTGATGTCACTGACAAATTAACCGGACTACAACAAAGCGGCCGCCTCATGTTAACGTATAAGAAAACGCAGTCAGCCGCTTATGAATTTGTCCTATCCTCCGTTAGTTTTTCATCCTGTTTACAGTCAGCTTGATCTGCCGGTCAGACACCGCTTTCCCATCGAAAAATATCAGGGGATCCATGATGCGCTGGTAGCCTGCGGCGTGCCACCCGGCCATTTCACAACCCCTGAAGCGCTGACAGCCGCTGATCTGACGGCAATTTACCAGCAAGACTATGTCAGCGCTCTTTGCGGCGGCACCCTTGATCACCAGGCCATGCGCAGAATAGGTTTCCCCTGGTCAGAGCAATTAATCCGCCGTTCCCTCACCGCTGTCAGCGGGACCTGTCTGACAGCCGCACTGGCACAGGTAAACGGACTGGCGCTTAATCTTACCGGTGGTTACCACCACGCTTTTGCTGATTTCGGTTCGGGATTTTGCTTATTTAACGATTTGTATCTGGCAGCGAAGAGGGCGCAGACCCGTGATGATTGCGATACGGTGATGATCATCGACCTTGATGTGCATCAGGGGGACGGTACAGCCAAACTGGCTGAGCATGACGACTCAGTGTTTACCGTATCAGTGCACGGTGAGAAGAACTTTCCTCACCGCAAACAAACTTCAGACATTGATATCGGGCTGGCGAAAGGCTCCGGGGACGATGAGTACCTGACGACGCTTGATGAAACGCTGCACTTAGCGTTTCGACAGTGTTCACCTGACTTCGTTATTTACGATGCCGGCGTCGACGTGCACATCAATGATGATTTAGGGCACCTGCACATCACCACACCGGGTGTTCTGGCCAGAGATAAAATGGTGCTGGATATGTGTAAGCAAAAAGGGCTGCCGGTAGCTTGTGTGATCGGTGGTGGCTATCAGCGTGATATCGCTGCGCTGGTAGATGTACACCTGCAACTGTTCAGAGCGGCAGGTGTCATCCGGTAAAATCACCTACAGGAAGGTTAACTGGAAGCCCAGACCTATGCGTTCCTGGCTGCGGTTGTAGTCAATCAGTGAGTCGCCGTAACCGTTAAAGTATTGCAGCAGCAATTCGTACCGGTTTGAAAGGGGATAGGTCAGGTTCAGCTGAATACTGCCTCTGTTGTGTCCGAAATTCAGGTTATTGCGTAACAGGGCCAGCACCTTGAAGTTGCCAAGACGGGTGCCGTAACCCAATTCCATGCGGCCGTAATAATCATTGATATCCGGATTATCGTCGCCGGCAGGATCGTTTTCGTCCACTTTGGTGTCTTCGGGTATGCGATACCAGGTTTTCAGGTAATACACGTCATCAAAATCACTGAACAATACCGAGGCAAAAATTCTGTTCCAGCTGCGGGAGCGCTCGCCACTCTGTCCGTTCGACATATGATTAAAACCTACCTGGAAGGCGTTAAAGTCGTATCCCAGCAGGGTAATGTCGGCTCCCTGCTGATAAAACACTTCAGGCTGATAATTGGTTTCCCGAAAGGGTTTCGATACTTCGCTGTTATACAGTTGCCAGAAGGAGGTCAGGGTGAAACCGAAATACATACCATCGGCCGTGTCGCCCCGCAGATACAGGGGCAGTTTTACACTTAACTGAAACTTGGCTTCGCTGTTATCAACATTTTCAGGCGTGAGATCCTGATTACCGGCGGAGTTCGGGTTGGTCACATAGGTAACAGGTAAAAGGTAGTTGGTCTGGTACTGTGTGATGGCAAAGTAATTATCCAGTGCCCGGTGGTCGGCTTCGAAACGTGAACTGAGCATACCCGGAGCATCTTTCTGCGCATCGGTGGATGATTTATCCGCTTCCTCCTGCGCATACGCACCTTTGCATAAGACTGCTGTCAGTAACAGAGCGGGCAGAACTGAGTAACGGCAAATTTTCATCGTATAATCCTTTACAGATCGAGAGTCTGGCCTTCTGCCGCCGCAAATAAACCTAATGGCGACTCCGCTATTTCAATGTATTCCTGACAGTGAGCAACCACCTTGTCAATGTCATCGTCAGTACGGTCCGGGTCGTGGCTGTACAATGCCAGTTGTTTAACACTAGATGCCATCGCCAGTTTCACCGCTTCCTCAGCCACAGAGTGTCCCCAGCCAGATTTAGCCGGCATATCTGACAGCATATACTGCGCGTCGTGGATAACCAGGTCGGCATCGCGGGCAAAGTCCACGAAACTGAGAAAATCCGTTTCTTTTTTATAGGGAGGGTAGAGCTCGTTATCAGTGAGATAGGTTAACTTTTTACCGTTTTCAGTAATCGTATAAGCACTGCCTTTTCCCGGGTGGTTCATAGGCAGCCTGGAAATTGTCGCATTGCCTAACCGCCAGCTGTCAATCTCTTCCGGAATGGGGGTTACCGTCACATCAGAAGCCAGCGCACTGGCCGGTACGGGAAAGACGGAACCTTGCATCTGGGTAAGGATCCGGTCGTGCTCAGGCAGGGTGGTCATACCGGGAATGATTTTAATTTCGCGATCTTTCTGGTAAATAGGGGCGAAGAAGGGGAAGCCCTGAATGTGATCCCAGTGATTATGAGTAAGCAGGATATGAACAGGCGTTGTTTTCTTTATAAGCTCGTTGCCCAGCGCCCTGATCCCTGTGCCGGCATCCAGAACGATATCTGTGCCGTCTGACAACTGAACATGAACACAGGCCGTATTACCACCATAACGCACGAAATCAGCGCCCGGCGTGGGAATAGACCCTCTGACACCATAAAAGGTAACTCGCATGCCTTCTCCTGCAGCATTGCCGCCGGGCCGTCAGCAGCCCGGCAATTTCCGTGTTAATCTCTGTCTGTTTTACAGACCGGCAATAAACTCACCGGCGTTATCTATAGAGAGTAAGGTTTTCTCGCCGGTGCGGCGATTTTTATATTCTACCTGCCGGTTATCCAGATTGCGCTCGCCCACAACGATGCTGTGGGGAATACCGACCAGTTCCATATCGTTAAACATGACGCCCGGGCGTTCTTTGCGGTCGTCAAATAACACTTCAATGCCGGCAGCAGTCAATGTTTCGTACAACGACTCTGCAACGTCTTTGATACGCTGAGACTTATGCATATTCATCGGGATAAGCGCCACTTTAAACGGTGCAACCGAGTCAGGCCAGATGATACCGTTTTCGTCGTGGTTCTGCTCAATGGCTGCTGCCACAATGCGTGACACACCAATGCCATAGCAACCCATAGTCAGAATTTGATGCTTACCGGTTTCACCCAGTACACCACAGTTCATGGCTTTAGAATATTTATCGCCTAACTGGAAAATGTGACCTACTTCGATACCACGTTTGATTTCGATTGTGCCTTTTCCGCAGGGTGAAGGATCGCCGGCAACCACATCACGGATATCAGCGCTTTCAATAACACCGGTCCAGTTTCCATTAATGATGAATTTACCATTTTCACCTGCGCCGCAAACAAAGTCTGCTGCTGCCGCTGCGCTGTGGTCAACAATAATGTCTAAACCTGATGTCAGCGGATTCGCGTACAACGGGAAGCAACCAAAAATGTCTTTAGCCTGTTCTTCAGTGGCAATGACCAGCGGTGATGCAATCTGTGGCAGTTTCTCTGCTTTGATATCGTTTAAAGTGTGTTCGTCAAGTAAGACCAGCGCCACCCACTTTTCCGGAGCATCTTCTTCAGTCTGCCCTTTAACCAGCACGACTTTTAATGCGGTATTTTGTTCTTTCAGGAAGTTTTCTGCACTGATCCCTTTTGGCTTGTCGATAACTTCTGCCTCAGCACCTGACGGCACGGCTTTCGTTGCGGGTGCAACAGCCTGAGCCATTTCCACATTGGCTGCATAGTCAGATTCTGTCGAAAACGCGATATCATCTTCACCGGACTCTGCCAGCACGTGGAACTCGTGAGAGACCGCGCCACCAATTGAACCTGAGTCGGCAATAACAGCACGGAAATCCAGACCCAGGCGGGTAAAGATATTGCTGTAAGCCTGATACATGTTATCGTAAGTTTCCTGCAGCGACGCTTCATCCATATGGAAGCTGTATGCATCCTTCATGGTGAATTCACGGCCGCGCATAATGCCGAAACGGGGACGAACTTCGTCCCGGAATTTTGTCTGGATTTGATACAGGTTCAGCGGTAATTGTTTGTAACTGCTGATTTCGTTACGCACCAGTGCGGTAATCACTTCTTCGTGAGTCGGGCCTAAAACAAAGTCGCGCTGATGGCGATCTTTGATGCGCAACAGCTCAGGACCATATTCTTCCCAGCGACCGGATTCTTCCCACAAGTCAGCAGGCTGAACCACCGGCATCAACACTTCCACTGCACCGGCCTTATTCATTTCATCACGCACCACATCTGCGATTTTGTTCAGCACACGCAGACCACTCGGCAACCAGGTATACAAACCGGCAGCCAGTTTGCGGATCATGCCTGCCCGCAGCATGAGCTGATGACTGATAACTTCAGCATCGGCAGGTGTTTCTTTTTGCGTGGACAACAAATATTGGCTCGTGCGCATTACGGTGGTTCATCCTATAGAGAAAAATAAAAACGGCGCCATTCTAGCAGTATAGAAAAGGCCGCAAAAGTCGTTTTTCCGGTTAAGTTTTCTGTTATCCGGCAGGTAGTGGCGTGAGTGATAAAACCACCACGTCACCATTGATAATTTGCCAGCTGATATCCACGTCGTACAGACTCACTTTATAGACTTTGTCATCATCATCCAGTTTATGCCGGTAAGCGGGGCGGGGATCCTGGCTTAGTATATCCTGCGTCAGCGGGATGATATCCGGCCACCTAGCGGAAAGCGCGTGGCATTGTTTGTCTGCTTCTGCAGTAAAAATGACATTGCGGCGGGGAATGGGGGAGCTTGAGGTGAGCGTATCGTCTGCCTCATTCACGGCGTCGGCGTAAGGAATATACGGCTTAATATCAATGACCGGTGTGCCATCAAGTAAATCAACGCCGGACACATTCAGCACAACACGGTCGCCATCCACTGACAGACCTTCATTTTTAACCACTGACATACCAATGCTGTTTGGCCGGTGCGTACTGCGACTGGCAAATACGCCCAGTGTGGCATTACCGCCCAGCCGTGGCGCTTTGACGGCGGGTTTCCAGCCTCTGGCAGCGGTTTCATGGAAATAGAACAATAACCAGACATGACTGAACGCCTCTATGCCTTTAAAGGCCTGCGGGTTGGCATAGTCAGTCTGCATGACAATCTGACCTTTAGCACCGGCTAAGTTCGGCTGGCGGGGAATAGCAAATTTTTGCCTGAACGGTGTGTGAATAATGCCAACAGGTTCAATAGTGGCAGATTCAGGAAAGCTCACGACCTGGTTACCTGAAATAAATGGTTGATTGTCATAATTATCTCATAAAATACCGCTAAGGTATGCTTCGTTGTTTATCACCACAAGCCTGACTGGGCAGCTTGCGGTCTCCCTGGATCCCAGTTTCTTTAACCCCGTTGCGTGCAACGGGGTTTCTTTTTTCCCGGGTTTAGCAATCAGGCAGTGAATGGTGTTGCTGAATATGTCAAACTACGGCACCGGAACGGCGACCTGAGATGAAGACACAGCAAAGTGTTTCCCTTCGCGGGTGCCGGATACGATTTACCACCGCATTTTCCTTTATTACCAGCAGTAGCAGACGGAACGCTATGATAGTTGTAGAAAATCTGACCCGACGGTTCAATCAGCTTGTCGCTGTCGATAACCTGTCCTTCACCATAAAAGCCGGAGAGATTGTGGGATTTCTGGGGCCAAATGGCGCCGGTAAGTCCACTACCATGAAAATGCTTACCGGTTTTCTGGACCCTTCATCAGGGAAAATCAAAATAGACGGCGCGGATATGCCCGGCAAAGCGAAAGCATTGCAGGAGCGTATTGGCTATCTGCCTGAAGGCGCGCCGCTTTATGGTGAGATGACAGTGTTTCAGTTTTTACATTTTGTGGCCGGTGTGCGCGGACTGAGAGGTAAGCATCGTCAGAAGCGTCTCAAACATGTCATAGAGCAGGTGGAACTGGGAGACGTGCTGAACAGGCAGATAGATAAATTGTCAAAAGGGTTCCGCCATCGCATTGGTCTGGCCCAGGCTATCATGCATGATCCGGATATTCTTATTCTGGATGAACCTACAGACGGATTGGATCCGAATCAGAAACATCAGGTAAGAGAACTTATCAAGGCGTTGTCGAAAGACAAAATCGTTATCATTTCCACCCACATCCTGGAAGAAGTCAGCGCTGTGTGTAACCGCGCCATGATCATTTCTCAGGGCAAATTGTTGTTTGACGGAACACCGCAGGAATTGCAATACCGTTCCCGCTATCACCAGGCCATCACACTGCATTTCAGTTATGCCGCCGATATTTCCGGGCTGGCGGAAATTGATGGTGTCGATGAAATGGTGGTTAACCGCGAAACCGGCGATGTCACGCTGTTCCCTGAAGATGGCAAGTTGCTGATGACGCCGGTGACCGAACATGTCAGTCATTACCGGCTGCCGGTGGACAAATTTACCATTGAAACCGGTCGCCTGGATGATGTATTCCGTGAAATTACTACCGGGGAGCGTGTGCAGTAATGAGAAGTTTAACCATTGCACGACGGGAGTTCGGCAGCTTTTTTGCTACACCTGTGGCGTATGTTTATCTGGTAATGTTCCTGGTGCTGAGCAGCGTGTTTACCTTCTTTATGGGAGATTTTTACGCCAGAGGACAGGCTGATTTACTGCCATTTTTTAATTTTCATCCCTGGCTCTATTTGTTTCTGGTACCAGCCATTGCCATGCGTAGCTGGGCTGAAGAAAGAAAATCCGGCACCATTGAATTACTAATGACATTGCCGGTGTCAGAAACGCAGGCTGTAGCCGGCAAGTTTCTGGCATGCTGGGGAATTCTCGGACTGGCTCTGTTGATGACCACGCCCTTGTGGTTAACCGTTAATTATCTCGGCTCGCCGGATAACGGAATCATCGTTGCCGCTTATACCGGCAGCTGGTTGATGGCCGGCGCTTTTCTTGCCATCAGTCAGTGTATGTCTGCGTTAACACATAATCAGGTTATTGCCTTTGTTATGTCTGTGCTGGTGTGTTTTCTCTTTCTGGTCAGCGGTTCGGAAATCGTGGTCGATGTTTTTAAAAACTGGGCACCTAATTTCGTGGTGGATACTGTTGCTTCCTTCAGTTTCCTCACGCATTTTGAAGCTATGTCAAAAGGTGTGCTGGCTGCGAATGATGTGGTGTATTTTCTGCTGGTCATCTTTGTGTGGCTGACCGCAAACGCCGTGATCACTGAACAAAACAAGGCAGGGTGATCATGATGAAGAAAAAATGGTTGTCTGTATTAAGTCTTGGCCTGCTGGCAGTGCTGTTTGTATTGCTGGTTTTTATTAACAATCAATTGTTAAGCAAATATCGCATTGATTTGACAGAAGACAAGGTGTTCTCGTTGTCAGAGGGAACCCGTAATGTGCTCACCAGTCTGGATGAGCCGGTCACGTTGTACTTCTTCTACTCCGATTCGGCGACGACGGGTATGACAAAAATGCGTAACTATGCCGCCAGAGTAGAAAGTTTGTTGCGTGAATATGCACAGGCGTCCGGCGGTAAAGTTCAACTGCAAATCGTTGACCCTGTGCCTTTTTCGGAAAACGAAGATAAAGCCAATCAGTTCGGACTCACAGGAGCGGCACTGGGTAATGTTGGAGAACAGATTTACTTTGGTCTTGCCGGCACGAATTTGCTGGATGATCAGTTCACCATCCCGTTCTTTGATCCTAAGAACGAGCAGTTTCTTGAATATGAAATCAGTAAACTGATTTATCGCCTGAGTAATCCGGATACGCTGACGCTGGCGCTGGTCACTGATTTACCGGTTGCCGGCGGACAAGATCCTCTAACCGGGCGATACACCGGTCCTATGGTGTTTTATCAGCAACTGGCGCAGCTGTATAACATTCGAATTGTGAACAGTACTGCTGATGGATTACCGGAAGATACCGATGTGGTGTTGCTGGCGCATCCGCAAGCGCTGTCAGACGGCCTGCTGTATGCCATTGATCAGTTTGCTATGCACAATGGCCGGATCCTGGCCTTTATTGACCCTCATTATGAAGGAAATGCGCTTTCTTCGTTGCAACAAGTGGGTGCCAACGCGTCTTCGTTTCCGTTGCTGAAGGCCTGGGGAATTAAGGCGGATTTAACCAATATCGTCCTTGATGCTCAACTGGCTTTTGATTTGCGAAATGAAAACGGTGCGATAGTGAAGCATTTTGGCATTCTCGGGCTCACCGCAGCTCAGCTCGATCGTAATGATGTGATCACTGCCAATCTGGACTCAGTAAACGGCGCATCCTTCGGTGCCCTGGAAACGGTGAAAAAAGCCGGCTTGTCTATGCATACGCTAATACGTTCTTCCGTTAACTCAGGGCTGACCAATGCAGATAACTATGCCCAGACCCTTAACCCGGTAGCGTTGCACCGTGGATTCGGCGGAAACACAGAAACCTACACCGTTGCCGCCCGTTACCGTGGTAAAGCCCGCTCATATTTCAGTGCACCGAAAGATCCGGCTAAAGCGGCGACCTATGAAGGGCAGACTGATAATCTGAATCTGGTGCTGGTGGCAGACGCAGATATGCTTTCAGACCGTTACTGGGTGCAACAAACGGCGTTCTTCGGAGATACGGTATTTACGCCGTTTGCGAATAACGGTGACTTTATTGTCAATGCAATTGAAAACCTCACCGGCAGCGATGCGCTCATCAGTATCCGCTCCCGTGGCACCTATGTGCGCCCCTTTGAAAGGGTAAAGGCCCTGGAGACGGCGGCGGAAGGTAAATACCGCGAGCAGGAAGAACAGTTGCAGGAAGAGCTGATCCAGACGGAGCAGAAATTACGTGAGCTTCAGGGACAGCAGGGGCAGGGCGGTACCATTGTCTTTACCGGTCAACAGCAGGAGGCAATAGATAAGTACATTGCCCGCAGAGTTGATATTCGCCGTGAACTTCGCGAAGTGCGCTATCAGCTTGACCGCGAGATAGACCGTCTTGGCGATAAACTGAAAATAGTGAATATAGCCCTGGCACCTGCTGTGCTGACGGGCTTGTTATGGTTACTGGCGTTTATCTTCAAACGCAGAGCAGGAAAAGCATACCGGACAGAAACTCAGTCATGAATTTACGCGTTCTTATATTATCGGGGTTAGTTGCTGCCAGTGCCGGTGTTGCCGGCTGGTTACAAAGTCATTCTGACCGCACTACCCGGGAAGCATCCGCAGAACATGAATTGCAAAGCGAGCTGGCGACAGCGGCAAAAGATATTCAGCGGATTAAAATTGAAACCCACGAAGGGGTGGTATTTGCTGCCGTGAAAGATACTGACAGGTGGATTGCAACTCACCTCGACACCATTATGACCTTTCCGGTGGACATGAAAAAGCTGGCGAATTTTGCTAATGCTCTGAACAGTCTGGAAGTGCTGGAGCCTAAAACATCACAGCCGGAATTTTATCACCGTCTGGGCGTTGAAAGTGTCAGAGATAGTGATGCCCGCTCTTTGCTGATTGAGATTGGCGGCGAAAAGGAAGCCTTTTCGTTGCTCGTGGGAAGGGCGGCCAGTGGTAACCGTGGCACATATGTGCGGCAGCCTGAAGCGTCTACCAGCCTGCTGGTAAACAAAACTTTGCCGTTACCGGAAAAGCGCAGCGACTGGTTAAGCCGTGAGATTTTCGCTTTTAACAGTTCAGATATCAGTGCTGTGGATGTTGAAATTGAAGGGCAGCCCCTGCTGACGTTAAACCGTGAAGGAGAGACCGCTGATGGCTGGCAGATTGCAGGCAATGATGAGGCTACTGCCGCACTGAGATATCCAACCATAGTAGGTCAGACAGTTGATAAGATGCTGCGCTTCGACTTTGATGGTGTCAAACCCTTCCTGCAGCATAAGTGGAGTGAGGTATCACTGATCAGTCAGGTTATCTTTTCTCTGGAAGATGGCACTGAAGTCATGGCTTATCTTTCAGCACCGGACCCGCGCGGACGTTTTCAATTGTGGATTGATACCCCGGACTCACCACGCTGGATATCCGAATGGGTATTTGAGCTTTCCGAATATCAGGCCCGTGCTTTTCTGCCCGGGCTGGAAAATTTGACATCCGCTATCTGAAATTCCGGACGCTTCAGCCCTGACCCTGACGCAGTGATGCCAGCAACTGTGCAAGATGCTGGCTGCCAAGGCTTGACGCTTTACGCATATTACGCTCGTAAATTGCGGATGATTCGTCCTTGTTCTTCATGGCCTCTTCAATATCCTTTTCACGGATAATGTGCAGCACCGGCCAGGGACTCCGGTTCGTGTAATGGCTGGCATCATCCGGGTCTTCTCCTTCGAAAAGATAATCAGGATGAAAGCTGGCCAGCTGAAACTCGCCGCTGAAACCGGATGCGTCCAGCAGGCGCTCCGCCATACCGAGAATGTCGAGATAATCGTCGAAATCATTGCCACAGCGATAGAAAATAACCAGTGTCGTAGCTATTTCCGGTGACTCACGCAACGTTTGGCAAGCCTGATAAACGGTTTCAAGGATGTCTGCAGGATTACCGGAATCATCCACTTCGTAGCGGATCAGGTCCGGTGTGAAAACGGGTTTGGCGAAAGGGCAGAAGTTGTAGCCTATCACTACTTTTTCTACCCAGTCGCGGGTGGCGGCAGCCACCCTCTGATTGTCTGTCATGAATGGTACTTAACGTACGCTTCCAGCGTGTTTTCAATCAGGCTGGCAACAGTCATAGGGCCTACGCCGCCCGGTACCGGCGTGATCCAACCCGCGCGGGTCTTCGCGTTTTCGAAATCAACATCGCCAACCAGAGAACCGTCATTCACCCGGTTGATACCCACATCAATCACAATCGCACTGGGTTTAATCCAGTCACCGGGAATGAAGTTGGGTTTACCCACAGCCACAACCAGCAAGTCTGCACGGCTGACGTGGGCTTTTAAATCCTGTGTAAACTTGTGGCAGGTTGTCACAGTGCAGCCGGCAAGCAGTAATTCCAGACTCATAGGACGACCAACGATATTACTGGCACCCACAATAACCGCGTCCAGGCCTTTTACAGGACGTTTTGTGGCAGCAATCATGGTCATGATACCTTTAGGCGTACAAGGACGCAGAGCAGGAATACGTTGCGCCAGGCGACCAATATTGTAAGGGTGGAAGCCGTCAACATCTTTGTGCGGCTCAATACGTTCCAGTACACGTTCAGCATTGAGACCGGCAGGCAGCGGCAATTGCACAAGAATACCGTCGATTTCAGGATCCTGATTGAGTTGATCTACCACAGCCAGTAATTCTTCTTCACTGGTGCTCGCCGGTAAATCAAAAGAACGGGAAACAAACCCGACTTCTTCACAGGCTTTACGTTTATTAGACACATATACTTGTGAGGCAGCATCACTGCCTACCAGTACAACGGCCAGACCGGGACAACGCTTTCCGGCTTCTTTTAAAGATTCAACGTAGCTTGCTACGTCCTGGCGAACTTGTTTGGCAATGACTTTGCCATCAATCAGGTGGGCACTCATGAATATGTTCTTCTCATTTCATTACGTTAACTCTTATATTGTTTCACAACTTACAACACCTTGCCAAAGTGAAAATGCGCTTAAAAGATCAGCGGATTGGTCAAAAAAACAGACGATTGCGCGTAATCTGAGCGGTCGGAATTTTTATTGAAAAAAGTGTTTGACGAGATGGGATGTTGGCTATAGTATTCGCACCCCGTAACGGCAGGGAACATTAACTGCCTTACACAGTCGGTGAGTGGCGCAGTTTGGTAGCGCACTTGGTTTGGGTCCAAGGGGTCGCAGGTTCAAATCCTGTCTCACCGACCACTATTGCAAGCTTCGATTCGTCGGGCGTCCGTAGCTCAGCTGGATAGAGCAACGGCCTTCTAAGCCGTGGGTCGCAGGTTCGAATCCTGCCGGACGCGCCATCGGTGAGTTCGCAGGAAATACTGACAAGATGTCAGTATTCGGGTAGACTTAAGAAGTTTGTAATTGCACTCTCTGTGGTGGGCGTAGCTCAGTTGGTAGAGCCCCGGATTGTGATTCCGGTTGTCGTGGGTTCAAGTCCCATCGTCCACCCCACTTTTCCCTCAGGGAATGTGAGTGCAACATATCTTTAGCCGGTTATGCCGGTGTCTTTTGAAGCATTTCTCACGTCTTCGAAATACTCAGTTCGGTGAGTGGCGCAGTTTGGTAGCGCACTTGGTTTGGGTCCAAGGGGTCGCAGGTTCAAATCCTGTCTCACCGACCATTATTTATTTCCAATAATATCCCTAATTGTCATCACCTGATGATAAATGTCCCGTTATCTCCGGTTTTTCCTGTTATTTGTTGCTAATCCCTCTCGACTCTGTAAAAACCTGCTTGTATACTACCGCGTCTTTTTTTAACCAATGTGTTTAAACAATGGTTTAACACTGTTGAATAACACTCCCTCTAAACCCGGTGTAACGCGCCGATATATGGCAAGGACGGGAAGGGGATTCAAACAAAGCGTCACTTTAAGACGCACAGTTGAGGTAACATAATGCAAGTTTCAGTCGAGACGACCCAGGGTTTAGAACGCCGTCTTACTATTACCGTTCCAGCAGATTCTGTTGATTCTGCGGTTAAAGCGCGTCTTCAACAATTATCAAAAACGCAACGCATCAACGGTTTCCGTCCTGGTAAAGTACCAGTAAGCGTAATCCAGAAACGTTTTGGCGCTGCTGTGCGTCAGGAAGTTGCTGGTGACGTAATGCAACAGAACTTCTATCAGGCAATCGTTCAGGAAAAAATTAACCCTGCCGGCATGCCTTCTTTTGAACTGGTTAAAGATGAAAATGGCCAGGATTTAGAGTTCGTTGCGGCATTTGAAGTGTATCCTGAAGTTGAAGTTCAGGGCGTTGCAGACATCGAAATTGAGAAGCCAGTGGTTGAAATTTCCGACGCTGACCTCGATAACATGATGGAGACGCTGCAAAAGCAACACGCTACGTGGAAAGAAGTTAAGCGTAAAGCGAAGAAAGACGACCGTGTAGTTATCGATTTTGTTGGTAAAATTGACGGCGAAGAATTTGAAGGCGGTAAAGCAGAAGACTTTACCCTTGAGCTTGGCCAGGGTCGTATGATCCCAGGCTTCGAAGAGCCGCTGGTAGGTGCTAAGAAAGACGAGGAAGTGACTGTAGAAGTGACTTTCCCTGAAGACTACCATGCAGAGAACCTGAAAGGTAAAGCTGCAGTATTTGACGTTACCGTTAAGAAAGTAGAAGGCAAGCAATTGCCGGACGTTGACGACGAATTTGCTAAGCTGTTCGGTGTTGAAGAAGGCGGCGTTGAGGCCCTGAAAGCGGAAGTGCGTAAAAACATGGAACGCGAACTGACTCAAACGCTGAAAACAACCGTAAAAGAAGATGTTATTTCTAAGCTGATCGAAAAGAATGAATTCGACGTGCCAAAAGCACTGATCGATCAGGAAGTAAATGCACTGCGTGAACAGGCAAAACAACGTTTCAGTCAGCAAGCTGGTGGCCAGAACATGCCAGAACTGCCTGCAGAACTGTTCACTGACAATGCAATCCGTCGCGTACGCATCGGTTTACTGCTGGGTGAAATCATCAAGCAGAACGAACTGAAAGCAGACGACGAAAAAGTAATGCAATTAATTGAAACATCAGCGTCAGCTTATGAAGATCCTCAGGAAGTTGTGGACTATTATAAAGCTAACGAAGAACTGATGAACCAGATGCGCAATGTTGCACTGGAAGAGCAGGCCATCGACTGGGTATTAGAAAATGCTAAAACTCAGGAAGTGACCAAAGCTTTTGACGAGGTTATGAACAAACAGGCGTAATTTATTACCCTCTGATTGACTTAACCTGTCAGCAACTGCTTAAATGCTCGGAACCTTCCGGGCATTTTTGTTTTTAACGCTAAGAAATCAAGGTAGATATGATAAACCCATTTGAACCACAAGATGCATTGGTGCCTATGGTCGTCGAGCAGACGTCTAAAGGTGAACGTTCCTACGACATTTATTCCCGTCTGCTAAAAGAAAATGTGATTTTCTTAGTGGGTCAGGTTGAAGACCACATGGCGAACCTCATCGTCGCGCAAATGCTTTTCCTTGAAGCTGAGAATCCGGAAAAAGATATTTATCTTTATATCAACTCTCCGGGTGGTTCTGTGACGGCGGGCATGGCGATTTACGACACCATGAATTTCATTAAGCCTGACGTAAGCACGGTTTGTATTGGTCAGGCGGCCAGCATGGGCGCTTTCCTGTTATCAGGCGGTACCAAAGGGAAGCGTTTCTGCTTACCTAACTCACGGGTAATGATTCACCAGCCGCTGGGCGGATTCCAGGGACAGGCGTCGGATTTTGAAATTCACGCGAAAGAAATTCTTTCTATTAAAGAGAAAATGAATCGTCTGATGGCCGAACATACTGGCCAGGATTACGAAAAAGTTGCAAGGGATACAGACCGGGATAACTTCCTGAGTGCAGCAGAAGCCAGGGATTATGGCCTAATCGATCAGATTTTAACAAATCGATCTGACGCAGCCGCCACTAAGTAGTATAGTTATAGTAATCCTGAACTCGTGTACCCGCACGATTTTCGTTTGTTCAGGAAAGGCAGAGGCAAAAAGTAATGAGTGACAAGCAGAACGGTGACGGTGATAATAAGCTTTTGTACTGTTCCTTTTGTGGCAAAAGCCAACATGAAGTCAGAAAGCTGATTGCGGGACCGTCCGTTTTTATTTGCGATGAGTGTGTTGAATTATGCAACGACATTATTCGTGAAGAGATTAAGGAAATTGCACCAAAGCAAAAGCAGGATGCACTTCCTAAACCACAAGAAATTCATACACACCTTGATGATTATGTCATTGGTCAGGAACACGCAAAGAAAGTGCTGTCTGTAGCGGTGTACAACCACTACAAGCGCCTGCGCAATGGTGATGTGCACGAGGGTGTTGAGCTGGGTAAGAGTAATATCCTGCTAATTGGTCCTACTGGTAGCGGTAAAACGTTACTGGCGGAAACTTTGGCCCGTTTACTGGATGTGCCGTTTACCATGGCCGATGCCACCACCCTGACCGAAGCCGGTTACGTGGGTGAGGACGTTGAAAACATCATTCAGAAGCTGTTGCAGAAGTGCGATTACGATGTAGAGAAAGCCCAGCGCGGTATTGTCTACATTGATGAAATCGACAAGATTTCCCGTAAGTCTGATAACCCTTCTATTACACGTGATGTGTCAGGTGAAGGTGTTCAGCAGGCGCTGCTGAAACTGATTGAAGGCACGGTTGCATCCGTTCCGCCTCAAGGTGGACGTAAGCATCCTCAGCAGGAATTCCTGCAGGTCGACACGTCTAAAATCCTGTTTATCTGTGGTGGTGCGTTTGCCGGTCTGGATAAAGTGATTGAGCAGCGTGCGAATAAAGATACCGGAATTGGTTTCGGTGCGTCGGTGAAGTCTAAAGAAAGCAAGCAGGAACTCAGCGATCTGTTTAAACGGGTAGAGCCGGAAGATTTAGTGAAGTACGGGTTAATTCCGGAGTTCATTGGTCGTCTGCCGGTAGTGACCAGCCTGGAAGAATTGAACGAAGAAGCGCTGATCCAGATCCTTCGTGAGCCGAAGAACGCCATTACCAAACAGTACGGTGCGCTTTTTGCCATGGAAGAAACTGAACTGGAATTCCGTGATGATGCATTGCACGCCATCGCAAGAAAGGCGATGCAACGTAAAACCGGTGCCCGTGGCCTGCGTTCTATCGTTGAAGCAGTGTTGCTCGATACCATGTACGATTTACCTTCAATGGAAAACGTATGCAAAGTGGTTATCGACGAGTCTGTAATTAAAGGCGAATCTAAACCTATTCTGATGTACAAGAACGAAGAGAAGAAAGCGGTCTCTGAGTGATTGTCATGTAAGATAAAGAAAAAGGTCCTTCGGGACCTTTTTTGTTATCTGTCACCGGGTCATCCGGCATCCGGTTAGCCGCAATTACCGTGAAATGGCAGGGCTGTTACAAGGTGTCATCGATGGTGACTTCACCGGTCAGTGAACTGTAATAGACGGAAAACGCCGGTTGTGCCTGCAAAATAAAGGTGCAGGTACCGTCTGCATAGGTGGCCTGGTAGTCCGCCGAGGTATCTTCTGCAACCGTGGGGCTGCCGCTGGCAAGCAAGGCATTCCATAACGATGTGCAATCCCAGGCGTTGTCCGTTACCGGGCTGGCTTCATACGGCGTATAGCTCTGTGCAGGCCAGCCATACTGATTAAAATCAATGACGTTTTGTCCGTTGCCGAACACATCCAGATTATCCACCGGCCCCGTGTGACCACCGGCACGCCACTTTAAACGGGCCAGATTAATAGCAGAAGCAAAGGCCGCTCCCACACCCTGAACACTGGCCGCCTGAGCGTCATCCTGAAGATCGATGAAACGGGGCGCTGCGGTGACTGCCAGTACGCCGAGAATAACAATAACAATAACCAGCTCAATGAGCGTGAATCCGGAATTTGATGGAGATGATGTCATAACAAGTTTCACTGCAATCTTGATATCTTTGAAGAATAAGATTTTAACTGTATTTTTTCCAATTTCTTGAGCATAACAGGTTTATTTTATTGGGAATAGTTATCATTTGTAATAAGCGATAACCTGCCTTCGTCGTATATTTGTACAGTCATTTGACTTTGCTCTGCTCTCCGGCACAAAAAGGTTGCACCATCATTAAAAATCGATAATGGTAAAAGTAACAAGGTTTAACACAGGATTGATTGAACTTTGCCTGTGCATCCCCATATCAATTCACATTATGAACAATACAGAGAACACGTATGACAGTTGAGCGTGAAGATCGCATTGAGATCCCCGTACTTGCCTTACGGGACGTAGTCGTTTATCCCCATATGGTCATACCGCTATTTGTTGGCAGGGAAAAGTCCATCCGTTGTCTTGAAGCAGCGATGGAAAATGATAAACAAATCTTTTTAGTTGCACAGAAGGATGCCAGTGTTGATGAGCCTGAATCTGATGACATTTTTCAGGTTGGCACATTAGCCACTATTTTACAGTTATTAAAACTGCCTGACGGCACAGTGAAAGTGCTGGTCGAAGGTAATGTTCGTGGTGAAATTCATCAGTACGAGCAGGCTGAGCCATTCTTCGTGGCGCAAGTAAGCCGTGTTGAAGATGAACTACTGTCTGACAATGAGCAGGAAGTACTTATCCGTTCTGCGGTATCCCAGTTCGAGGGATATGTAAAACTGAATAAGAAGATCCCGCCGGAAGTGTTAACGTCGCTTAATGGCATCGATGACGCTGCCCGTCTCGCCGATACCATGGCTGCTCATATGCCGCTTAAACTGGCTGAGAAGCAGAAGGTACTGGAAATGAAAGGCGTGAACGAGCGTCTTGAGTACCTGATGGCGCTGATGGAAGGCGAAATCGATTTGCTGCAGGTCGAAAAGAAAATTCGTACCCGCGTGAAAAAGCAGATGGAAAAAAGCCAGCGCGAGTATTATCTGAATGAACAGATGAAAGCCATTCAGAAAGAACTGGGTGAACTGGATGATGCACCGGACGAGTTTGAGGCGCTGAGCAAAAAGATTGAAGAAGCGAAGATGCCTAAAGATGCCGAAGATAAGGCACGGGCTGAGTTGCAGAAATTGAAAATGATGTCTCCCATGTCGGCAGAAGCCACCGTGGTGCGCAGTTATATTGAATGGCTGACCAATGTTCCCTGGCATAAGCGCAGTGCAGTGAAGAAAGATTTGTCACTGGCTGAGAAAGTACTGGATGCAGATCACTATGGTCTGGAGAAAGTAAAAGAGCGCATTGTTGAATATCTGGCGGTACAGAAACGGGTTAAAAAGCTGAAAGGTCCAATCCTTTGCTTAGTCGGTCCTCCGGGCGTGGGTAAAACCTCGTTGGGTCAGTCTATTGCCAAAGCCACCGGACGTAAGTACGTGCGTATGGCATTAGGCGGGGTGCGGGATGAAGCAGAAATTCGTGGTCACCGTCGTACTTACATCGGTTCATTACCGGGCAAACTGATTCAGAAAATGGCCAAAGTAGGGGTGAAGAATCCGCTCTTCCTGCTTGATGAAATCGACAAAATGTCTTCTGACATGCGAGGTGATCCGTCGTCGGCGCTGCTCGAGGTATTAGATCCTGAACAAAACAGTAGCTTCAGCGACCACTATCTTGAAGTCGACTACGATCTGTCTGATGTTATGTTCGTGGCGACCTCAAACAGCATGAATATTCCCGGGCCACTGCTCGACCGGATGGAAGTGATTCGTCTGTCGGGTTACACCGAAGATGAGAAACTGAATATTGCGACACGTCATCTTATTTCCAAACAGATGGAACGTAACGGCCTTAAATCCAAAGAGCTGGATATCACAGAGTCCGCTATCATCGGTATGATTCGCTACTATACCCGCGAAGCGGGTGTACGAAGCCTGGAAAGAGAAATTTCTAAAGTTTGCCGTAAAGCAGTAAAAGATATTCTGCTGAGTAAGAGTAAAGACAAAGTCGTTGTGACCCAGGATAACCTGAAAGACTATCTGGGCGTGCAGCGTTTTGATTATGGTAAAGCGGATAAAGAAAACCAGATAGGGCAGGTGACCGGCCTTGCATGGACACAGGTAGGCGGAGACTTGCTGACTATCGAAACCACTGCGGTACCCGGCAAAGGCAAGATGACCACCACCGGTTCTCTGGGTGACGTGATGCAGGAGTCCATTCAGGCGGCGATGACTGTAGTGAGAAGCCGTGCCGAAAAACTACGCATCAACGAAGACTTCTATGAAAAGCGTGATATCCACGTACACGTGCCCGAAGGTGCCACGCCAAAAGATGGTCCGAGCGCCGGTATTGCAATGTGCACCGCACTGGTATCCACGCTCACAGGTAATCCGGTGAAATGTGATGTTGCCATGACCGGTGAAATTACCCTTCGCGGAGAAGTGCTGGCAATCGGCGGATTAAAAGAGAAGCTGCTGGCTGCACACCGTGGCGGTATTAAAACTGTCGTCATTCCACACGAGAATGAACGTGATTTGGAAGAAATTCCTGAAAACGTGAAAGCGGACTTGTCTATCCATCCGGTTAAATGGATTGATGAAGTACTCGATATTGCTCTGCAGGAGCCTGTTGAGTCTTTTAAAGTTGTCGCTAATAAGTAACGGTAGAAATTGGCTGCATACCAGTAAATTCGCGGGATGTAGCCTTTTTTTGAACTGTTTGCTCAAAAAACACCCATTACAGCCCCAAATTAACCTTTTTTTTTAAATTTAGGGCTTTCAACTGTCAGAAGTTGTGTTACCTTTACTACGTACTCGCTTGAAGCCTTGTCTCTAAAGGGATTGCAGCGATTCATTAAACGTTAATTAATTGTAACACTTAGCTTGATTGTCGAAATCAAGCTTGTTATAACGTTCTGAAGACATCACTGTTTTCGGACAAGAGTATAATAACAATCGAAGGGGATCATAATTGTGAACAAGTCTCAACTCATCGACCAAATCGCTGCTGGTGCAGATATCTCTAAAGCTGCTGCAGGCCGTGCATTAGATGCATTCACTGATGCAGTTACCGCAGCGCTTAAAGAAGGTGATCAGGTTGCACTGGTAGGTTTCGGTACGTTTGCGGTTCGCGAACGCTCAGCGCGTAGTGGCCGTAACCCACAAACTGGTGAGACTATTCAAATCGCAGCTGCTAAAGTTCCTTCTTTCAAAGCTGGTAAAGCTCTGAAAGACGCTTGTAACTAAGCAGAAAAAGATTCGATAAAAGGCGATGGTCAGTACCATCGCCTTTTTTATTTCTCCTGCCCGCATTTTCCGCTGTCACCCAACTCTATCTATTGGAATTCAACGGATTTCCTGCAAATTGACTGACGGGATTATCGCCTTTGGCACGGGGAATCGATATAATCTGCCATATTTTTCCGGTGAGTGTTGAACAAAGCCGGAGCGAAGCAGTAAGCAACGGAGTTGAAAGTAAGTCATGTTAGAGAGAATCCGAGAAGGTTCGCAAGGCCCGTGGGCAATGATTATCATTGGTCTGGTCGTGCTGAGCTTTGTTTTTGCCGGTGTAGGGAGTTACCTGAACAGTTCCGGTGAAACTGTCGCCGCCACTGTAAATGGCGAAGAAATTGGTCTGAATGAGCTGGAGCGTGCTTATCAGTCACAGCGCAGCCGTATGGAATCACAATACGGTGAGAGCGTATCAGCGCTGTTTGCTGATGAAGGTTACATGCAGCAATTCCGCCGCGGTGTACTGGACAGCCTGATTGACGAAAAGCTGGTTGAGCAGAAAGCCCGCGAATTAGGTTTACGTGTGGGTGATGATCAAATCCGTGACACCATTCGCAGCATGCCTGAATTCCAGCTTGGCGGACAGTTTAACAACGACCGTTACCTGGCCCTTTTACGTCAGAACGGTTACCAGCCGTCAGATTTCCGCGATTTCCTGCGTACACAGTTAACCCGTGAACAGTTGACACGCGCGCTTGGCGTGTCTGATTTCGCCCTGCCCGGTGAAGCCCGCCGTGTATTTGACTTACAGGCTCAGACCCGCGATGCCCGCTATGTCGTTGTGGATGCCGCGCCGTTTGCTGACGAAGTTGAAATTTCTGATGCTGATATTCAGGGTTATTACGATGCCAACATCACTTCGTTTGATACTGAAGAAAAAGTCAGCGTGGCCTATGTCAAATTGTCAGTCGATGATTTAAAAGGCGACGTGACGGTGTCTGACGATGATGTGTCTGCGTGGTACGAAGAAAATAAAGACCAGTACCGTGATGAAGAACAGCGTCGCGTCTCGCATATTTTGATTGAAACCGGCGATGATGAAGAGGCTGCAAAAGCGAAAGCAGAAGCATTGCTGGCAGAAATTAAAGGCGGTGCAGACTTCGCAACCGTGGCAGAAGAAAGCTCTGAAGACAGTTTCTCTGCTGAAAATGGTGGTGATCTTGATTACATCACGCCCGGCATGATGGACGACGCTTTCGACTCAGCAGTATTCTCACTTAAGAATGTGGGTGATGTGACTGATGTCGTGAAAACAGAGTTTGGCTTCCATATCATCAAACTGACCGATCTGAAGCCTGAAACCATTAAGCCTTTCAGTGATGTTGCCGGTGAAATCCGTGAAAACCTCATCACTGAAAAAGCCACTGATCGTTTCTATGAACTTCAGTCCCGTATGGCAGAAGTAGCCTTCGAAGTACCGGATACTCTGGATGAAGTGGCAGCCATTGCCAATACATCGATTGAGACTACTACTCTGTTTACCCGTAACGACGTACCTGCAGAAATCGATAATCCTCAGGTGGTTAATGACGTATTCTCTCCTGAATTAATCGAAGAGCAGGTGAACAGCGATCTCATCGAACTTGATGCCAGCACCGTAATAGTAGTACGTGTTAACGAACATGAGGCCCAACGCACCAAGTCACTGGATGAAGTAAAAGAGTCTATCACTGCGTCTCTGCGCAGCGAGAAGGCGCAGCAGGCTGCGCAGGACTGGGCGGAAGCTCAGCTGGCTCAGCTTGAAAGTGGTAATGACATTACTGACTCTCTGTCAGCCCGTTCACTGGACTGGGAAACCGTTGAAAACGTGAATCGTGGTGATCAGCAATTACCACGTAATCTGCTTGATACCCTGTTCACTCTGGCGCCGGCTGAAGGCAAATCCCGCCGTGTGGCCCTGTTAGGCAGTGGCGACGTAGCACTGATTGAACTGACTGCAGTACATGCGCCTGAAGCGGCGGATGATGCAACAGTTTCTGCCATCCGCCAGCGTCTGGCGCAGGCTAACAGCCAGTCTACCTATGCAGCTTTTGTTAAAGCGCTGCGTGATGAGGCTGATGTTACCCTTGGTACGGCCCGTTAAACGACATTTGCTGAATCACAGAAGGTGCGCTTTGCGCACCTTTTTTTTGCCACCGGCAGAACCGGTATATAAGGACTTTTAATGCGTATTCTTCACGCCTATGCAACGCGACTTCCGTTACCGGCTAAAAAGTACGGTGGCACGGAAAGGGTTATCTGGTCACTGGCTCAGGCTCAGATGAGGCAAGGTCATGAAGTCAAATTCCTGGCCCGCAATGCCGGTGAACTGGCCTCACAGACATTGAAATATGACCGTGATAAGCCGGTCAGTGAGCAAATCACAGACTGGCCTGATGTGGTGCATTTTCACTGGCCTTACGAAGGTGAGCTGGATAAACCGTTCTTGTGTACCGAGCATGGTAATGCAGGGGAAGCCAGAACTTATCCGCAGAATACGGTTTTCCTTTCGGAGAAACATGCGTCTAATCACCATGCCAGCTGTTACGTTTATAACGGACTGGACTGGCGGGATTATGGTGAGCCTCATACCGGTAAGCCGGATAATTATTTTCATTTTCTCGGCAAGGCCCGCTCTGCACTGAAAAACCTCGACGGTGCTGTCCGCATTGCCGGCAACGTCAATGAGAAGCTGGCTGTGCTGGGGGGAAACCGGTTTAACTTCGGCAGAAATCCGTATTTCGATTTTCACCTTCACACCCGTTTCAAGGGGATGGTGGGCGGAGAGGAAAAGCACAGGTTAATCCGGCGCTCAAAAGGACTTATTTTTCCCGTACGCTGGCATGAGCCTTTCGGGCTGGCGATCACAGAAAGTTTGTTCCTGGGAACACCGGTATTTTCTACACCCTACGGCTCATTGCCTGAACTTATCAACAATGCTGATGTAGGTTTTTTGTCGTCAAGCTACAAAGAGCTTGAGCAGGCTGTTGCTCAGGCAGACAGTTTTTCCCGGCAGGCCTGCCACGAATATGCCCGTGATGTGTTTAATGCTGAAGTGATGGAACAGCGTTATTACAAGCTTTACGAAGAGGTGATTAACGGTCACGTGCTGAATGATGCACAACCTCACGCCACGGGGAATGTATCAGAAATTCTCCCGATGACGGATTAACCTCCTCTGCCAGCCTGCGGAACAGAATTTTAATGTTCCGCTTATTCCCTTTTTCCGGACAGCTACATCCTTATCAGACCCTGTGTGTCAAAAACATCATCAGGGTATAAAACGCCGCGATGACCGCAGACAGCACCAGAATATAAATAAATCCCTGTTTACCCTGAGCGAGTGTCCATTTATTAGCTTTCAGATAGGCAAACCAGAGCAGGCTGAGTAGAAGAGGGATCAGTACAATTATCTTTATCACGGTTAATCTTTTCCTTGTGTGTTGCAATTATGATGCGGAAAAACGTCACTATTTTCCAGTCATTACTCTTATATCTACATTAACTACTGATTTTATTAATAAATGTGTAATGGCGTGCTAATTGCATACATCTCTTATAAGCAGAAGTACAAGTTCAGTAACCGGCTTAACGTCTGACCCGGTAATCAGACAGAAAATAAGTTGCAATGGAGGCAGTTAATGTTCAGTTTTAAAGCGTTGTGTGCGGGAATCGTCGTTACCTTGATTGCAGGTCCTGTACTGGCCGCTGACAGAGCACAAAATATCACACTGGATGATTACAGTTTTCCCGTTACTGAAGTGTCAGCGCTGACACCGGCTGAACCGGCTGCTGATGAGATTTTGCAACCCGGCATGATCCTCGGTTATGACGTATACCGGACAGGTAAAGTTGTCGGCAGAGATCCGCTGACCGGTACCGTATCAATCGCCATTGCCGGTCAAACCGTTCGTATTCGCCCGGATACCAGAGAAATTGTTGATATAGCCGGTTAATTCTACCTTCCCCTGATATCCATCCTGCTTTTCCTGTTACTCGTCCGTAACTCCGTGTCCGGCTGTTGATGATTAGTAATTGAAGCATATAATAAGCATTGCTTACTAATTGAGGTTGATATGGAAAATTCCACATCCCGTGAAACCCCCTGTTACTACGATACCCGGCATGGCCCGGTAGAAGGTTTTTTACTGGCTGATATCACAAGGCGCATGCGTGGCGCTTTTCAGGACAGGTTAGATGGCAGTGATCTCACCCTTTCACAGGCGAGAGCACTGAAACTGATAGCCATGAATCCCGGTGTACAGCAAAAAGCGCTTGCGCAGATGCTTGAAATCCAGCCAATGACTATTGCAAAGCTGCTGGACAATCTCGAGTTACGGGGGCTGGTCCGTCGGGATAAGGACCCGGCAGACCGCCGTGCTCACCTGATTAACCTGACCGCAGATGCAGAACCCGTGTTAAAAACCATCAAAGTGACAATTGAAGCATTGCGCGAGGAAATGCTGCAGGACCTCAGTGAGCAACAACGGGCACAGTTTGTCGATGTGCTGACGCTCATTCGTGAACGTCTTATGTCAATGTCTTTCTGATACGGAGAATTAAATGTCAGAAGAATCCACAAAAGCTGCGCCGTCTTCACGCAGCAAAAGATTTTTATTTATGGTCGTTGTCCCGGTACTGGCATGTCTTGCCGGCGGTGCGGCTTGGTTACACGGCGGGCGACTGGTTGAAACGGATAATGCTTATGTTAAAGCCGATCTGATCCAAATCAGTCCTCAGGTCAGCGGTAATATTACTCACGTCAATGTGCGTGAAAATCAGCAAGTCAAAAAAGGCGATATTCTTTTTGAAATTGACGCTGAACCCTATCAGGTAGCCATGGAGAAGGCTGCTGCGAATATGGCACAAGTCAGAACAGAACTGTCTGCCCTGAAAGCCTCTTACGTTGAGAAGCAAACGGAACTGAAACTGGCAGAAAGTAAGCTGGCCTATGCGCAAAAAGAGGAAGTTCGTCAGGATAACCTGTTGAAAAAGCGCTATGTGTCGGATGCAGATTTTGACGCAGCCCATCAAAATGTGGCCATTGCCAGACTTAACGTACTGGCGGTAAAAGATGATCTTAAACAAATCGCAGAGTCTCTCGGAGGCAGCGATACACTGCCGGCTGAGCAACACCCTGATTATCTGGCGGCAAAAGCGACGCTGGCGGAAGCACTGCTTGATTACAAACATACACAGATACTGGCACCGCAGGACGGGGTAGTGCGTATACCGCCTAAAACCGGACAGTATTTTGCTGCCGGCAGTCAGGCTTTGTCGATGGTCATGAACCGGCAAATGTGGATTGAGGCAAATTATACTGAAACCGATCTGACCTGGGTCAAGCCCGGTCAGCAAGTGACCATCAACGTCGATACTTATCCGGATCATCAGTGGCACGGAGTGGTAGAGAGTTTGAGTCCGGCAACCAGCGCGGAATTTTCAGTGCTGCCCGCACAAAACGGGACCGGGAACTGGGTGAAGATCGCCCAGCGTTTGCCTGTGCGCATCCGGCTTGATGATGAGCCTGATTTGCCGTTATTAAGAGCAGGGCTCAGTGTGATTACGGAAATTGACACGCAGCATCAGCGTTCAGTATTAGGGCTGACACTGTAGATGTCTGCACAGCCGGATACGTCATCATCATCTGCTAACCGCGTCATGATCACCTTATCGGTGATGCTGGCGACTATCATGCAGGCGCTGGATACAACTATCGCTAATGTGGCCTTGCCCCATATGCAGGGAAGTATGAGTGCCACGCAGGATCAGATAAGCTGGGTGCTGACCAGCTACATTGTTGCCGCAGCGATTTTCATGCCGCTTACCGGATTGCTCAGTGCCAGATTTGGCCGCCGCCGCTTGTTCATGTGGTCAGTAGTCGGATTCACTGTGGCATCCATGCTTTGCGGCGCAGCGCAGAACTTAAATCAGATAGTGATCTTCCGGTTGCTGCAGGGGATATTCGGCGCCAGCCTGGTGCCGTTATCCCAGTCTGTACTGCTGGATACCTGGCCGAAAGAAAAACATGGACAGGCGATGGCCATGTGGGGCGTGGGCGTTATGCTCGGTCCTATTCTCGGGCCTACCCTTGGCGGACTACTGACAGAATATTATGACTGGCGCTGGGTGTTTTACATTAACCTGCCATTCGGTATCCTTGCCTGGTTTGGCCTTATGCGATTTGTCCCGGAAACTGAGCTGGATCCTGACAGACGTTTTGATCTCACAGGTTTTGCCATGCTGGCGCTGGCCATTGGCGCGTTACAAATGATGCTGGACAGAGGAGAGTCTCAGGACTGGTTTGCCAGCAGAGAAATCGTTATCGAAGCGGCACTGGCAGCGCTGGGTATGTATCTCTTTATTGTGCATATATTCACTCACCGTAAACCTTTTATAGAACCGGCCATGTTCCGCGACAGAAATTTCTCGGTGGGGCTGCTGTTTATCTTTATCGTCGGTATTATTTTGCTGGCCACCATGGCGCTGTTGCCACCGTTTATGCAAAACCTCATGGGCTATCCGGTGGTGGACGTAGGCTACCTGCTTGCTCCGAGAGGAATAGGTACCATGATTTCAATGATTCTGGTGGGGCGCCTTTCAGGTAAAGTCGATGTGCGGCTGATGATATTTACCGGACTCATGCTGATGAGTTACTCATTGTGGGCCATGACCCTGTTTACTGCGGATGTCAGTGCCCATGAAATTATCCGTACCGGTGTTATTCAGGGGCTGGGCCTGGGATTTGTTTTTGTGCCCCTCTCAACCGCCAGTTTCGCCACACTGGCGGCCTCGTACCGTAATGAAGGTACAGCATTGTTCAGTTTGTTACGCAACATTGGCAGCAGCATCGGCATCTCTGTGGTGATGACCTATCTGGCTCAGTCTGCACAGCGGAATCATGCAGTATTTGCAGAATTTATGTCGCTGGATAATGCCGGCTTTAAGGAAAGTGTGGCTCACGGAATTTATGCGACGTCGGGTACAGGGTTGAGCAGCCTCAATACACTGGTCACTACTCAGGCAACCACGCTGGCATATCTGCAGGATTTTCGCCTGATGATGTGGATCACTCTGGCATCGGTTCCGCTTTTGTTGCTTATGCGTCCTGCAACTGCGCCGGCCAAAGCAGCATAACCAGTTAATATAACAAAGCCGGGGCAACGGTTTGCCCCAGCTTTGCTCATTCCATTCATAAAACGTTACCGCGTTACGCTGATTTTCTCCATTTCATCTGCGTTTGATGCACGGGTGTTATCAAGACGGAAATCCAGTTGAACCAGTATACCTGTCTGGCGCATGGCTTTACCGCCCTGAACCCGTGGCTTATATTCCCACTGAGACAGCGCAGCTCTTGCACTCTCGTCAAAAACGCCATCAGGAAAGGCATCCACAATTTCAATATTCTCTGTAGTGCCGGTGGCAGAAATATCAAATTTCAATATTACCGAGCCTTCCTGATTGTTTGCGGCGGCTTCAGCCGGGTAGACAGGGTCAATTCGCATAACAGGCTGCGCAAGATTAACCTGTTCTGCTTTCACCGGCGTACCTGCGAGCTTTGCCAGCGCAGTGTTTGCTGTAAAAATACTGATAGCAAGGCAGGTGGCCAGAGTAATTGTTTTATTGCCCGTGGTGGTTTTTTGCATCTGTGTAAGGCGTGTAAGCATGGTTTTCTTTTCTCCGTAAGCGGGGTACAAGGTGTTATTGCCGGTAGTATGCTCAGCACACTGCACAAGTGCTTTTGCATAATGAATTTTGTCTGCCTGAGATTTGTGTCTCAGCACTGCTGCGTCGCATGAAACTTCCTGGCAGGTGCGGAAAGCTGACAGCGCTGCCCAGACCAGAGGGTTGAACCAGAACAGGCTCAGTAATATCAGCGCTAAAGCATTCCACAGGTGGTCGCCCCGGCGCAGATGGGTTTGTTCGTGCTCGATGATCATTGATTGCTGTCTTTCCGTGAACGCGCTGTGGAAAAACGCAGGCATGATCATCTGCGGACGGAGTATCCCGAACAGCAGTGGCGTTGAAACGGCGGGACTGACCAGGTAGTGTCTTGAATGCAGACTTGCTGTTCGGTGTTTGTTTGCGATGTGCCTGGCCAGAGCCACGTAGCGAAAAACAACACTGGCAGCAATCAGGAATGCGCCGGCAGCCCATATGAACAGAAAGGTGTTGCCAGCAGGGCTGGCGATTAAAGAGCCGGTTCCGGTGACATAGCGGCTTACCGGACCAGCCGGTAAGCTCACTGCTGAAGCCGGCAAATTATGGGCAATGAGCACTACGGGTACCAGCAGCCAGAGCTGATACGCCCGGCCGGCGCCTAAAGCAGGAATAAGAAAGCGCACGCTTAAAATCAGAAAAATAAGCGCAACAGACAGTACAACCTGCTGTTGCAGCAACCAGTCAGTCATTGTTCTTCTCCCACTTTTCAATCAATGCTTTCAGTTCATCCACATCCTGTCTGGAAAGACTGTTCTGGTTGGCAAAGCCGGCAACCATTGGCGCAATCTTGCCTTTGAACATCCGGCTGACAAAACTGGCCGTTTCTTTTTTGGTGTAATCTTCACGGGCGATGAGCGGTGTGTACAAATATTGCCGCTTCAATTTCTCAAAGCTGATAACCTGCTTTTTCACTAGCCGGCTAAGCAAGGTTTTGATGGTTTTCTCATGCCATGCTTTACGGGAATTTAAACGTGCAATAATGTCTGCTGATGTCGCAGGGTAGTCATCCCATAATGCATCCAGCACTTCAAATTCAGCGTTTGAAATATCGGGCTTCTGATTTTTATCTTCTGACATTGTTATGTCTCTTATGGATTACGCTTGTAGTCTTAATTTAAGATTACACATGTAATCAATGTGTGCAAGTTTATTTTTCAATCAGCGCTTAATTAAACGGAAGAACACCAGTGACATGCATCAATGCAGAAAGGGAGTGGATAATGAAAAGCCCTGATGAACAGGGCTTTTACAGGCAGGGCATGGTTTTATTGTAGTAACTTGTCAGGCTGATTTCGCCAGTGAAGCATCCTCAAGATAGCGCTTACGCTTTTTGTCAGTGAGGCTGTCAGTATCGACGACGACAAGCCCGTCTATACAGTCATTAAAGTCCGGGTCCACGTTGAAATCAAGAAACGCAACGCCGCCGGCTTTAGTGATCTCAGAATATTGCTTATACAGCGTTGGCACATTGACACCCATATTCGCCAGCAAGTGTTTCAGTTGGGTAAATTCGGCTTTGTAGTCTTCACCCGGGAAGATGTCCTGCACTTCCGGTGATACCTGATAGGGTAGCCGTGATGAAGCACTGCCGAATTTTGCCGGAAAGTGGGTACGGTAAAACTGCACGAGCAAGTCCTTGGCAGGTTGCGGATAAGCGTTGCTTATTGATACTGCTCCGAACAGATACCGGTATTTCGGGTAACGGCTCAGAAATGCACCGATACCAATCCATAAATAATCCAGACTACGTTTACCCCAGTACTGAGGCTGCACAAAACTCCGGCCCAGCTCCAGACCTTCTTTGAACAGAGCGTCGTTGTCATTGCCATAATTGAACAGGGTAGCTGAATACAGGCCTGTGGGATGGCCTTCTTCCGTCAACACGGATGCGTCGCCGAAGCGGTAGGCGCCGGCAATCTCAAGATCGTTTTCATCCCACAGGACAAGGTGGTAGTAGTGGGAGTCATACTGGTCAATATCACGGCGGCGGTTAGTACCTTCGCCCACCGCGCGAAAAGCGATTTCTCTCAGCCGGCCAATTTCCCGCATAATGGGCGAATAGCCCTGATGCTGATACAGGTAAATATGTTTGCCGTCAGCAGTATGACCCAGGTGCTCACATTGTTTAATGGCACGGGTCAGTTCTTTGCGGTCTTCCGGCGTGGCGATGGGAGCCTGAGTGGGCAGTACGCCCTTGCGGTTACCACCGATGCGGTATAAATGACGTTTAAACAGCTTAACCTGCTCTTTCAGAGGCAGGGTGAGCTGGCTGTATGCTTCGTAAGGAACTACCTCGCCAATGCGCATGGGTAAGTGCTTTTTGCGCTGCTTAAACATCTCTTTGACCAGCAGCACAGTTGCCAGAGGTTTGTAAATCATAGACACGCCGTAAAACAACGGCGAGTTTTTAGCGTCAATGTAAACCGGCAGCACTGGTGATTTGGTTTGTCTGGCGATACGAAGGAAACCTGTATGCCAGCGGGTATCACGTACCCCTTGCGGACGAAGCCTGGAAACCTCTCCGGCCGGAAAAATCAGTACAGCCCCGTCACCGTGTAAATGCTTATGTATGGCTTCAAGGTGCTGTTTAGGTGTGCCGCCCTGCATGTTATTAACCGGCAGCAGCATGTTGTGCAAAGGTTCAACGGCCATCAGCATCTGATTGGCGACTACTTTTAAGTCGTGGCGTACTTCACTGACCAGTTTAATTAATGCAAGACCGTCGAGGGTACCAATCGGGTGGTTGGCAATAATGACAACTTTGCCTTCGGTGGGGATACGCTCTTTTTCCACATCACGGGTAGAGTAGCTGATATTAAAGTACTCAAGCACCTGTTCAACAAAGTCTATATCCACGTAGTGAGGATAGGTTTCACTGAACTCGGTCATTTCCCGCTCATGCAGCAGGTGGCGAAGTACAAAAGACAGCGATTTAAATAGCCAGGGTTTATCCGCAACCTGCGGATAATGCCGGGTCAGTACATCATCAACAGTAAACATATTTTATCCCATTGTTTTGAGCGAACGATATCAACTGAGTGTGACGCTTTTTACACAGTTTCATGGCATTTCCGTGACAGAGTGCTTCACCTGCAGGCAGCGTTGCCGCTCAGTTATTATTTGTTAATTAAGCCGCTTTCGTTGCTTTTGAGCGTGGCTTGAACTCGGTAACAGAAGCTTGTGCCTGCATATGATCAATCCAGCTGATAAGCGCCAGATTTCCCTGCAAATCTTCACCAAGGGCAGAGCAGTTTTCTATCCAGTCGCCATCATTGATATAGTGGATTCCATTCTCCATGGTGCTTTCCGGGTGGTGGATGTGGCCGCAAATCACACCATCAAGCCCCATTTTTTTCGCCCTGCCGCAGCAGGCTTCACGGTAACGGCTGATGGCTTCGTTAGCCCCTTTGATATGCTTTTTGATGTAGCCTGCCAGAGACCAGTAGTGGTTGTTGCGCCACTGACGGAAGCGGTTAAACCAGCGGTTGAGGAACAGAAGCAGGTCGTAGCCTTTATCACCAATCCAGGCGTGGAATTTTCCCAGGGTCACATCAGCATCGAACTGATCGCCATGAAGGATAAGGTACTTTTTGCCCTGCAGGGTGGTATGAACATATTCTCTGCGGATCTCTATTTCGCCAAAATCCATTCCGGAGTAAGACTGCAACGGCTCGTCATGATTGCCGGGCAGATACACCACTTTGGTCCCTTCACGGCTCATTTTCATAAATGTATGAAGCACCTGATTGTGCGCCTCAGGCCAGCGAAATTGCCGCGACATCTCCCACATATCGACGATATCGCCAACCAGATAGAGGGTGTCGACGGTGACATTGTTAAGAAAGTCGAGAAGGTATTCAGCTTTGCAATCTTTATTGCCAAGGTGAATGTCAGATAACCACAGTGTGCGGTAGTGAGTGCGTTTCATAGCCGTTCCCAAAGCAGTAACTTTGGAAGGACATCTTAGGATGGTTAATTGACAGTCAGGTGACCGCAGGTTTACAGGTTAGTGAAGGTTGTCTGACAGTATCGTGACAACGGCCTTATGCGAGGAGAAAGAACTGGCCGCATTCGCTGACGCAGCCAGTTTTGCGATTTATCCGGCCATACGGGGGGCAATATCTGCCAGCAGCACTTCTGCACTCTGATATCGTGTGTTTCCTACTTTGCAGTACCCGCCGAATGCATAAAGCGCTTTCAGCTTGCGCTCTACCTGCGGTGTGAGTTCGTCTGCAGACAATTCGTGGGTCTCAATCCCTTTGTTATCATGTACCTGGATTTTCATCGTTGTAATCTCACCTTTGATTGTACAAATGTATTAACTGCACCGGGTTCTTAGCAGGAACTTCCGCCTGTGACACTCAGCATTAAGCTCTTAACACTAACAACCTTAGCAAAATTTCTACCAGCTCAGCTTACTGCTGTTATCACCAGCGAAAGTTCGCCAAAAGTCGCCGAAATGCACGTAATAGTGCGGTCAGGTTCAGCACTGTACCTGACACTAACAAATGAAAATGACGTTTGCGTTGCTACCAGGCAACACACTTTTGTGTAGTTTTTTCGCAGCGGCGGGAATTGCCTCTCGTCAATTTTGCATTATTACCTGTACCTCAGTTACAGTACCACGGTGTCCCGCTCCTATTAAGTAAAGCTATTTAAAACAGGAAAATGCTGCACAACGGGACTTTGCAGAAACAGGATTTACCGGATAAAGGATTATTAATGCAGAACTTGTTTTTTATTTTATTGGCATTGCTCATTACGGGCTATTCGCAATTCTCCTGCGCAGCTGTTCGTGGCAGTAATGAAACGGTGTTGATTGATTCCAAAATTCTCGGTGAAACGAGAGAGCTTCTTGTCCATCTCCCTAACAATTACAGGCTTTATGAAAATAAGCAATATCCTGTGCTGTTTCTTCTGGACGGACAGAGAAATTTAAATCATGTAGCCGGCACACTGGATTTACTGAACCAGTCAAATATGGCGCAAGAGATGATAATCATAGCCATTATGAATACCCACAGAACAAGGGATTTTACACCTACAAGAAATCCTGATTATGACGAGTGGGGAATTTCCGGGGGAGCGGATGATTTCCTTTCATTTATTGGTCAGGAGCTTATTCCTCATGTAGATGAAAATTTCCGCACAAATGGATTACGGATTTTGTCCGGGCATTCGTTAGGCGGGCTACTGACCGTTTATGCTCTTCAGACGAGGCCTGCACTTTTTCAGGCATACTTTGCATTCAGTCCCAGTTTATGGTGGCATGATGAGGTGATTTTCAAGCAAGCACGGGACTTTTATCAGAACACTCCAGAATTGAACAAATACCTTTACGTAAATCTGGGAAGTGAAGACGGACAAATGCAAAGTGCTTTTGAACGCTTTACGTCTTTACTGGGTGAGCGTGTGCCGGATGGTTTTTTCTATAACATGGACTTAGATACTTCTGAAACACACAACACCATCGCGCTTGCCGGACATGCTCTCGCACTGAAGCACTTTAATAATCTACTTTTGCCGGCTCCTGACGTACTGGAAAAGGGAGAGAAGGCGGTTTTGCAATTCTACGTAGACCAGTCAGAGCGGTATAGCTTCAACGCAAAGCCAGTTTATAAAGCAATTAATTATTTGGGTTATAAAGCGTTGGGTGAAAAGGATTTTAAGAACGCGATTACACTATTTCAGAAGAACGTCAGGACTTTTCCCGAAATGGCTGATGCTTATGACAGTTTAGCTGATGGCTACCAGGCAAATGGTGAACTCGACAAAGCATTAAAGATGCGTACGCTGGCTGTGGAAAAAAGTATATCTGAAAATGTGGAGGCAGGTGCGTATAAAACCCGCAAAGCAAACCTGTTGAAATTGATGAGGGGCGGGGAGACTGATAGTCAGTGATAATTCAAAGCTGGGTAAAATTGCAGACATAAAAAAAGCGCCTTAAGGCGCTTTTTACTTCTCGTCAGCTTGTCTTACAGCGCTTTAATCTGCGCAGACAGACGGCTCTTATGACGAGCAGCTTTGTTCTTGTGAATCAAACCTTTGGTTGCCATTCTGTCAAGTACCGGAGTAGCAGCGGCCAGTGCAGCTTGTGCACCTTCTTTATCACCTGCAGCGATAGCGGCAACTACTTTCTTGATGCTTGTACGAGTCATGGAGCGACGGCTGGCATTATGCTGACGACGCTTTTCGGCTTGAATTGCACGTTTCTTAGCAGACTTAATGTTAGCCAAGGTGTAACTCCCAAAATAAATACATGTCTAAAAAATAGGGTGCGGATTATGCTCATCCGGCGACCAAATGTCAAACTATTTTGCCCGACACCTCAGGAAAAATAGTTTTGAGATTGCGCAATAAAGGCATCCCCCGTGAGATGCGCGGATTATAGCAGGGCAAAATGGGGAATTCATCTGTCTGTCATGTTTTTTTCATCTTTAATTCAACACACTGTTACGGTACAGAATTTTTCTCTGCGGAGATTTCGTCAAACCCCCGCTTCCGCTATAGTGGCGGTCTGAATTTTTCAGTTAGCAGGGCGCGCGTGTCAGGAAAGTTATTGAAGTCGGGGATCATTGTCAGTGTGATGACATTTATCTCCCGCATACTCGGGTTGGTCAGGGATGTCGTTGTAGCGAAACTCATGGGAGATGGCGCGGCAGCTGACGTATTCTTCTTCGCAAACAAAATTCCCAACTTCCTGCGACGCCTGTTTGCTGAAGGTGCGTTTGCCCAGGCATTTATTCCTGTGCTCACTGAAGTGCACCATCAAGACGACAAGGCAGAACTGCGGGCTTTTATTGCGAGGGTCTCCGGTACGCTGGGTGCGATTGTTTTTGTGGTAGCCATATTGGGTGTTCTTGCTTCCCCGGTACTCACAGCCATTTTTGGTACAGGCTGGTTCATCGCCTGGTGGCAGGGAGAAGAAGCCGGTGAAAAATTTGAGCTCGCTTCTGTCATGCTTAAAATCACCTTTCCTTATCTAGCCTTTATCACATTAACCGGATTGGCAGGGGCGATTTTAAATACGTTAAACCGCTTTGCCGTGGCCGCTTTTACACCGGTATTACTGAATATTTGTATCATATTATGCGCCTGGTTCGTGGCACCGGCTTTATCCCAGCCGGCTTTTGCGCTGGCATGGGGCGTCTTTATTGGCGGTATCGTTCAGCTTCTATTCCAACTGCCGTTTCTGTACCGGGCCGGATTACTGGTAAAGCCAAAATGGGGCTGGCATGATCCCGGCGTGGTGAAAGTACGCACATTAATGATCCCCGCACTGTTTGGTGTGTCGGTAGGGCAGATCAATCTGCTGTTCGACACTCTCATTGCCAGTTTTCTTGTTACCGGCTCAATCAGCTGGCTTTATTATTCAGACCGGTTGCTGGAGTTTCCACTCGGTTTGTTCGGTATTGCCATCGCAACGGTCATTCTGCCGACTTTGTCGCGCAATCATGTGGCGAACGACCCCAAAGCATTCAGTGGCAACATGGACTGGGGCGTACGTATGGTGTCGTTACTGGGTATTCCTGCTGCTGTGGGTCTGGCATTTATGGCTGAGCCGATTATGACAGTTATTTTCCAGCGTGGTGCTTTCACTGCTGAAACGGCCCGTATGGCATCCTATTCGCTGGTGGCCTATGCCTTCGGACTGGTGAGTTTTATGTGGGTAAAGGTGCTCGCGCCCGGGTTCTTTTCACGCCAGGATACCAAAACACCAGTAAAATTCGGGATCTGGTGCATGATTGCCAATATGGTGTTTAACCTGATTTTCGCTATTCCTTACGGCTACATTGGCCTCGCTATCGCGACCTCTTTGTCAGCCACACTGAATGCCGGTCTGCTTTACACAACACTGCATAAAAACGGTGTGTACAGGGCCAGCAGAGAAACGCTGTTTTTCCTTATTAAGGTGGTGATTGCCAGCACTCTGATGGCGGGTGTCATTGTGTATTTAGATCAGGGTGACGCATTTTATGCGCTGGATTTAACTGCACAAATTTACCATGTGACTCTCACTATTGGCTCCGCTGTAGCTGTTTTCCTCTTCGTTTTGCTTGTTTCAGGTGTCCGCAAACGACACTTTCGGGCATTTGGCGGATAATCTATGCGCAACGATTGGTATTACGGTGCGGGTCGTTTATAATCGCGAGCTTTGTCATTCAGTCTCAGGCTTACAGGAACCCGGCAGCAAGTGGAATTAATTCGCGGTCTTCATAATTTGCGCCCCGATCATAGCGGGTGCGTGCTGACTATTGGCAAGTTTGACGGTGTTCACCGGGGCCATCAGGCAGTACTGGCAAATGTACATGAAAAAACCCGTGAACTCGGCTTGCCCTCTACCGTTATGGTTTTTGAGCCTCAGCCCGAAGAGCTGTTCAGTCCCGATACAGCTCCTGCGCGCCTGAGTACCTTACGGGAAAAATATCAGTTACTGAAAGCACAGGATGTTGACCGTTTATTGTGTGTCCGCTTTGATGAGTATTTTGCCAGTCAGTCTGCAGACACCTTTATCGAAGAGTTGCTGGTTGAGCGTCTCGGCGTGAAATTCCTGGTGGTAGGCGATGACTTCCGTTTTGGCCGTGGTCGCCGAGGTGACTTTTCCATGTTGCAGCGGGCAGGGCAGAGCATGGGGTTTGAAGTCGCAAGTACCCAGAGCTTTATGGTCGATGATTGCCGCATCAGTTCCACAGCAGTGCGTGAAGTACTGGCGGCCGGTGAATTTGAAAAAGCCGGTAACATGCTGGGGCGGCCATTCGTGATAGACGGTCGAGTGGTACACGGTGAGAAAAAAGGGCGCACAATCGGGTTCCCGACAGCCAATGTATTACTGAAACGTTCACGCCCGGCCATTAACGGCGTATTTGCCGTAACCGTGGATGTCAATGACACCCGCTATTATGGCGTGGCCAATGTGGGTTCCCGTCCGACTGTGGCGGGCAAACGCACGCAACTGGAAGTGCATATATTTGGCTATAGCGGTTCGCTGTACGGCGGGCAGATAAAAGTCTATCCGGTAAAGAAATTACGGGATGAAGAAAAATTCGCGTCATTTGACGCATTGAAACAACAGATTCAGCGCGATGCGCAGGCAGCAAGAGCGCTGTTTGGCATTGCCGGCATTTAATTATCAAATTGTTGCGACCTTTCGCAACGGCAGGTGGACGGAAATAACGAGTTTATGAGCGATTACAAACCGACATTGAATTTACCGGAAACGCCTTTTCCTATGCGTGGCAACTTAGCGCAAAGAGAACCGGCGATGCTTAACGATTGGCAGGAAAAAGACCTGTACAAACAAATTCGCGCAGCAAAAGCAGGTAAGAAGCCATTTATTTTGCACGATGGCCCTCCTTATGCGAACGGTGATATTCACATTGGTCACGCTGTAAACAAAATTCTGAAAGACATTATCGTTAAGGCTAAAACCTTATCTGATTTCGATGCGCCTTATGTTCCCGGTTGGGATTGTCACGGTCTGCCCATCGAATTAATGGTTGAAAAGAAAGTCGGTAAGCCGGGCGTAAAAGTCTCTGCGGCTGAGTTTCGTCAGAAGTGCCGCGACTACGCGCAAAAGCAAATCGATGGCCAGATGGCAGATTTTAAACGCCTCGGTGTGTTTGGTGAGTGGGATAATCCCTATAAAACCATGGATTTTAAGTCTGAAGCCGACATCATCCGCGCGCTGGGCAAAATTGCGGACTCCGGACATCTGGAAAAAGGTTTCAAACCGGTTCACTGGTGTACAGACTGTGGTTCAGCACTGGCAGAAGCAGAAGTTGAATATAAAGATAAGGTTTCGCCAGCTATCGATGTGAAATTCCCGGTAGCGGATGCAGACGCAATTGCTGCTGCATTTGGTGTGTCTGCCGGTGACTTAAAAGCGCATAATGCGTCAGCGGTTATCTGGACCACCACGCCATGGACATTGCCTGCCAACCGCGCGATTAGTTTGCATTCTGAATTGACGTATTCACTGGTTGAACTGGACGGCGGCGACTGGATAATTCTGGCGGAAGATCTGGTTGAAAGCTGTATGACACGTTACAGCGTGGAAAACTTTAAAACAGTGGCAACCTGCACGGGCCAGTCACTTGAAAAGCTGACCGTTAATCACCCGTTCCTGGATATCACTGTACCGTTCATTTTAGGTGACCACGTTACTACGGACTCCGGTACCGGCCTTGTACACACAGCACCGGCTCACGGTGTAGACGACTTTAATGTTGGTAAGCAATACGACATCGAAGTTTACAACCCTGTTGCAAACAACGGTGTCTATAATGACGAAACGCCGCTGTTTGCCGGTCAGTTCGTGTTCAAAGCAAACAAACCGATCATCGAAAAGCTCGAAGAGAACGGCAACCTGCTGCTGAATATCAATTATGAGCACAGCTATCCCCATTGCTGGCGCCATAAAACGCCAATCATTTTCCGTGCTACGCCTCAGTGGTTTATCAGCATGGATAAAAAAGGTCTGAGAAAAGCGTCTCTGGAACAAATTGAGAAGACAGAGTGGATCCCTGAGTGGGGCCAGAACCGCATTGAGAAAATGGTAGAGGGTCGTCCTGACTGGTGTATTTCACGTCAGCGTACCTGGGGTGTGCCTATCCCACTTTATGTACACAGTATTTCCGGTGAATTACACCCGGAGACTGCTGCTATCATCGAAACGGTGGCGCAAGCTGTTGAGCAAAAAGGAATACAGGCCTGGTGGGATCTGGACGATGCTGCACTGTTAGGTGCTGATGCTGAGCAGTATGAAAAGGTGACTGATACGCTGGACGTATGGTTTGACTCTGGTGTAACGCATTATTTTGTTGTTGAACGTCGTGACGATATTCCTGCCAGCGCAGACTTGTACCTTGAAGGTTCTGACCAGCACCGTGGCTGGTTCATGTCGTCTTTAATGACCTCCACAGCTATGTATGGTCACGCTCCTTATAAAGAAGTGCTGACGCACGGTTTCACTGTGGACGCGCAGGGCCGTAAGATGTCCAAGTCCATCGGTAACGTGGTCGCGCCGCAGCAGGTCACAAACAAGCTGGGCGCAGACATACTGCGCTTGTGGGTAGCGTCGACTGACTATCGCGGCGAAATCGCGGTGAGCGATGAGATTTTAAAACGTGCTGCTGATGCGTACCGCCGGATCCGTAACACCGCCCGTTTCCTGCTGGCTAACCTGAATGGTTTCGACCCGGTTAAAGATGCGGTTGCACCGGACAATATGGTTGCTCTGGATCGCTGGATCGTTGCCCGCACTGAAAAGCTGCAAAATGAAATCATTGAAGCGTACAACAATTACGACATGCTGGTGGTATCACAAAAACTGACTCACTTCTGTTCAATTGAACTGGGCAGTTTTTATCTGGATATCATTAAAGATCGTCAATACACGGCGAAAGGGGATAGCAATGCCCGTCGTTCGTGCCAGACTGCGTTGTACCACATCATCGAAGCACTGGTTCGCTGGATGGCTCCGGTCACCAGTTTCACCGCCCAGGAAATCTGGGATGCGTTACCCGGTGAGCGCAGTGAATTTGTATTCACTGAAGCCTGGTACGAAGGCCTCGCTGGCTTTGCGACAGAAGGCGGCTTCGACGATGCTTACTGGCATAAAGTGATGACAGTGAAAGACGCGGCCAACCAGGCGATGGAGCAGGCGCGTAAGGACGGTCAGTTAGGTGGTTCACTGGAAGCGAATATTAAACTGTTCGCAGATGACGCACTGAAATCTGTACTGGACAAGCTGGAAGATGAACTGCGTTTCGTCCTGATTACTTCCGGTGTTGAGCTGTTGCCGTTAAGCGAAAAAACAGACAGCGCGAAAGCCACAGAGCTGGATGGCCTGTTCATTGAAGTGACGAAGAGCAGCGGTGAAAAATGTGTTCGCTGCTGGCATCACCGTGATGACGTGGGCAGTTACGAAGCACACCCTGAATTATGCGGACGTTGCGTAACTAACGTCGACGGTGAAGGGGAAAATCGTCAATATGCCTAAACTGTTGACTGATACCGGCCTGCGCTTTTTATGGATAAGTGCTGTCGTGGTGGTACTGGACTTATGGAGCAAGTACGAAGTTATCGGCAAAATGGCATTGTCTGAGTCCATTCAGATATTGCCGTTTTTCAACTTAACTTATGTACGTAACTACGGTGCCGCGTTCAGCTTTTTGCATGATGCCTCAGGCTGGCAACGGTGGTTTTTTACCGCTATTGCAGTAGGGGTGAGTGCCGTTATTCTATGGTGGCTGAAACAGGCCGGAAAAGGACAGAAGCTGTTACCGGTGGCGTTTTGTTTTATTTTGGGTGGTGCCATAGGTAACGTTTATGACCGGCTGGTTCACGGTTTCGTTATCGACTTTTTAGACTTTTATGTTGGTCAGTCACACTGGCCGGCTTTTAACCTTGCAGACAGCGCCATTTTTATTGGTGCTGCCTTACTGGTGTGGGACATGCTTACCAGTAAAGATGAAAGCAATGCGTCTGACAGCGCCGGTTCAAATTCGTAACAGGAGCACGCAGTATGAGTGATTTTGTGATTAATGCCCAATCTGAAGTGATCATGCACTTCGATTTAAAGCTGGAAGACGGTTCTGCCGCTGACAGTACCCGCCTGAATAGGCCGGCCAAGCTGGTGATGGGCGATGGCAGCCTGACACCTAACTTTGAAGCGTGCCTGCTGGGTTTGAGTAAGGGCGATAAAAAGGCCTTTACGCTGGCCCCTGAAGACGCTTTCGGTCAGCCTAATCCGGATAATATCCATCATATGGAACGCACCCGTTTCAGCCATGATCTAAACCTTGAGGAAGGTATGATCGTGGCGTTTTCACAGCCTGACGGCAGCGAAGTACCGGGCATTGTCAGAAGTCTTGCCGGAGATTCTGTTACCGTAGATTTCAATCATCCGCTGGCAGGTCAGACGGTGATTTTCGATGTCGAGATAATCGACGTTATTAATTCTGCAGCGTAAGGTTTAGCGGAGCTTTTATGCAAATACATCTTGCCAACCCCCGTGGCTTCTGTGCGGGTGTAGACCGTGCCATCACAATTGTTGAACGTGCACTGGAAATGTTCAGCCCGCCTATCTATGTACGTCATGAAGTGGTCCACAATAAATTTGTTGTGGACGGACTAAAAGAGCGTGGCGCACTGTTTGTTGATGAGCTTGATGAAGTGCCGGATGACAGCATCGTTATTTTTTCAGCTCACGGCGTTTCTCAGGCAGTACGAAAAGAAGCAGAAGCCCGCGGACTGAAAGTGTTTGATGCAACCTGTCCGCTGGTAACGAAAGTGCATATGGAAGTGACACGCGCCAGTAAAACCGGCACGGAATGTATCCTCATCGGTCACGCCGGACACCCTGAAGTAGAAGGTACAATGGGGCAGTACAATAATCCGGAAGGTGGCATTTATCTGGTGGAATCCAGCGAAGATGTTGCAAAGCTGGAAGTGAAGGATCCGCAGCATTTGTATTTCTGCAGTCAGACTACGTTATCGGTAGATGATACTGCGGATGTTATCGATGCACTCAGAGACAAATTCCCGGCAATCAGCGGTCCACGCAAAGACGACATTTGTTACGCTACGCAAAACCGTCAGGATGCCGTGCGTGAATTGGCGACAGATTGCGAAGTGTTGCTGGTTGTCGGTGCTACTAATAGCTCCAACTCCAACCGTCTGCGTGAACTCGCGGAGAAAATGGGGGCGCAGGCGCATCTTATTGCCGATGAAAATTGTATTCAGAAAGCGTGGCTTGAAGGTGTTGAACACATCGGTGTTACCGCCGGTGCCTCTGCGCCGGAAGTGCTGGTGCAGCGGGTAGTCAATCAGCTTAAGGCATGGGGAGCGCAAAGTGCTTCTGAACGTCCCGGACGTGAAGAAAACGTAGAATTTGCCGTGCCTAAAGAGTTACGTATTAAACAAGTCAGTTAACTCCTTCACCGTTACGCCTTTCTTCATCGCGGAGTGTTGCTGCTCCGCGAATTATACTTTTCAATACCCAACGATTTCTGCCGATACTTATTAAAATGCCCCTCTGATGTAGGATAAATGCGGGGTAAGTTTAATTTTTGAACAGGTAGACTAGTTATGCGTCAGCATACGTTGCAAAAACGGCAAACCGGTGTGGGCTTCATTGAAGTCCTCATAACGTTGTTCGTGCTTGCTATCGGTCTGCTTGGCGTTGCATCTCTGCAATTTGTGGGTTCTTTTGCGAACAGGGATGCGATAAGCCGCACACAGTCTGAACTGGTTGCCGAACAGGTAGCAGAGCGGTTACGGGCTGCCACGCGGCCGGCCACGGCAGGCGACGGAATGGTAGTGAATAACGCTTATTTCAGTAGTAACAATTATAATTTTGCCACGCTGTCCTGTGGTTCCGGTGATACGTATGCGTGTCACTGTCTGAGCCTGCCTTCTTCCGTTCCTGACTGTGAAAGCGGCACATGCAGCGAAGCACAGTTAGCGCAGTACGATGCGTGGTCATTGTCCTGTGCAGCAGTACAAACTAATAAAGCCATTACACTGGATGTCTCCTGCACTGACAGTAACAGCGGAGATGCTGACACCTGCTCAGCAGGCTCCCGCATTCATATTATGCTGACCTGGCCGGTTTCGTCTTCCTCCAGGCAACAGTACACGTTAAATACCCGGTGTAACCCTGACTCCGGCGACAGTAATGCCTGCGTGGTTAAGGACATCACACTATGAATCAGCGGGGCTTTACCTTAATCGAAATGATGATCGCGCTGGTGCTGGGTCTGGTGATCAGCGGTGCAGTGATCCAGACAATGGTCAGTTCCAGAGTGACAAATTCCCTTAATCAGGCGGTGAGTCAGGTACAGGAGTCTGGTCGTTTTGTTATGGCAAGGCTGAGCCGCGAAGTTATTGAGGCCGGGCGCTACGACCAGGTAGTAGCCAGAGTGGATACCACGGTAGACCCCCTTGTTGAAGCGGCATTTATTCAAAACCGTCCTGTCGGCCTGCCGGGGGATTACCTGTCCAGCGTATCCCTTGGCTCAAGCCAGGGCGGAAGTGGTGCTGATGATGAACTGGTCGTGAATTTTCTGGGGCGGGAGGATTGCACCGGAAACCGTTATGGCTACACAGGCAATGACGAATTTCACGTGGTTAACCGTTACTACGTGTCCGGAGAAAAACTCTATTGTTCAGGATACGATGGCAGGGCATTGCGTGGTGTAAAAACGGCAACAGGTACCAGCAAGTCAGTGGTTCTGATGGACAATGTCGTGAGTTTTCAGGTGCAGTACGGGGTTACGGCCACCGCCACCGGTTCTCAGGGACAAGCTGTTCAGTACGTCACCGCCAGCCAGTTGTCAGCATTGCGGGCGGTTAACCGTCAGGTTGTATCGGTACGCATCGGGGTGTTGTTAAAAAGTGATGCCTCTCAGGTCTCAAATATCGCCAGCCGCAATATAGCCGTACTGAATGAGAGCGCGGTAACTACTGACAGCGGGCACTATTTTCAGGTGTTCACGCAAACACTGGCGTTACGCAATATGAAGAATTTTGTGAGGAGCCTGTGATGCAAGGATTAAAGCCTCAGCAAGGCATGGTACTTATTCTGGCGCTGCTTATTTTATTATCACTGACTATCCTGGGTGTCAGTGCTGTGTCGTCGAGTCTTGGGCAGAGTAAAATGGCTGTGTCGATGCAGCGTTCCGGGCAGGCTTTCGATGCTGCGGAAGCGGCACTGGCCGGGGTGTTTTTTGAAGCTGAAGACGAAATTTTACTGACCGATTCCAGTAAAACCGATCCCTTGTCAGAAGCCCGTCAGGGAACTCAGTTTGATCCGGATTCCGATACATTGAGTTGTTCTGATCAGAACTGGACTGACCGTCGGGTAACTACCTCAGTACTGAATACCGGCTCAGAACACAACGGAAGCGGTAATTATCAGAATGATATGCGTACTGAAAGCTGGTCGAAAACCGCTTTCGTACGTGAGCAGGCCTGCAGAGGCTCAAGTAATGTGATTGGTGGTAGTAACGTTAACTGTCACGTGTTTGTTGTCAGAGGGTGTGGCAAGGTAGCCGAGCGTTCAACGGTGGTGGCAAATACCGTGACTGCCGCTGTTATCGCGCCCGCTGCGCAGTAGGAATTATGAAAATGAAAAAAGTATCACGCTGGTTTATTTCATTTCTTATGTGGTCGTGCATCGGCTTCGCGGCATGGGGTGACGATCTGGATATTTATCTCGGGACAGCAGACTCATCGAAAACCTATTTGCCAAATGTACTGTTCATTATGGATACATCGGGCAGTATGGCGGCTTATGACAACACCAGTCAGACAAGGATGCTCAGAGTACAAAATGCGCTGAAAGCGGCGCTGGACCAGGCAACCAATATTAATGCCGGCCTGATGCGTTTCTCTGATTATGGCGGCCCAGTACTCTTTCCGTTACAGGGAATTGATGAAGCCATCAATCCTGAGCTGATCACGTCAACCGGCGGCAGTACTGACGATGCTTCCGAGATAAATGGTTCGGTGTATGTGAACACCAATGCGGTTTATTTCACCTACGGTACGGCGACGGTAACAAGCGGTTTGCGTTTTACCGGTTTAAATATTCCTCAGGGCGCCACGATTACCGGCGCTTATATGCGTCTGACGTCCTCACAGTTAAACTCAGCGGCTTCTGTGATCACTATTCGCGGTGAACTGGCGGCCGACAGTCAGCCGTTTTCCACAGCATCATCTGATATTTCATCAAGAGCCACAACCGCAAGTCAGGTTGACTGGACCACTGATAATGAGTTTCCCGTCACTGATGATGTGATTTCAACACCGGATTTTTCACCAGTCATACAGGAAATCGTTGATCAGGCGGGCTGGTGTGGCGGTCAGAACCTGAGTCTTATTCTTGAAGGTAGCAGTACTGACAGCAGCAGTGAGCGCAAAGCCAGATCGGCAGATTACGGCACCACAGGCTCACCGCAGCTGGTGGTCACCTATGATGAATCTACCGCCACAGGCTGTATTTCAGGTGAAAGCCTGTTTCAGGTGTCTTCCACCAGGGACAACGCTGAGGAAAAGAACAATGGCTATCAGTCCACCGGTACTGAGCTGACCATGAATTCAAACTACAACGCGTACATCGGCATGCGTTTTACCAATATTAATGTGCCAAAGGACGCTACCATCAATAAAGCTTATCTCGTCTTTACCGGTTATGACTATCACGGCGGCAGTGCGTCCATGAAAATTTCAGCATCAGCAGAAAATGATGCTGAGAATTTTAAGAACTATAGCCGCTATCTGCTCAGAAATAAGTCTAAGACCAGTGGCATTACCTGGAACATGCCCACCTTTTATCGTAAATGGCAGCATGTCTCTCCGGATATTTCCAGCGTGGTTCAGGAAGTGGTTAATCGTGGTGGCTGGAGCGCCGGGAATGATTTAATGCTGATATTAAGTGATTTCTACGGTGACCGTGGAGCTTATTCGGTGAATGGCAGTGCGTCACGTGCACCACAGCTTTACATTCAATTTAACGGCAATGCAACGCCGGGGGTTTCTTCCACCGTACGTGAACACCTTATCGGCAAAGTGGACGAACTTAAAGCCAGTGGTTACACCCCCATTGTGGATACCCTGTACGAGGCAACCCGCTATTATGGTGGCTTGTCTGTGGACTATGGCCTGACCCGCGGTAACAACAATGTGTCAGGTGATGTGCGTAAGAGTACCCGTGTCAGCCACCGTAATTCTTACAGCGGCTCAGATCCGGTCCGTCCTTACGGATGCAGTGATGACAACCTGAGTGATGCGGATTGTATTAACGAATACATTCCATCCGGTGCAACCTATATTTCTCCGGTCACAGATTTGCAGTGTCAGACCAATAACCACATCGTGTTACTGTCTGACGGTGAAGCAAACAGTAACCACAGTGTCAGTAAAATTCAGTCTATGCTGGGTAAGTCCTGTACCGGTTCCGGTGGTGAAAAGTGCGGTCTGGACCTGGTGAAGAACATCAGTAAAACCGAAACGTCTGTGATAGACCGTCGTGTTATCACCCACACTATCGGTTTTGCTGCCAACAGCAATGCGAACAATTTCCTTAACCAGATCGCGCTGCAAAGCGGCGGTGGTTTCTATCAGGTGGATAACAGTGATGATTTGCTTACGGCTTTCCAGACTATCCTGCGTTCAGTAAAAGATGTAAATGCTACCTTTGTGTCACCGGGTGTGGCCGTTAACCAGATGAACCGTCTGACCCACAAAGACGAGCTGTATTTTGCTTTATTTAAGCCATCAGAGGGCACTATCTGGCCCGGTAACGTGAAAAAATACAAAATTAGCGGTGACACGATTCTGGATAAAAATGGCGCAGGAGCAGTGGACTCTGTAACAGGATTCTTCTCAGATTCATCTCACAGCTACTGGTCCACGCTGGCCGATGGCAACGATGTGAGGGAAGGCGGAACGGCCAGCCAGATGAATATCAACCGTAATGTGTATTTCTTTGACTCACCCGGTTCTATTGCATCCAGTCTGAATGCCGTGCATGAGAACAATGCGCTCATTACCACCGCAGATCTGGCAATTACCACGTCATCTAATCCGGTAACCTTGAGAAGTGAGTTGCTGAAATGGTCACGGGGGGTCGACGTTAAAGATTCTGACGGTGACGGCGACTCCTCTGATGTGCGCCTGCAAATGGGCGACCCAATTCACTCTCAGCCGGTCATTGTTAACTACGGTACCAATGATTCAGCCATTTTTGTTGCAACCAATCAGGGGTTCCTGCATTCCTTTGATGCCGCCACCGGTAAAGAAAACTTCGCGATTATTCCGAAAGAGCTGATGGCCAATCTGCACGACTTTTACCAGAATGCCTCTTCGTATACACACATCTATGGCCTTGACGGTGATATGGTTCTGCGCACAGTCGGCAGTAAAACCTACCTGTATCTTGGCATGCGTCGTGGTGGCAGTAATTATTATGTATTCGATGTAACCAGCAAAACATCTCCCAAACTGGTATTTGCAATCCGTGGCGGCACAACCGGACTTGAGAAAATGGGACAAACCTGGTCCCGTCCTACCATTACCAAAGTGAAAATGGGCAGTACCGAAAAGAATGTCATGATTGTGGGTGGTGGTTACGCAGACGGTCACGATACAAAGCTGACAAGGGATCCTGACGGTATTGGTAATGCTGTGTACATGTTTGATGCCGATACCGGTGCGTTGCTCTGGCACGCCAGTAACAGTGATGCAAACCTCAATATTGCTGAGATGCAGTACAGCATTCCAAGCCGGATTTCAGTGATTGACCGTGATAACGATGGATATGCAGACCATATGTATGTGTCAGACATGGGCGGGCAGTTGTTCCGTATGGATATCTACAACGGCAAAACTGGCAGCGACTTTGTTAAAGGTGCCCGTATCGCTGATTTAGGCGGGGCAACCAATACAGATAACCGCCGTTTCTATTACGGTGCAGATGTCTCTGAAATCGCGCTGGGCGATGAGTTATTCTATGGCGTCGCTATCGGCTCTGGCTGGCGCGCCTCGCCGCTGGATGTAGATGTAGATGACCGTTTCTATTTCATTAAAGACAAAGGTGTTTTTGAACACGACAGCAACGGCGAATATGTGTTTAACACAGGCGTAACTGAATCAACTCTGTACGATGCCACTAATTCGCTACTGAGCAGTTCAGACGCCAACACACAAAGTGTGGCGGCATCCCAGCTTGCAGGGAAAGATGGCTGGTTTATAAAGCTGACTACCGGAGGGGAAAAAGTGTTGTCTTCACCTCTGATCATTGATTACAAAATTTTCTTCACCACGTATGTACCGGCTGCGAGCTCAGAAAGTGACTGTGCGCCACCTACCGGTAACAGCCGTGCGTATCTGGTAGATATGTTGACGGGTAATGCAGTGGATGATCTGAATAATGACGGTGATATTGATGAAAAGGATCGCTACGCTGAGCTGAAACAGACCGGTATTGCGCCTGAAACGAAAATTCTCATTGAGGAAATCGTGGAACCGGTAGTTTGTCTGGGCACAGAGTGTGTGTCTGCAGTGATCAGCGTCGACCAGGATGGTAACGAAGAGCAGTGCACATCGGCCTTTGCCTGTCTGGCACAAAATATCTTCGGCCGCTTCGAACGGGTACAGCAAAACAGCTGGACCACAGAGAAAGAGCGCCAATAATGAAAAAGGATAAAATGAAAGAAATGCGTGGTTTTACTCTGATTGAACTGATGATTGCGGTGGCTATTGCGGGCATCCTGGTGGCGGTAGGATATCCCGCTTATCAGGGTGTTATTCAGGAAAGCTACCGTAAGACGGCACAGTCTGATTTGATGGCGTTCGCAGCAGCAATGGAACGTCATCATACCGGTGGTTTTACTTATGAGGGCGCTGCATCGGGTGGTAGTGATACCGGTACACCAACTATTTTTAATAACTGGTCACCGGCCTCTGAAAGTGCCTCAGATAAGCGCTATACCCTGACCATCCAGGCTGCCTCTGCAACAGATTACGAGATAAAAGCTACGCCGGTGTCCGGTACCAGTCAGGCATCGGATGGTATCATTTTGTATTACAGCGACGGGCGTAAAGCCTGGGATGAAAATAACAGCGGCAGTATCGACAGCTCAGAGTATTGCTGGTCCTGCTGATCCCTCTCATGGTGTTAAAGCATTCAGCCGGCTGATTTTACGCACATCTGCAGAAATGAGCGGGTGAGGGCTGCTCACCGTGACCGGACTACTGGCTTGAATGCCGTCATGACTTTTCCATTTCACCGACAGGGTACCGGATTTCAGTACCGGCCAGGGAACATCTGCTGTTGCCGCAGTGCCGGTTACATTTCCTGAATGGATATAGCGGGGCTGGATTTGCCAACTGACTGTGAACTGCATTGCCGGCGCAACCGGTCCGCTGTTCACTGTATGCGTACCATTGACCACGTTGGCTGACAGGTTATTTCCCTGATTAAAAAAGTCAGCCATTTCACTGGTACCGTTTCTTCCGGTATCTGACAATTGTTTGCCCAGTGTCTGCGCGAGTAGTAATCCCTGACTTGCGTCATGAAGTGCCAGCGCTGCAGAAATGCTTGATTGCATGGTCATCAGGCTGGCAGTGAGAGAGCCGGTTAAAAGAATAAATGCCACCAGCAATTCAGTCTGTATAAATCCTTTCATCGTTAACTGTCCCGTCATGGATGTGCTGTCCCGGGTACTATGCCGGTTTGTTGTAAAAAAGGGTGGTGTTGCAGGTTTTGCAGAATAGTGTAGTGATAGGCCACACGGAGGTGACTGTCTGCCGTGGCGGGATGATTAAGTAGCAAACTGCCGTTAATAATGGCACTGTCTGAAATCTGTATTTTACGGCTAAAACCGCTGTTGTTTCTGTAACTGACAACAACGCCGTTCACCACCGCATTATCTTCCATTTTGATATGACCATTTTCTATAATGAGCAACACAGGCGACGCATTGTTGCCCAGGGTTTTGTTACCTGAAAGCGTACAGTCACCTTTTACATATACGATGACATCTGTGGCGGGCAGAGCCTGACAGTCCGTGTAGATATTGCGGCTCAGAAGAGCAATGATGGTTAAGTCAGCGTTATCCAAATCCAGCCCGAAGAGATAATCTCCCGGTGGTATAGCGATTTTATTATCTGCATCTTTGATATCAGCACTTTTAAACGGCGTATTACTCAGCGGTGATACCGGACATAAGTCCTGACCGGTAAATGAATCTGCACAGGTCATCCTGCCATTGACTGACATATCAACAGAAGCTGCGGACCACAATGAATAAACAAAATCCGGATGAGACCCTGCCGGCGGGAGATACAGCGCAAATGTGCCCAGTAACGGCGTTGAACCGTTGTACACCACAGGTGCGGCCGGAATGGAGAGCAAAAAAGGAAACTTTGTCAGTTCCACACGGGAGCTGAGCATACCATTGTCCACTGCGCGGCTGACATCCAGAGTGATGTTGTGAACTGTTGCATGGCGGACAGTCTGAACACCCGGCTGGCTTAACACCATATTCGCGCCGGAAAGCGGGGCAGGTGGCCAGCTGGCGGCATAATTAATTTCGGCCTGAGCCTGAATCACATCACCGGCAAGATCTGCACGGGTAACTACTGCATTTTTACGTAACAGAAACTGCGTAGCAGATCCGGACAGCATAACAGTCAGTGTGGCACCTGCCGGTACAACAATTAGCAATAACAGTAACACTGTGCCGGTCCATATTGCTCCGTGTGGTACTAATTTGATGCCGGAGCATTGCTGCCTGTGTTTTCGGGCCAGTCTAATCATGATATACCGTGACAATAAATGTATCTTGTCTGGAAATGTCACCAGCTGTTTTGAGACCCATAGCCAGAGACACGGTGATATCGGTGGTTTGCTGTTTCCTGTCCAGACTCACAGTAAACTGACTGACAGTCACAAAATTTGGATCGGTAATATCCTGCCATCCGGACTGAGTACATGTGCGGCCGTTAATCCGTGTTTCCAGCGCCTTGCCTCTGAGTCTGAAACCTCTTCTCTCATTCACAGGCTGACTGTCAATGACGCCGTTCAGATTGAGATCTGATGCATAAATAATACAACTGCCGGCGGGTTCATTTCCGTAAGCGCCGCTTGCCAGCTTTGAGGTGAACGTTTTATCCGGATTCCCTGACTGAATGAGCGTTTGCAGGTAATTTCCCGTTTTACCGCTTTCCCTTAACTGTTGCCGCAGTAACGATGTGACACGAACCATTTCATCTTCCAGCAACAGAGCACTTGTCTGGCGTTGCTGACTGTTTTTCACTGAAGCAATCAGTGATGCTGAGGTGGCAATGAGCGTCAGGCCGGTCGCCATGGAAATGAGCATGCCGGACAGACTGAAGCCCGCCTGAATTTTTAACATGCCCGGTATCCTCCGTAGTCCATATTTTCAAGACAAACGCGGATGCGGCCCTGGCTGCTTACAATCATCTTGCCCCGAAGTCCTGACACATCGAATGTCAGGGAGCCTGCATTACCGGAAGCTTTGCCGCTACCCTTGCTGAACCGGGCAAAATGAGCCGGGTTAAAAGTATTATTAACCAGTGATGTGGCCGGGTAGCCGCCACTGTTCACCGGCTTAAAAAGTGCTGAGGCTGAGCAGGACGCAGGAATATTGCAATGACACACCGTTGACGTAACCACCGTACACCAGGATGTGCCGGCATGGATGGCAATGTAACCGTGCTGACCGCCGGCAAGTGCCACAGACTGCGCCCGTCTGAATTGCAGTTGTACTGCATCCAGCAACCTGGTCAGTTGTCCAAGACGATATTGATGTTGAATAGCAGGCAAAGAAAGACTCGCGACTATCGCTGTTATGGCAAGTCCGGCCAGCAGTTCTGTAAGCGAAAATCCCTGACGCATGACAACTGTCCTTATAGGCGGCAGCGAACTGGTCTGCCGGTTTGATAAAGTGATGTCAGTCTATTTTGTGAGCAGGGAATTGTATGCTGTACCAAAGGAAAGATTTTTTATCTCAACGGGGTGTGACGCTGATGTCACTGATGATGGCACTGGCTGTCACCGGTATTCTCAGTGCATTGTCAGTTCCCGGCTTCGTTGATTTGCTAAACCGGCACGAACGGCAACAGGCAAGAAGTCAGCTGCTGCGGTGGCAGGCAGAGCAAATACGGTTTCGTCTGGCGAATGCGGGTTATGCCGCTCAGGTGGCGTTATCGGCCCCGGTCATTAAGAAGTATACGTTCACGGTCATTAATGTTTCTGCAGGCGGGTATGTACTTCGTGCTGACCGGATTAAAGGGTTAAACGATGGCTGCGATACGTTGACGCTGGATGCTGCAGGCACATATGCGCCTGTAAAATGTTGGCATTAGCAGGACAAATCGCTGCCGTTGAGATCTTCTTTAACGCCGTTACCACTGGCATCTGTGGCAACAGATACGCGGCCGTATAAGGTAATCAGCACGGCCGATGCGGCTTTGGCATCCTTTGACGACGGGCAAATTTTGATGGTGACAGCATTGCTGACACTGCCATCAGCGGCAAACGTCAGGGTGCCTGATACTCCGTCCAGTCCAAGGCCGGTACCCAGAGGATCAGTAGAGAGTATAAGCGGTTCATCGTTGTCTCTGGCACCATTCAGATTGGCATCCATAAAAACGATTTTTGCCTGAGTCCAGTCATTTGAACAATTTTTGTAGTCAGATGTGGGGCAAAGCAGGGTAGTCTGCTCCTGATCAATGGCGGTGAAACGGGCCATCCGCACAGCGCCGCTGATATCATTTACTGCCGCTATCACCCTGTTTTGCTGGAGAACGGACTGCATGGCAGGTGCGCCGACAGTGATCAGCAGAGCCATGATGGCTACAGTGATCATCAGTTCTATCAGAGACAGTCCTTTTTGCGCGTTCATACCTGTTGCAATTATTCAGTTACCCGAAGGTCAGATTAACCGAAATGCACAGAAAATGCGTATATAAAAGACAGCAAACGGCTGGATGTCTATACTTTACCGTGCAAAGTAAAATGCAGTTCCGGTGTGGTAATTTGCAGGTCAAAGAGATGCTTTGTCTATGTACGTCAGGCAATCTTTGTGTAAACTATTGCAGTAACGACATAGACTTAGTCGTATCAGTTCACTAAACAACGAGTAGCAAGTTATGAAAAAAATTGAAGCGATTATCAAGCCGTTCAAGATGGATGATGTTCGTGAGGCACTGGCCGAAGTAGGAATTGCCGGCATGACCGTCACCGAAGTAAAAGGCTTTGGACGTCAGAAAGGGCACACTGAGCTGTATCGTGGTGCTGAATATCAGGTAGATTTTCTGCCAAAGATTAAAGTGGAACTGGTACTTGCAGACGATCAGGTTCAGCAGGCCATTGAAGCCATTGAGTCATCAGCAAAAACTGGCAAGATTGGTGACGGGAAGATCTTTGTTACCACGGTTGAAACGGCTATCCGTATTCGTACCGGTGAACAGAACGAAGAAGCGATCTGATACAAAAAAGCCGGTGAGCTGACGCTGCACCGGCTTCTTTTATTCCGTTCAGGGCTTAGTGGTTATGACCACAGCCACCTTCACCATGCACATGACCATGTTCCAGCTCTTCCTGAGTCGGTTCACGGATATCTACTACTTCCACATCAAATTTTAAAGGTACGCCTGCCAGCGGGTGGTTGCCATCCACAATCACTTTTTCTTCACTGACTTCAATTACGATCACAGATTGTTCGCCGCCCTCAGAAGTAGCACGGAAAGACATGCCGGGTTGCACATCCATACCGTCAAACATTGACTTAGGTACGCTTTGTACAAGTTCATCTGCACGCTCACCGTAAGCTTTTTCAGGCGCTACAGCGACGTCGAATTTATCACCCTTATTTTTGCCCATCAGAGCATCTTCCAGACCTTCAATCAGGAAGCGTCTGCCGAGCAGCACAACCAGCGGGTTTTTGCCTTCTGAAGAGTCCAGTGTAGTGCCGTCTTCTGTTGAAACGGTATAGTGTAGTGTTACCACACTGTCTGACGTGATTGTCATAATATTTCCTGTTTTGGGGTGTGTTTTCTCAACACGTGAATTTGCATTGCCTGCTATACAGTATATGGCAATGCGTAAAAACATGCCTGAACGTCAGGCGAGTCCGCCAGTCTGTGTGGCGTGTCTGCTTCTGTGTCGTTGGGCAGCACGGCCATGAACCAGGTCTCTTTGCCCAATGTAGCACAGCGGATAACAGTGCCGCCTCTGCGCCATCCTGTATCCAGTGCCTTCTCAACGGTATCACCTACTTTAACATCAATTGCCGCGGGTAAACAAAAGACGTATCCCGCGCGCTTATTTTTTCCCAGGTAACGGGTGCGGGCTACGACTTCCTGACCCATATAGCAGCCTTTATTAAAATCGATGCCGTCCAGCGCCTGTACGTTCATCATCTGGGGAACGAACTCATTAACCACTTCACCGCTGACTTCAGGAATACCCTGAGACACCATTAAGGCGTCATAAACGCAATAATCGTAAGTTTGGATGTTCTGTTCTGCCTGCCATTGTTCCAGCGTGCCGGCAGCGGTTTCACTGAGAAGCAAAATAAACACATCCTGCGGATAATCTGCGCGGATCGCTACACCGTCAGAGTGCTGAACAGTGGCCAGTGTCTGCTCTGGCAGTGAGCCGAAAAACTCGCTTATCCATTGCTCTGCCTGTTTGCCTTTCACTGCATATTGCTTCAGCTGGCTGTCTTTTTTCTCAATGGTAACTTTTGAAAATACGCCGTATTTTTTTAACTGTTCCAGAGAGGCTTCTGCACAACCTGATGGCATCAGCATCAGAATGCTGTTCTGCCAGCGGCAAAGAGTGCTGAGCGACCATGTCTTACCTTTAAAGTCACAATGCGCAGCATGGCGGGCTGTATTGTCAGCAAGATTTTTTACATTGATGGTCAGTTGCCCGTGCAGGTAATCATTTTGCTGTTCACCTTCAACAGTAATGACTGTGGAACCCGTCAGAGGAATAACAAAGTCTGAAACTAACTCATTAAGTGAATCTGGCGTTGACATAAACCATCCGTAACTTTAAAACGTGAACTCTAACTATGGGGGGCGAATTAGAATTCACAAGTTTGTAATCTGACAAAAAGTACGGTGAGCCGGCGTAACTCTTCTGGTATAGTGCTGCCGTTCAATGAAGAGGTCCTAATTGATGTTCACTGAGAAAAGACGTAACCGGCTAAAGTGGGCATGCCGCCGGGGCATGCTGGAACTGGATGTATTATTTCTGCCATTCGTAGAAGAAGCATTCGACGACTTAAACGACGACGATCAGGTTTTATTTGAACGTTTACTTACCTGTGACGACCCCGATTTGTTTGCCTGGTTCATGGGCCATCAGAAATGTGAAGACCCTGAGCTGGCAAGAATGGTCAAAATCATTCTGGATCGTGTCAAAGTATAGCTTCGTTATCCGCTACCGTGCCATCCGGATGGCCGCAGTAGCTATCCCTCTTGTGGCTGCAGGCATCGCGATATGGTCATTGCCTGCCAGCGCCGCTTCGTGGTTTCCTGATTACACTATTTCCGTATTCCTGTGCTCTGTTGTGCCGGCCTTTCTGCTAATCCTGCTTGCCGGACAACAAAAGATGCGGCAAGGTTGTGAAAGCATATCGGTGGACGGCAACCGGTGGTATGAGCCTGCCCGCAGCGGTACAGTGAGGCCGCTGACAATATCATCCGGCAGCAAAGTGACGATTTTCGGTATTTACCTTGCCGGTACAGATTATGATGGCACAGCTTGCTATCGCTGGGTGTTACCGGGGGAATGTAAGAAGCTTTATTATCGTCGTCTGGTGAGACTGGTTCAGCATCAGTCACAAGGGGATTGAGTAACTATGATGAGTTTATTGTACCGGGCGCTGACGCACCGGCCTGACAAACAATTGCTGAAGCAATTTAAGCCTCCTGCGGTGCCGGGTGTTCATGGGGGGAAAACACAACTGATTAACCCCTCACATTATCACCGGTACTGTGATATTACCCACTGGCAGCACGGGGACAGACTGCACCCCTGTTATCTGCAGATGCTGTCTCTGCCATTGCAGATGCGGTGTCTGGCACACCCGCGAAGTCCGTTCCCCTTATTTGGCCTGGTACACAGGAAAAACCAAATCAGCCAGCAAAGCGGGATCAGGCTGTCTAAACCTGTCACTTTACGCACGGGTTTTTCTGCGGTTACACCTCACCGGCGGGGCTGGGATATTCATATGTATACCACTGCAACACAACAAGAGAGGGAATGCTACCGCGCAGAAGCTACTTATCTGGTGCGGGTAAAAGCGCCACATGTGGGCGACGGTGTGGAGTCTTCAGCGCAAGTGGCTAAACACTCTGAGGAAACAGAGGTTGCAAAACGCTGGCAAAGCATTGCTAGTTTTTCTGCCCCGGCGGATGCCGGCCGGCGTTATGCAAAGATTTCAGAAGACGCCAACCCCATTCATTTAAGCGCATTTACAGCAAAGCTGTTTGGTTTTCCCAAAGCGATTGCCCACGGCATGTGGACGCTGGCCATGGCGGTGAGTTATGCAGAAACAGATAAAGCTGATCACAGCACTGATATAAATTGTGATTTTAAGCGTCCACTTTTTTTGCCCGGCAAAGCGGACCTTAAAATTAGCAGGGGAGAGGGCACAACAGATTTCCTGTTGGAAAATTCAGCAAATGGTGAGCCATTAATAAAAGGTGCCGTTAAATCCGGCGAAACCGGTTCAGCGAAAAACTGAACCGGCGGTTGTTAAAGCTGTTCTTCTTCCCGGTAAGTGCTGGTGGCCAGTGAACCGGGTTCAGGCTGACATTTGGCCGGTAATGGTTTGAGTACTGTGGGTCTGGCTTGCGGTAGCAGGTCCGGATAGTCCACATTGTAATGCAGGCCCCGGCTTTCCTTACGGTTCATTGCGCAACGTACAATCAGTTCCGCAACCGTCACCAGATTGCGCAGTTCCAGCAGGTTATTGCTGACCCGGAAGTGTGCGTAATATTCCTGAATTTCCTGACTCAGTAACTGGATCCGTCGCAGTGCGCGCTCAAGTCTTTTGTTGGTGCGGACAATACCCACGTAATCCCACATGAACAAACGCAGTTCATGCCAGTTATGCTGAATGATGACTTCTTCGTCTGAATTGGTAACCTGTGATTCATCCCAGGGCGCAATCGTCTCTTCAGTGTAGTCGTCCTGCAAATGAGTAAGGATGTCTTTCGCGGCAGCTGCGGCGTAGACCACACATTCCAGCAGAGAGTTTGATGCCATGCGGTTCGCACCATGCAGGCCGGTATAAGCTACTTCACCTATGGCATAAACGTTATCGAGGTCAGTTTTGGCATTAAAGTCAGTCATCACACCACCGCAGCTATAGTGCGCGGCAGGCACCACGGGAATAGGCTCCTTAGTGATATCGATGCCCACAGACAGACACTTGCGGTAAATGTTCGGGAAATGCTTTTCAATGAAGTCAGCCGGCTTGTGACTGATATCCAGATACATACAGTCAGCACCCAGACGTTTCATTTCGTAGTCGATGGCACGGGCAACAATATCCCTGGGCGCTAAATCGCCCCGTTCATCGAAGCGTGTCATAAAGCGTGTCCCATCAGCATGGCACAGCTGTGCACCTTCACCCCGCAGTGCTTCGGTAATCAGGAAGTTTCTTGCCTGAGGATGATACAAACAGGTGGGATGGAACTGATTGAATTCCATATTCGCCACACGGCAACCAGCACGCCAGGCCATGGCAATACCGTCACCGCTGGACACATCCGGATTAGATGTGTACTGATACACTTTGCTCGCGCCGCCCGTGGCCAGCACAATGAAACGGCTGCGGATAACTTCAACATGGGCCTGTTCCAGATTCCACGCGTACACACCGGTACAGTGCAGGTGATTACTGCGGGACTTAATTAAGTCGATGGCGTTGTACCGTTCCAGGAAGCGGATATTGGGGTGGGATGACACCGCATCATTCAGAGTAATTTGCAGCGCTTCACCGGTTGCATCGGCTGCATGTAAAATACGGCGGTGACTGTGACCACCTTCACGGGTCAGGTGAAAACGCTCCTCACCCTGCTCATTCGTTTCAGTATCAAAAGGTACGCCGTGATTTATCAGCCAGTTCAGTGCATCTTTGGCATTTTGGGCTGTGAAGCGTACCGCGTCTTCTTCACACAATCCGGCACCGGCATTTAATGTGTCAGCAACATGTGCCTCAACAGAGTCGTGTTCGTCGAAAACGGCGGCAATACCGCCCTGGGCGTATCGGGTCGATCCTTCATTGCGGTCGCTTTTGCTCAGCACAATCACGTTACAATGATTTGCCAGTTTGAGCGCCAGACTTAATCCGGCGGCACCACTGCCGATGACTAAAACATCACATTGGTGCTCAATTCCTTTCGGATCCGCTGATGTTAGTGAAGAAGCCACTGATTTCATGGTATTTTAGCGGTTTACTTGTAGGCTAAGGTCCGGCAAGTCTAAAGGAAGCACAGCAAAACGCAAAGCATAGAGCGCGCGTCTGCAGGATTTTTCTTATATTATTTATTGATAATTTAAAGATTGTCCGCATTTTTTGCGAACTTATTGGGAATAATGCAGTCTACCTGATGCTTGCATGAGCTGTTTATGTGGTAGATGTTAAGGAGAAATAGCTCGGATGAGCGAGCAGATAACCGATCAACAGATTGTTGAAAAGGTACAAAGCGGTGATAAAAATGCATTTAACTTACTGGTAACCCGTTATCAGCATAAAGTGATGCATTTGGTGTCTCGATATGTCAAAAACTCCGGTGACGTTGCAGATGTCACTCAGGATGCGTTTATCAAGGCTTACCGCGCGTTACCAAATTTTCGCGGCGACAGTGCGTTTTACACCTGGTTGTACCGCATTGCCGTTAACAGCGCTAAGAATTATCTTGTGGCGCAGGGGCGAAAGCCGCCTGCAAATGATGTCGACGCTGAAGACGCAGACTATTATGAAGGCAGTGATGCGCTGAAAGAGCAATCCACGCCGGAACGCAGTTTGTTGTCTGATGAACTCGAAGCTACATTATTCCGTGTTGTGGAGAAGTTACCCGACGATTTACGTATGGCAATTACCCTGCGGGAAATTGAAGGTTTAAGTTATGAGGAAATCGCCAGCGTAATGGGGTGTCCTGTCGGTACAGTCCGCTCCCGGATCTTCCGGGCACGTGAGGCAATCGACAAGGTCATACAGCCATTGTTAGAAAATTGATTTTTTTTCACGATGAAATTGAACTTTCACGGGATGAAACGAACTAACTAGCTGTGTTAAGGTGGTAAACGATCATTTCGATCAGGATTTTATAATATGACGCAACAGCAAGAAAAATTGTCAGCCTTTATGGATGGCGAGACAAACAGCGCTGACATCATGGATGCAATCCTTAATGATGAAGAGCTAAAAACAAAGTGGAAGCGATATCATGTTATTCGTAGTGGTTTACGTAAAGAAGCCACGGTCGCACCTCAGTTAGACATTACTGCTGCGGTAGCCGCTGCCTTAGAAAGTGAACCTACAGTGATGGCGCCGAAGCGTTCAGGCTGGAAATCATTGCCGCTGGTTGGTAGTGTGGTGCCATTCGCCAAACAAGGTGGACAATTCGCCGTTGCTGCTTCTGTAGCTGTGGCGGTGATTCTGGGTGTTCAACAAATGAATCAGCCGGAACCTGCAGAACCGTTCTCTACGTTTGAGACGAATACCCGTCTGGGTGGTCTTTCTCCGGTTAGTCTGGAACAGACCCGTACGATTCCGCGCAATGATATGAATGTTGTGCTGGAGAAAAAGCGTAAGATCAATGCTATCATCGCTGACCATGAACAACAGATTCAGCTGAAGCAGGCAGAAGATCAAAGTAAAGCCGTAGAAGAACGTGCTGAGTCTGACGCTAATCCAAATTAAGAGCTAAATGACAAAATCATTTATACAACGCGTACCAGCTCCAGTGGAGCTGGTACGCGCGTTTTCAGGGCATGCTTTTCTGGCATGCACATTTTCCTTTATCGTTTTTTCTTCTCCTGTTCCTGCTCAGGAAAACGGGACTGAAGGGGCTTCGCGGCAGGTTGTTGCTGAAATCGAAGCAGAATCTGATGCTCAGAATCCGGTGTCTCAGGATATTTTACCTCCCGATTCTATCGTGACAGCGGAAGAAGCTATCAGCCAGAAAGCCGCAGCACACAATGACAGCGCAGAACCGGAGTCTGTTGGATCAGCGCAGGTTAAGCCGGAGTCGGTGACCGGATGGCTGGAGAAAATGACTGCAGCGACCCGTACACTGAATTTTCAGGTGGCCTATGTCGTCAGCCGGTTAAATCAGGAAACTGTGCCCTATTTGTGGCGACACGGTGTACTTGAAGACGGTACCAGCGTTGAGCAGTTGAATCTGCAAAACGGCCCCGGAAGAGAGCTCATCCGGGTAGGGGATGTGGTCAGTATATTTGAACCGGATACCCAGCCTTACAGTCTGCACTCTCAGTATATCAATGGTCCTATACCCGGAGAGTTGCTTTACGAACCGGTTTCTCTGACCAAAGGCTACGAGTTTGTGTCTGTGGGCAGAGCCCGTGTGGCCGGCCGGCCAGCTCAGCAGATCAGGATCGTCAGTCGTGATAATACCCGTTTCAGTTACCAGCTTTGGCTGGACGAACAGTCGGGGATGTTGCTGAAACTTAATACGCTGGATTTACAGGGCAATGTGCTGGAGCAAATTCAGGTTACATCACTGACAATGTCAGACACGCCGCCTGCGTACTTTGCCCGTGTGAACCGTGCTTCTCTTCCCAGGCCGCTGGCTTTGACGCCGTCGACAAATCGTCAGCAAGGCTGGGAAGTTGATTATCTTCCTGATGGTATGGTCGAAGTGAAAAGAGATATCCGCCGCCTGGCGATGACAGGGCAAGTGGTGGAATACAAATTGTTCTCTGACGGGCTGGTGGATGTGTCTGTATATGTACAGCCTGCCAGTGACGCAATCGGTTCCGATTTAGTCCTGCGCCATGACCTGAGTACGTTTCTGACTCTCACCGATGGCAAGGCCCAGGTAACAGTCATCGGGGAAATTCCTCTGCAGACTGCTAATGCCATTGCCACCTCTCTGAAGCTCAAAGAGGTCAGCGGTGATTAAAGAAACCGCTACGGTTATTGCGGTTGACGGTGACGTGATCACCGTCGAAGCCGCTATCAAAACCACCTGTTCATCCTGTCAGGCGCAATCTGACTGTGGCTCCGGTGTGATTTCCCGCGCATTGTCGCCGAAAACCCAGCAACTGACTTTACAATCGCCGGTGCCCTGTAAGGTGGGAGACAAAGTTAGTATCGGCGTGCCGGAAGCCGGCATTGTGACTGCTTCTCTTTGGCTTTACGTCATACCTCTCATTATCTTTATTGCCAGTGCGCTGAGCTTTACTGCACTGCTGCCGGCTGTGGGACTCAGCGGCGAATTTTGGGTTTTACTGGGTAGCCTGTGTGTGACTTTTCTCGCCTTCACGGTAATTTCAGGTTACCTGAAAAAGCGCGACCAGACCCGTTTCCGTCCTGTTATTCTTTCTTCCATTCCTGCTAACGGAGCCGTTCAGCGACATCAGCCCTGAACTGAGCCAGAAAAGGCTTGTATACTGATTCGCTTTTCAGTGAAGAAATAGGTAAAATCCGCACGCTTTGCGCTGCCGTATTAACTTTCCCGGGCAGAAGTATTGTGGTTTTGCCGGTTCAAATAAAATCCGGTTTGTTTAACTTAATTCTCGCAGGACATTTTCCAGCATTATGCAACAGTCGCACATACGTAATTTCAGCATCATCGCACACATCGATCACGGTAAATCTACACTGTCTGATCGTCTTATCCAGCATTGCGGAGGACTGACTGACAGGGAAATGGCCGAACAGGTGCTGGATTCGATGGATATTGAGCGCGAACGTGGTATTACCATCAAAGCGCAAAGTGTAACGTTGAACTACACCGCGAAAGATGGTGAAACCTATCAGTTAAACTTTATCGATACGCCGGGACACGTGGACTTCACTTACGAAGTATCCCGCTCACTGGCAGCCTGTGAAGGTGCGCTGCTGGTGGTTGATGCCGGACAGGGCGTAGAAGCACAGACTCTGGCAAACTGCTACACCGCCATTGATATGGATATGGAAGTGGTGCCAATCCTCAACAAAATTGATTTGCCGCAGGCTGAACCTGAGCGTGTAGCAGAAGAAATTGAAGACATCGTCGGCATAGACGCCATCGATGCTGTGCGTTGCTCAGCCAAAACCGGCGTGGGTATTGAAGACGTACTGGAAGTTATTGTTAACCGTGTTCCGCCGCCGGAAGGTGAAAGAAATGCACCGCTGAAAGCGCTGATTGTTGATTCTTGGTTCGATAACTACCAGGGCGTTGTATCTCTGGTACGGATTGTACAGGGCGAACTGAACGTAAAAGACAAAATTAAAATCATGTCTAACGGGCAGACTCACCAGGCGGACAAAGTGGGTATCTTTACTCCTAAGCAAACTGAAACCGGTGTTCTTCGTGCCGGAGAAGTTGGTTTTATCATTGCCGGTATTAAAGAAATCCACGGTGCCCCTGTGGGTGATACTATCACCCTGGCACGTGAACCGGCTGACAAGCCGCTGCCGGGCTTTAAGAAAGTAAAACCTCAGGTTTATGCCGGTGTGTTCCCGGTCAGTTCAGACGATTACGAAGATTTCCGTGATGCATTATCTAAGTTAAGCCTTAACGATGCGTCGTTGTTTTTCGAGCCGGAAAGCTCGGCCGCTCTTGGCTTTGGTTTCCGGATTGGTTTCCTTGGCATGCTGCACATGGAAATCATTCAGGAGCGTCTGGAGCGGGAATATGATCTTGATCTTATCACCACCGCACCAACCGTAATCTATCAGGTTGTTACAACCAAAGGGGAAACCATACAGGTTGATAACCCTTCTAATTTACCGCCGGTGAATGAAATCGAAGAGATTCACGAGCCGATGGTAGAGGCAAACATTCTCGTTCCTCAGGAATACCTCGGTAATGTCATCACACTTTGCGTTGAGAAGCGTGGAATGCAGACCAGCATGACTTATCATGGTAAGCAAGTCGCGGTAACCTATGAAATACCGATGGCTGAAGTCGTAATGGACTTCTTTGACCGGTTGAAATCAACCAGCCGTGGTTTTGCTTCACTGGACTATAACTTCAAGCGCTTCCAGCAGTCTGACATGGTGCGTGTTGATGTACTTATCAACGGCGAACGTGTGGATGCACTGGCCATGATCACGCACCGTGAAAACAGTCAGGGCCGTGGTCGTGAACTGGTTGAAAAGTTACGTGAACTGATCCCGCGCCAGATGTTTGATATCGCTATTCAGGCTGCTATCGGTAACCATATTATTGCACGAAGCACAGTTAAACAGCTGCGCAAAAACGTTATCGCCAAGTGTTATGGTGGTGACGTGAGCCGTAAGAAAAAACTGCTGCAAAAACAAAAAGAAGGAAAGAAACGCATGAAGCAGGTAGGTAATGTTGAATTACCTCAGGATGCGTTCCTCGCTGTTCTCAAGGTAGGTAAGTAATGGCAAATTATTTTTCAATTTTGTTGGTGATCCTGACAGTAGCAACCGGATTAATCTGGCTGCTGGACAGTTTGCTGTGGGCACCGGCAAGAAAGGAAAAGCTCGCAGGTGGTGAAGCGGTAGCCGGTGGTTCATCAACGGGTCCTCAAAGTGAGTTGCCCTGGCTGGTGGATACATCACAACAAATTTTTCCGGTCATCGCGTTTGTACTGGTGTTACGTTCTTTTTTGTACGAACCGTTTCAAATTCCTTCCGGTTCTATGATGCCTACCTTACTGGTAGGCGATTTCATTCTGGTTGAAAAGTATGCCTACGGCTTAAAAGACCCGGTGTTCCGCAGCAAGTTTCTGGAAACCGGTGAACCGGAGCGTGGTGATGTCGTGGTATTCAAATACCCCGAAGATCCGAATGTAGACTACATTAAACGTGTAGTGGGTCTGCCGGGCGACACCATTGTGTATCAGAACAAACAAGTTTTTATTAAGCCATACTGTGAAAGCGGCAGCGACTGCCCGAAACAGCAACCGGTACCTCTGGAATTTAAAGAGCGCGGCGAATTTGTGCAGGATATGGTGCCGTTGTTGCGTTACACCGAGCAACTTGGCGATGTGACCCACGACATTTTGCGCAATCCCGGACGCAGTATTCCGGCATCAAATTTTTACACGCAACCGGGTACCCGCAGTAATGAATGGATTGTTCCTGAAGGACAATACTTTGTATTAGGCGACAACCGTGAAAACAGCCGTGACAGCCGCTTCTGGGGATTTGTTCCTGATGATAATCTGGTAGGTAAAGCCGTGGCTATCTGGATCAGTTTTGAGTTTGAACGTCCGGCAGACAGCGTGTTACCGGGATGGGTACCGACAGGTATCAGATTTAACCGGATTGGTGGCATAGAGTAATGCAGGGTATCGACAGATACGCACGGTTATCAAAATTACTGGATTACCGCTTTAAAGACGAAGGTTTGCTTGAGCAGGCTTTAACCCACCGCAGTGCAGCGAAAAAGCACAATGAACGGCTGGAATTTCTGGGCGATGCCGTATTAGGCATGGTCATCGCAGATGCACTGTTCGCCCGTTTCCCGTCTGTACCGGAGGGAAAATTGACCCGCATGCGTTCAACCCTGGTGAAGGGCGATACCCTGGCCGAAATGGCGAAAGAAGCCGGCGTAGGTGAATTGCTTAAACTGGGGCAGGGTGAACTGAAAAGTGGTGGTCATCGCCGCAGTTCCATCCTCGCTGATGCTGTGGAAGCCATACTGGGTGCCATCTATCTGGATGCCGGAATAGACACCGTCAGCAAAGTGATTCTGAGTTTGTGGTCTGCCCGTATTGACCGGCTCGATCCGAATGAACACCCGAAAGACAGTAAAACCCGTTTACAGGAATATTTACAGTCACGCCGTGAACCTCTTCCGGTGTATGAAGTGGTAGGAATAAGCGGCAAGGATCACGCGCAGACTTTTGAAGTCAGTTGCACTGTAGCGCAACTTGAAAAGCCCGTTTTCGGCACAGGGAACAGCCGGCGTAAAGCAGAACAGCAAGCTGCAAAAGAAACGTTGGAGAAGCTTGAACATGCATCTGAATGAAGATGTTGATACCCGCTGTGGCCTGGTGGCCATTGTCGGCCGTCCAAATGTGGGTAAATCTACATTACTGAACCGTATCCTGGGTCAGAAAGTCAGTATTACTTCCAGAAAGCCCCAGACCACCCGTCACCGTATTTTGGGTATCGATACCGAGGCACAATGCCAGACAGTTTACGTGGATACGCCCGGGTTGCACCAGGACGAGAAACGGGCCATTAACCGTTACATGAACCGTGCTGCATCGAGCTCACTGGCTGAAGTGGGTCTGGTTCTGTTTGTGGTGGAAGGCACACGCTGGACCGAAGACGATACCATGGTACTGGAAAAGGTGAAAAACAGCCGTTTACCTTGTTACCTGGTGGTCAATAAAGTCGACAAGGTAGAAGACAAAGAAAGTCTGATGGCTCAGATTCAGAAGCTGTCGTCACTGCACACGTTTGAGCATATTTTCCCCGTCAGTGCGAAAAACGGCAAGCAGGTGGATGCGTTACGGGACACCGTGCAGCAGTCTTTGCCGGAAAGCGAATTTTACTTCCCCGAAGATTACATTACCGACCGTTCGAGCCGGTTCATGGCGGCGGAAATTATCCGTGAAAAACTGATGCGCTTCACCGGTGATGAACTGCCTTATTCCACTACGGTTGAGATAGAACAATTCAAAATGATGGAAAACGGGGTTTACCGTATTAACGGTCTTATCCTGGTTGAGCGTGACAGCCAGAAACGCATGGTCATCGGCAAAGCCGGAAATCATATTAAAACTATCGGCGAGCAGGCCCGCAAAGATATGGAAAACCTGTTCGACAACAAAGTGTTTCTTGAACTTTGGGTTAAAGTGAAACAAGGCTGGGCGGACGATGACCGGGCCTTGCGTTCATTAGGCTACGGCGACGATTAATCTACTTTTTGTTTCACCGTTGTAAGGAGGTGCTATGTCTCTTTCTGATATTCGGCGGCAATATTCTGCTGGCCGTCTGGATGATACTCAGTTAACTGAGCATCCGGTAGCGTTGTTCCGGCAGTGGCTGAACGATGCCATTAACGCAAATATTCCGGATCCTACAGCCATGACTGTGGCAACGGTAGACAGCAGCGGGCAACCATCTCAGCGTATTGTGCTGCTGAAAGATGTGAGTGAAGAAGGCTTTTTATTCTATACCAACCTTGGCAGCCGTAAGGCCAGAGAGCTGGGACAGAATAATAAAATCTCTCTGCATTTTCCCTGGTTTTTCATGGAGCGCCAGGTGCGGGTATGCGGCGTGGCCGAAAAATTGAGTACTGCGGAAAATGCAAAGTACTTCTTTTCCCGCCCGAAAGACAGCCAGCTGGCAGCATATGCATCAAAACAAAGCCAGCCCATTGCTACCCGTGAATTGCTGATGACACAATTTCAGCAACTGAAAAACAAGTTTGCTAATAAAGAACTTCCTGTGCCGGATTTCTGGGGAGGTTTCTGTGTAAAGCCGCATCAGATTGAATTCTGGCAGGGTGGTGAAGACCGGCTTCACGATCGTTTCGAATACAATAAAACAGAAGACGGTACATGGAGTACTCAGCGGCTTATGCCCTGAGATATGCCCGCAACATGATAGACAGCCACTGTCACCTTGATTTACCCGCCTTTGAGCATGATCTTAACGGTGTGCTTAAACGGGCAGGGGAGGCAGGTATCAGTGGCTTCCTGATCCCCGGCACCACACCGGCAGGCTGGGAAATACAGCTTGCCATCCAGGCCCGCCATTCTGATATCTTCCTCGCCTTTGGCATCCACCCCTGGTTTATTCGCGGTTCCCTTGATGATGCTGTGTCAAAATTGCAAAAGGCGGTCGCAGAACACCGCCAGTCAGTATGCGCTATCGGCGAAATTGGTCTCGATGCCACAATAGAACTGCCTCTTGCGGAACAGGAGAAGTGGTTACTCGCACAACTGGACGTGGCAAAGCAGTGTGAATTACCGGTTATCCTTCACCACCTTAAAACTCATCATCGTTTGCCCGCAATGATTAAACAGGCAGGCTTTTCCTGTGGCGGTGTGGTGCATGCTTTTTCCGGCAATACACAGGTCGCTGCTCAGTATGTTGAAATGGGCTTTAAATTAGGTGCAGGGGGCACAATTACCTATCCCCGTGGTAAGAAAACACTGGATGCTCTGGTTGAGACCGGGCTGGATAATATTCTGCTGGAAACCGATTCTCCGGACATGCCCCTGCTAGGGTTTCAGGGGCAACGGAATGAACCGGCGCGGCTGGTGCAAATTGCACAGGTGCTGGCAGAAGCATTTGGTGTGTCTGTGGCTGAGGTTACAACGAAAACCACTGCCAATTTCCGTGACCTGTTTGTTCAGCCCTGAGCTGCACTGGCTAACGCATTTTATTGATAAAATAGTAGCGGTATCGCCAGCCCGCTGCAGTCAGAATGCATCCGGCAAATAATCCGGTCATTAAGATCCCCGCCTGAATTGCACGTTCAGACTGCATTAGTGCGTATTCGTCGTTGAGAAGTCGGGCACTGTCAACGGTGATCTGCAACACGCCGGTTTGACTGCCGTTGTCGTCTGTTATGGAAAATAATCTTACCAGCTGATTTTGTTCCGGAGACTCTTCAGTTACTGAAGATTTCTGTGTCACCACACCGAGGCGTTTGCCTTTATTATCGAATACTGCCGCAGCGAGAATGAAGTTTGTTTCTGCAAGGCGGCTTAAATGTAGTGCAATGACATCGCCATTCTTTGAATAAACCGGACCTGCCAGAATAAGGGCGTATTGTTCGCCCAGCACGTCGACCGGGACTGACGCTGCCTGTCCCGCTTCACGTAAAGCATGCCGCGACTCAATCACACACAGGCTCACCAGTGCCATAATCAGCAGGGTGAATGCAGTAATGTGCACACTTCTGCGTTGCAACCAGGCAAACCAGTGTTTCTTTTCCGGGGCCGGTGTTCTCCAGGCCGCGTATTTATCAGTCATAGTCAGAGAAAAAGCGCATTTGCCGTCATCATACCGTTTTTGCCATCATGAGCATAATCTATTCATAAATGGCAGTTTTCCCCGGTCACTGAATTCGCTAGGATACGCATACTTTGAGTAGCGGAACCTCTTACATTGAATTCAGTAGCTTTATCTTCAGTACATTCTCATGCTGCGCTAATAACTGCGCTGGAAACGCATCCCGCCGGCATCGTTTTTTCAGGCGGCCAGTGGCAGAGCACAGGTGCAGTCTCTTCAGACAATAATGACGCTGTTATCACTGTCTATGCGCCGGCGCTGACCGCCTGGCAACTTGAAAAAGTGTCTGACGCACTGGCACCAGTCGCAACGCTGTCCGGTTTCCGGTTACATGCCCTTAGCGGTAAGTTCCACGAAACCGTCGTAACGGGTTCAATAACAACGGCTGATGTGCCGGCGTTAAAGCCGCTGTTGGAAAAACTGGCTGAATCGTTGTGGGTAGATGTAGTGGTTCAGGCTGCCCGGCCATCGTTGTCTGCGCCCGGTTTGCTGGTGATGGACATGGACAGCACCATCATACAAATTGAGTGTATTGATGAGATAGCCAAACTGGCCGGCCTCGGTGACAAGGTTGCCGCTGTAACCGCAAGGGCCATGCGCGGGGAACTGGCTTTTAGTGAAAGTTTAATATCACGGGTGGCCTGCCTGAAAGGTGTACCGGTTTCACAGCTGGCCCAAATCCGTGACAGTATTCCGTTAATGCCGGGCGTTGTACCACTGGTATCCGTGTTAAAAGAGCATGGCTGGAAAATCGCTATTGCCTCCGGCGGGTTCACTTATTTTGCCGATCACGTAAAAGAACGGCTTGGCCTGCATGCAGCATTCTCCAATACCTTGAAAACCGATGGCGACGTGCTTGCCGGAGAGGTGACCGGTGAAATCGTGGATGCTGAAGTGAAAGCGCGCACGGTTGAGTCTCTGGCCAGCGAATGGCAAATACCTATGTCACAAACCGTCGCTATGGGAGACGGCGCTAATGATCTGGTAATGATGGCAAAAGCAGCATTGGGTGTGGCTTGTCATGCTAAACCGCTGGTAAGGGAAAAAGCTGATACGGCCATCCGGTTCTCAGGTTTGCACGGCATGTTGTATTTGCTGGCTGAATAACAACCTGAAACAGAGCAAAGCGATGAAGGCATGCCGTGAGCATGCCTTCTTTGTTTAATTGTTGAGGATTTTTTCAATCTGCGCTGTCGATTCGCTGACGGCTCTTAGCTGACTGTTACGGGATATGGTTGCTTTGTCATAGCCAAAACGCGTCATTACTTCGCTGGTCATATCGACAAGGTGCACAGATGCGCCCATACCCCAGATCTTCTCTTCCAGTTCTTTAGCGCGGTGCAATGCGTACATGCTGACATAGCTTAATTCGGCTTGCAGCATGTCCAGATCCGGTTTACCTGTGGTCGTTAAAATAACCTGCATGGCAATAAAGTGACCTCTTGCCAGCGCTTCAGTGATAAAGGACTTTCTGGTGTCATCATTGGCAAAATCTTTATCCAGCTTAGGCAATATGGCCAGTTTGCTGTTCTTACGGGCCGGATCATAAGCAACAAAAAGCTCTTGCCGTAATGGCTGATTTTCCAGTCTCATGGTTTTAATGCCATGAAGCATGAGCGGAGCTTCCAGGTTCTTATCCCGGTAGAGAAACTCAACGTTGGTTTTACGACTGCCGGTGAAATGGGTCAGCATGCGTGCTGATACAGAATTCACTCCGTTCATGACAGCCATATCCGCCTCGTAGCGAATACCGTTTTTGGCCAGCAGAAAAGCGAAATTAGGTGTGTGACGGGCGTTAATACAACGCAGGGCATGACCGATACCCGGAATTTCCTCTTCTTCCGGATAGGTTTGCAGTGCCTGTTTGTTCTGCTTGATCAGATTATCAAAAAACTTTCTGGCTGCAGCGCCCGGTTCACCTTCGGCGGCACGAAGATGCACAATATTGCGGTCTGTATTGTAATAAACCACTTCGTAAATCAATCCGGTCACATCGTGCCTGGTCGTCAGCGCTTGCAGTTCAGGCAGCGCAATTTTCACCAGGCTGCCTTTTTCTCCGTCAAACTCGCCGGGAATTTCAAGGCGCAGGCCGGATATGGAGATATCTTCAGAAATCCCCTTGCACTGCATGGTTTCATTCAGGCCACTTAACACAACTGGCGACCGCAGAATGTAGCGGGTTTCCATCCGTTGTTCCTGAAAACGATAACGATAAGGGCGGATAGGGGCCGGTTGCTTATTTCTGGGGTGAGCAAAAATGCGAAGATGGGCGAGGTTACTACGGTCAAATTTTAACGCCGCATATTGCCGTTGTCCGCTTTCAGAGGTGACATCTGTAATATGCACAAGGTATTGAAGACGTTTTAGTTTTGCCATCAGGCGGGCTGAAGGCGGCGTGTTTTGTTTCTTTGCCACACTGCCTACGTCATCCGGAATAGAAAGCGGACAATGCGCTTCATCCGGTGACATGGTGCTAATTGTCAGTTTAAATACCCGCCAGCTGACTTTCCGGGAACCAAATCCGATGAAAACAGACTTGAGTGATTCTTTTTGTTCCAGTTCACGTGTGGACGCCGAGTAGAAATACACCGCACCGTTCTGGATGTGGGTGAAACAATAAACATACAGTTCGTTATGTTTATCTGCATCAGCCTGCAATTTTGCCAGTCGCGAAGGTTTCAGCAAATAGCCCAGTTTGATCTCACCGGTCTCATCCTTCCAGTAATCCAGGATATCCTTGTTGATGGTATTGAGCATGGCATAACGGGGAAGCAATGCGTCATTGATACTGTCGATGAATACCGGCAGCGACGGACTACAGGGGGAAATATACTGCTCTGCAGTTTTATTGACGATGGCATCAATGGTGTTCGTCAGGTTAACTTTATAACGGCGTTTGTTGCCATGAATGAAGTTATCGAGAAACTTGTCGAATGACGGGGAAGGGAATTGACGGTTACGTTTAAGAATGAGGTAATAATTTGATTTTTCAAACTTGGTGGTAATGACTTCATAAACAATACCCGAGCGCTTATCCATGGCAAACTCATCTTCCAGGCCCCGGAAGAATATGTGTAACTTCTGTTCTGGCCGGAAGCGGTATTCTTTCGGTAACTTCAACCTGAGCCCTTCAGTAGAAATATCCACACTACTGGCTTTGTACTGACTACCGCTCTCATCCTGTATTTCAACTGCGACAGCAAAGTTCATCCGTTCCTGATTACGGTGAGCATAGTTCAGCAAATTAACAACAGGAATGGAGTACTGATGAAGATTTTCCTGTTTGGTTTCAGCGTCAGATTTAACCGTGCCTTGCAGAGCTTGTTGTTCAGCCCGCTCCCGCATCACTCTGAAGTTATTTTCTGTTGCCATCACCGTTTCGTAAACACCAAAGGTGTAATTTCCGAAGATATTCACCTGGCGGTTAAAAACGTCTATGGCAACGTCATCGAGATAGTGCTTCCTGCCACGGTATTCGAAAAGCTTGCATTCACCGTCCACCTGACCGCGCAGATCAATTGAGCGTACACAGGGCTTGGCCAGTCTTTTCAACTCCATTTTGATGAGAAAGCGTTTTTCTGACGGAAGGTTCTGCGTCAGTTGCATCAAAACTTGATTGAATTCAGGGGCGCCGATTGATGATTTCAGCTGCTCTATGATGTCTGCATATTGCTGAAGTTCTTTTTCCATTTTAACTACTGATCTTAATTGGCTGCCCTGTTGTATTTCTTATCGGCAGACTTCGCTGAGACTGTAAGTGAACATTTACCCGGACTCCATCCCTACTTTAATACGGTATGCAGTGCCTTCATAATAACGTTAGAATAGCCCAAAATAATACCTTTAAATTAATTCAAATGGCAAAACGTAAAACAGCCTACGTCTGTTCTGACTGTGGCGCAGAGTTTCCAAGGTGGCAGGGACAATGCAGCGAATGCAAATCCTGGAACACCATTTCAGAGTTTGTGGTTTCCCCTGCTAAAACAGCAAAGGCCGGATTCAGCGGTTACGCCGGTCAGACGAATGCCCGTATAGAACCTCTTAATGCCATCGATCTGGAAGCATTACCCAGATTCAGCTCCGGCTTCAAAGAGCTGGACCGGGTACTTGGCGGTGGCATTGTACCCGGCGCGGCTATGTTAATAGGCGGTTCACCCGGTGCCGGTAAAAGTACACTGTTACTGCAGGTGATGTGTCAGTTAGCCAAAGAACGCAGCGCGCTTTACGTTACCGGTGAAGAGTCGTTGCAACAGGTGGCCATGCGCGCTCAAAGATTAGGGTTGCCCACTGATAAGCTGATGATGCTGGCAGAAACCAATGTGGAGACTATCTGCGAACTAGCACTGACACAACAGCCTAAAATAATGGTTATTGATTCGATTCAGGTAATGAATGTAGCTGATGTACAGTCAGCTCCCGGCAGTGTATCGCAGGTGAGGGAAAGTGCCGCTTATCTGACCCGTTTTGCGAAACAACATCATATCGCCATGTTTATCGTTGGCCACGTAACGAAAGATGGCAATCTGGCCGGCCCGAAAGTCCTTGAGCACTGTATCGACTGTTCAATGATGCTGGAAGGTGAGAGTGACGGGCGCTTCAGGACATTACGCAGTCATAAGAACCGTTTCGGTGCTGTTAATGAGCTTGGCGTTTTCGGCATGACGGAAAGAGGTCTTAAAGAAGTCAGCAATCCTTCTGCTATTTTCCTCAGTCGGGGGGATAATCAGGCACCGGGATCCAGTGTGATGGTAGTCTGGGAGGGAACCAGACCGTTGCTGGTAGAGATTCAGGCGCTGGTGGACTATTCGCAGATGGCTAATCCCCGCCGGATTGCAGTCGGTCTGGAACAAAACCGGCTCGCCATGTTACTGGCAGTATTGCACCGTCACGGTAATGTACAGATGAACGATCAGGACGTATTTGTTAATGTGGTGGGTGGTGTAAAAATTTCAGAAACCAGTGCTGACTTAGCCTTATTGCTGGCGATGGTCAGCAGTTTCCGCAATCGTGCTTTACCAAAAGATTTGATTGTATTTGGTGAGGTGGGTCTGGCCGGTGAAATCAGACCGGTACCGAACGGCAGTGAGCGGATCACAGAAGCCGCCAAGCACGGTTTTAAACGGGCTATCGTGCCTAAATCCAACGCGCCCAAACAGCCGGTAGCCGGATTGCAGGTCGTGCCGGTGAGTCAATTGTCAGAAGCGCTGGATGCACTCAGCTAAGCATTCAGTTGCCGGGATAGACTGCATTGAGCAGGGCGTCCATGTCTTTTTCGCTTAACGCATCGTTGCCGCTGTTCAGATTGATCAGGCGGCGCAGTTCGGCGAGACATTCCACATCGATGTGATCAACTTTACAGCCGATATAAATGACGCCGGCTTTTTGCGGAGACTGGCGGTAAAGCTGGATCAGATACAGTGTCATTAACGGACTGTCGGGATTTGCTTTAAACATCACTGTGTAAGGGTCGTGACTGTCGAAGGGCAACATGTCCAGCATGGCTTCTGCAGCGCTGAGGCGCAGGCCCTGCAGTGATACATCCTCAACAGTAACAGGTATGCTGTTACCATGGAGACTGAGCTCTCCCGGTACCTTTAAATCTACACGCTGAAACTGTCGTTTATCCACAATTGTTCTTCCTGATAACTTACCCCTTAATTATTAGTGTAAACAACGGGGTAAGGTCAACCTGATCGTTCAAATTAATCCTGTGAAAGCCGGAAAATTAATCAACCAGATAGTAAAAGCCCCGCAAATGCGGGGCCTGTGTATTACTTCTTCGCCATACGCTTATATTTCAGGCGGTGCGGCTCTACCACATCCTGTCCGAAGTTTTCTTTCAGCCAGGTTTCGTAGTCGGTGTAGTTTCCTTCAAAGAAGTTAACTTTACCTTCATCGCGGTAGTCAATGATATGCGTGGCTACGCGGTCGAGGAACCAGCGATCGTGCGAGATAACCATGGCACAGCCCGGGAATTCCAATAAGGCATTTTCCAGTGCACGCAGGGTTTCAACGTCCAGGTCGTTGGTCGGTTCATCGAGCAGCAACACGTTGCCGCCGGCTTTCAGCAGTTTGGCCAGGTGAACACGGTTGCGCTCACCACCGGACAGATCGCCGATGAACTTTTGCTGGTCGCTGCCACGGAAGTTAAAGCGGCTGCAGTAAGCGCGGCTGTTAATTTCAAAGTTACCGATGCGGATAATGTCAGAATCGTCAGAGATTTCTTTCCACACGGTATTCTTGTCATTCATGTGGTCGCGGAACTGCTCCACACTGGCAAGATGAACGGTATCACCAATAACCACTTCACCTTCGTCCGGCTGCTCCTGACCTGAGATCATTTTGAACAGGGTAGATTTACCCGCACCGTTAGGACCGATAATACCGACGATAGCGCCTTTCGGTACTACGAAGTCCATATCATCGATAAGTACACGGTCACCATAAGCTTTTTTCAGGTGCTTCACTTCAATGACTTTATCGCCCAGTCGCTCACCCGGTGGAATGAACAGTTCATTAGTTTCGTTACGCTTCTGGTAATCAGACGTGGACATTTCTTCAAAGCGGGCCATACGTGCTTTCGATTTAGCATGACGGCCTTTCGGGTTCGAGCGCACCCATTCCAGTTCCTGCTTCATGGATTTCACGCGGGCATTTTCAGTGCGTTCTTCCTGGGCAAGACGGGCTTCTTTCTGTTCCAGCCAGGATGAATAGTTACCTTCCCACGGAATACCGTGACCACGGTCGAGTTCCAGGATCCAGCCGGCAACGTTATCAAGGAAATAACGGTCGTGGGTAATGGCTACCACAGTACCTTCATAGTCGTGAAGGAAGCGTTCCAGCCAGGCAACAGATTCTGCGTCCAGGTGGTTAGTCGGTTCGTCAAGCAGCAGCATATCCGGCTTCTCAAGCAGCAGGCGACACAATGCTACACGGCGGCGTTCACCACCGGACAGTTTGGAAACATCGGCGTCCCATGGCGGCAGACGCAGGGCATCCGCAGCACGTTCCAGGGCGTTGTCCAGGTTATGACCGTCCTTCGCCTGAATAATCGCTTCCAGCTCACCTTGTTCCTTTGCCAGCGCATCAAAATCGGCGTCTGCTTCGGCGTAGGCGGCATACACTTCATCAAGACGGGTAAGGGCGTGTTTTACATCAGCAACCGCTTCTTCGATGTTGCCGCGTACGTCTTTGGACTCGTCCAGCTTAGGTTCCTGTGGCAGGTAACCAATGTTGATACCCGGCTGCGGGCGGGCTTCACCTTCTATTTCGGTGTCCACGCCGGCCATGATGCGGAGCAGGGTAGATTTACCCGCACCGTTAAGACCCAGAACACCGATTTTGGCGCCAGGGAAAAAGCTCAGAGAGATATCTTTTAAAATATGACGGTTGGGTGGCACAATTTTGCCAACCCTGTGCATGGAATATACGTATTGTGATGACATGTTCCGAACAGTGTCCTTGCTTCAATATAAGTAAATGATATGCCATCTATTGTACTCGCTTTGTCCTCAATCTGACCAGTAAAGCCAGCAGTGATTTTCAATAATGGGTTAATTTTGAACGTTTACATGGCGGATGGCAGGAAATTAATGGTGAGGGTCAGGACGAATCCGGGATTTTGCATTACCATACACACAGGAAATTGACTAACAGGTTAAGCTATGACGGCACACGCAAAACGCACATACACTTTAACTGAGCTGGCTGACCACGTGGGTGGCAGTGTGGCGGGTGATGAAGCCCGTATCAACGAAACAAAGCTGAGTGGTGTGGGCACTCTGGCCGGGTCCAAAGGCCACCAGATTTCATTTCTGACCAACGTAAAATATAAGTCGCAACTGGCTGATACGGCCGCCGGAGCGGTGATTTTGAATGAGAAAATGCTGGACGACTGTCCGGTTCCTGCGCTGGTTCACAGTAATCCCCACGCAGCCTTTGCCCGCATAGCCCAGTTGTTCGACACCACCCCGGAGGTGGCATCCGGTATCGCTGAAACAGCGGTTGTGGCTTCTTCTGCTACGCTGGGAACCAATGTGTCGCTGGGTCACAATGTCATTGTTGAAGATAATGTCATGCTGGGTGATAACGTCAGAATCGGCGCAAATACCGTGATTGGAAAAGGCACGAAAATTGGTGAGGGTTCGACCATTTATCCCAACGTCACCGTGTATCACGATATTGTGATTGGTAAGCGGGTGACTATTCACAGCCAGACCGTTATTGGAGCGGCAGGTTTTGGATACGCAAACGACAAAGGAACATGGCTGCCCATTCCGCAAACCGGCAGTGTACAGATTGGCGATGATTCACAAATTGGTGCTTCAAGCAGCATCGACCGTGGCGCAATGGAAGATACCATCATCGGTAAGAATGTGATTATCGATAACCAGGTACAGGTAGGACATAACTGTATCATTGGTGATCACTCCTGTATTTGCGGCGCTACAGGCATTGCTGGCAGTTGTCATATCGGCAAATACGTCATACTTGGCGGAGGCTGTGGTGTGAATGGACATATCAGCATTTGCGACAATGTGCAGGTAACCGGTTATACCATGATTGTGCAGGATATTACCGAGTCCGGCGTTTATTCATCCGGTCAGCCGGCCATGAAAAACCGCGACTGGCGTAAAGTGACTGTACGGACCCGTCAGATCGATGATCTCTTTAACCGTGTGAAAGCGCTGGAAAAAGGTTAAATCTTTCTGAATTGTAATTAAACGTTATATATGGCCGCAGGCCGCGGCGTATAAGCGGTAGGGCAGTGTTAAGAAATGCTGCCGCTGCGGATATAAACGAAACGGGCATAAAGCAGTATACATGCGGCTTAAAATGACTAAAATATGCCCCTCATTTTTTAGCTGTCCATAAAACGCAGAGTAAGGAGCCTTCATGTTACCTCGCGATATGACTATTGCGGATTACGATCCGGAACTGGCAGATGCCATGGCCAAAGAAGCTGAGCGTCAGGAGCATCACATTGAGCTCATCGCATCAGAAAACTATTGCAGTCCACGTGTCATGGAGGCGCAAGGCTCTCAGTTAACGAATAAGTACGCAGAAGGTTATCCCGGCAAGCGTTACTATGGTGGTTGTGAGCATGTAGACGTGGTAGAGCAACTGGCGATTGACCGTGCTAAGCAACTGTTTGGTGCTGAGTACGCCAACGTTCAGCCCCATGCAGGCTCTCAGGCCAACGCTGCTGCGTTTATGGCTCTAATTAATGCCGGTGATACTGTTCTGGGTATGAGTCTGTCTGAAGGCGGTCACTTAACTCACGGTTCTCACGTAAACTTCTCAGGTAAAACCTACAACGCGGTACAGTATGGTCTGAATGAAGAAACCGGCGAAATCGATTACGAGCAGGTTGAAGCACTGGCCTTAGAGCACAAGCCTAAGATGATTATCGGTGGTTTCTCTGCTTATTCAAAAGTGGTTGACTGGGCCCGTTTCCGTGAAATCGCAGATAAAGTAGGTGCGTACCTGCTGGTCGACATGGCACACGTTGCCGGTCTGATTGCTGCCGGTGTTTATCCGAGCCCGCTGCCTCATGCACACGTAGTGACTACCACGACTCACAAAACCCTTGCGGGTCCACGTAGTGGTCTGATCCTGTCTGCCTGTGGCGACGAAGACATCTACAAGAAGCTGAACAGCTCTGTATTCCCGGGCAACCAGGGTGGTCCTCTGTGTCACGTTATTGCAGCTAAAGCGGTAGCGTTCAAAGAAGCCCTTCAGCCTGAATTTAAAGAATATCAGCAGCAAGTTGTGAAAAACGCAAAAGCCATGGTTGAAGTGGTGCTGGAGCGTGGTTACGACGTAGTGTCAGGCGGTACTGAAAACCACCTGTTCCTGCTGGATCTGATTAAGAAAGATATCACAGGTAAAGACGCTGATGCCGCGCTTGGCCGTGCAAACATCACTGTAAACAAAAACTCTGTACCAAAAGATCCACGTTCACCGTTCGTGACCAGTGGTCTGCGTATCGGTAGTCCGGCGATTACCCGTCGTGGCTTCAAAGAAGAGCAGGCGAAACAGGTTGCGACCTGGATCTGCGACATTCTGGACAACATGGGTGATGAAAGTGTTGTTGAGCGTGTTAAAGGTGAAGTTGTTGAACTGTGTAAAGCGTTCCCGGTTTACGGGTAAGCCGCTTTATCGGTATGAAATTCCCCGCTCTTAGTCAGTAAGAGTTTATGCCGTCAGAGCAGCCTGTGCTGCCTGGCGGCTTTGTTGTTAAAAGGACCTGCTATGTTTTGCCCGTTTTGTTCGGCACAGGAAACCAAGGTTATCGATTCCCGTCTGGTGGCAGAAGGGCATCAGGTACGTCGCCGTCGCGAATGTGTTATCTGTCACGAGCGCTTTACTACCTTTGAAAGTGCTGAATTAGTGATGCCGAGAGTCATTAAACGGGATGGTTCGAGAGAGCCGTTCAATGAAGATAAGCTGCGCGCCGGCTTGCAGCGGGCACTGGAAAAGCGCCCTGTGAGCACGGAGAAAGTGGAAGAAGTGATTTTGTCGCTGAAATCTGCATTGCGTGCTACCGGTGAGCGGGAAGTCTCCAGTGAATTCCTTGGTAATCTGATTATGGATGCACTGAAGGTGCTGGACAAAGTCGCTTATGTACGGTTTGCGTCAGTGTACCGCTCATTTGAAGATATTCGTGAGTTTGGTGAGGAAATTGCCCGTTTAGGAGACTGATAACCGCCATGAAAACCACGTCAGCTGTTTCCATTTCTCAGGACTACGCCTGGATGGCGAAAGCCATCAGACTGGCTACGCAGGGTCAGTTCACCACATCTCCGAATCCCCGTGTCGGTTGTATTATTCTTGACAGTAACGGCGACTTAGCCGGACAGGGTTACCATATTCAGGCCGGCACTCCCCACGCGGAAGTACATGCTCTTCGTGAAGCGGGCGATAAGGCCCGTGGCGGTACGGCTTATGTCACACTTGAGCCCTGCAGTCATTTCGGACGAACGCCTCCCTGTGCCGATGCTTTAGTGGAGGCTGGTGTCAGCAGAGTGGTTATCGCCATGACTGATCCGAACCCTCAGGTGAGCGGCCGTGGCATAAAAAAACTTCAGGATGCCGGCATTGATGTGGTGTCTGATATTCTGGCGGCCGAATCGGCAGCATTGAACCCCGGTTTTATCAAACGCATGGTATCAGGCAAACCGCGGGTAACGGTAAAACTGGGTATCAGTCTTGATGGCAAAATCGCGTTGTCTAACGGCGTCAGTCAATGGATCACCAGTCCCGAATCCCGTCGCGATGTGCAATTACACCGTGCTGCAAGTTGTGCCATTCTAACCGGCAGTGGCACTGCACTGGCCGACAATCCGTCTTTGCTGGTCAGGGAAAATGAAGCCAATTTTTCTGATTATCCTGTTTCGCCGGTAAGGCAGCCGCTCAGGGTCGTGATAGACAGCCACAACCGGTTACCGGACGATCTGCAATTATTCACAGACGGACACAAAACCCTGCGGGTAACCGGTCAGCCAGTTGCGCCGCAAACCAGTGTCCCTGCACTAGCCGTCTCCATGCGTGGCAATTACATAGACCTGTCTCAGCTCATGGAGAAGCTGGGGGAGCGGCAAATTAATGATGTGTGGGTGGAAGCCGGCCCGGGTCTTGCCGGTGCATTGTTTACTGCCGGTGAAGTTGACCGGCTTGTGGTGTATCAGGCGTCCAAACTGTTAGGTGACAAAGCACAAAGCATGCTCACGCTGGATGAATTTGTGTCGCTGGATGAAACGCCGGTACTGTCACTGACTGACGTACGGCAAACCGGCCCTGATATCCGCTTGTCATACGATATAATTAAGTAACGCTTTTGTAGAGGGTATACGATGTTTACCGGAATTATTCAGGCCCTGGGGACGATTCAGTCTCTTGATCACCGGGGCGAAGACATCAAGCTGACTGTGTCGTCGGAAAAGCTGGATATGTCTGATGTGGCCCTTGGCGACAGTATTGCCACAAACGGCGTCTGTCTCACAGTAACCGACTTCGGTACAGATTATTATTGTGCTGACGTGTCAGCCGAAACCATCCGTTACACCGGTTTTGCCAATTATAAGCCCGGCAGTACCGTGAATCTGGAAAAAGCCATGCGCCCCACAGATCGTTTTGGTGGTCATATTGTATCCGGCCATGTGGATGGCGTTGGTGAAGTCAAAAAGATTGTTAAACACAGTACTTACATTGAAATCTGGATTTCTGCCCCCACTGAGTTAGCAAAGTATATTGCCCATAAAGGCAGTATCACGGTGGACGGCGTCAGCCTGACTGTGAATGAGGTGGATGGCAATGAGTTTATGTTGTGGATCATCCCTCACACCCTGCAGGAAACGGTTATCGGCACGTATAAAGCCGGCAGTCGGCTCAATCTGGAAGTAGACGTGGTTGCCCGCTATCTGGAACGCCTGATGATGGGTGATAAGGCAGCAGAAAAGACCACCAAAAAAGACATTAGTATGGCCTTCCTGGCCGAAAATGGTTTTCTTAGAAAATAACCCTACATAAGTGAAATTATGGCACTCAACACCACAGCTGAAATAATTGAAGATATCCGTCAGGGTAAAATGGTTATCCTGATGGACGATGAAGATCGCGAGAATGAAGGCGATATCATCATGGCCGCTGAGCATGTGACGCCGGAAGCGATTAACTTTATGGTTACTCATGCCCGCGGACTGGTATGCCTGCCCATGACGCAGGAGCGCTGTGAACGTTTGAATTTACCGCTGATGGTAGATAAAAACGGCGCACAATTTCATACCGCCTTTACCGTTTCCATTGAAGCAGCCCGTGGCGTAACCACCGGTATTTCTGCTGCAGACCGCGCGACCACGATTCTGGCCGCGGTAGGTAAAGATGCTAAAGCAACTGACATTGTGCAGCCGGGCCACATTTTTCCGTTAATTGCTAAAGAAGGCGGTGTGCTGAATCGTGCAGGTCATACCGAAGCAAGCGTCGATCTTGCCCGCCTTGGTGGCTGTGAGCCAGCTGCTGTTATTGTCGAGATCCTCAATGAAGACGGCACCATGGCCCGTCGTCCTGAGCTCGAAAAATTCGCCGAAAAATACGATATAAAAATCGGCACAATTGCGGATCTGATTGAATATCGCAATCTGAACGAAACCACAATAGAGAAAGTTGCCCAGTGCAGCCTGCCTACGGAATATGGTGAGTTCGAACTGCATACCTTTAAAGATGTTATCGATAATCAGATTCACTTTGCGCTGAAGAAAGGTGACATTGACCCGGAAACACCTACACTTGTGCGTGTTCACTTGCATAATACGCTTAGTGATTTACTGGGTTCTACCCGCGCGATAAACCGTACCATGACTTTACCTGATGCCATGAAGCGCATTGCAGACGAGGGTGGTGTGCTGGTGGTGCTGGGTAAAGAAGAAGACCTGGAAGGGCAGGTCAGACAATTTGCTGCAGAAGACCGTGGTGAAAAGCCGGAAGGAAAAACCTGGACCGGTTCATCACGTACCGTAGGTGTTGGCAGCCAGATTCTGGCGACCATGGGCGTTAAAAAAATGCGTTTGCTCAGCAAGCCGGTCAAATACCATGCGCTGTCCGGCTTCGGACTGGATGTGGTGGAATACATTCATAATTAGTTCCCGTGTAATTCGTGAACATTCGATTTAGTTTGCGCGCAGTTATGCTATACTGCGCGCCGTTTTTTCATAGGGGTGGAATACCATGCAGGTAATTGAAGGTAATATTCGCGCGACAGGCAAGAAATTCGCGATTGTTGTGTCACGTTTCAACAGTTTTGTTGTAGAAAGCTTGCTTGAAGGTGCGCTGGATACGTTAGAGCGTCACGGTGAAGTCAGCGACAATGACATCACCCTGGTTCGCGTACCGGGTGCATATGAATTACCTGTAGCAGCGAAAAAACTGGCAGAAAAAGGCCAGTTCGATGCGATTATCGCTTTAGGTGCGGTGATCCGCGGTGGTACGCCTCACTTTGATTTTGTTGCCGGTGAGTGTAACAAAGGTCTGGCCCAAGTATCACTGGAGTATGGTATTCCGGTCTCTTTCGGTGTTATCACCACAGATTCTATCGAACAGGCTATTGAGCGTTCCGGTACCAAAGCGGGGAACAAAGGTGCAGAAGCTGCACTGGGTGCCCTTGAGATGGTGAACGTTGTTTCAGCGCTTAACGATCTTTAACCGGGGGTTACGTGAAAGTATCCGCACGTCATAAAGCCAGAGAACTTGCCCTTCAGGGTGTTTATTCATGGCAAATGAGCAAGAACGATATCGCCCAGGTGGAGTTATCACTTGCGACCAGTAACGATATGCAGAAAGTCGACATGGTGTATTTCCAGGCCATGTTGCGCGGTGTTGCGGAAAATGCAGAAGCATTAGACGTAAAAATTAAGCCATACCTTGGCCGTTTACCGGAAGAACTGGATCCTATCGAAAAAGCGATTCTGCGTATTGCTACCTATGAATTAACTGAGCGCATGGACGTGCCTTATCGTGTAATTATTAACGAAGCCATTGAACTTGCTAAATCTTTTGGTGCCGAAGAAAGCCATAAGTTTATCAATGGTGCGTTAGATAAAGCGGTGAAGACGTTACGTCAGCACGAGCGTTAACAGCGATCTATTTACGTACCTGTACGTAATGACACGACGACACTGAATTAACCGGTAAAACGTGAAAGAATTTGATCTTATTGGCCGTTACTTTGCAAATGGCGGCCATCAACGAAAAGACGTAATCGTCGGCATCGGTGATGACTGTGCCGTTACGTCTGTTCCTGCAAATCAGCAGCTCGCCATTACCACTGATACACTGGTGTCCGGCGTGCATTTCCTTAAAGATGCGCCTGCCAGATCCGTTGCCTATAAAGCAGTTGCTGTTAATCTCAGTGATCTCGCCGCAATGGGTGCAGAGCCAGCCTGGATTTCTCTTTCCCTGTCTATGTCTCATGTGGACGAGGCCTGGATGGAAGAATTTGCCAGTGGCCTGTATGAGCTCACCAGATACTATTCTGTGCAGCTCATTGGCGGTGACACGGTACGCGGTCCTCTGGCGATGACTATCACTGCGCAGGGTTTTATTCCCCCCGAAGCAGCGTTGAAGCGCAGCACGGCGAGACCCGGCGACTGGATATATGTGACCGGCACTACCGGTGATGCCGGCGCTGGTCTGGATATTCTCAAAGGGTCACGTGAAGCCAAAGAGGAAGACAGGGAGTTTCTGGTTAAACGTCATTTGTATCCCACTCCGCGAGTAGCTGTCGGAGCGGCGCTGCGACGCATTGCCTCTTCCTGTATAGATGTGTCAGACGGCCTGCTGGCTGATTTAAATCACATTCTGAAAGCATCAAATTGCGGTGCAACTGTACACGTAGACCGCTTACCCGTGTCTTCGGCCTTGTTCAATTGTGTGGGTGCACAGGATGCCTACCGTTATGCGCTGACTGCCGGTGATGATTATGAACTGGTGTTCACTGTAAACGAAGAGCAGCGTGGCAATCTGGAAACGTCTCTGGCCAGCACAGGTGTAAAGGCTACCTGTATCGGTCAGGTAACCGGCCAGGCAGGCAAAACAGACTTAAAATTGTATGACGAGCCGTATCAACTGAAAGACGTTGCGGGCTACGAGCACGATTTTTAATGCAACCTGAGTACCGTGCAAGAGTATCAATGAAAAATCCGGTGCATTTTTGTGCACTGGGCTTTGGCTCCGGTCTGATCCCGTTGATGCCGGGAACGTTTGGTTCTCTGGCAGCGATTCCCTTAATTCTGCTCCTTGCGCCGGCTGGTAACTTTATTTTTATCACGGCGACGATATTGAGCTGCATTGCCGGCGTTTACTTTTGCGGTAAAACTGCCACAGATATGGGCGTTCATGATCACGGCTCCATTGTCTGGGATGAAGTGGCCGGTATGCTTCTCACTTTTCTATTTGTTCCGCTGAGTATGTCTACGCTTATTGCCGGTTTCGTGTTGTTTCGCATTTTTGACATTTTGAAGCCCTGGCCTATCGGACCGGTTGATAAAACGGTTCACGGGGGACCTGGCATCATGCTGGATGATATTCTTGCGGGGATTATGGCTTGTGTGTGCCTGCATGCTCTTATATGGCTGGTTCCCGCCATAGGTTAACTTCACGGGCTTATCGAAAAAAAAAGCCGTTCTGTGTGAAGCAGAACGGCTTTTTCGTTTATCTATTACAGTATCCTTTCTCAGTCGCTAAAATACGACTTTACCTGACGGATAATACCGGCGGTGTCGAGACCATGTTCAGCATACATTTCCTGCTGGGTACCCTGCAAAATGAAGCTGTCAGGGAGACCAAGATGGAGTGTGTGCATTCTTTGCTTCGCAGATTGCAGATATTCTGTTACTGCAGAACCGGCACCGCCCATGATACAGCCATCTTCCAGGGTCACGATGCCTTCGTGCTCCTTGCAGATTTCATCAATAACCGCAGTATCCAGAGGTTTAACAAACCGCATATCGACCACTGTGGCATTGAGAGATTCAGCGGCTTCCTCTGCATAAGGTAGCAACGTACCGAAATTCAAAATAGCAAGCTTGTTACCTTTACGAAGCGTACGTGACTGGCCTAACGGGATTTCAGTCATGCTTTGTTGCGGCGTGATGCCTTTGCCGGCACCACGGGGATAACGCACTGCAGCCGGCTTCTGCGCCTTATGACCGGTATAAAGCATCTGACGGCATTCATCTTCATCAGCAGGGGTCATAATGATCATGTTAGGTATACAGCGTAAAAACGCAATATCAAATACGCCCTGGTGAGTGGGACCGTCTGCACCAACCACACCGGCGCGGTCGATGGCAAACAGCACAGGTAAGTCTTGCAGCGCCACGTCATGGATCAACTGATCGTAAGCCCTTTGCAAGAAGGTAGAGTAAATGGCAACAACGGCGTTATACCCTTCTTTGGCAAGGCCGGCACCGAAGGTCACAGCGTGCTGTTCTGCTATGGCCACATCAAAATATTGTTCAGGGAACTGCTGGGAAAACTTCACCATGCCAGATCCTTCACGCATGGCAGGGGTAATAGCCATGAGTTTGGGATCCTGAGCCGCCATATCGCACAACCACTGGCCGAAAATGGCCGAAAACGTGGGGGCTGAAGGTGCAGATTTAGGCAGAGCGTTATCTTCCGGATTAAATTTTGGAACAGCGTGGAATTTTATCGGATCCTGTTCCGCTACCGGGTAGCCTTTTCCCTTTCGTGTAACTACGTGCAGGATGTGCGGGCCTGAGAACTGACGCATATTGCGCAGGGTATCGACCATGCCGTTAACATCATGGCCGTCGATGGGACCAATGTAATTAAACCCGAGCTCTTCAAAAATAGTGCCCGGCACTACCATGCCTTTGATGTGCTCTTCTGCACGGCTGGCAAACTCTTTAATCGGTGGAACGTTACTCAGCAGCTTTTTACCGCCATCGCGGATTTTATTGAAAAAGTTACCGGTAAGCAGGCGCGCCAGGTGACTGTTCAGTGCACCGACGTTTTCCGAGATAGACATTTCATTGTCGTTAAGTACCACCACCAGGTCTTTATTAATGTCCCCGGCATGGTTCAACGCTTCAAACGCCATACCCGCTGTCATTGCACCGTCGCCGATAACAGCAACCACTTTGCGGTCTTTGCCTTCTTTTTCTGCTGCTACAGCCATACCCAGCGCGGCGCTGATGGATGTGGACGAGTGACCGACAGCAAAGGTGTCGTACTCACTTTCCGGAGGCCACGGGAACGGGTGCAAACCATTTTTTTGTCGGATCGTCGACATGCGGCCGGCACGGCCGGTCAAAATTTTATGCGGGTATGCCTGATGGCCTACATCCCATAATAAACGGTCGAATGGGGTGTTATACACGTAGTGTAAAGCCACGGTCAGTTCTACTGTGCCAAGGCCGGAAGCAAAATGGCCACTGGTCTGACTAACTGAAGCCAGTAAAAACTGTCGCAACTCATCAGCCAGTTCACGGAGTTTTTCCTGTGGCAGCTTTCTGAGTTCATCCGGCGTCAGTGCCTGTGCCAGAACAGGATAGTGCGTTAATTCTAAACTCATTGTTATCGTTTCATTATGTTGTTTAGCATAAATCAGTATGTCCGTTTTACCATCAGGTCCGTAAACTCAGACAGCAATCCGGTATTGTAGGGCAAACTGTCTAAAGCTTGAAGGGCACTGGCATGAAGACGGTTTAATTCAGCCTTCGCCTGTGCCATTCCCAGTAATGCCGGAAACGTATTTTTGCCAAGTTCAATATCGGAACCCTGCGGTTTGCCGGTGATTTCGGCATCACCTTCCACATCCAGAATGTCATCCTGAATTTGAAAGGCCAGTCCCATGTCTCCCGCGTAACCCGTCAGTGCTTCGCGTTGTTCCGGTTTAAGATCACTGCAAAGTACCGTAATCATTTCCGCACAGGCCTGCAGCAATGCGCCGGTTTTCAAGCGATGCAGACGGGTTAGAGACGCAATGTCGATGGTGGAACCGGTAGCTGCAAGGTCTATCGCCTGACCACCGCACATGCCGGCGTAACCAGAGGCTCTGGCAAGAATGCTGACCAGTTTTGCGCGCTGACCATTGGCGTAGTCGCTCATGGGGGCATCAGCAAGAATACTGAACGCCAGGGTTTGCAAGGCATCTCCGGCAAGGATAGCCGTCGCCTCATCAAACTGAATGTGGCAGGTGGGTTTTCCGCGGCGAAGATCGTCATCGTCCATTGCCGGCAGGTCGTCATGGGCCAGAGAATAGGCATGAATGCATTCTATCGCCATGCTCACTGCGGCCTGATCCTGACCGGGAATATCCAGTGTATTACCGATGATATGTACCAGTAACGGACGCATACGCTTGCCACCGGCAAGGAGCGCATATTCCATGGCTGCGCGAAGTTGTGGTGCGTGATCAGGAAGTGCGGCAACGAGGCGCAGCAAGCTTTCGTCAGTGTCGTGCTTAATCTTCTGACGTAAGCTGTCTATATTTGTCATGAATTACCTGTATAACAAGGTGGAGCGGAGCGGTCTCTCCGCCAGATTTTATCAGTCTTCAGAAGGGGTGAAATCAACCAGTGTTTGTTCACCTTGCTCAGCGAGCAATATTTTGACTTTCTGTTCTGCCTGCGCGAGAGCCTGTTGACTCAGACGGGATAATTTTACGCCACGTTCGAATTTTTCTAAAGCTTCATTCAGCGGCAATTCTCCCGATTCCATTTCCGTCACGATGGCTTCAAGTTCTGCCAGTGATGCTTCAAAAGAGGGCGCAGATGGCGTTTTTTCTGTGGTCACGTCGGATACCCGGTGCAGTTTTAATGATAATCGCGCACATTAACCGGGCAGGCACGCGGGGTCAATTGGTTTGTCCTGTTCCTTTATGGTCAAACGGCGGGTATCTCTCTGGTTTTATTGGTGATACCTAATAATCAGCATTCATCTGGTAATCTTGTATTTTGATTATAGAATTCATAATACCGGCCGATAGAGTTAATGGCATCGCGATAAGAGAGTTTTTTGAGGAGCAATAAGTGGATTTAGCAACCGTCATAGGCATGTTAGGTGGTATCGGCTTTATTGTCATGGCCATGATCCTGGGTGGGGATTTGGGCATGTTCGTCGATGTTGCCTCAGTGCTCATTGTATTCTGTGGTTCTATCTTCGTAGTAATGTCTCAGTTTACGCTGGGTCAGTTTTTCGGTGCCGGTAAAGTGGCCGGCAAAGCGTTCATGTTCAAAATCGATCCGCCGGAAGTGCTGATTGAAAAAATCGTTGAAATGGCTGATGCGGCCCGTAAGGGCGGGTTTCTCGCACTGGAAGAAGCCGAAATCGATAATGCCTTTATGCAAAAGGGCGTAGACATGCTGGTAGATGGCCACGACATTGAAGTGGTCAGAGAAACGCTGAAAAAAGATATTCAGATGACCACTGAGCGTCATGAGTTCGGTGGTTCAATTTTTAAAGGTCTGGCCGATGTTGCGCCGGCGATGGGGATGATCGGTACACTGGTTGGTCTGGTTGCCATGTTATCAAATATGGATGATCCTAAATCAATCGGTCCTGCCATGGCGGTAGCACTTTTAACAACACTTTACGGCGCCTTCCTGGCAAACGTTATCTGTTTGCCGATTGCCGCTAAACTGGAAAACCGTAAAGAGGAAGAGAAACTGAATCAGTCTCTGGTCCTGGACGGTATCGTTGGTATTGCTGACGGTCAGAACCCGAAAGTCATTGAGGGAATTTTGAAAAACTACATCGCTGCCGGCAAACGTGGCGGCGGGGACGAGGAGTAATCTGCTATGTCAGATGAATGCCCTAAATGTCCCCCTCCCGGCCTGCCGGCGTGGATGGGGACGTTCGCTGACCTGATGTCACTGTTGATGTGCTTCTTCGTTCTGCTGCTGTCTTTCTCGGAAATGGATGTACTGAAATTTAAGCAGATCGCCGGCTCCATGAAGTTTGCCTTCGGCGTGCAGAATAAAATTGAAGTTAAAGACATTCCCAAAGGAACCAGTGTTATCGCGATGGAGTTTCGCCCGGGCCGTCCGGATCCGACGCCTATTGAAACCATTCAGCAGCAAACCATCGATATGACACAGCCAACGCTGGAGTTTCAGGCAGGGGATGAGGACTCATCCGGTGGCCGGCAAACACAGCGCGGGTCCCAGCGTGGTGGTCAGGCTCAGCAAACTGCATCAGACTCCGCGGCTTCATCGTCACAAAGCTCTGATAAAGAGCAGGACAACGAAATGATGAAGAAGGTGGCTGAACAACTGCAAAAAGAAGTGGCGGACGGCTCTATTGAAATGGAGTCTTTGGGTCAGCAACTGACTATCCGGATCAGAGAAAACGGTTCATTTTCCGCAGGTTCAGCATTTTTGCAGCCTCAGTTTAAGCCCGTGTTGAGAAAAATCGGCACCTTACTGGCAGAAATGCCCGGTGAAATAGAAATTTCAGGACACAGTGACGGCCAGCATATTGCCAATGAGCTGTACCGCTCTAACTGGGATTTGTCTGCACAACGCGCTGTGGCCGTGGCGGAAGAGATCCGCAAAGCGCCGGGATTTGATGAGTCACGCATGTCCGTGACCGGTCTGGCTGACACTAAACCTCTGGTTGAAAACGCAGCCACTGCTGACGACCGTGCCCGCAACCGCCGGGTAGAAATTAACATCAATCAGGGCAAACCGTTATTGTCTGAACCTATTTCGGTACTGGAAGATTAGCAGGGCGGGAGAAGGGCGCAGCGCTTAGGCGCTACGCTCCCCGTTGTATTGTGTCTCTGAAGTGAGGTTTTGACAGGACCAGCTGAACTGTCGAGATTGTCCGTTCCAGAAATCCGCCTTCGCAATATTTAAGATAGTAAGTCCACATGCGCATGAAGCGCTCGTCATAACCATCCTGCATCAACGGCTCTTTGGCATTGATGAAAGCCTTGTACCAGTCATCCAGCGTCCTGGCATAATCCAGCCCGATATCCTGTAAATCTCTTACAGATAAATCACTGAAACGTTTGAGGTAGTCGTTGATAACCAGCTGTGAGGGCAGAAACCCGCCCGGGAAAATATATTTCTGAATAAAATCCACACTCTTGCTGTAACTGTCGTAACGACGGTCATCAATGACAATCGACTGCAATAGCATCAAACCATCGGCTTTCAGTAGTGAGGCACATTTATCAAAAAAGTTGCCCAGGTAACGTTTACCTACAGCTTCAATCATCTCGATGGACACCAGTTTGTCATACTGGCCTTCGAGTGTCCGGTAATCCTGTTTTAGCAGGGTGACTCTGTCACCCAGATTTTCTCTTTTTATCCAGGCCGCAGCATAAGCATGTTGCTCTTCAGAGATGGTTGTGGTGGTGACTTTGCAGCCATAGTGCTTTGCTGCATAAACAGCCAGACCGCCCCAGCCGGTGCCGATTTCCATCAGGTGATCCGATGGTTTCAGCTGTAATTTGTCACAGATTGTTTTTAGTTTGTGAGTCTGGGCATCGCTCAGCGAAGCGTTAGGATCCGGATAAATAGCCGAAGAATACATCATGGTCTTATCAAGGAACCGCGTATATAACTTGTTACCCAGGTCATAATGAGCTTCAATATTTTTCTTCGCCTGACTTTCAGTATTACGGCGTAAAAAATGCTGTACCTTCTGGAGAGGGAGCACCAGCAGACGGAATTTCTCTTCCCATTTGTCCAGTACGGGTAAGTTACGGGCGAACACTCTGATCACTGAGGTCAGGTCCGGGCTGGTCCATAATCCGTCAGTGTAAGTTTCTCCGGATGCCACACTGCCGCCAAACAGCAAATGTCGGTAAGCTTTTACGTTGAGTATGTTTACATCGGCCTTAAGCTCACTTTCCGGATCGCCAAATTGGGCTACGGTAGTGCCATGTTCTTTGATTGTCATGTGACCTTCGGGTAACAGTGACAACACTTTAAAAAATGCACTTCTGCAAGCGCGGTCAATACTGCTGGCTTCCTGCTGAAATATAAAAGTGGATTCGCCGTGTGACATTATCTCGGTTCCTGACTTTTAGGGTGATCGTAAATTGGCGCGCGCTTGATAAATAATTTCAGTGCCTGCCAATAGATACCGGCTACGGTTTTTATTGTCATACTGGGTATACGTCTCAGTGTAGAGCGCAGATTCTCATTATTAAGTGAAATTCTTGTCATGTTCACGCCGGCTACAAAATCCTTTTTCTCCGTGTGACAGGCCAGGGATAAGGAAAAGCGCTCACCCGGCGGCGTTATCTGCCATTTATAGGTCATCTCCAGCGGGTTGAACGGCGACACATGAAATGCTTTTTCCGTATCCTGTTGGCTGGCCATATCGACCAGATAATAATGTCTTTCATTCCAGGGTGTATTACTGACTTCAGCCATCATGTGAGTATAGATGCCTGAGGCAGGGTGCCGTAAAAAATAGAAATTTACCGGACTGAAGTACATGCCAAGGGTGCGCAACTGGCCGAGAAAGTAAACATCACCGTCGAGTTCAGCTCCCTTGTTCAGTAACGTCATTTTAGACTTTACCGCAGTTTCAAGGGGCACACTGGCGTCGCCACAATAATCGGGTCGATAGAAGCGGGTGAAATTTCTCCTGTGTACGGAAAACCACTTAAGTGATTCACCGAGACTGTCTGCTTCCGACAGTTTCAGCCAGAATAAAGCGATATCGTATTCAAACTTGTGTTCCACCGGCCTGAACCGCTGGTGGAACGTTTTGCCCAGGTAGATGCCGCCTTCCGTCTGAGAAACCACTTGCTGACTCACAAAGTTGCCCCGAAGCGTTCGCACACATCCAGAGCGCTTCTGACGCCATCTTCGTGAAATCCGTTGTACCAGTAAGCGCCGCAAAAATGCAGACCTTCTTTCCCGCAGATTTCGCCGCGCCGCTGCTGGGCTGCGACCATGGGCGCACTGTATTGAGGATGGGCGTAATCGTAGCGTCGCAGAATTTTTGCCGGATCAATGGCAGCAGTATTATTGAGCGTGACGCAAAAGGTCACCGGTGCGGTATCGAAACGCTGCAATATGTTCATATTATAGGTAACAGCCGCCGGGGCATGATTTTCTTCAGGTGTTTCTTTCAGTCGGTAGTTCCAGCTTGCCCATGCAAGCTTTCTGTCGGGTAGCTGGGTGGTATCCATGTGCAGCACGACTTCATTTTTAGCATAAGGAATCGCACTGAGAATGGCAGATTGTGAAGGCGTAGGCTCAGCCAGCATGGCCAGCGCCTGATCTGAGTGGCAGGCGAAGATGACCTCATCATATTGCTCAGGTTCCAGACCGCCTGCCGTTACCAGCCAGCCGTTACCGTTTTTTTCTACCCGTGAAACCGGTGTCGACAACTTTATATTGTCTGCAAACCCTTTTGTCAGCTTAGGAATATAGCTGTGAGAGCCGTCAATCAGGGTGTACCACTGGGGGCGGTTAGTGACGTTAAGCAGACCATGGTTGTTGAAGAACTGCAGGAAGAAGGCAAGAGGAAACTGCTTCGTTTGCTCCAGACTGGCAGACCATATTGCCGCACACATTGGCAGAATATAATAATTAGCGAAGTCGTCACTGAGCCCGAGGGACTTAATATAGTCAAAGAGTGTGATGTCGAAATCACTTTGTTGATTTTCCGCAGCGCGTTCTTTGCAGGCTTTGTTGAATGCCAAAATATCCCGTACGATCCGCCAGAACCGTGGTCTGAAGAGATTACGTCTTTGTGCAAACAGAGTATTCAGGTTGTTACCGTTATACTCAAGGCCGGTTTTTTCGCTGCGGACAGAAAAGCTCATCTCAGTGGGCTGCCGCCGGACCCCAAGTTTATCCATTAATTTTATAAAGCGGGGGTAAGTCCAGTCATTGAAAACGATAAAGCCCGTATCCACGGGCCACTGTCTGCCTTTTACGTCTATTAATTTTGTTGCCGTGTGTCCGCCAATATAATCGTTGGCGTCGTACACAGTGATCTGATGTTCTTTGTGCAATAAATATCCGCACGTAAGTCCGGAAATCCCTGTTCCGATAATCGCAATTCGCCGATGCATTATTCTCGTACCTTACTGCTGTTGTCTCATTTTCAGAGACAGCCACCTCTGTATGCCTGCTGGCAGGTTATGCAGCGCGCGCATAATCCAGCCAAACCCTGTAGGGAAGAACAGACTCTTCTTTTGTTTTTCAATGCCGTCGAGCATCGCTTTTGCCGCTTCTTCTGCCGTTATTTTCATAGGCATATCAAAATCATTTTTATCTGTCAGCGGTGTTTCTACAAAGCCCGGAGACACTGACTGAACAATAATGCCTTTTTCCGCCAGATCCACATCCAGACTCTTAGTAAAATAATGCACAGCCGCTTTACTTGCTCCGTAAGCTTCTGTGCGGGTAAACGGAATGAGCCTGGCCATACTGTCTACGATTACCAGCTGATCGCCTTTTTTAAGTTTAGGCAATAATGCGTCGACGCTGTGAATAATCCCGAAAAAGTTGATCTCAAACACCCGTCTGAACATGTCAGGTTCAAATTTATCTACGTCTACATATTCGCAATTGCCGGCATTCAGTACTGCGATATCAAATTGCAGCGGCGCGATGGCGGTGCGGGTAGCATCAAGGTCTGTTAAATCAAATTTTGCGGTGGTGATATTGGATTCAGATGCCAGCTCCGACAGCGCTTCCTCATTTCTGCCACAAGCAATAACATGATATCCCTGACGGGCGGCATGAAGTGTGAAAGCCCTTCCTATGCCCGACGTTGCCCCGGTAACCAACATTGTTTTCATGAAGCCAACCTTGCCTTTATTTTTTTGATAATCCAGCGGAGAAGCGGAATGTGCTCATAAACCATTTCTCCCATGTCGTAGTAATCCCGGTGGTAGAAAATTTTGTCATCACGAACCCTTACAATACTGACACCGTCCAGCGTGATAGTTTTTGCCGGTTGCGCCAGTACTAAATGCATTGTCCAGATAACGGTATATGCGTTGGTGTTATCTTTCTGAGACAGCAGGGTTTCGTGAATATCGAACCGGCATGATTGGGTTTCATTCAGCAACTTTCTGAAATACCCAATCACATTATCCAGCCCGTGATGAGTGGTGATAGGGTCTATAAACTCGATATCAGTTGTATAAATGCTATCAAGGTGGTCAGGGTTGACCTTATGTAATTCGGAATAAAATTCACAAAACCGTTCAATGATGCTCATGATGCAATATTTACTGACTGAGTAATGAAGTATGTAAAATCGTCCTGAATGTATACCAATTTTACTTACACGCGGATCAGAATCAGGCCGGCAGACGAATTATTAAAGCGTGTAAATACTCCGATCCAAATTTATTTTTCGCCGTAGTTAAGCTCAGTGAATAATGAAAATACTGTGTTTATGACGGCTCAAAATCTCCCTTTATTTCCCTTGTCAGCACACCTTCTTCCCGGTGGCCGGATGGCACTCAGAATCTTTGAACCACGCTACGTGCGCATGGTTAAAGAGGTATGTGCCGGTAAAGGTCAACTGGTGGTTTGTATGCTCAACACACAGGGTGAAAAGGAAGCCAACACACACTTCTATCCTGTGGGCACTGCAGCGACTGTTATCGACTTCGATATGCTCGATGACGGGTTGCTTGGCATAAAGGTTGCTGGTGTTAACTGTGTAGAGATAAGTAATGTGAAGACTGAGCCCGACGGGCTGCGTACAGGACACTGTCAGCCACTACCAGACTGGCACTGTGATATTACTTCTCAACAAATTTCACCTATAGACGAACGTTTGCAGGAGATTTTTGAGCGCTACGCTGAGGTAGGCCAGTTATATGATGTTCCGGAGTTCCGGAATCCCATTTGGGTAATGTACCGCTGGCTCGAATTATTGCCCGTAGACGCTAAACAGAAACAGTATTTTCTTGCTCAACGCGATTGCCATAAGTTACTGGATTACTTAAAGGCACTTGTGCAGTAAATCACCGTGTAAACTTTACATGGTTGGGGCATGAAACCATTACAATTCTGTAATCTGCTTGAAACACCCGTCTGTAGCAACTATTAACTTGATAGGATATGGACAAATACTTATGTTAGTTGGAATCCCAGTGGAACAAAGTAACAGTGTAATTAAGCCGAAAGATTGTGCGGCAGAAATGTCAGACTATATTGTTAAAGTTGCCGAACAGCGCTGCAAAGCATCGTTTGCAAGGGTGTTTGGATATTTTGCTCCGCGTTTACGTTCTTATGCGTTAAAGCAGATGGGTAATGAAGCTTTAGCCATGGAAATGGTCCAGGATACCATGTCCAACGTATGGCAAAAGGCACATCTGTTTAATGCAGAGAAGGGAAGTCCTTCAACCTGGATTTTTACGATTGCCCGTAACATCCGTTTTGACATGTTACGGAAATTACAGAACAGAAAAGAAGATGTGTGTTCTGACGACTTGTGGCCGGTTCTTTGTGAGCAGACACCAGACGTGAATGAACAGTCGCTGGACGAACAGATTACCCTTGAACAAATCGGGTATATGTTTGAAGAGTTACCGAAGAAACAAAAATCTGTTATTGAAGCCATCTATATTGATGGTAAATCTCAACAGGAAGTTGCAGATGAACTGCATATTCCGTTGGGTACTGTTAAATCCCGTACCCGACTTGCACTGCAACGCCTGAAAGGCATGCTACAGGATCATGATTAATCACCATCCGGAACAAAACCAGCTTTCACAATTTGTTCAAGGTAGTTTATCCCCCGCCGAGTCATTCATTGTCTCGGCGCATTGCGATCTGTGTCTCAGATGTAGAAAAATAGTGTCAGAAGAAACTTCACGGTTCGCTGCAGAGGTATTTGATTTTTCATCACTGTCTCAAGACGAGCAACTGGAAAGTTACAGCGCCATGCTTGCTGACATTACCCAACTCCCTGCTAAGGCAAAGCCGGCAACAAAGGCCGCCTCTGTAAGCTCTATCACTGCGAAACGCGGACGTGGAGAGAAAACCATTGAACTGGATGGTCAGACTTTCGAACTCCCGCCGACGTTACAGCGTGTTATCCACAAAACGGGTTCATGGTCAGGGCTTGTTGGTAAATTGTGGCAGGCTCCGGTCGATCTCGGATATACCGGTGTCGCCAACTTTATTTACATGGGGCGGGGAGGCAGTGTACCAGAGCATACACACCGCGGTGTCGAGTATACGCTGGTACTTGACGGTGAATTTCATGACGGCAAGCACCATTACCGTACCGGAGACTTTGTGGTGATGGATGGCAAGGATACCCATGCGCCTTATTCGGATCACATCAGTGGCTGTCTGGTATTTACCTTACTGGATGAACCGCTGCATTTCACATCAGGTATCGCCAGACTGTTGAATCCGTTTAGTCATCTTTTCTTTAGATAAGCCTTCCTCGCGGCTCTGTGAGCATGCTTAAGACACAAAAAAAGCGCCGTAGCGCTTTTTCGTTTATCATCTGATTAACTGATGAAATCACTGTCCGGAAAATTCAGACGCAGTGTTTTCATAGCATTTTCTTTCAGCTCAGTCAGACCTAACTGGTCATAGCTTGATACCATGATTTCCAGCGCTTCCTGCACCTGATCTGTATTGGAGTAGTTTTCCAGTACGTAGCGTCCGCGATTTGCCGCCGCGACAAAAGCTTCCCGGCGCATATAGAATCGGGCGATGGCAATTTCATACTTCGCCAGCCTTTCTTTGATAAACACCATGCGCTTTTTAGCATCAGCAGCATATTTACTGTCAGGGTATTGCTGGATCAGACGTCTGAAATCTGTGAAAGCTTCCCGCGATTTACTGGGATCACGGTCTGAGCGGTCAATCTGCATCAATTGCTGAAACATGTTTGCGTCGGCTTCCATGTTGGTCAGTCCGCGCATGTAGAACGCATAATCCACGTCAGAGTGGTTCGGGTTCAAACGGATGAAGCGGTCAATGGTCGCCAGCGTTTCATCAATTTTACCTGACTTGTAGTAGCTGTAGATCAGGTCAAGTTGAACCTGATTAGACAACGGACCAAACGGGTAGCGTGAATCCAGTTCACTGAGTGCGGTAGACGCAGCACCGAAATTTCCGTTCTGCATATTACGTTTGGCATTATCATACATTTGCTGGGAACCCATGTTCGCCAGCGCCGCGCGTTGTTCTGAATCGTCAGACGAGCTGCAGCCCGTTACGCTAATCATGACACCAACAACAAGGGGCATCACTAATCGAATTGATTTCATATCTGTTGTCTATTCCTGCTTAACCGACTGATACGTTTAACTGCATTTTCATTATAGCGGCATTCTAGCGCACTCAAACACGCAAACTCCACATAAAAACCGGAAACTTTCCGTTTAACTAACGTAAAGATTGGTATAATGCGCTTTTTTGTAACAGCGAAAGAGTTATATGACCCAGCCTGTAAACACCGTCAAGCTTGAGGCAAACACCGGGCCACACCATTTTGGTCAGAGGTTAGATCAGGTTTTGGCTGATTTGTTCCCTGAATATTCCCGTTCAAAGTTAAAAAATTGGATTCTGGAAGGGAATGTCACTGTGGATGGCGATGTTTTGACCACTCCCCGGCAAAAAATGCTGGGTGATGAATATGTACAGGTCACGGCTGAAATGGAAGTGCAGACCGCCAGCCTGCCACAGAAAATCGACCTGAACATTGTCTACGAAGATGATTCGATCTTAATTCTTAATAAGCCTGCTGATCTGGTGGTTCACCCCGGGGCAGGTAATCAGGACGGCACTTTGCTGAATGCCTTGTTGGCGCATGTGCCTGGTATCGATGTTGTTCCCCGTGCGGGCATTGTGCATCGTTTGGATAAAGATACCACCGGATTAATGGTGGTGGCGAAGACCGTACCGGCGCAAACGCATTTGGTTAATCAACTTCAGGACCGGGTGATGAGCAGGGAGTATGAAGCACTGGCATACGGCACTATGGTTGCCGGTGGTATCGTCGATGCGCCTATCGGCCGTCATGCAACTAAGCGTACACTCATGGCCGTTCGCGAAACCGGTAAGCCGGCAGTTACTCACTATCGGGTTATCGAAAAGTTCCGCGCACATACGCACCTGCGCCTGAAACTGGAAACTGGCCGTACACACCAGATCCGCGTGCACATGGCACACCTCAAGCACCCGCTGGTGGGTGATACTGCCTATGGCGGCAGAACCCGTTTGCCAAAAGGCGCTACGGAGGAGTGTGTTGAGGCATTACGTGCTTTCCCCCGCCAGGCCTTGCATGCTGCGCAATTGTCTCTGTTCCACCCTGAAACCGATGAATGGATGACCTGGCAGGCGCCGCTTCCTGATGACATGGTTCAGCTGATTGCCACTGTGCGTGAAGACACCAAAATCAAAGGTATGGATGACGTATAAGTGATACCCCTGATCCAACCGGCATGGCCTGTTCCGGACAATGTGTTTGCTTATACCAGTTGCCGCAACGGCGGACTCAGCAGCGGGAACTACGCCAGTTTAAACACCGGTGCCCACGTGGGTGACGATCTGCAATTAGTGGCCGGTAACCGTGCGTTATTGCCCGGCCATGCCTCCATTGTCTGGTTGGATCAGGTGCATGGAGAACACTGCGTTACTTTCGGTGCAGACGTGACCGGCCCTTTACCGGCGTCGCCTTTACAGGCCGATGCTTGTATCAGCAGGACCCCGGCACGCACCTGTGCCATTATGACAGCAGACTGCGTGCCGGTTCTTCTGTGTAATCTTGCCGGTACGGAAGTGGCTGCAATTCACGCAGGCTGGCAGGGACTGGAAAAGGAGATTATCGGACACACCGTCAGCGCGATGAAATCATCTGCGGATAATCTAATGGCCTGGATCGGACCGGCTATCAGTCAACCTTGCTATGAAGTTCCCCGTTCTCTGGCCGGGCGTTTTGCCCGTTACCCTGAAGCGATTGGGAAAATAGACGGCAGCGATAAATGTTTGCTTGATTTGCCACTGATTGCACTTAAACAATTGAACGATGCCGGCATAAAAAACGTGACGCAATCGGGTCTCTGTACCTATTCCGATCCCCGCCAATTTTATTCACACCGTCGGGCAACGCATGAAGGCAGGGGGCAAACCGGCCGCATCGTGTCTGTCATAGGTTTGCGTTAAGCCTTTTCAATCAGTCACCCGGTATCATTTGTTTTGTGAGCCGGGCAGATCCCAACATTGATGTTAATCAACAAATTAACCTGGTCTTGAGTTATTTTTTAATCAGATAACTTGAATCACAGCAGATTAATACCCATAAAATTAGCAACGTTATTGCAGGGGATTTTTCATGCGATTAGATAGATTTACCAGTAAATTTCAATTAGCGATTTCCGACGCACAGTCTCTGGCACTGGGTCGGGATCATCAGTTTATTGAGCCCGTGCACCTGATGACAGCCATGCTGAATCAACAGGGCGGCTCTGTACGTCCGTTACTCGATCAAGCCCACGTAAATGTGAATGCATTACGCTCTTCTCTGGCTGAAGCGATCGAGCGGCTTCCACGGGTTGACGGCATCGGTGGCGATGTACAGTTAAGCAAGGACAGCGGAATTTTGCTGAACCTGTGCGACAAGATTGCCCAGCAGCGCAAAGATGAATACATCACATCTGAAATTTTTGTGCTGGCAGCGCTTCAGGACAAAGGCAAATTAGGTGATTTGCTGAAAAGCCTGAATGTGACAAAGGATCAAATCGAAACGGCCATTGATAAAATGCGTGGCGGTCAGAAAGTCACAGATCCTAACGCTGAAGATGTGCGTCAGGCGCTGGAAAAATACACCACTGATCTCACCGAACGGGCAGAACAGGGCAAGCTGGACCCGGTGATAGGCCGTGATGATGAAATCCGCCGCACCGTGCAGGTATTGCAACGCCGGACTAAGAATAACCCGGTGTTAATTGGTGAACCCGGTGTAGGTAAAACCGCCATTGTTGAAGGACTTGCCCAGCGTATTATTAATGGTGAAGTACCGGAAGGGCTGAAGGATAAGCGGGTACTGTCCCTCGACATGGGCGCGTTAGTGGCCGGTGCGAAGTACCGTGGTGAATTTGAAGAACGGCTGAAAGCGGTACTCAATGAACTGGCCAAAGAAGAAGGCCGTGTCATTCTGTTCATTGATGAGCTTCATACCATGGTCGGCGCCGGGAAAGGCGACGGCGCGATGGATGCCGGTAATATGCTTAAGCCAGCGCTCGCTCGCGGTGAACTGCATTGTGTGGGCGCAACCACGCTGGACGAATACCGTCAGTATATCGAGAAAGACGCTGCTCTTGAACGTCGCTTCCAGAAAGTGCTGGTGGATGAGCCGAGTGTGGAAGATACCATCGCCATTTTACGTGGTTTGAAAGAACGTTATGAGCTTCACCACTCGGTAGATATCACCGACCCGGCCATTGTCGCGGCGGCTACATTGTCACACCGTTATATCAGTGACCGTCAGTTGCCTGATAAAGCTATCGATCTTATTGATGAAGCGGCTTCCAGCATTCGTCTGCAAATTGATTCCAAGCCTGAAGATATGGATAGGCTTGAGCGCCGCATCATCCAGTTAAAACTGGAAGAGCAGGCACTGGCAAAAGAAACAGACGATGCCAGCCACAAGCGCCTGGAAATGATCGAGCTGGAGCGTGAACAGGCTGAAAACAAATTGTCCGGTCTGGATAAAATATGGCGCGAAGAAAAGGATGCGATGCAGGGCACGCAAACCATCAAGTCTGAACTGGAGCAGGCGAAACTCGATTTGGAAATCGCCCGCCGGGCGTCAGATCTGAATCGTATGTCAGAGCTGCAGTACGGTCGTATTCCTGAGCTGGAAATGAAGCTGGAAAAAGCGGCGGAGAACGAAACAAAAGAAACCTTCTTATTGAAAAACAAGGTTACCGACGCTGAAATTGCAGATGTGCTGTCCCGCTGGACAGGTATTCCCGTATCCAAAATGCTTGAGGGTGAACGGGAAAAACTACTCAGAATGGAAGATGTACTTCATAAGCGGGTAGTGGGGCAGGCGGAAGCGGTAAATGCTGTGTCCAACGCTATCAGACGCTCACGGGCTGGCCTGGCAGATCCAAACCGACCCATTGGTTCGTTCCTGTTTTTGGGGCCTACCGGGGTAGGGAAAACCGAACTGTCGAAGGCACTGGCCGGTTTCCTGTTTGACACGGAAGATGCACTGGTACGTATCGACATGTCTGAGTTCATGGAGAAGCATTCGGTATCCCGTTTAGTGGGGGCGCCTCCGGGCTATGTTGGCTACGAAGAAGGGGGTTATCTCACTGAAGCTGTGCGGCGTAAACCGTATTCCGTGATCCTGCTGGATGAAGTCGAAAAGGCCCATCCTGATGTGTTTAATATTTTGTTGCAGGTGTTAGACGATGGTCGTCTGACAGACGGGCAGGGGCGTACGGTAGATTTCAAAAATACCGTTGTGATCATGACATCAAACCTGGGTTCTGACGTGATTCAGGACACCCACGACGACAGTCAGTACGATGAAATGAAGCAACGTGTGATGGGCGTGGTCGGACAGCACTTCAGGCCCGAGTTTATTAACCGTGTGGATGATCTGGTGGTATTCCATCCGCTGGGTAAAGAGCAAATTAAATCCATTGCTAAAATACAGCTGGCATCATTACGTCAGCGTTTATCTGAAAAAGGTTACAAACTGGAGTTGTCCGGTGCGGCCATGGATAAGCTGGCGGACGCAGGTTTTGATCCGGTGTTCGGTGCCCGTCCACTGAAGCGGGCTATTCAGACACAAATCGAAAACCCGCTGGCACAGCAGCTGTTATCCGGTGTGTTGTTACCTGAATCAACAATTCGTATTGATGTGAAGGACGATCACCTTATCGTGATGTAAGCCATTCCGTCTCTGGTTTGGAAATAAGATGTCCGGAAAAATGAAAGACCCCTCTGCCTGGCAGAGGGGTCTTTTTTATTCATTAATGATCTGAGTTCATTGAGTCACTGAAGACTTTTGTTGTTTGCGTCTCCAGAATGCCAGTGAGCCACCCATCAGGAACAGCGCCAGAGTACCGGGTTCAGGTACATCGGTTTGTGGCATTTCTTTTTTGGAAAAACCGATAGAAGCCAGTTTAAAGGCATCGTCATACAAGGTTCCGCCAATATCTCCGAACACCAGATTATACGCTCCAATCAGCCAGTATTGGGAATAGGTTGTATCCATATCCACCATCGCCAGATTGGTGTCTTCGCAATTAAGTACGTCATACGAACCCACTGCCAGCGCCTCTCCGGCTATATCTGCCCAGGTGTTTGCACCGGATGTCAGCATAGAGGTGTCGTTCAGAGCTGCTACAGATACCTGTGTATCACCGCTGTTCCAGAGCCAGCTGAACGTTGCTCCGGTTACATTAACCTCTTCATCAAAGGAGATAAGGTAAAAATCGTAATCGGTTTCAATTATGTGATAACCGCTGGCATACCAGTCCAGATTAATATTGTCTGCGGCATGCTGGGGGACACCATATTCGCCACTGCGGGTGTCACTGGTAAACGGCGTGTTAGTCACATCTTTATTGATGATACCGTAACCCTCGCCATAATTAATCAGGCTGGCTGTTTCTACAATGTCGTCGCTCAGGTAGTGCTTGCCGTTGGACTGGTTGTAGGTGTAATCGTAATTACGGGAAGAAAAGCCCCGGCCTCCCGTATCCGAATACGCTGTTGTACTGATTGTCACGCCATCGACAACGGCGCTGCTGATACCATCGTTGGCAATCATGTAACGCAAATCTTCAGCAAAGTAGTCACTGGCTGAGCAGCCGGTGTGACTATCGCCACACTTACTGCTCCAACTGGTAGCCTGTGCAGGTACGATGAATATCCCTGACGCAACCAGTGTGGTGACACTCATAATTTTATTAAACTTCATAAATAAAACCTTACGTGGGGACAATGAATCACTGTCTTCACTTTGAGTACAATTAACCGTTTATCTTCCTGCTCTTACACCCGGAGGGTTGCGACAGAAATCTCTTACGTGACGCCTGGAGGCACCCGTATGCTGAACGGAATACAGGCTTGTATTGTAGTTTGGGCGGGCCCTTTATGAAGTATGCGTCTTTATACAAAGGGGACAGGATGAATACAGAGCGCGGGTGTGCTGTGCAGGATAAAAGAACAAAAAAGCCGCACGGAAAACGGGGTTCAGTGCGGCCTGATTATTTCAGAGTCAGGTGCGGTGTGTCATATACCGTTAAGTAGTCTGACTGCCAGCGTCTTGCCGTTGTATTCCACTTCAGAGTTGGCAGCCAGTTCAAGGTGTTCCTGCGCTTCAGCTTCGCGTCCCATCTTCACCAGCGTGTACCCGAGGTGGAAGCGGAGTTTCGGGTTAGTCGCCTGACGACTGAACGCCCGTCTCAACATTTCCAGGCTTTCAGCATATTTTCCTTCGTTCGCCAGTACCCAGCCATAAGTATCCAGTATTTCCGGATCGCTGGCATTCAACTGAAATGCCTCTTTAATCCACTGACTGGCCTGAATGGTATTTGTCTGAGCTGACATTTCTGCCAGACGGTTCAATACTTTCGGTTTGTTCAATACATTGGGTAATTTAGCCAGCTCGATATATACAGGTATCGACTTCTCAAATTCCCCGGCATTATAGAAATACTGTGCAAGTAAATTAGCCGGTAACAGGTATTCAGGCTGTTCTTTCATTAATTTTCTGGCAATCGATACAAAACCGTCAGGGTTGTTGCCCCGTTCAGCCATTTTATAAGCCGCCAGAAGAGGTTGAGCATAAATAGGTGCGATAGTCAGTGAGCGGCCATATGCCTGAGCAGCTTTATCAAAACTGTTGCGACTTTCTGCCAGCAGGCCGGCCACATACCAGAAGTCTGCGTTGTTCTGGTTTTTCTCGATACGTGAAGCAATAGTGTTCGCCGCGTCAGATACTTTACCCATTGCGATCTGCAGTTTAGCCGTATGCAGGGCAAGATCATTATCGTAAGGAGAGATTTCTCTGGCAGTTGTGAATGCAGCCAAGGCTTCATCAGGACGCCCAAGCTTGATCAGAATATTGCCGTAACGCTCCAGATATTTTGAATTAGTCTGGATAACGTCCCTGGCAAGCACAATGGCCTGTTCGGCTTCGTCAGCTCTGTCCATACCGATCAGAATGTCGGCTTTCTGCAGCAAGTATGCAGGATTGTCAAAATCCTCTTTAAGGAGTTTGTCTAACTGATAAAGTGCACCACTCATATCGCCTTTAGCTGCGGCAACCTGAACCAGTTTTACCCGCGCTTCCTGATTGTTAGGATGCAAGGTTAGCACATCTTTGTATATCAGTACCGCATTATCAATATCTTTAAGTCTTAGCAGGTTTTGTGCTTTCAACAGTTGCGAAGGAACATGACGGGGAACTTGAGCCAGTAACGCATCGAGGAGTTCCAGCGATGCAGGCAGGTTACCCGTCTTAGCATCCAGAGCTGCAAGGTTGAATCTGGCTGAAAAACTGCTCTCATTGATACTCAGGGCTTTATCCAGCAAGTTACGGGCTTTGGCAAATTCTTCCTGTTGTATAAATAAAGTAGCTTTTAGATTATAAACATCGGCTTTGTCAGGAAAAATGTCGATGAGCGCATCTACCGCTTTATGAGCATCATCATACATGCCGAATCGCATTTTCATAGATGCGTAGGTAAACAGGAAGGTCGGATTAAGTTGCTGAGCAGGATAATTTTTATTTAGCAGCGCCAGCGCCTGTTCTTCCATTCCCCGCACTGTCATCAACTTAATTTTAAATAGTTGCAATTGCAGGGTATTTGGAAATTCTTCTTCCAATGCGCGAACAAGACTGTCTGCCCGGAAGCTTTTGTTCTGATCTATCAGCAAATCACCCAGCAAAAGGGCTGCGTTTAAATCCTGCATCAACAATGACTGCTTTTTCTCCAGCAGTGTTAACGCCAGTTTAGGGCGCTGGGTAGAAATATATGCTTTGGCCAGTAATTTTATTGCCTGTAAGTCATCAGGCACCTTACCCAGGTAACGTTCGAAATCGCCAACCGCTTTTTCGATGTTGCCATTAAAATAGGCAGTGAGGCCGCTGATATAAATAAGCAGCGGTTGAGATTCAACTACGTCCGGCGACAATTCGGAAAGTGTATTACTCAGTTTCTGAATTTCAGTACTGTTTGATGTGACCGTCTGTTCCTGTGTCATCAACCAGTTGTTAAGCAGAATAGCCAGTGGATCGTCCGGAGTACGGGACATTATTTCATCCACATATGCACGGGCACTTTCAAAGTCATCTCTGGCAATGTAGATATTAACCAGATTACGCAGAGCAATAGGATCGTCTGAATTTATTTCAAGTGCACGTTTAAAGTCTTTGATAGCGGTATCAACGTCGCCCTGACGGTAGCTGAGCTGACCTGTCAGGCGCCACAGAATGGCACTGTTATCATCAATTTCGCGGGATTGTGCGAGAAAGTCTTCAGCGGTATCTGTATCACCGGCCCGCATTGCAATTGCAGCAAGTCCGTTCAGCGCATTGTCCTTATTATATGGCATGGCAAGCATGTCCTGATAAGCTTGTTCAGCACAGACATCATCGTCAAGTTTGGTACAGGCTGTTGCCCGGATCTGTAGCCAGCTTGATTTTTGTTTAGAGCCCAGACGCTTGTACTCCTGAAAATCAAGAATGTCGCGGAAGCGGTTCATAAACAACCAGGCTGTTCCCAGCGGTTCTGCAACCAGATTCAGGTCAGCGCCCATGTCGATGGCTTCCTGAAACTCCAGTTCAGCAGCACGCACATAACCGTTTTGCAGAAGCAGGCGACCCATTAATATCTTGGCAGTCAGGTTATCAGGATCTTTTTGCAGACTATTTTTCAGGTGAACAAACGATTCTTCATATCGTTTTGCATTGTAGGCTTCCAGTGCCTGTTCATAATCTTCAAAGGTTGTAGCATGGGCTGATCCAATAAGGCTCAGTCCGGCCAGACCGAAAAGCGCGCTGCGCACGCGTGAAGCTAACATCCGTTGATTTTTCATAATTCACCTGAATTTGCCGAACAAAAAAGGTGGCATTAAGCCACCTTTTACGGGTAATGCCTGTTAAGGCTTAATCAAATTGATTAAGCATTACGTTTTCTGCGCCACATTGCCAGGGCACCGCCCATGAACAACATCGCGAATGTACCGGGTTCAGTTACCTGCGTTGTTGGTGGCTCTTCACCAGGCTTTTTATTAAAGCCTACGCTGGCTAACTTGAAACCGTCATCGTACATACTATGCCCGATATCGCCGAAGACTGTGTTATACGCTCCGATAATCCAGTATTGAGAATAAACATTATCCAGACCGCTGATTTCTGCTAAATCAGTATCGTCACAGTTAAGAACATCAAACGAACCTACTGCCAGCGCATCACCTGCAATCTCGCCCCATGTATTCACGCCTGAAGTAAGCATAGATGTGTCGCTCAATGCTGCAACAGAAACCTGTGTCTCAGTTTCTTTCCATAGCCAGCTAAATGTTGCGCCAGTTACGTTTACGTCCTCGTCGAAAGAAATAAGCACATAGTCAAAGTCAGTATCAATTACGTATTGGTAATTTGACCAACCTTCTTCTTTCTCGTTGTCAATTGAATGGTCCGGCGAATATTTCGCCTTTTCATCTTCGTTAACGATCCCGTATCCATTACCGTATTGTTTAAGGCTGGCTTCTTCGACGTTTACGTCGGAGACAATGTCATAGTAACCATATTTCGTACCTACCTTCTCCATACCTTTGGTATCAGAATAAGCAGAAGCGTTGATAGTTACACCATCAACTACTGCATTGCTGATACCATCGCTGGCCAGGCTGTACATTAAGTCATCTGCGAAATAGTCAGCTGCATTACAGCCATCACCTGTGTTGCCACCATTGCCACAACCACTGTGCCAACCACCAGAATAGTTAGTTGCCATAGCAGGTGCAGTAATAGCGCTTGCAAGGACGAGTGTCGTCACTGACGCGATCTTACTTATCTTCATATTAAAAACCCCTTTTATACCTCGATTTCATACCTCAATCCGATCTAAGCACTTACCGTGCCACTTGTTATTGTGTTGATTTTTATAGGGAAAATTTAGGTTGGATTTAGGTTTAAAAATTCCTACGTAAAAAATACTGACATGATACAAAAGTAGTTAAAGTTGATTTATTTATTATAATTCAATGTGTTAATGAAAGATCTCGTGAATTAAATTGAGGTATGTCAGCCCATACTAAGTAATAGGCATTCTCTGGTATATTTGAACCGTGCGTAGTGCGGGTATGTATGAAATAATGGATTGGTCAGTATTAATTAACTTGAGGTTTTATGACGGACACAAAAAGGAAAGGCATCTACCTGTTGCCTAATTTACTTACCACCGCAGGGTTGTTCTCGGGTTTTTATGCCGTAGTCGCGTCTATGAACGGCAGTTTCGAAGCTGCTGCGGTTGCCGTTTTCGTTGCAATGATATTTGATGGGCTCGATGGAAGGGCTGCCAGGATCACCAACACCCAAAGTGCGTTTGGTGCTGAATACGACTCTATGGCCGACATGGTGTCCTTTGGGGTTGCTCCGGCGCTGGTTGCTTACAACTGGGGTTTAAGTGAATTAGGTAAGCTGGGATGGCTCGCCGCCTTTATATATGTAGCTGGTGCAGCGTTACGTCTGGCGCGGTTCAATACGCAGGTGGGTATTGCTGACAAACGATTCTTTCAGGGGTTGGCAAGCCCGGCTGCTGCAGCCGTTGTATCCGGGTTGGTCTGGGTAGGCGTTGAATATGATGTGAATGGCAACGATTACGGTTTTGTTGTAGCACTGATAACCGGTGCGGCCGGCTTACTCATGGTGAGTAACTTCAAATATAACTCCTTTAAAGAAGTAAACTGGAACGGCAAAGTTCCTTTTGTTGCGCTTCTTATTATTATGCTTGTGTTTGTAATTGTGGCGACAGAGCCTGCATTAGTGCTTTTCCTTGTCTTTGCCCTTTATGCACTTGCCGGACCCATTAATACATTCCGTACGGTTGATAAGGTAACGCTTCAGGATGTAGTGGGGGACCATGAAGAGAAGGACGCCGATTTTTCTGTTGATGATGATAAGGCAGATGAAAAAACTATTGATAATGATGAACCAGAGCATAAGTCATAGCACCGGTTACCTGAAATAATCTAGAAAAGAGATATCAGAACAGACGAAATTAAGACGTTTTGTTTATTTAATTATCAATGTGTTTAAAAAGCGACCGCTCAGGTCGCTTTTTTACTTTTTACGGTAATTAAGGGTTGACGGGAAGGTTCATGTGAGTAGAATGCGCGTCCTCGGTTCAGGGAGCTGACACAAAGCACCGGAAACGAGTTTTTGGAAAGCGTTTTGAGAAGAAAAAACTTCAAAAAAATGATTGACAAAAAAATGATGCAGAGTAACATACGCATCCCGCTTGAGACGGCTAACAGCAAGGCTTAAGCAATTGTTCTTTAAAAATTTATAACAAGACAATCTGTGTGGGCACTCGTTAAGAGTGTCAACCGACGATTCATAAAAGTTTTTCGATATATTTAATTGAAGAGTTTG